>NZ_JBIVIR010000017.1:0-236788 GCF_044749825.1 Streptomyces sp. NPDC088915
CTGCGCACGCGCCTGCCGGCGAAGAAGGGCCGCCCTCCCGGCCGCCCCTCGCACGCCGACGGACTGTCCCCCCGGGAGGCGGAGGTGGCCCAGCTTGCGGCCTCCGGCCTGACCAACCGGGAGATCGCCGCGACCCTGCACCTCTCTCCCCGGACGGTGGAGCAGCACATCGCCCGCGCCATGCGCAAGACGGGGGCGCTCTCCCGCCGCGACCTCGCCCACCGGCTGGGGGACACCGCTTAGAAGGCGCCCCAGCGGGACGCGACGACCCCGTCGGTCCGGAACGTCCCGTCGTGCCCCCAGGCGTCCACGGTCGCGGCCGTCCAGTCGAACACCCAGCCGGGGCGCAGCCCGCGCGCTCCCCAGCCGTCCGGGCGCCGACGGGGTATCGGGAAGCCCGCCCTCTGCGCGGCGGCCGCCGTGTCACAGGTCTCGCGCGCGATGCGCAGGGCGTCCGACCAGGTGTCCGCCGGCCCGGTGAGGACGTGGAGCCCGCACTGCTCGGGCCGCACGGAGTTCTTTATGGGGACATTGACCTGGAAGTAGACCTTGGCCATGGCGCCGTCTCCTCGGTTCTGCGCTTTCCCGCTCAGCGGGCTGCGACTCTTCGGGACCGCTCGACTGCCGATCGGATCCAGCCAGCCTACGAACCGGCCTCGGCCCCGAATATCCGGAAACGGTCAATCACCTATACGTATCCCGGTCGCCGCACGAAGCGCGGGCGATCATTTCCGTTGATCTGTCCGGTACCGCCCGAAGATCGGTGACAACACGCGGATCGACGTCCGGCAGGACGCTTTCCCATTCAACCGGGCAGCCGTGAATTCTGTTAAAAACTCCCCACCGCACGCGTCTTGAAGTTCTTTCGATCGCTACGCAATAGTTCGGACCACGGCGAGTCGGTGACTCTCCGTCAGCCTGGAACCGCCTTTCGTCGATGCGTTGTTGGCGCATTTCGGCGATAAACCCCCCATCGGGTTCCCGGCTGTCGTCCGGAAGGAATCAACGTGCGTAACTCTCGTAAGTACCGCCTGGCCGCGGTGGGCATCGCGCTCTCGGCCTCGGCGGTCCTGGGGACCCAGTTCACGGCCCAGGCGCAGGACACGGCGTCCACCCCCCGCTACCAGCCCGAGATGGTCCGGGCGCTGGCCGCTTCGCTCGGCGTGAGCGAGGAGGCCGCGGTCGACCGCCTGGACCGGCAGGACGCCCAGCAGGCCGTGCTCGCCCGGCTGGAGAAGAGCGGCATAGCCGACGACGGCGCCTTCTTCGACGCCTCCGGCAAGCTCACCGTCAACGCCGGCGACGAGGCCGAGGCGACCAGGATCGAGAAGGCCGGCCTCGCCGCCCGGGTGCCCGCCCGTGGCCGGGCCGCGCTCGACGAGGTCAAGGCCGAGCTGGACGCCCTCGCGGCCAAGAAGGTCCCTTCCGGGGTCGTCGCCTGGTCGGTGGACCTGGCCGCCGACAAGGTGACCGTCAAGGTCAACAACGACCGGGGCGCCGCCGCCAAGGCGTTCCTGGCCAAGGCCGCCAAGCACGGCGCCGCCGTCCGGATCGTGCGGGACCAGGAGAAGCTCGAGGCCAAGGCCGCGATCTACCCCGGCAGCAAGATGACGTTCAACAACACCAGCCAGTGGTGTTCCGTCGGCTACGGCGCCCGCGACAGCTCCGGCAGGCAGTACCTGGTGACCGCCGGGCACTGCGTCACCAACACCCTGCGCTACGACGGAACGGCCTTCGCCCAGGGCTACAAGACCCGCTACGCGCTCGGCACCAACAGCGTCGACATGGGCCTCCTGACCATCAACTCCGGCAACTCGATCCTCACCGCGGTCGGCACCTGGGGCCAGGGCACCACCAGCACGGTCGCCGTCAAGGGCAGCAGCCGCGCCGCGTCCGGCGCCGCGGTCTGCAAGTCCGGCGCCACCACCGGCTGGACCTGCGGCACGGTCGGTTCGTACAACAACACCGTCACCTACATCGACCTCAACGGCGGCCCGGACACGGTCATCAGCGGTCTGGCCACCTCCACCGTCTGTGTCGAGGGCGGCGACAGCGGCGGCGCGTACATCTCCGGCAACCAGGCCCAGGGCATGACCTCCGGCGGCCCGGTCAAGCAGCAGTGCACCGGCGGCGTCAACTCCCGCGGCACCTCGTACTTCCAGCCGCTCGACGACGCCCTGCGCTACTACGGGCTGACGCTCAACACCAACTGAGCACGTCCACAGCAGGACCGGCCGGGGGGCGCTCGCGGACAAGGCGAGCGGCCCCCGGCTGCCTTTTCCCCACAGCCCTGCCCGCAGCTCCCGCCCGCTGGAAGACGCCATGCCGAACACCCCCCACCCCGACGACCCGGACAGGATGTTCGCGGCCGTGTTCAAAGAGGCCCTGCGGCGGCGGGGCCTGCCGCTGGACCGTGTGCGCGACCACCTGGAGTCGTACGGGATCACCCTCAGCCTCGCCACCCTCAGCTACTGGCAGAGCGGGCGCAGCCTGCCGGAGAAGCCCCAGTCCCTGCGGGCCGTCGACGTCCTGGAGCCCTTCCTCGACCTCCCGAGCGGCACCCTGCGCTCGCTGCTGAGACGCCGGCCGCGCGGCTGGGTCCCGCAGCACGACCCGGCCGCCGTCCGCGGCGTCTACGGCGAGGACTCCGTCCTGGAGAAGGTCCTCGGCGACGCCTTCCCGTACTTCAACGCCGGCCTGCGGCGACTGGTCGTCCACGAGACGGTGAGCGTGAACCGGCACCGCCTCATCGACGCGATGCGCGTCACCGTCGCGGTCAGGGCCGTCCGCGACGGCGTGCGGCACCTGACGGTCGTCCACACCCTGGACTCGGCGAAGACCGACGCGGACGCGGTCGACCTCACCGTCCCGCACGGCCCGCCCCCGAGCGTCCGCTCACGGCCGGAGCTCAACTGTGTGATCGCCGAGCTCCCCCTCGGCCGCCGGCTGGCCAGGAACGAGACGGCGGTCGTCGAGTACACGCTCCGCTCCCCCTCCGCCGCGGGAGTCTCCCACCACCACGAACGCCGCGTCACCACGCCCCTGCAGGCCTATCTGCTCCAGGTGCGCTTCCACCCCTCGGCGGTTCCGTCGAAGTGCTGGCACTCCTACCGCAGACAGCTCGGGGCCGAGCCCCGGAGCCGGCAGCTCGCCCCCCTCGACGACTTCCACACGACGCACCTGCTGCCCGTGAAGTGCGCACCGGGCGTGTACGGCGTCGAATGGCGGTGGACGGACTGAGGCCCGGCGGGTCTCCGCGCGGCGCCCGCCGAAGCCGAAGCGGCGCCCGCCGAAGCCGAAGCCGTGCCCGCGACCGTCACCGCAGCGCCCCCGGCGCGATCCCCAGGCAGGCCCGCAGCGCGTCCTCGCCCACCGGGGTCACCTTCACGGCCCGCCCGGACCCGACCCGCACGCACCACCCGGCGTCGAGCGCGTGGCGGCAGAGCGCGGCGCCCGCGGCCCCCGCGAGGTGCGGCCGGCGCTCGGTCCAGTCGAGGCAGCCGCGCGCGACGGGCCGCCGCCCCTTCCGTACGAGGGCGATGCCCTGCTCGCCGAACCACGCCAGGCCCCGGTCCGTGAGCGCGAACCCGGCGTCCTGCCGCAGCAGTCCCCGCGCCGTCAGCGCCTCGGTGAGCGCGGTGCCGAGCCGCCCGGCGAGGTGGTCGTAGCAGGTCCGGCCGCGGGCCATCGCCGCCCCGGCGCTCGCCTCCCGCAGCGAGCGGGGCCGCGCGGGCGCCGGGGGACCCGACCGGGCGGCCAGGTCCTCGACGAGGTGCGCGGTCCCGGCGTCGGCGAGCCGTACGTACCGGTGCCTGCCCTGCCGTTCCTCCGCGAGCAGTCCGCCGCCGACCAGCCTCCCGAGGTGCTCGCTCGCGGTGGACGGCGCCACCCCGGCGTGCCGGGCGAGCTCCCCGGCGGTCCAGGCCCGCCCGTCGAGCAGGGCGAGCAGGAACGCGGCGCGGGTCTCGTCCGCGAAGAGCGCCGCGAGCGCGGCGAGGTCCTTGGCAGTCATGCCCCCAGGCTGCCGCACTCACCCTTCGGCGGCGGCCGAAGCGTCGCGGGGTCCCGAAGCGTCGCGGGGTCCCGAAGCGTCGCGGGGCCCCGAAGCCTCCCGGGACCCCGCCACCCGGGACGCGTACTGCGCGGCGAGGCCGTCGAGGAGCGCCCGCAGACCCGTCTCGAAGGCGCCCTCGTCGACCTGCCGGCGGCGTTCCGCGAGCAGGTGGGCCTGGCCCAGGTGGGGGTACTCGGCGGGGTCGTACGCCGTCTCGTCGTCGACGAAGCCGCGGGCGAAGGAGCCGAGGGCGGAGCCGGTGACGAAGTACCGCATCAGGGCGCCGATGTACGTGGCCTGGGCCGGGGGCCAGCCCGCGCGGACCATCGCGCCGAAGACGGCGTCGGCGACCCGCAGCCCGGCCGGGCGGCGGCCGGGCCCCTGGGCGAGGACCGGGACGATGTGCGGGTGGTCGGCGAGGGCGGCGCGGTAGGAGACCGCCCAGTCGTGCAGCGCCGTCCGCCAGTCGCGGGGGTCGTCCGCCGCGAACATCGACAGGTCGATCTTCGCGCTCACCGCGTCCGCGACGGCGTCGAGGATCTCGTCCTTGGTGCGGAAGTGGTTGTAGAGCGAGGGCCCGCTCACCCCGAGCTCGGCCGCGAGCCGGCGGGTGGAGAGCGCGGCGAGGCCCTCCGCGTCGACCAGTGCGCCCGCCGTCTCGACGATGCGGTCTCGGCTGAGCAGGGGCTTGCGCGGTCGGGCCATGGCGCACATAGTAGGCCTGCGCTTCGAAAACTAGCAGTGGTAATTAAAGTGACGGCCGACGGCCGGGTGAGGTGGCACGGTGGATCTGGCGCTGAGCGAGGAGCAGGAGGCCGTACGGCGGCTCGCCGAGGACTTCGTCGCCCGGGAGGTGACCCCGCACGCCACCGCGTGGGACCGCGCGGAGGAGGTGGACCGGGGGATCGTGAAGAAGCTCGGCGCCGTCGGCTTCCTCGGCCTCACGCTCCCGGAGGAGTACGGCGGCTCGGGCGGCGACCACCTCGCGTACTGCCTCGTGACCGAGGAGCTGGGCCGCGGCGACTCCTCCGTGCGCGGCATCGTCTCCGTCTCCCTCGGCCTGGTCGCCAAGACGATCGCCTCCTGGGGGAACGAGGAGCAGAAGCGGGCGTGGCTGCCCCGGCTCGCCTCCGGCGAGGCGCTCGGCTGCTTCGGCCTCACCGAGCCGGGCACCGGCTCCGACGCCGGGAACCTGGCGACCCGGGCCGTGCGGGACGGCGACGACTACGTCGTCAACGGCGCCAAGATGTTCATCACCAACGGCACCTGGGCCGACGTCGTGCTGCTCTTCGCCCGGACGAACGACGCCCCCGGCCACAAGGGCGTCTCCGCCTTCCTCGTCCCCGCCGACGCCCCCGGCCTCACCCGCCGCCCCGTCCACGGCAAGCTCGGACTGCGCGGCCAGGCCACCGCCGAACTGGTCCTGGAGGACGTCCGCGTCCCGGCCTCCGCGATGCTCGGCCCCGAGGGCAGGGGCTTCGCCGTCGCCATGTCCGCCCTCGCCAAGGGCCGCATGTCGGTCGCCGCCGGCTGCGTCGGCATCGCCCGGGCCGCCCTCGACGCGGCCCTGCGGTACGCGGGGGAGCGCGAGCAGTTCGGCAAGCCGATCGCCTCGTACCAGCTGGTGCAGGAGCTGATCAGCGACATCTCCGTCGACGTGGAGGCCGCCCGGCTGCTCACCTGGCGGGTCGCCGACCTGATCGACCGCGGCCTGGACTTCGCCACCGCCGCCTCCCAGGCGAAGCTGTACGCCTCCGAGGCCGCCGTCCGCGCCGCCAACAACGCCCTCCAGGTCTTCGGCGGCTACGGCTACATCGACGAGTACCCGGTCGGCAAGCTGGTCCGCGACGCGCGCGTCATGACCCTGTACGAGGGCACCAGCCAGATCCAGAAGCTCGTCATCGGCCGGGCGCTGACGGGGATCTCGGCCTTCTGAGTACCCGGCCGCGCGCCCCTGAGTACACGGACGGATGTGGCGGGGACCACATCCGTCCGACGCTGTTCCGCATGAGCGACACACCGGTCAAGCAGCAGAACACCGCCGCCTACTACACGCAGGCCGTCCTCTCCTTCGGGATCGCGCTCACGGCCGTGGCCGTCGGCGTCTACCAGCTCGACGCCAGCGCCTGGGTGCGGGCCTTCCTCGCCGTCTCGGTCCTCTACCTCACGACCTCGGCCTTCACCCTGGCCAAGGTCGTCCGCGACCGCCAGGAGGCCGGCCAGATCGTCAGCCGGGTCGACCAGGCCCGCCTGGAGAAGCTCCTCGCCGAGCACGACCCCTTCCAGAAGCTCTGATCCCGCACCCGGCCCCACCCGTCCCCGCCGACGGATCTAAGCGCTTGCTCACCCTCGTTGGTATGGTGTCCGTGCTGACGGGGACCGAAGAGGAGTGTGGGATGAGCGCGGCGGAGGAGACGCCCGGGGGCGAGGACGTGCCCTGGGGCGAGGTCACGCCCGAGGCGGCACGGCGGCTGCTGGTGGCCGCCGTCGAGGCGTTCGCCGAGCGCGGCTACCACGCCACCACCACCCGGGACATCGCCGGCCGCGCCGGGATGAGCCCGGCCGCGCTCTACATCCACTACAAGACCAAGGAAGAGCTGCTCCACCGGATCAGCCGCATCGGTCACGACAAGGCCCTGGAGATCCTCCGGGCCGCCGCCGACGGCGGGGGCACGGCGGCCGAGCGCCTCGCCGACGCCGTCCGCTCCTTCGTCCGCTGGCACGCCGAGCGCCACACGACCGCCCGCGTCGTCCAGTACGAGCTCGACGCCCTCGGCCCCGAGCACCGCGCCGAGATCGTCGAGCTGCGCCGCGAGTCCGACGCGGCCGTGCGCCGGATCATCAACGAGGGCGTGGCGGCCGGGGAGTTCGACGTCCCCGACGTGGCCGGCACCACGGTCGCCGTGTTGTCCCTCTGCATCGACGTCTCGCGCTGGTTCACCACC
Source organism: Streptomyces sp. NPDC088915 (assembly GCF_044749825.1). Taxonomy (NCBI): domain Bacteria; kingdom Bacillati; phylum Actinomycetota; class Actinomycetes; order Kitasatosporales; family Streptomycetaceae; genus Streptomyces; species Streptomyces sp. NPDC088915. Next base: position 7,000 of record NZ_JBIVIR010000017.1, read on the forward strand.
CAGGGCCGCCGGACGCCCGACGAGGTCGGCGCGCTCTACGCCGGCCTCGTCCTCAGGATGGTCGGCGCTCAGAAGTAGTAGCGGGAGACCGACTCGGCGACGCAGACCGGCTTCTCGGAGCCCTCGCGCTCCACGGTCACCGCCGCCGTCACCTGCACGCCGCCCGCGACCTCCTCGACCCTCGCCAGGACGGCCGTGGCGCGCAGCCGCGAGCCGACCGGCACGGGGGCCGGGAAACGCACCTTCTCCGTGCCGTAGTTGATGCCCATCCGCACGCCCTCGACCGCCAGGACCTGCGGGACGAACACCGGCAGCAGCGACAGCGTCAGATAGCCGTGCGCGATGGTGGTGCCGAACGGCCCGGCGGCGGCGCGCTCCGGGTCGACGTGGATCCACTGGTGGTCGCCGGTGGCCTCCGCGAAGAGGTCGATCCGCTTCTGGTCGACCTCCAGCCAGTCGCTGTGCCCCAGCTGCTCGCCGACCCCCGCGCGCAGCTCCTCGGCGGAGGTGAAGATCCTCGGCTCGGCCATGTCCCTGCTCCCTCTCGTCACGTTCCCTCCGGGCGCCCCGCACGCTCCGGTCGCACTGTCCAAGCGCTTGCTCAGCTTGTGGTGCGGACGGTCCGCTGTCAACGCCCGGCCGGACGGCGGGGCGGTTCCCGTAGGGTCGCGGAGTGCCGCAGATTCCAGAGAAGATCCACGAGCTCACCGTCGGCCAGCTCTCCGCCCGCAGCGGGGCCGCCGTCTCCGCCCTGCACTTCTACGAGGCCAAGGGGCTCATCAAGAGCCGCCGCACCGGCGGGAACCAGCGCCGCTACGGCCGCGACACCCTCCGCCGGGTCGCCTTCGTCCGTGCCGCGCAGCGGGTCGGGATCCCCCTGGCCACCATCCGCGAGGCGCTCGCCCGGCTCCCCGAGGAGCGCACGCCCACCAACGAGGACTGGGCCCGCCTCTCGGCGGCCTGGCGCGCCGAACTCGACGCGCGCATCCAGCAGCTCGGCCGCCTCCGCGACCACCTGACGGACTGCATCGGCTGCGGCTGTCTCTCCCTGGAGACCTGCGTCCTGTCCAACCCCGACGACGTCTTCGGCGAGCGGATGGCGGGCTCCCGCCTCCTCCCGGTGCGCCGCCCGGCGCCGGAGGAGAACGAGAAGGCCTAGTCTCCCGACCCGGGAGACCGGGACGGGGCCGGAACCCGCGCCCGTCGCGCCCGCGTGGAGCGCGTCAGGGGTTTCCGGCCCCGCCTCCGGCCCCGTCCCCGGCCCCGTCCCCGGCGGCCCGGAGGGTCACGCCGCCGACGCCAGTCGTCGGCCCCGGTCGGCCCGGGCCCTGGCCAGGGCGTTCGAGGTGAGCACCGCCCGGGGGACGCCCACGCCGCAGTCGGCGCACACCGGGCCGTGCCACGGCTCGTACCGGTCGCCGGGCCCCGACCACTCGATCCGGGGCCCCGCGCACACCGGGCACGCCTCGCCCGGGCCGCGCTCCAGGGCCGTGATCAGCCGCCGCAGCACCTCCGGCAGTGGGTCCGACGGGTGCGTCCCGGGATCGCCGCACCGGACCACGCCGTTGCCGCCCCAGACCCGCCGGTGCCAGTCGTCGAGCGCGCCGAGCCGGCGCAGCCCCTCGTGCTTCTCGCGCCGCCGCCGGGCGGCGAACTCCTCCTCGTACGCGAGCCACACGGCCCGCGCCTCCTCCAACTCGTCGAGCGCCGCCACGAGCCGCCCCGGGTCGAGCTCCCGGTCCTCGGGTCCGAACCTGTGCCTGCGGCACAGGTGGTCCCAGGTCGCGCGGTGCCCGTACGGGGCGAACCGCTCCAGACACTTGCGCAGGGAGTACCTGCGCAGTGCCGTGTCGCACCCCGGATCGCGCACCTGTCTCGCGAGACTCCGGAAACCGGCCATCTCCCGCCACCTCCGTCGCTGGTCCTTCCGCGGTATCAGAGGGACGAACGGGAAGCCGCCTGTGTTCCATCGAAATGCGGATGGCAGCCATCAGTGGGGCGGGAGGGGCCCGTGGGGCGGGGCGGAACCACCGCGTCCGGCAGGCCGCCCCGGCTCAGCGGCCCGTCCCCGACGCCGACACCACCACCCGGGCCAGCTCCGGGCGGCAGAGGTCGTCGTGCGAGCGGACCACCTCGGCCGTGTCCACGTTCACGCACCCCGCCCCCGGCACCCCCGCGCGCAGGACCGCCGCCAGGCTCCGCGCCACCGTCCCCGGCACCGCCCGCACCCCGTCGTGCCCGATCGCCCCCCAGCGCGGATCGTCCGCACCGGCGGGGCCCGAGCCGTCCGCGAGCCGGGCCGCCAGCGGGTACAGCGCCCCGAGCGCCGTGTCGTGCCGCGAGTGGCAGACCACCAGCGGCCCCCGGATCCGGTGCTGGAGGTCCCGCAGCGCCCCGGACCGCTCGGGCGCGTGCGGCAGCCGCGCGGCGAACGCGTAGTGCGAGAAGGTGCCCTGAAGGAGCGTCACGGAGGCGACCGGCCGGGCCCCGGCGGGCAGCCCCCGCAGCGCGTGCGCGACGAGCCGGGCGCCCGTGCCGTGCCCGACGAGGTGGATCCGGAGTCCGGGGGCGGTGCGGGCGACCTCGCCGAGCAGCGGCCCGAGCCCGTGCTCCCCAACGTGTCCGGCCCGCCGCCCGAGGACGTGGTACGCGGCCTGCCGCAGCGCCTCCCGGGCCCCCCGCCAACAGCGCTCCGGGCCCTCCGGGAGCTGCGGGCCCAGGGCGTCGGCGAACCGGCCGCACACCTCCACCGGATCCGCCACCAGGAACGCCGGCACCGGCCCCCCGGCGTCCGGCACGTCCGCCAACTCCCGCAGCAGTGCCCCGAAATCCGCGAAGGCCGCCTCCTCCGCCGGTGCCGAGGCGAGGAGGTCGGTGAGCCGCTCCAGGACCGGCTCCTTCCCCGGGAGGACCGTCGCGAGGGCCCGGTAGTCGGGGCCCGGCTCGCCCGTGCACACCGCCGAGGGCCAGACCACCCCCGCGTACCCGGCCTCGGCCCCCGGGGCGAGCAGCCCGGGGAAGGGGGCGAAGAAGTCCGAGCAGAGCCGGGTCGCGCCGGACGGCGAACCGTTTCGCCCGTGCGCGAGGAGGAACAGGTCCGAGACCCCCTGCCGGGCCGGCGCGGCGAGCGCCGACGCCTGCCCCGGGGGACCGTCGCCGTCCTGGTCGAAGGAGATCTCCCGGTACGGCTCCACACTCATCCCGGCCACGGCACGACCGTCCCTCCGCTTCGAGGGGGCCGCGGCACCGAGTGCGCCCCGTGCGCGGGCGGCGGCTCCACGGCCAGCATGCCCGCGCACGGGCCCTTCCAGACCCGTGACGGGGATCCGGCGCGGGGCGTCGGGACGCCCCGGGGACATCCCCGCCCGCCCCTTCCGCGGCCTCCCGCCCGCCCCTTCCGCGGCCTCCCGCCAGCCTCCTCGGGAGCCGGGGGCCACCCCGCTTTCCCGGGGCGGCCCTCAGCGGTAGAGCAGGTACTCCCTCCGCACCGCCCGGAAGGCCGCCAGGTCCTTCTGCCACGCCCCGACGACCTCGTCCGTGTCCGCGCCCGCGTCGATCAGGGTCCGCACCCGGGTCGAACCGGTCAGCTTGTCGATCCAGTCGTCCGGCCGCCAGGCGAAGCCGGACCACGAGCGGCGGGCGGTGACCAGGAGCCCGATCCCCGTCCGTACCGGGTCGAAGGCCTCCCGGTCGTGGACGTGCAGCTGCACCCCGCCCACGGTCTTCCCCTGGAACTTGGAGAAGGTCGGCGCGAACCAGGCCTCGCGGAGGCGGACCCCGGGCAGGCCGAGCGCGTTCGCCGCCTCCGCCCACCGGCGGTCGATCCCCTCGGCGCCGAGGAGTTCGAAGGGGCGGGTGGTGCCCCGGCCCTCGGAGAGGTTCGTGCCCTCGAAGAGGCAGGTGCCGGAGTAGACGAGCGCGGTCTCCGGCGTCGGCATGTTCGGGCTCGGCGGCACCCAGGGCAGCCCCGTGGAGTCGAAGAAGTCCGCCCGCCGCCACCCCGTCATCCGCACGGTCTCCAGGGCGACGGGCGCGGCCAGGAACTCGCCGTTGAAGAGCAGCGCCAGCTCGGCCACCGTCATGCCGTGCGCCTGCGCGATCGGCTCGCGCCCGACGAAGGTGGCGAACGCCCGGTCCAGGACGGGCCCGAGCGCCGCGCGCCCGGTCACCGGGTTCGGCCGGTCCAGGACCACGAACCGCTTCCCGGCGAGGGCGGCGGCCTCCATGCAGTCGTACAGCGTCCAGATGTAGGTGTAGAAGCGCGCGCCGGCGTCCTGGATGTCGAAGACGACCGTGTCCACCCCGGAGGCGGTGAAGACGTCCGCGAGCGGCCGCCCGCTCTTCAGGTACGTGTCGTAGACGGGCAGCCCGGTCGCCGGGTCGTCGTACCGGCCCTCCGAACCGCCCGCCTGGGCGGTGCCCCGGAAGCCGTGCTCGGGGCCGAAGACGGCGATCAGGTCCACCCGCTCGTCGGCGTGCATCACGTCCACGAGGTGGCGGGCGTCGGGGGTCACGCCGGTCGGGTTGGTGACGACGCCGACCCGCTGCCCGTCGAGCAGCGCGTACCCGTCCGCCGCGAGCCGCTCGAAGCCGGTCCGCACCCGGTGCCGCCCGGCCTCCCGGCCCGCAGTCCCGGTCTCCCGGCCCGGAGCCCCCGTCTCTCGGCCCGGCGTCCCGGCGGTGGCGGGGTGCGCGGTCGCCACCGCCGCCCCCAGGGCGCCTCCGGCGGCCAGCAGACCCCGTCGCGACAGACCCATGCGCGAACCTCCTCGATCGCGGCCCCGGCCGGGGCACATGACATGGGCACGCACGCTAGCGCTCCCGGCCGCCCGGGGGAACGAGGCGTGCGGGGAGGCTCCTTCCTTCCGCCGCCCCTTCCTTCCGACGACCCTTCCCTCTCCGCATACCGACCGGTTAGTCTGCCGGGGTCGTCGTCCCGGAGGGCCGGAGGGGGCGGACGGGCCGAACGGGCCGGAGAAGCCGGAGAGTCGCGGAGAGGCGGGTCCAGACATGGGCGCGGATACGGACGCAAGCACCACGAGCACCGGTACGGCCGCCCTCCGGGGCGCCGGAGTCGTCGTCACCGGCGCGGGCGGCGGCATCGGAGCCGCCCTCGCCCGCCGCTTCGCCGCCGAGGGCGCCCGCGTCGTCGTCAACGACCTGGACGCCGGCCGCGCCGAGGCGGTCGCCGCCGAGATCGGCGCCGTCGCCGTCCCCGGCGACGCCTCCGCCGTCGTCGACGAGGCCCGCGAGGCCCTCGGCGGCACCGTCGACGTCTGGTGCGCCAACGCCGGCCTCTCCTCGCCCGGCGACGCCTTCGCCGACGAGGACGTCTGGGCCGCCGCCTGGGACGTCAACGTCATGGCCCACGTCCGCGCGGCCCGCGCCCTCCTCCCGGAGTGGCTGGAGCGCGGCAGCGGCCGCTTCGTCTCCACCGTCTCCGCCGCCGGGCTCCTCACCATGATCGGCGCCGCGCCGTACAGCGTCTCCAAGCACGGCGCGTACGCCTTCGCCGAGTGGCTCTCCCTCACCTACCGGCACCGCGGCCTCTCCGTGCACGCCATCTGCCCGCAGGGCGTCCGCACGGACATGCTCACCGCCGCCGGGAGCGCGGGCGAGCTGGTCCTCGCCCCCACCGCCATCGAGCCCGAGGACGTCGCCGACGCCCTGATCGACGCCGTCGGAGCCGACCGCTTCCTCGTCCTGCCCCACCCCGAGGTCGCCGGCTACTACCGCAACCGGGCCACCGACCCCGAGCGCTGGCTCGGCACCATGAACCACGTCCAGCGGACCTGGGAGACGGGCGCCGGTCGGCCGTAGTCCCCGGCGGATGGGAAGATCTCCTGGCGGGAACACGTTTCCCTGACCGAAAACGATCACCGAGAACGACGACCGAAGAAGTACGAAGGAAGGCGGCGGAGCATGGCCAGGACGACGGAAGGGAGCGGCGCCCCCGTCCCCCAGAGGCTCCTCGCCGCCGCCACCCGGCTCTTCGCGGAGCAGGGCTACGACCGCACCTCCGTCCAGGAGATCGTCGAGGCCGCCGGGGTCACCAAGGGCGCCCTCTACCACTACTTCGGCTCCAAGGAGGACCTCCTCCAGGAGGTCTACTCCCGGGTCCTGCGCCTCCAGCAGGAGCGGCTCGACGCCTTCGCCGACGCCGACGCGCCCGTGGAGGAGCGGCTGCGCGGCGCCGCCGCCGACGTCGTCGTCACCACCATCGAGAACCTCGACGACGCCTCGATCTTCTTCCGCTCCATGCACCACCTGAGCCCGGAGAAGAACAAGCGGGTGCGGGCCGAGCGCCGCCGCTACCACGAGCGGTTCCGGGCCCTGATCGAGGAGGGCCAGAAGACCGGGGTGTTCTCCTCCGCGACCCCCGCCGACCTCGTGGTCGACTACCACTTCGGCTCCGTGCACCACCTGTCCACCTGGTACCGCCCGGACGGCCCCCTCAGCCCCGAGCAGGTCGCCGGCCACCTCGCCGACCTCCTGCTCCGGGCCCTGCGCCCCTGACCGCACCCCGTCCCGGGGTGCGGTCCGCGGGCGTCCCTACAGGTACTTCTTCAGCTCCCGGCGCGCGAGCGACCGCTGGTGCACCTCGTCCGGCCCGTCCGCCAGCTTCAGCGTCCGCGCCGCCGCCCACAGCTCGGCCAGCGGGAAGTCCTGCGACACCCCGCCCGCGCCGTGCGCCTGCACGGCCTTGTCGATGATGTCGACGACCGCGCGCGGGGTCGCGATCTTGATGGCCTGGATCTCGGTGTGCGCGCCCCGGTTGCCGACGGTGTCCATGAGCCACGCCGTCTTGAGGACCAGCAGCCGCAGCTGCTCGATGGTCACCCGGGCGTCCGCGATCCAGTTCTGCACGACGCCCTGCTGGGCGAGCGCCTTGCCGAAGGCGGTACGGGAGACCGCGCGCCGGCACATCAGCTCCACGGCCCGCTCCGCCATGCCGATCAGCCGCATGCAGTGGTGGATGCGGCCGGGGCCGAGCCGGGCCTGCGCGATGGCGAAGCCGCCGCCCTCCTCGCCGACGAGGTTCGCGGCCGGGACGCGCACGCCGTCGAAGAGCACCTCGGCGTGGCCGCCGTGGTAGTGGTCCTCGTACCCGTACACCCGCATCGCGCGCCGCACCTCGACGCCCGGGGTGTCGCGCGGCACCAGGACCATCGACTGCTGGCGGCGGAGGTCGGTGCCGTCGGGGTCGGTCTTGCCCATGACGATGAAGACCTTGCAGTCGGGGTTCATCGCCCCGGAGATGTACCACTTGCGCCCGTCGACCACGTACGCGTCGCCGTCCCGCCGGATCCGGGTCTCGATGTTGGTGGCGTCGGAGGAGGCGACCTCGGGCTCGGTCATCGCGAACGCCGAGCGGATCTCGCCCGTCAGGAGCGGCTCCAGCCACTGCTTCTTCTGCGCCTCGTCGCCGAACTGGGCGAGCAGCTCCATGTTCCCGGTGTCCGGGGCGGCGCAGTTGAGGGCGGTCGGGGCCAGCTGCGGGCTGCGACCGGTGATCTCGGCGAGCGGAGCGTACTGGAGGTTCGTCAGCCCCGCCCCGTACTCCGCGTCGGGCAAGAAGAGGTTCCACAGGCCCTGCCGCTTGGCCTCGGCCTTCAGCTCCTCGACCACCGCCGGGGTGTCCCACGGGGAGGCGAGCAGGGCGCGCTGCTCCTCGGCGACGGCCTCGGCCGGGTAGACGTGCTCGTCCATGAAGGCGAGCAGCTTCGCGCGGAGCTCCTCGGTGCGCGCGTCGTAGGCGAAGTCCATGGGGGTCAGCCCTCCTGAAGGGTGGTCAGGCCGTGTGCGATGAAGACGGGGACGAGTTCGCCGATGCGGTCGAAGCCGGCGCCGACCGTCTGGCCGAGGGTGTAGCGGTAGTGGATGCCCTCCAGGATCACGGCGAGCTTGAACCAGGCGAAGGCCGTGTACCAGGAGAGGGCGGAGGTGTCCCGGCCCGAGCGGGCCGCGTAGCGCTCGACCAGCTCGGCGGCGCTCGGGTGCCCGGGGGCCGTGGCGGTCGTGGAGATCGGGGAGTTCGGCAGGTCCAGCGGGGTGCTGTACATGACGAGGAGGCCGAGGTCGGTGAGCGGGTCGCCGAGGGTGGACATCTCCCAGTCCAGGACGGCCCGGATCCGGTCGTCGGGGCCGACGAGGACGTTGTCGAGCCGGTAGTCGCCGTGGATCACGGTGGGCGGGGGAGAGGCGGGCAGCGCCCGGCCGAGGGCGGCGTGCAGCTCGTCGATCCCGGCCAGCTCCCGGCCCCGCGAGGCGTCGAGCTGCTTGCCCCAGCGCCGGAGCTGCCGGTCGAGGAAGCCGTCGGGGCGCCCGAAGTCGCCGAGCCCGACGGCGGCCGGATCCACGGCGTGCAGGTCGACGAGGGTGTCGACCAGGCCGAGGACGGCGGCGCGGGTGCGCTCGGGGCCCAGCGGGGCGAGCTCGCGGGCCGAGCGGTACGGCGTCCCCTCGACGAACTCCATGACGTAGAACGGCGCGCCGAGCACCGACTCGTCCTCGCAGAGCAGGACCGTCCCGGGGACGGGCACGTCCGTCGCGTGCAGGGCGCTGATCACCCGGTGCTCGCGCCGCATGTCGTGGGCGGTGGCCAGGACGTGGCCGAGCGGGGGCCTGCGGACGACCCAGCGGCCGGCGTCGGTGCCGTCGGTCACCGCGTACGTCAGGTTCGACCGCCCGCCCTCGATCAGCCGGGCTTCGAGGGGGCCGGCCACCAGGCCGGGCCGCTCGCGGTCGAGGAAGCGGCGCAACCGCTCGGGGTCGAGGCCTGGCGGCGGGGCGGAACTCATCGGGCGTACCTCCGGATCGGCTTCGGATCGGCTTCGGACGGCATCGGCTGCGGTCGGCCCTCATGATGACCGACCAGTCGGTATGTCGTCCAGGGGGGTGTCCGCCACACTCCGGCCGGAGGGCCGGACGCGGAGGGCGTGCGCCGGAGGGGGCCGAACGCGAAGGGCGTGTGCCGGAGGGCCGGACGTGAAAGGGCGTGTGCCGGGGGACCAGCCCCCGGCACACGCCCCGGAACCCCTCCGTACGGCTCAGGCGTGGCAGGCCACCGGCACCCCGCCGTTCATCGCCGCCATGTCGCCGAACACCGCCGCCGGGTCCAGTGGGTGCCCCTCGGGCAGGCCCTCCAGCTCCGCGTAGGCACGGTGCAGGTTGGCCACCAGGCGCTCGCTCTCCCGCCACGCGGCGAACTCGCCGAGCTCCGCCCGCCGCGCCGTCTCCAGGGGCGCGTCCCCCCTCGCGTACCCCTCGGCGGCCAGCTCCCGCACCCACAGCAGGTACCGCTCCGTCGCGTCGTACGCGGAGGGGTCGGTCACCCGCCCGTGCCCCGGCACCACCGTCGGCGCGTCGAGCGCGCGCAGCAGGGCGAGCGCGCGCAGCGAACCGGCGAGCGACCCCATCGGCAGGAACGGCGTCCCGCCGTGGAAGACCAGGTCGCCCGTGAAGACCACCCCCTGCTCCGGCAGGTGCACGATCGAGTCGCCCGTGGTGTGCGCGGCGCCCGGGTGGATCACCCGCACCTCGATCCCGCCGACGTGCAGCGTCAGCCGGTCGGTGTACGTGACGGACGGCGGCAGGATCTCGATCCGGCCGAAGTCGGTCCGCGGCCACAGCAGGTGGAGCTGGTGCCCGGCCGCGAGCTGCTCGGCCCGGCAGTTCTCGTGCCCCACGATCCGCGCTTCGGGGACGAACACCCCGTTCCCGTAGGTGTGGTCCCCGTGGTGGTGGGTGGAGACGACGGTCCGGGGCAGCGGGAGCCCGGCGGCGAGGACCGCCCCGCGCAGCAGCAGGGCCCGCCGTTCGGTGGCGGCGGTGTCGACGAGCAGGGACTCGTCCGTGTCGCCGAGGAAACCGGCGTTGTTCAGGCACCAGCCCCCGTCGGGCTGGACGAAGGCGTGGACGCGCGGAGCGAGGGTGACCACGTAGGGGTCGGTGGAAGACAAGGGGTTCCCCCGGATGAGAGCCGGACCTGACAGGGGGGAAGCGTGCCAGTCGGCCCCGGCCCGGGGGAAGGAGGGACCGGGCGGTTCACCGGATCAGTGGTCGTCCCAGTGTCCGTCGTGCGCCGCGTGCCGGTGTCCGTCGTGCACGTAGTCGACGTGGTCGCCGTGCGTCACCGCCTGGTGGCCGCAGTCGGGTCCGTGCTCGTGCGCGTGCGCCTCGTGGGAGACGTGTCCGGCCGGCTCGCACTCGTCCCAGTGGCCCGCGTGCTCGCGGTGCAGGTGCCCGTCGTGCGCGTAGTCGACGTGGTCCCCGTGGTCCACCGCCCGGTGGCCGCAGTCCGGACCGTGGGCGTGGGCGTGCGTGGGGTGTTCGTGGTGGAGAACGGTCATCACATGGCCTCTGTGAGGGAGCTGCTGACCTTTCCAGGCTAGTCCGATGTGTCCGTCTCATCCTGATTTCGGACGTGCGCCGCGTCCGTGTCCCGCGTCCTTCCCGTCCCCGCGTCCTTCCCGTCCCCGCGCCCTTCCCGTTCCCGCGCCACAGGCCCGCCGGGCTCACCAGATCAGTGCCGCCCCGAAGAAGGCCAGCCCGACCGTGCACGCGGCGGCGAGCAGCGCGCCCCGGTGGGTGAGCGGGCGCGGCCGGACCGCGTCCAGGGAGCGGATCCGGCGGTGGGCCACCGCCAGGAAGAGGACCCACGCGAGGGCGGAGAGGGCGAGCGCGGCCTGCCCCCGGGGAGTGGCGTCGTCCTGGACGGCCAGTTTCACGGCGAGCACCGCCACGACCGTGCAGGAGAGCGTGGTGCGCCGCCAGGCGAGCCGGGTCCGCTCCGGCTGGAGCCCGGGGTCCCGGGTCACCACCGCCCCGGTGTCGCCCGCTTCCGGGGATCCCGCCACTACCCGGCCCAGCCGAAGAGCACGACCACCACCATCGCGAGCGCCACCACGGCCACCGCGAGGCTGAGGACCGCCGGGAACCGGGACGCCGGAAGGTCCGCGCCGCGCCGCATCGCCCGCTCGCAGCGCACCCAGTGGTTCACCGCGCGCAGGGCGCACAGGACCCCGGCCGCGAGCAGCGCGAGCGCGAGTCCGACCCGCACCCCCCACCGCAGGTCCGGCAGGAACTGGTCGACGGCGAAGCCGCCGCCGACCAGGGCGAGCGCGGTCCGGATCCAGGCGAGGAAGGTCCGTTCGTTGGCGAGGGAGAAGCGGTAGTCGGGGGTGTCCCCCTCGTCCCGGATCCGCTGCGGCGCGAACCAGAGCCGCAGACTCTGCACGAAATCGCTCACACGTGCACCCTAACGGCCTGATCATCGGTCCGCCCGGCGCACGGAGGCCCCTGTGACCAGGCCCTCAGCCCCGTCCCGCCCCGTGCGCCCGCAGCCGCTCGTACGCGGCGAGCCCGTCCGGCACCCACTCCCACTCGCCGAGCCGCGCGGCCAGCTCGTCCTCCGTCAGGAAGGCGTGCCAGGCGACCTCCTCGGCCTGCGGGTCCACCGGCAGCTCGCAGCGGACCTCGTACACGGCCGACCACCACTTCCCGGCCACGCCCCCGGAGTCGTACAGGAAGCGCAGCACCGGCTCGGGGCGGGGGAGCCCCCGCACCCCCAGCTCCTCCTCGGCCTCGCGCAGCGCGGCCTCGTCGTAGGACTCGCCCGCGCCGACGACACCGCCGACGAACATGTCGTACATCGAGGGGAAGACCAGTTTCGTCGGCGTCCTGCGGTGGACGAAGACCCTGCCGTCGGCGTCCCGGACCCGGATGAAGACGCAGCGGTGGATCAGGCCCCGCGCGTACACCTCACCGCGCGGGGCCCGCCCGATCACCCGGTCCTGCTCGTCGACGACGTCGAGAATCTCTTCGGCGGAACTCATGCCGCCATCCAAGCAAAGCCATCCAAGCAAAGCCGTCCGAGCAAAGCCGTCCGAGCGAAGCAGTCCGGGCGAAGCAGTCCGGTCAAAGCCGCGCGGCCCGGCCTCACTGCCCCATGACGTACTTGACCGTCGGACCGGTCGTCCAGCCGCCGTCCACCGCCAGCTCGGCGCCCGTCACGTACGAGGCGGCGTCCGAGAGCAGGAAGACGACCGCGCCCGCGATCTCACCGGCCTCGCCGACCCGGCCCATCGGGGTGTTCGGGTACTTGCCCTCGCCGCGCTCGATGCCGACGGAGGCGGTCATCGGGGTGTACGTCATGCCGGGGTGGACGGAGTTGACGCGGATCCGCGCCGTGCCGAGCTCCACCGCGCCGATCTTCGTCAGGCCGCGCACGCCCCACTTGGAGGCGCCGTAACCGGCCGTCAGCGCCAGGCCCATCAGACCGGCGGCGGAGGAGATGTTGACGATCGAGCCGCCGCCCGCCTCCCGCATCGCGGGGACCACGGCCTTCATGCCGATGAAGACGCCGGTCAGGTTGATGTCGAGGACCTTGCGGAAGTGCTCGACGGACTCGGTCTCCAGGAGGGTGCCGGTGGATATGCCGGCGTTGTTCACCAGGCCGTGCAGCCCGCCGAACTCCGCCACCGCGTACGCGACGGCCGCCGCCCACTCCTCCTCGGAGGTCACGTCGTGGTGGAGGAACCGGGCCCGCTCGCCGAGCTCCCCGGCGGTCGCCCTCCCCTCCTCGTCCAGGACGTCGGTGATCACGACGTTCGCCCCGGCGGCCACGGCCTGCCGGGCGGCCTCGGCGCCCAGGCCCCGGGCGCCGCCGGTGACGAGGACGGTCCTGCCGGTGAGGTCGTTCATGAGGGGTCCTTCCGGTCGTCCGCCGGCTCCGGCCGGGGGGCGCGCAGCAGGGCGGTGGTGGTCTCGGCGAGGTCCGCGAGGAAGAGCGCCTCGCCGGTGAGGGGTTCGGTGCCGTCGAGGTACTGCCGGGCCCGGTCCGCCAGGGCCGCGCCGACCACGGTCAGCGCCAGGTCGAGGCGTTCCAGGAGCAGCGGCTCGGGCAGCCCGGTGGCGGCGAGGCGGTCCCCGATCCGCTCGATCAGGCGCCAGTAGCCGGTGCCGGCGAGCGTGGGGTGGGGCGTGCGGGCGCGGACCCCGCTCTCGTGGCTGAGCTGCGCGGAGATCCGCAGGCAGCGCCGGCCCCGCTCGGTGCGCAGCTCACCGGCCTCGGCCGTGATCAGGGCCGCGACCAGCCCCTTCAGGTCGCCGTCCGCGCCCTCCAGGAGCGGCGCGAGGACCGCTTCCGTACGGGCCTGGCGCCCGGCCATCACGGCGTCGAGCAGCCCGGCGCGCGAGCCGAAGTGGTACTGCACGGCGGAGGGGTTCGCCTGTCCGGCACGGGCCACGACGTCCCGCAACTGCGCCCCGTGGACGCCTTGGGCGGCGAAGAGCTCCTCCGCCGCGCGGATCAGTTTCTCCCGGGTCTCGGGTCCCGATGTCCTGGCCATGTGACCATATTAATGCCAGGCATTAAAAAAGCGAGAAGGGCCCCCAGCCCGGGGAAAGAGCCCGAACGGTTGACTGGATACACCGGTGTATCCAAGATGCGGTCCATGTCCTACGACGCTGACGTGATCGTCATCGGGGCCGGCCTCGCCGGACTCGTCGCCACCGCCGAGCTGGTCGACGCCGGCCGCACCGTGATCCTCCTCGACCAGGAACCCGAACAGTCCCTCGGCGGCCAGGCCCACTGGTCCTTCGGCGGCCTCTTCCTGGTCGACTCGCCCGAACAGCGCCGGATGCGCGTCAAGGACAGCCACGCCCTGGCCCTCCAGGACTGGTACGGCACCGCCGGCTTCGACCGCACCGAGGACCACTGGCCGAGGAAGTGGGCCGAGGCGTACGTCGACTTCGCGGCCGGCGAGAAGCGCGCCTGGCTCCACGCGCGCGGGGTGCGGTTCTTCCCCGTCGTCGGCTGGGCCGAGCGCGGCGGCTACGACGCCACCGGGCACGGCAACTCCGTCCCCCGCTTCCACATCACCTGGGGCACGGGCCCCGGCCTCGTCGCCCCCTTCGAGCGGAAGGTCCGCGAGGGCGTCGCCCGGGGCCTCGTCCGGTTCCGCTTCCGCCACCGCGTCACCGGCCTCGGCCGCACCGCCGGAGCCGTCGACACCGTCACCGGCGAGGTCCTGGAACCCTCCGCCGCCCCGCGCGGCACCGCCAGCGGCCGCGAGGCCACCGGCTCCTTCGAGCTGCGCGCCCAGGCCGTGATCGTCACCTCCGGCGGCATCGGCGGCAACCACGACCTCGTGCGCGCCCAGTGGCCCGCCCGCCTGGGCACCCCGCCCGCCAAGCTGCTCTCCGGCGTCCCCGCGCACGTCGACGGCCTCATGCTCGGCATCGCCGAGAAGGCCGGCGCCAGCCACATCAACCGCGACCGGATGTGGCACTACACCGAGGGCATCGAGAACTGGAACCCCGTCTGGGCCCGCCACGGCATCCGCATCCTGCCCGGCCCGTCCTCCCTCTGGCTCGACGCCACCGGCAAGCGCCTGCCCGTGCCGCTCTTCCCCGGCTTCGACACCCTCGGCACCCTCGAACACATCGTGCGGACCGGGTACGACCACACCTGGTTCGTCCTCGACAAGAAGATCATCGGCAAGGAGTTCGCCCTCTCGGGCTCCGAGCAGAACCCCGACCTGACCGGCAAGTCGGTCCGCGACGTCATCGGCCGCGCGCGGGCGGACGTCCCCGGCCCCGTCCGGGCCTTCATGGACAAGGGTGTCGACTTCGTCGTGGAGGAGGACCTCTCCGCCCTCGTCCGGGGCATGAACGCGCTCACCGACGAGCCGCTGATCGACGAGGCCGCCCTGCGCCGCGAGATCACCGCCCGCGACCGCGCGATCGCCAACCCCTTCACCAAGGACCTCCAGGTCACGGCGATCCGGGGCGCCCGCAAGTACCTGGGCGACAGGCTCATCCGCACGGCGGCCCCGCACCGCATCCTGGACCCCGGCGCGGGCCCGCTGATCGCCGTGCGCCTCAACATCCTCACCCGCAAGTCCCTCGGCGGCCTGGAGACCGACCTCGACTCCCGCGTCCTGACGGAGGGCGGCGAGCCCCTGGAGGGCGTCTACGCGGCGGGCGAGGCGGCCGGCTTCGGCGGCGGAGGCGTCCACGGCTACCGCTCCCTCGAAGGCACCTTCCTCGGCGGCTGCGTCTTCTCGGGCCGCGCGGCGGGGCGGGCGGCGGCGAGGGCGGTGGGCTGAGGACCGGGGCCGACTCCCTCGACCCTCAACCGTCGAGCCGGAGCACCTCCACCACCCGGAACCACTCCACGACCAGCATCGTGTCCCCGTCCACCACGAACTCCGGGTCCCCCAGCGCCTCCCGCATCTCCTCGCCGTGCCAGAAGTCCTCGTGGCCCGCGCGCCACTCCGCGACCGACCGGTGGCCCTCGCCCTCGGCGAGCGCGAGGCGGAGGTCCGCGTCGCGCAGGGGCAGGACCTGGACCTGCGTGATCTCCACGACCGCCACCTCGCGGCCGTCCGAGTCGACGACCGCCGAGCGTTCGCCGACCTCGGGCAGCTCCTCCTTCTCGGCCTCGTACTCCAGGAGGAGCCCCGTCGTGGCGGTCTTCTCGCCGGAGAGGACCGCCGCGACGAGCCGGTCCCGCAGGGGGCCGGGGAAGGCGAGCAGGAAGGGCTTGAGCGCGTGGGGGCCGGTCATGGCCGACAGTCTGTCAGCCGTGACCGGCCCTCACCCTTCGTTTCCGGCGGCGCTACAGCACCAACGACAGCAGCAGCACGAACACGATGCCCACGACCGAGATGATCGTCTCCATCACCGACCAGGTCTTGATCGTCTGGCCGACGTTCATGCCGAAGTACTCCTTCACCAGCCAGAACCCGGCGTCGTTGACGTGGCTGAAGAAGAGCGAACCGGCGCCGATCGCGAGCACGAGCAGCGCCGTCTCGCCCGTCGACATGCCCTCCGCCAGCGGAGCCACGAGCCCCGCCGCCGAGATCGTCGCCACCGTCGCCGAGCCCGTCGCGAGCCGGATCGCGACCGCGATCAGCCAGGCGAGCAGCAGGGCCGGGATGGACCAGCTCTTGGAGAAGTCCAGGATCATCTGCCCGACGCCGATGTCGATCAGGGTCTGCTTGAAGCCGCCGCCCGCGCCGACGATCATCAGGACGCCCGCGATCGGGGCGAGGGACTTCTCGACGGTCGAGGACAGCCGCTCCTTGGTGAAGCCGGCCGCCCGGCCCAGGGTGAAGAGCGCGACTATGACGGCGGCGAGCAGCGCGATCAGCGGCGAGCCGATGACGTCGGTGACCTTCTGGACGCCGTTCTCGGGGTCGTCCACGACGATGTCGACGAGCGCCTTCACCAGCATCAGGACGACCGGGAGCAGCACGGTCGCGACGGTGACGCCGAAGCCGGGACGCTTCTCCAGGTCCTCGGAGGGGCGCGTCGCCCCGTCAAGAGAACCCAGCATGTTCTCGGGGGCCTTGATGTCCACCCAGCGGGCCGCGTACCGGGAGAAGACCGGGCCGGCGATGATCACGGTCGGGATCGCGACGACGAGGCCCAGGGCGAGGGTGACGCCCAGGTTGGCGCCGACGGCGTCGATCGCGACGAGCGGGCCGGGGTGCGGCGGGATGAGCCCGTGCATCACGGAGAGGCCGGCGAGGGCCGGGATGCCGATCCGCATCAGGGAGTAGTTGCCGCGCTTGGCGACGAGCAGCACGACCGGGATCAGCAGCACGATGCCGACCTCGAAGAAGAGCGGCAGGCCGATCACGGAGGCGATGAGCACCATCGCCCAGGGCATGGCCCGGCCGCTCGCCTTCGCCAGGATCGTGTCGACGATCTGGTCGGCGCCGCCGGAGTCCGCGAGCAGCTTGCCGAGGATGGCGCCGAGGGCGATCAGCACGCCCACGCCGGCGACGGTGGCGCCGAGGCCGGTGGTGAAGGACTTGATGGTGTCCGCGAGCGGCGCGCCCGCGAACGCGCCGAGCGCCAGCGACCCGATGGTCAGCGCCAGGAACGCGTGCAGCTTGAACGTGGTGATGAGCAGGACGATGACGGCGATGCCGGCGAGCACGGCGATTCCGAGCTGGGCGTTGCCTGCCGAGGTGATCGGTTCGGCGGCGTCCGCTGCCAGGATCTCGACGCTGAGACTGGTCACGGTGGTGTCCTTCGTACGGGCAGGAGGAAGAGGGGGCGGAGGGGGTCAGGCGGTCCGGCCGCGCAGGGCGGCGACGGCGCGGGCGGTGATCTCCTCGGGGGTGCCGGACACGTCGACGGCGACGCCGGCCTCGTCGTCCTGGAGCGGCTCCAGGGTGGCGAGCTGGGAGTCGAGCAGCGCCGTCGGCATGAAGTGCCCCTTGCGCGCGGCCATCCGGCCCTCGATGAGCTCCCGGTCACCGGTCAGATGCAGGAAGACGACGCCGGGCGCGGCCGCACGCAGCCGGTCCCGGTACGCCCGCTTCAGTGCGGAACTGCTCACCACGCCGCCGAGCCCGGCACGGCCGTGCGCCCACTCCCCGATGGCGTCGAGCCAGGGGCCCCGGTCCTCGTCGTCCAGCGGAACGCCGGCCGACATCTTGGCGACGTTCGCCGCCGGGTGGAAGTCGTCGCCCTCGGCGTAGGGGAGGCCGAGGGCCTCGGCGACCAGCGGACCGATGGTGGTCTTGCCGGTCCCCGAGACGCCCATCACGACGACGACGGGAGGGGCCTGGGGGGTGCTGCTCATGGGGTGCCTCGCTGTCTTCTTCGACATCGATTCCGTTGTCCGTCGCGTTCATGAAACCCATGAGGTACGACGTATTCAAGGGACTGTGACATAAAAGTAGTACTTTTAGTTCCGGATCTTGCTCCGGATCCTGCTCCGGGAGCCGCTCCGGCCCCCGGTCCCGCTGTGTCCACCCCCGCGTACCCGCATAGGCTGGCCCCCATGACGACACAGGCCCAGGGGCTCCACTCCCACGTCCTGGCCACCCTGGGCCTCGCGATCACCGCGGGGGAGTACCCGCCCGGCACCGTGCTGCGCACCGACGAGCTCGCCCGGCGCTTCGACGTCTCCCGGACCGTGGTCCGCGAGGTCGTCCGGGTCCTGGAGTCCATGTACCTCGTCGAGTCCCGCCGCCGCGTCGGCGTGACCGTGCTCCCCGCCGCGAGCTGGAACGTGTACGACCCCCAGGTCATCCGCTGGCGCCTGGCCGGCGCCGACCGCCCCCGCCAGCTCCGCTCGCTCACCGTGCTGCGCTCCGCCGTCGAGCCCGTCGCCGCCGGCCTGGCGGCCCTGAACGCCACCCCCGAGCAGTGCCGCGAGCTCACCGAGCAGGCCCTCGGCATGGTCGCCACCTCGCGCGGCCGGCGCCTGGAGGAGTACCTCGTCCACGACATCGCCTTCCACCGGGTCGTCCTCGACGCCTCCGGCAACGAGATGTTCGCCCGCCTCGGCGACGTCGTCGCGGAGGTCCTCACCGGCCGCACCCACCATCACGTGATGTTCGAGGACCCCGACCCGGCCGCCGTCACCCTCCACGTCCGGGTCGCCGAGGCCGTACGGGAGCGGGACGCGGCCCGCGCCGAGGAGCTGACCCGGCAGATCGCGGTCGGCGCCCTCCAGGAGCTGGACGTCCTCGCGCCGTGAGAACCGGACGCAAGCTCTGAACTAGCTCAAATATGGGCGTTCAGTGACATGCGCCACAGTCAGTTACCGCCCCGTGCCGTGAGGATGTGCGCTGGTCGTACCGGGGAGACCCCCCACCAGGGACGACCGGGTACCGCACAGCCCCCTCACGAAGGCGAACAACTCCATGAGTGACCGCGTCACCGCGGCCGACCCGCTGTCCGCCGCACCGGCGGCGTCCGGCGGGCCCACGGCCGCCACCCCCCACGTCGACGCCGGCGACGCCGGATACCGCAAGGACCTCAAGCCCCGGCACATCAACATGATCGCCATCGGCGGCGCCATCGGCACCGGGCTCTTCCTGGGCGCCGGCGGCCGCATGTCGCAGGCCGGCCCCTCCCTCTTCATCGCCTACGCCGTCTGCGGCGTCTTCGCCTTCTTCGTGGTCCGGGCCCTCGGCGAGCTGGTGCTCTACCGCCCCTCCTCCGGCGCCTTCGTCTCCTACGCGCGCGAGTTCATGGGCGAGAAGGGCGCCTACACGGCCGGCTGGCTCTACTTCCTCAACTGGTCGACCACCGCCGTCGCCGACATCACCGCGGCCGCCACCTACGCCCACTTCTGGTCGATGTTCAGCGACGTCCCGCAGTGGATCCTCGCCCTGATCGCCCTCGCGGTCGTCCTCGCCGCCAACCTCATCTCCGTGAAGTACTTCGGCGAGATGGAGTTCTGGTTCGCGATCGTCAAGGTCGCCGCCCTCGTCGCCTTCATGCTGGTCGGCATCTTCCTCGTCGTGACCTCCCACGAGGTCGGCGGCCACACCCCGGGCCTCGGCAACGTCACCGACAACGGCGGCGTCTTCCCCGAGGGCACGATGCCGATGCTGCTGCTCATCCAGGGCGTCGTCTTCGCCTACGCCTCCGTCGAGCTGTGTGGCGTCGCCGCCGGCGAGACCGAGAGCCCCGAGAAGATCATGCCGAAGGCGATCAACTCGATCATGTGGCGCGTGGGCCTCTTCTACGTCGGCTCCGTCGTCCTGCTCGCCCTCCTCCTGCCGTACACGGCCTACTCCGGCGACCAGAGCCCCTTCGTCACCGTCTTCGACAAGCTGGGCATCCCCGGCGCCGCCGGCGTGATGAACCTCGTCGTCCTCACCGCCGCCCTCTCCAGCCTCAACTCCGGCCTGTACTCCACCGGCCGCATCCTGCGCTCCATGTCGCTCGCCGGCTCCGCGCCCCGCTTCACCGGCGTCATGAACAAGGGCGGCGTCCCCTACGGCGGCATCCTGCTCACCGCGGGCTTCGGCGTCCTCGGCGTCGCCCTCAACTACGTCATGCCCGGCGAGGCCTTCGAACTGGTCCTCAACTTCGCCTCGATCGGCATCATCGGCACCTGGGCCATGATCATGGTCTGCTCGCTGCTGTTCTGGCGCCGGGCGAAGGAGGGCCGGGTCGTCCGCCCCGGCTACAACCTGCCCTGGGCCCCGTACACCCAGATCGTCACCCTCGGCTTCCTCGCCTCCGTCCTCGTCCTCATGTGGATGGACGGCGGCGTCGGCCGCACCACCGTCGCCTGCCTGCCGCTCATCGCGGCCGCGCTCGTCGGCGGCTGGTTCCTGGTCCGCCGCCGGGTCCGCGCGACCGCCGCGGCCCCGCGCGACTGACGGATCCCCACGGACCGACGTACCGTCGAGGGACCCCCGCGGGTACGGCCTGCGGGGGTCTCGCCTTTTGTCGGGAGATAGTGGTACGCAGGAGCCTTGCAAGATCCGTTCGCAGAGAAGGAAGTTCGCGATGCCGCAGCACGTCCAGGGGGTCATCGCCCCCGGCAGGAACGAACCGGTACGGGTCGAGACGATCGTGATCCCCGATCCCGGCCCCGGCGAGGCCGTCGTGAAGATCCAGGCGTGCGGCGTCTGCCACACCGACCTCCACTACAAGCAGGGCGGCATCAACGACGAGTTCCCCTTCCTCCTCGGCCACGAGGCCGCCGGAACCGTCGAGTCGGTCGGCGAGGGCGTCACCGACGTCGCCCCCGGCGACTTCGTGATCCTCAACTGGCGGGCCGTGTGCGGCACCTGTCGCGCCTGTCTGCGCGGCCGCCCCTGGTACTGCTTCGACACCCACAACGCGAAGCAGAGGATGACCCTGCTCGACGGCACGGAGCTCTCCCCGGCCCTCGGCATCGGTGCCTTCGCCGAGAAGACCCTCGTCGCCTCCGGCCAGTGCACCAAGGTCGACCCCGCCGTCGCCCCCGAGGTCGCGGGTCTCCTCGGCTGCGGCGTCATGGCCGGCATCGGCGCCGCGATCAACACCGGCAACGTCGGCCGCGGCGACACCGTCGCCGTCATCGGCTGCGGCGGCGTCGGCGACGCGGCGGTCGTCGGCTCCCGCCTCGCCGGAGCCGCGAAGATCATCGCCGTCGACATCGACGACCGGAAGCTGGAGACGGCGAGGGCGATGGGCGCCACCCACACCGTCAACTCCCGCTCCACCGACCCCGTCGAGGCGATCCGCGAACTCACCGGCGGCTTCGGCGCCGACGTCGTCATCGAGGCCGTCGGCCGCCCGGAGACGTACCAGCAGGCCTTCTACGCCCGCGACCTCGCCGGCACCGTCGTCCTCGTCGGCGTCCCCACCCCCGAGATGAAGCTCGAACTGCCCCTCCTCGACGTCTTCGGCCGCGGCGGCGCGCTCAAGTCCTCCTGGTACGGCGACTGCCTGCCCTCCCGGGACTTCCCGATGCTCGTCGACCTGCACCAGCAGGGCCGCATCGACCTCGCCGCCTTCGTCACCGAGACCATCGGCCTCGGCGAGGTCGAGAAGGCCTTCGCCCGCATGCACGAGGGCGACGTCCTGCGCTCGGTGGTGGTGCTGTGATGACCGCCCGGATCGACCACCTCGTCACCTCCGGCACCTTCAGCCTCGACGGCGGCACCTGGGACGTCGACAACAACGTCTGGATCGTCGGCGACGACACCGAGGCGATCGTCATCGACGCCGCCCACGACGCCGGAGCCGTCCTCGCCGCGCTCGACGGACGCACCCTGCGCGCCATCGTCTGCACCCACGCCCACGACGACCACGTGAACGTGGCCCCGGCGCTCGCGGCCGCCACCGGCGCCCGCATCCTGCTCCACCCCGCCGACCTGCCGCTGTGGAAGCAGACCCACCCCGACCACAGCCCGGACGGCGACCTCGCCGACGGCCAGGTCCTCACCATCGCCGGCACCGACCTCACGGTCCTGCACACCCCGGGCCACGCCCCCGGGGCGGTCAGCCTGTACGCGCCGGAGCTCGGCACGGTCTTCACCGGCGACACCCTCTTCCAGGGCGGTCCCGGCGCCACCGGCCGGTCCTTCTCGGACTTCCCCACGATCGTCGACTCGATCCGGGACAAGCTCCTCACCCTGCCGCCGGAGACGGTGGTGCGCACCGGCCACGGCGACACCACCACCGTCGGCGCCGAGGCCCCCCACCTCCAGGAGTGGATCAGCCGGGGCCACTGAGCCGCAGCCGGCTCTCGAAACGCACCGCACGGCCCGTGAACGGGTCGGTGAACTCCAGCGTCCGCGCCAGCAGCCCCAGCGGACGCCCGAAGTCCTCCGGCCCGTCCGCACGGACCACCGGATAGACCGGATCGTTCAGGATCGGCAGCCCCAGGGCGTTCATGTGCACCCGCAGCTGGTGCGTCCGCCCGGTCACCGGCTCCAGCCGGTACCGGCCGAGCCCGCCCCCGTGCGCCACAAGGCCGATCCGGCTCTCGGCGTTCGGCTCGCCCGGCACCTCCCGGGCGGCCATCACCCCGCGCTCCTTCTCGATCCGGCTCCGCACCGTCACCGGCAGCCCCACCGCCGGGTCGTACGGCGCCACCGCCTCGTACTCCTTGCGCACGGCCCGGTCCCGGAACAGCGTCTGGTACGCCCCCCGGTCCTCCTCCCGCACGACGAACAGCACGAGCCCCGCCGTCAGCCGGTCGAGCCGGTGCGCGGGCTGCAGCCGGGGCAGCCCCAGGTCCCGCCGCAGCCGCGCCGTCGCGGTCTCCACGACGTGCCGCCCCCGGGGCATCGTCGCCAGGAAGTGCGGCTTGTCGGCCACCACGATCCGCTCGTCCCGGTACACGACCCCGACCCCGAACGGCACCGGCGTCTCCGGCGGGAAGTCCCGGTGGAACCAGATCCACCGCCCCACGGCGTACGGCTCGTCCCCGCCGACCGGCCCGTCGGTCCCGACGAACCGCCCCTCCCGCAGCATCTCCTCGACCCGCCCGGCCCCGACGGCCGCCCCGTACCGGTCCACCAAGTGGTCCCGCACGGTCGTCCAGGCACCGTCCGGGTCCTCCGGCAGCCGCACCCGCACGGGATCGATCCCGTCCCGCTGGGGCAGCGGCGAAGCGGGGGCCCTGGTCCTGCGTCTCACCACTCCGCCTCGTGGCCGTCCGTACTCGTGCGCTCATGCGAAAGTCCCGGTCGAGAAGATCTCGACCGGGACTCCGTGTGGTGTCCGAGGGGGGACTTGAACCCCCACGCCCGATAAAGGGCACTAGCACCTCAAGCTAGCGCGTCTGCCATTCCGCCACCCGGACAAGGTGTCTGTCTTCCTGGCCGCTGGGCCCTTCCGACGAGGAAAACCATAGCAAACATTCGAGGTGGTCGATCACCACCCCCGGCGGCCCGGGACGGCCCCCGGCGTGTGACGGCCGCATGACGGTCGGCGGGCGGCCTTGGGTCGCGAGGGGGCCACGCGGGAGGATGGGGGTGACCACCAGCAATCACGTGGGGCACGTAGTGGGAGGAAGCAGAGTGAGCGAGTCGAACACGGCCGGGAGCGTCCGCGGCGAGGACGAGGTAGTCGACCTCTGTCGCGACCTCATCCGCATCGACACCAGCAACTACGGCGACCACTCGGGCCCGGGGGAGCGGGCGGCGGCGGAGTACGTCGCCGAGAAGCTCGCCGAGGTCGGTCTGGACCCGCAGATCATCGAGTCGCACCGGGGGCGGGCCTCCACGGTCGCCCGGATCGAGGGCGAGGACCCGTCGCGGCCCGCCCTGCTGATCCACGGCCACACCGACGTCGTCCCGGCCAACGCCGAGGACTGGACCCACCACCCCTTCTCCGGGGAGATCGCCGACGGCTGCGTCTGGGGCCGCGGCGCCGTCGACATGAAGGACATGGACGCGATGACCCTCGCGGTCGTGCGGGACCGGCTGCGCAGCGGCCGCAAGCCCCCGCGCGACGTCGTCCTCGCCTTCCTCGCCGACGAGGAGGCCGGCGGCACCTACGGCGCCCGGTACCTGGTCGACAAGCACCGGGACCTCTTCGAGGGGGTCACCGAGGCCATCGGCGAGGTCGGCGGCTTCTCCTTCACCGTCAACGAGAACCTGCGGCTCTATCTGGTCGAGACGGCCCAGAAGGGCATGCACTGGATGCGGCTGACCGTCGAGGGCACCGCGGGCCACGGCTCGATGACCAACGACGACAACGCCATCACGGAACTCTGCGAGGCCGTGGGCCGCCTCGGCCGCCACCAGTGGCCGGTGAGGGTCACCAAGACCGTCCGGTCCTTCCTGGACGAGCTCTCGGACGCCCTGGGCACCCCGCTCGACCCCGAGGACATGGACGCCACCCTCGCCAAGCTCGGCGGCATCGCCAAGATGATCGGCGCCACCCTGCGGAACTCGGCGGCCCCGACCATGCTCGGCGCCGGCTACAAGGTGAACGTGATCCCCGGCCAGGCCACGGCGCACGTCGACGGCCGCTTCCTGCCCGGGTACGAGCAGGAGTTCCTGGCCGACCTCGACCGGATCCTCGGACCCCGCGTGCGGCGCGAGGACGTGCACGGCGACAAAGCCCTGGAGACCAGCTTCGACGGCGCCCTGGTGGACGCCATGCAGCTCGCCCTGCGCGCCGAGGACCCGATCGCCCGCGCCGTGCCGTACATGCTCTCCGGCGGCACCGACGCCAAGTCCTTCGACGACCTCGGCATCCGCTGCTTCGGCTTCGCCCCGCTCCGGCTGCCGCCGGAGCTCGACTTCGCCGGCATGTTCCACGGCGTGGACGAGCGGGTCCCGGTCGACGGTCTCAAGTTCGGCGCCCGCGTCCTGGACCGCTTCCTCGACGCCTGCTGAGCGGGGGCGCCCGTCGAGCGGTCCGCCGGGCGGATCCGCCCGGCGCCCGCCCCGGATTCGCCCGTGCGTTTGCGTGTGCCCGAAAAGAGTGAATGACCCCGGAGGCTCGTAGCCCCCACCCCTCCCCCTCGTTACAGATGTGCGGTCCGCGGCTGGGACCGCATTGCCAACTAGGAGGAATAATGATCAAGAAGGTCGTCGCTGCTGCGGCTGCCACCGGCGGTCTGGTTCTCGCGGGCGCCGGCATGGCGGTCGCCGACGCGGGTGCCCAGGGTGCGGCCATCGGTTCCCCCGGTGTCCTCTCGGGCAACGTCGTCCAGGTGCCGGTTCACGTTCCCGTGAACGTGTGCGGCAACACGGTCTCCGTGATCGGCCTGCTGAACCCCGCCTTCGGCAACGCCTGCGTCAACGACTGACGTCGTCCCTCGCCCCATGAGGGTGTGAGCCGGTCCGGCCCCGGAGTGCGTGCCATGCACTCCGGGGCCGGTGGCCATTTCCGCCCCGGGCTCTTTGCCCGGTGGCACTCTTTCGAAGCCGAGCAGGCAGGGAACAAGCTATGCGACAGGTCACGCGCAAGGGCCTCATCACCGTTGCGGCCGCCGGCGGCGTCTTCGCCGCGATCGGCGGCGGCTATGCGCACGCCGACTCCGGCGCGAACGGTGCGGCCACGAACTCCCCGGGCGTCGCGTCCGGGAACTCCGTCCAGGTCCCGGTGCACGTGCCGGTGAACGCCTGCGGGAACACCGTCAACGTCGTCGGGCTGCTGAACCCGGCGATGGGCAACAAGTGCGCCAACACCTCCCACTCGGGGAAGCCGGGCAAACCCGGCGGCGGCTCCTCCGCCGACGGCCACACGGGCGGCTCGCCCGGCGTGGGCTCCGGCAACAACGTCCAGGTGCCGGTCGACGTGCCGGTGAACGTGTGCGGCAACAGCGTCTCGGTCATCGGGCTCCTCAACCCGGCCGCCGGCAACGACTGCGCCAACGAAGCCGAGCCCACGCGGCCGGGCAACCCGGAGAACCCCGGCAACCCGGGCAACCCCGGGAATCCGGGCACTCCCGAGAACCCCGGCACCCCGGGCACCCCCCAGACCGACGACGGGTCGAACACCCCCGGGGCGCAGACCGTGACGCCGCCGCGGGCCGTCGAGGAGCTCGCCGAGACCGGCGCCGCGCCGCTCGGCGTGATCGTCCCCGCCGGAGCCGGACTGCTGCTCGCCGGTTCGCTGATCTACCGCCGGTCCCGCCGCGCCGCCTGAGACGGCCGCACGGCCCGGCCCGTGTGACGCGCACCACGCACGGGGGCCCCGCACACCGCGGGGCCCCTTCTCGTGGTCCTTCCGACTACCAGGTCGCCCTGACCTGGCGGATGATCCGTCGCTTCAGCCGCACTCTGCGGCTCCCGTCCCGGTGCAGACTCAGACGGTCCAACTCCCAGTGTCCGTACTCGGCATGGTCGGTCAGCAGCCGCGTCGCCTCCTTGCGGGAGACACCGCGCGGCACGTACACGTCGACAAATTCGTATTCCGGCATCGCATCTATTGTGCGGGCACGGCCCCGGTACGGATAGCGTCTGTCCCATGTCTGATGCTGCGCAGCCCACCGCTGCCGAGGTACGTGCCGCCGCCGAGGCGGTCAAAGCCGCACTGGACCGTCACCTCGCGGCGGTCGAACGCCGCACGGGGGACGACGACCCGGCCGTCTACGAGGCCTTCAACGCCCTGGCCTCGGCGGCCGAGACCTACGACGAACTCCTCTACGACCACTACGACGAGGTCACCCCCTTCGAGATCCCCGGCGCGGACGGCTCCCTGCCGCCGTACACCGGACCCGACGAACCCCACGCCCTCAGCCTCCTGATCCGCCGCGACTACGCCGTGGCGGAGCCCCGGCGCCTGCTCGCCCAGGCCCGCCGCGTCGCCGAGACCGGCGGCGAGGACGTCACCGGGGCGGCCGCCAAGGCCGGCGTCTCGCCCCTCGCCGCGCTCGGCGTGCTCTTCGGCGAGTACGAGCCGGACGAGATCGCCTCCCGGCACAAGGACTTCGGCCTGGAGGAGGGCGACTCCACGCTCTGGGTCGTCGCGGCCGACGAACTCCCGGAACCGGGGGAGTGGCTCAACGCCCCCTTCGACCACGCCGATCCCGAGCGGATCGTCTGCCGCTTCGACGTCAGCTCCGTCTTCGACGAGGAGGACGAAGCCGACGCCGACGACGACGGTGAGGGCGACGGCACCGGCGGCGGTGCGGCCTGGAGGGCCCGCGCCTGACCCCGCGCCCGGACACCGGGCCGGCGCGGAGACGCGGGAGGGCCGGGACACCGTACGAGGTGTCCCGGCCCTCCCGTCGTTCCCGCGCGGCCCTACTCCCCGGGAGCGGCGAGCAGCGCCTCCAGGAGCGGCCGCAGCCGCGTCGTGCGCTCCGGGGCCACTCCCTCGGCCACCGCGCGGGCCAGCGCCTGGTCCACGCCGTGCACGACCGACAGATGGCGCTCCGCCCGGCCGAAGGCCGTGTAGACCCACGCCCGGCTCAGGCCCCCCGCCGCGTCCCCGGGCAGCACCGCGACCACCGCGGGCCACCGCGTCCCGGCCGCCTGGTGCGCGGTGAGCGCCCAGCCGTGCCGCAGCGCCGACTCCACCCGCTCCTTCGGTACGAGGACCTCGTCGTCCCCGCACCGCAGCCGCAGGCCCTCGGCGTCGGCCGACAGGACCGTGCCGGTGACCGTCCGCCCCAGGACCGGCGCGTACGCCACCCGGTCGCCGGGGTCGTAGCCGCCGAACCGGCCGGGGCCGGGGTTGAGCCGCTGCTTGAGGGCGGCGTTCAGCGCGCGCGTGCCGGCCGAACCGCCGTGGCCGACCGTGACGACCTGCGTCCGCTCCGGCGGCACCCCGATCGCCCGGGGCACCGAGTCGGCCACCAGCTGGACGGTGCGGTGCACGGCCTCGCCCGCGTCCCGCACCGGGACGATCACGACCTCCTTGCCGGGGGCCTCGACCTGGTTCAGTTCGCCGACGCCGATGCCCGACACCAGCTCGCCGAGCGGCCCCGGGTCGGGGACGCGCGAGGCGATCCGGGGACACACCCGGGCCGCGAGTACGTCGGCGAAGACCCGGCCCGCGCCCGGCGCCCCGAGGACCTCCGGGTCGCCGCTCAGGACCAGGCGGCAGCCGTCCGGCAGCGACTCCACGAGCGTCGCGGCCGTCTCCACGTCCAGCTGCGGCGCGTCGAGCACCACCAGGAGGTCCAGGGCGAGGGCCCCGTCCTCGTCCCGGCCCGGTCCGGCCGCCCCGGACAGCAGGGCGGCGACCGTCACGGCCTCCGTCCCCGCAGCGCCGAGCGCGCGCCGCCCGCCGTCGGAGTGGACCGCGACCAAGGCGCGAAGGTCCCGCTCGCGCGCCGCCGCCGCGAGCGCCACCGGCTCGGCGCGGGCGGCCTCGCCGCCGGTGTGCAGGACGAGACCGTGCGCACCGGCGGCGCGCTCCAGCTCGGAGCCCTCCCAGGCGTCGGCCGTCGCCGTCCTGACCAGACGGGCGAGGCCCTCCGCGAGGCTCTCCTCCGCGAGCGCGTAGCGGTCGAGGCCGAGCAGCGCGGGCGGCTCCTCGCCGCTCTCCCCGCTCTCGTCCGCGCCCCCGCCGGGCTCCTCCGCCTCCCCTTCCGTCTCCTCCGGGGCCTCCCGCTCCTCCTGGAAGAGGTGGACCGCCCCCTCGGAGACCGCCGTGTCGACCGCCTCCTCGGGGTCGGGCACGGAGTGCGCGGCGAGCCCGGCGCGCACGGTCCCGGCCTCCTGGGCGGTGTGCCCCTGGAGCGCGGCCCGCTCCAGGAGCCACACGGTGAGGGCGGTCGTCCGGCGCGGGTCGCCGGGGCCGCAGTCGGGCCCGAGCAGCGCCCGCGCGAAGCCGTCGGCCTGCTCCGGGCGCACCCCCGCCACCGCGAGGAGCTGCCAGGGGTCGTCGAGCAGCACCCCGGCCGCGCCCTCGCCGAGCGCGGCGGCCACCGGCCCGGCCAGCGCCTCCGGGGCACCGCCCCGGGCCAGGACCTCGCGGACGGCGGCCGTGGTGGCGGGTGCCGGGCCGGTCGTCCGCTCCGGTGCGGGGGGCCGGGGGGCCGCCGCCGGGGCCGGCTCGGGGGCGGAGGGCCGGGGCGCCGGCTCGGCCGCCTCGTAGAAGGAAGTGCCCTTGGCCGCGCCGCCCTCCACGGCCCGGACCGCCGCCAGGAGGTCCGCCGCGGTCCCGCTCAGCTTGGTGCCGGCCGCGACCGGGCCGCCCTTCTCGGCCTTCCGCGCCTCGATCCTCGCCCGCAGCTCCCGCTGCGCTGCCAGCTCGGCCTGCGCCTCGCTCAACCCGGGCGCGTCGGAGCCCCCGGCGTCGCCGGCGCCCTCGGCCGGCTTCTCGGAGGCCTCTCCAGCCCCCTCGGCGGCATCGGACTCCCCGGCGGCGTCGGGCTGCTCCCCGGTGGCGTCGGGCTCCCCGGCGGCGTCGGGCTGCTCCCCGGTGGCGTCGGGCTCCCCGGTGGCGTCGGGCTGCTCCCCGGCGGCCGTCCCGGCCCCCTCCCGTACGTCCTCGGCGGGCTCCACGTCCTCGGGTGCCTCGGGCGCGGTCTCCCCGGAAGGCTCGGTCACAAGGTGCTCCAGTCGTGATCCGGATAGCGGTGCACGGGCGCCGACACGTCGTCCAGCGCCCGGCAGATCTCGTCAGGAAGACTAAGGGTCTCCACCGACAACGCGGCCGTGAGCTGGCGCGTCGTGCGCGCGCCGACGATCGGGGCGGTCACCCCGGGCCGGTCGCGGACCCAGGCGAGCGCCACGTGGAGCGGGGTCGTCGCGAGGCCGTCGGCCGCCGTCGTCACCGCGTCCACGATCCGGCTCGCGGCGTCGTCCAGGTACGGCTCCACGAAGGGCGCCATCCTCTCCGAGGCGCCCCGCGAGTCCGCCGGCGTCCCGCTCCGGTACTTCCCGGTCAGGACGCCGCGCCCCAGCGGCGAGGAGGGCAGCAGGCCTATCCCGAGGTCCATGGCGGCCGGCAGCACCTCGCGCTCCACGCCCCGCTGGAGCAGCGAGTACTCCAGCTGCGCGCCCGCCAGCCGGGTCCGGTCCCCGCCGAGCTGCCAGGTGCCCGCCTTGGCGAGCTGCCAGCCGCAGAAGTTCGCCACGCCCGCGTACCGGGCCCGCCCGCTGCGCACGGCGATGTCGAGCGCTTGGAGGGACTCCTCCAGGGGCGTGTGCGGGTCGAAGGCGTGCAGCTGCCACAGGTCCACGTGGTCCGTGCCGAGCCGGGCGAGGGAGGCGTCGAGCGCGGCGAGCAGGTGTCCGCGCGAGCCGTCCGTGCGCCGGTCGGGGTCGGGGACGCTGCCCGCCTTGGTCGACAGGACGAGGTCCTGCCGGGGCACGAGCCGCTCCATGAGGCGCCCGAGCAGGTACTCCGCCTCGCCCCCGCCGTACACGTCGGCGGTGTCCACGAGCGTGCCGCCGGCGTCCCAGAACGCCTTCAGCTGCTCGGCGGCGTCGTGCTCGTCGGTGTCCCGGCCCCAGGTGAGGGTGCCGAGTCCGATGCGCGACACACGCAGGCCCGTACGTCCGAGATGCCTCTGCTCCATGGCCGCGAGATTACTGGCCGGGGCACCACGCGGAGAGAGCCTGTGGACGACCACGTCCTGTCGGCGGCGCCGACCGCGCGCTAGAGTCCGGCCCACAGAGACGTTACCGATGGGTAAGGGGTGCGTGGAATGCGGCTCGGCATCAACCTCGGCTACTGGGGCGCCGGTATGGACGGCGACAACCTCGCCGTCGCGCAGGAGGCGGACCGCCTCGGGTACGACGTCTGCTGGGCCGCCGAGGCCTACGGCTCGGACGCGCCCACCGTCCTCGCCTGGGTCGCGGCGAAGACCGAGCGGATCGACGTCGGCTCCGCGATCATGCAGATCCCGGCCCGGCAGCCCGCCATGACGGCGATGACCGCCGCCACCCTCGACTCGCTCAGCGGCGGCCGCTTCCGCCTCGGCCTCGGCGTCTCCGGACCCCAGGTCTCCGAGGGCTGGTACGGCGTGAAGTTCGACAAGCCGCTGGCCCGGACCCGCGAGTACGTCGAGATCGTCCGCAGGGCCATGACCCGCGAGCGGCTGAGCTACGACGGCGAGCACTGGACCCTGCCGCTCCCGGACGGCCCCGGCAAGCCCCTCAAGCTCACCGTGCACCCGCAGCGCGAGCACATCCCGCTCTACATCGCCGCGATCGGCCCCAAGAACCTGGAGCAGACCGGCGAGATCGCCGACGGCGCCCTGCTGATCTTCCCCTCCGCCGACCACCTGGAGGACACGGCCCTGCGGCACATCCGCGCGGGCCGCGAGAAGGCCGGCCTGACCATGGACGGCTTCGACGTCTGCCCCACCGTGCCGCTCGCCCTCGGCGACGACGTCGACGCGCTCGCCGACGTGTTCCGGCCGTACACCGCCCTCTACGTCGGCGGCATGGGCAGCCGCAAGCAGAACTTCTACAACCAGCTCGCGCGGCGCATGGGGTACGAGAAGGAGGCCGCCGAGGTCCAGGACAAGTACCTGGCCGGCGACAAGACGGGGGCCGCGGCCGCCGTGCCGCACTCGCTGATCGACCGCACCACCCTGCTCGGCTCCGTCGAGCGGATCGCCGACCGGATGGCGGCCTACGCCGCCGCCGGGGTCACCACCCTCACCGTCGCCCCGGCCGGCTTCACCCTCGACGAGCGGGTGGCGGCCCTGCGGGCGGGCGTCGAGGCGCTGGAGCGGGCCGGCCTCGCGTGACGCACCGCCGGATCCGCGCGTGACGCGCCGACGCCCCTGTGCGTGACGCGCCGACGGCTCCGTACGCATGTCCCGTACGGAGCCGTCGGCGAGGCCTGCGGCCGTGGTGGGGGCTCGGGGGTCTTCCCCGCCACGGCCGTCACGCAGCACAACGGCTCCGGCGGGCCCCTGGTTACGCCCTCGGGGCTCACTCTTTCGGCCGAGCCCTTCCCGCCCCCGTGTTGCCCGCCTTTCCGGACCGGACTTGACTCGTTCTTCCCGGACGCGGTGCTCCCCGGACGTACCGGAGTGCGAACGTCCGCACGGAGGTGGCGGCGATGCTCACGGCCAAGGGCCTGTTCCAGGAAATCATCGACGACGACGAGTCCTTCCGGCTCTTCTGCTCCATCGCGGCGAGCGGCGAGGCCCAGGGCGGCTGGGAGAACGCCCGGATCGCGGCCCTCGTCGCCCCCGGGATGCGCGACCTCGCACCCAAGATCACCCGGCACGGCGCCGACGAGGACAAGCACGGCCGGATCTTCAACGCGTTGATGAAGAAGCGCGGTCTCGAACCCGTCCCGGTGCCCCCCGACACCGATTACACGATGCTGCTCGAACAGCGCGGCATCGGCCTCGCGCACGACAAGCTCCGCCGCGACGAGCCGCTGACCGAGCGGGACATCATCGTCTACCTCGCCCACAGCCGGGTCACCGAGCAGCGGGCCGCCGACCAGATGGACATGCTCGTCACGTACTTCGGGGACCACCCCGAGCTCGGCAGGGCCATCCACATGATCGACAACGACGAGGCCAACCACCTCGCCTACTGCCACGAGGAGCTGCTCCGGCTCGCCCGCCAGGGCCACGGCCGGCTGATCCAGCGGACCCTGCGCGAGTCCGCCCTGGTCGAGATCCAGGTCTACCGCGACGTCAGCCTCGCCGTGATGCGCCACATGGGCCGCATCCTGAAGTGGCCCGGGCCCAAGGCACTCGCCCTCGCCGCCGGCATCCACGGCATGTACGCGTACGAGCGCGCCGCCGGATGGCACAAGATGATCGACCTCAGGATGCCCGAACGGCGCGACGCCCTCGGCGGCCCGGCGACCCCCGCCCCCGCCTTCTGAGCCCGCCGGGGCGGGCCCGGCGCGGCGGGAGCGGTCCTACATCCAGCCGCGCCGCTTGAACATCCGGTACAGGACGACGACGATCCCCGTCATCACGAGGATCACCGCCGGGTACCCCATCCCCCAGCTCAGCTCCGGCATGTGCTCGAAGTTCATGCCGTAGATCCCCGCGACCATGGTGGGGACCGCCGCCATGGCCGCCCACGCCGAGATCTTCCGCATGTCGTCGTTCTGCCGCACCCCCATCTGCGCCAGATGGGCCGAGAGCACGTCGGACAGGAGCCGGTCCAGGCCCTCCACCTGGTCGTTGGAGCGCAGCAGGTGGTCGTTGACGTCCCGGAAGAACGGCTGGGAGTGCTCCTCCACGAACGGCACCGAGCCGGTCGTCAGACGGGCCATCGGACCGGCCAGCGGACCGCTGGCGCGCCGGAACTCCAGGACCTGCCGCTTCGCCGTGTAGATCCGCGCCGCCGTGTTGGAGGCCGCCTCCCCGCTGGGCGCGAAGACGTCCGCCTCCAGCTCCTCCAGGTCCACCTGGAGCTCGCCCGCGACCTCCAGGTAGTGGTCCACGATCGCGTCGCTCACCGCGTACAGGACCGCCGTCGGGCCGTGCTTCAGCACCTCCGGATCGGCCTCCAGGCGCCGGCGCACCTGCGCCAGCGGGGCCCCCTCGCCGTGCCGGACCGTGACCACGAACGAGTCGCCCACGAACACCATCAGCTCGCCCGAGGAGACCCGGTCGCTCTCCGGCTCGTACACGACCGGCTTGAGCACCACGAAGAGCGAGTCGTCGTAGACCTCCAGCTTGGGCCGCTGGTGGGCCTTCAGGGCGTCCTCGACGGCCAGGGGGTGCAGCGCGAACTCCGAGGCGACGTGGTCGAACTCCGCCTCGGTGGGTTCGTGCAGGCCCACCCACAGGAACGCGTCGCCCTTCGACCGCGCCGCCTCCAGGGCGTCCGAGAGGTCGGCGGGGCCGTCCGTACGGCGCCCGTCCCGGTAGATGGCAGAGTCCACGATCACGGGGCGCATTCTCCCCCGAACGGCTCCCGCCATGCACGCGTGCGACGCGTGGACCTCCGGCGTTCCCCACGCGTGCGCGTACGGCGGCCGACGGGGACGGGCCCGCTCCGGGCACCGCCTAGGCTGGCCGCCATGGCCACGCTGATCCTCGTCCGGCACGGACGCTCCACCGCCAACACCTCCGGGGTCCTCGCCGGGCGCACGCCCGGGATCGCGCTCGACGAGCGCGGGGCCGCGCAGGCCGCCGCCCTGCCCGGGCGCCTCGCGGACGTCCCGCTCGCCGCCGCCGTCTCCAGCCCCCTCCAGCGCTGCCGGGAGACCCTGCGGCCCCTCCTCGACGCCCGCCCGGACCTCCCGTTCCACGTCGAGGAGCGGATCAACGAGTGCGACTACGGCGACTGGTCGGGCCGCAAGCTCGCCGAGCTCAACGACGAGCCCCTGATGGAGGTCGTCCAGGCGCACGCCTCCGCCGCCGCCTTCCCCGGCGGCGAGTCCATGCGCGCGATGCAGAACCGGGCCGTCGAGGCCGTACGGGACTGGAACGCGCGGATCGAGGCCGAGCACGGCGAGGACGCCTGCTACGTCATGTGCTCGCACGGCGACATCGTCAAGTCGCTCGTGGCGGACGCCCTCGGCCTCCACCTGGACCTCTTCCAGCGCGTCCACGTCGATCCCTGCTCGGTCACCGTCATCCGCTACACGCGCCTGCGTCCCTTCCTCCTCCGGCTCGGCGACACGGGGGACTTCGCCGGATTCGCCCCCCGCGAGCGCCCCGGGGACGGCGGGGCGGCCGAGGTCGGTGGCGGCGCGGGCGCACCGTGATCCCTTCGCGCAGTAGGGTGGACGCGCCGCTGTAGTACGACCGTCGAGACGCAAGGAGCCGGGAACGTGTCCCGTCAGGTGTTCCTCTACGACCCACCGGAGCGTTTCGTGGCCGGTACGGTCGGGCTGCCTGGCCGCCGTACGTTCTTCCTCCAGGCGTCCGCCGGCGGCCGGGTCACCAGCGTCGCCCTGGAGAAGATGCAGGTCGCCGCCCTCGCCGAGCGCATCGACGAACTCCTCGACGAGGTCGTGCGGCGCACCGGCGGCAACGCGCCCGTGCCCGCCGTCGCCCCCGTCGAGATCGCGGACACCGCCCCCCTCGACGCGCCCGTCGAGGAGGAGTTCCGGGTCGGCACCATGGCGCTCGCCTGGGACGGCGAGGAACAGCGCATGATCGTCGAGGCGCAGGCCCTCGTGGAGCTCGACGCGGACTCCGAGGAGGACCTCGCCGAGGCCGAGGAGCGGCTGCTCCAGGACGAGGAGAACGGCCCGCCGATGCTCCGGGTCCGCCTCACCGGCGTCCAGGCCCGGGCCTTCGCCAAGCGGGCCCTGGACGTCGTCAACGCCGGCCGCCCGCCGTGCCCGCTGTGCAGCCTGCCGCTCGACCCCGAGGGGCACGTCTGCCCCCGCCAGAACGGATACCGCCGCGGAGCATGAGCAGCCCCCAGACCCTGCCGGGCGCGGACCTGCTCGCCCGCGGTGAGCTGACCGTGCGCGGCCGGATCCGCGAGGCCTCCAACGCCGTCCTGTACTGCTCCGTCGCGTACGAGGGCCGGGAGGCGGCCTGCGTCTACAAGCCGGTCGCGGGGGAGCGGCCCCTGTGGGACTTCCCCGACGGAAACCTCGCCCGGCGCGAGGTCGCCGCGTACGAGGTCTCCGAGGCCACCGGCTGGAGTCTGGTCCCGCCGACGGTGCTCCGCGACGGCCCGTACGGCGAGGGCATGGTCCAGCTGTGGATCGAGGCCGACCCCGGGGCGCGGCTCCTGGCCCTCACCGAGGACGAGGAGCCGGGGGAGGGCTGGAAGGCCGTCGGGGAGGCCGAGGTCGGCGAGGGCCGCACCGCCCTCCTCGTCCACGCCGACACCCCCGAACTGCGGCGGCTCGCCGTCCTGGACGCCGTGATCAACAACGGCGACCGCAAGGGCGGGCACCTGCTGCCGGCCCCCGGCGGACACCTGTACGGCATCGACCACGGGGTCACCTTCCACGTCGAGGACAAGCTGCGCACCCTGCTGTGGGGATGGGCGGGCGAGGAACTGCCCGCCGAGGCGGTCGAGGTCCTCGACCGTCTCGGCCCGGCCCTGGCGCCCGGAGCGCCGCTCGCCACCCGACTGGCCGAACTGCTCACCGGCGCCGAAGTGGCGGCGATACGCGCCCGCGTGGCGGCCCTGCGGGCGGGCGGACGGCACCCGGAGCCCTCGGGACAGTGGCCCGCCCTCCCCTGGCCGCCCGTCTGAGAACCGCCGTCCCGAGCTGCGTTCCGGGGCCCGTGCGGCTCACCCGCCCCAGGGGTCCGAGCGAAAGGTTTCGGCCAAGCCGGGCCGACCGGAGAAGCGCCCTCCGGGGGGAGGCACGCGCGCATTCGCCCCGCAAGACCGCCTAATCGGTCAAGATCCCGGATCCGGTTCGTATCCGGAACACCTGTCCGGTTACGCTCGGGTCATGCATGCCTGGCCCGCTTCTGAGGTCCCCGCCCTTCCCGGCAAGGGCCGCGACCTCCGGATCCACGACACCGCGACCGGCGGACGAGTCACCCTCGTCCCCGGTCCCGTCGCCCGCATCTACGTCTGCGGCATCACCCCGTACGACGCGACCCACATGGGTCACGCGGCGACCTACAACGCGTTCGACCTCGTGCAGCGCGTGTGGCTCGACACCAAGCGGCAGGTGCACTACGTCCAGAACGTGACGGACGTGGACGACCCCCTCCTGGAGCGCGCCATCCGCGACGGCGTCGACTGGGTCGGCCTCGCCGAGCGCGAGACCGCCCTCTTCCGCGAGGACATGACCGCCCTGCGGATGCTGCCCCCGCGGCACTACATCGGCGCGGTCGAGGCCATACCGGGCATCGTCCCGCTCGTCGAGCGCCTGCGGGACGCCGGCGCCGCCTACGAGCTCGACGGCGACGTCTACTTCTCCGTCGACGCCGAGCCGCACTTCGGCCAGGTCTCGCACTACGACACCGAGCTGATGCGCCACCTCTCCGCCGAGCGCGGCGGCGACCCCGAGCGCCCCGGCAAGAAGAACCCGCTCGACCCGATGCTCTGGATGGCCGCCCGCGAGGGCGAGCCGAGCTGGGACGGCGGCAGCCTCGGCGCGGGCCGCCCCGGCTGGCACATCGAGTGCGTCGCCATCGCCCTCGACCACCTCGGCATGGGCTTCGACGTGCAGGGCGGCGGCTCCGACCTGATCTTCCCGCACCACGAGATGGGCGCCTCGCACGCCCAGGCCCTCACCGGCGAGTTCCCGATGGCCAAGGCGTACGTCCACGCCGGCATGGTCGCCCTCGACGGCGAGAAGATGTCCAAGTCCAAGGGCAACCTGGTCTTCGTCTCGAAGCTGCGCCGCGACGGCGTCGACCCGGCCGCGATCCGGCTCGCGCTCCTCTCCCACCACTACCGCGCCGACTGGGAGTGGACCGACGGGATCCTCCAGGACGCGGTGGAGCGGCTCGGACGCTGGCGCGCCGCGGTCTCCCGCCCCGACGGGCTGCCCGCCGACGCCCTCGTCGAGGAGATCCGCGAGGCCCTCGCCGACGACCTCGACACGCCGGCCGCGCTCGCCGCGGTCGACCGCTGGGCCGAGCGCCAGACGGCCGGGGGCGGCACCGACGAATCCGCTCCCGGACTCGTCTCCCGCGCCGTCGACGCGCTCCTGGGCGTCGCCCTGTAGGGACGCCACCGCACAACTCCCTTCCGGCCAACCGCCCCCGGACTTCCGCGCGAAGTCCGGGGGCGGTTCCCTTTTGCCCTGTCGCGATGCTCGATTCTGCGCTAAAGAAGCTCCATGCAATCATCAATGCGCATGAGAGCTACGGTCGCCGGTGCACTGCTCGGGCTGCTCGCCGCCTTCGCGGGCCCCGGCTCCACCGCCACGGCCGCCCCCACGGAGAAGGCCGCCCCCACCGAGAAGACGGACAGCGCCGAGAAGGCCGACAGCGCCGACACCACCGTCGGCGACGTGACCGGGTTCGCCGCCGACGGAGCCGTCTACCGGCTGACCGCCGGTCAGGCCCGGGCCCGCGTCAGCTTCGTCACCGCCGACACCTTCCGCATCGAACTCGCCCCCGACGGCACGTTCACCGACCCCACCGGCACCGACATCACCCTGCCCCAGGGCCCGCCCCCGGCCACCCGCTGGCGCGACCGCGGCGACCGGTACGAACTGAGCAGCGACCGGGTCACCCTGCGCGCCTACAAGTCCCCGCTCCGCTTCGCCGCCGTGCGCGCCGACGGCACCCCGCTCTGGTCCGAGACCCGCGGCCTCACCTGGAACCAGGACCGCACCGTCCAGACCCTCGCCCGCGGCGCCACGGAGCAGTTCTACGGCGCCGGCATGCAGAACGGCCGCGGCAACACCTCCCACCGCGACAAGACCGTGGAGGTGGGCGTCGACTACAACTGGAACGACGGCGGCCACCCCAACTCCGTCCCGTTCTACCTCTCCTCCACCGGCTACGGCGTCTACCGCAACACCTACGCCCCCAACACCTACGCCTTCACCGCGCCCGTCACCACGAGCGCGAAGGAACGGCGCTTCGACGCCTACTACTTCGCCGGCACCGGCCGCGACGCCGCCAAGGACGTCATCGGCCAGTACACCCGGCTCACCGGAAAACCGTTCCTGCCGCCCGTCTACGGCCTGGAGATCGGCGACGCCGACTGCTACCTGCACAACGCCAACCGCGGCGAGCGCCACACCCTCGACGCCCTGAAGGTCGCCGACGGCTACGTCGAGAACGACATGCCCAACGGCTGGATGCTCGTCAACGACGGCTACGGCTGCGGCTACGAGAACCTCGCGGAGACCGCCACCGGGCTCCAGGAGCGCGACATGCAGCTCGGCCTGTGGACCGAGGACGGCATCGACCGGCTCGGCGAGCAGGTCAGGGCCGGCCAGCGGGTCGCCAAGCTCGACGTCGCCTGGGTCGGCGAGGGCTACAAGTTCGCCCTCGACGGCTGCAAGGACGCCCACGCCGGCATCGAGGCCCACAGCGACGCCCGCGGCTTCACCTGGGCCCCCGAGAGCTGGGCCGGCGCCCAGCGCTGCGGCGTGCAGTGGTCCGGCGACCAGTCCGGCAGCTGGGAGTACGTCCGCTGGCAGATCCCGACCTACGCGGGCGCGTCCATGTCCGGACTCGCCTACACCACCGGCGACGTCGACGGCATCTTCGGCGGCAGCGCCAAGACGTACACCCGCGACCTCCAGTGGAAGACCTTCCTGCCCGTCACCATGACCATGGACGGCTGGGCCGCCAGCGACAAGCAGCCCTTCCGCCACGGCGAGCCCTACACCTCGGTCAACCGCGCCTCCCTCAAGCTCCACGAGGCCCTGCTCCCGTACGTCTACAGCCACGCCCACCGGGCCACGAAGACCGGCGTCGGCCTCGCCCGGCCGCTCGCCCTGGAGTACCCGGACGACCCGAAGGCCGCCACGGAGGCCGCGAAGTACGAGTTCCTCAGCGGCGAGGACTTCCTCGTCGCCCCCGTGTACCAGGACGCGGTGGAACGCGACGGCATCTACCTGCCGAAGGGCACCTGGATCGACTACTGGAGCGGACGCACCTACGAGGGCCCCGTCACCGTCGACGACTACAGCGCCCCGCTCGACACCCTGCCCCTCTTCGTCCGGGCCGGGGCGACCGTCCCCCTGTGGCCCGGCGGCATCCGCTCGTACAAGGACCGCGCCCCCGGCGACCCGATCGCCTGGGACGTCTACCCCAAGGGCAGCTCCTCCTTCGAGCTGTACGAGGACGACGGCGTCACCCGCGAGCACCGCACCGGCCGGTACGCCACCCAGCTCGCCGAGGTCCGCGCCCCGGACGCCGGCCCCGGCGACGTCTCCGTGCGCATCGGCCCCAGCAGGGGCACGTACACCGGCAAGCCGGCCGCCCGGCCGTACGCCTTCACCGTCCACACCGGCGACGCGCCCGGCGCCGTGCGGCTCGACGGGCGCGACCTGCCCGCCCTCGCCTCCCGCGCCGCCTTCGACGCCGCCGCGCAGGGCTGGTGGTACGACCGCGACGAGCGCGGGGGAGTGGTCCGGGTCAAGACGACCGCCCGGCGCACCGACCGCGGCTTCGAGGTGCTCCTGAAGGACACCAGCGCGGTCGGCGGCGCGGTCCGCGGCGCCTCCGCCACCGTCGCCGCGCCCACCGGGCAGGAGCTCGGCGCCGGCGCGCCCGGCACCGTCGCCGTGGACGTCACCGCGGGCAGCGGGGACGCCACCGACGTACGGGTCTCCGTGACCGCCCCGGACGGGTGGCGGGTCGCCCCGGCCGCCCCGATCGCCCGCGTCCCGGCCGGAACCACCCGCCGGGTCGAGGTCGCCGTCACCCCGGCGGCGGACGCGAAGCCCGGCGAGGCCACCCTCACGGCGACGGTCCGCCACCGCGCGGCCGGCACCGACCGCACCGCGCTCCAGCGGTTCGCGGTCGGCGTGATGCCCCCGCCGCCGGCCGGCGACGCCTGGGCGAGCGACCTGGTGTGGCTGCGCTCCACCAACGGCTGGGGGCCGCCCGAGCGCGACCGCTCCAACGGCGAGTCCGGCGCCGCCGACGGCCGGCCGCCGACCCTGGCCGGAAAGACCTACGAGAAGGGGATCGGCGCCCACGCCGACTCCGACGTCGAGGTCTACCTCGGCGGCCGCTGCACCGCCCTCACGGCCGACGTCGGCATCGACGACGAGATCGACGGCTACGGCGAGGTGGCCTTCTCCGTCGAGGCGGACGGCAGGGTCCTGTGGACCTCGCCCCCGCTGACCGGCGCCTCCGCGACCCTGCCCGTGGACGTCGACGTGACCGGGGCCCGGCACGTACGGCTGAGGATCACGGACACCAACGGGTCGAAGAGCGGCGACCACGGGGACTGGGCGGCGGCCCGTTTCACCTGCGCCTGACCCACGACGTGCGGGAGGGGCGCCCGTCCCCGGACGCCCCTCCCGCACCGTCTCTCCACCGCCCGCTACTTCCCGGGGCCGCGCTCCGGGTCCTCGGGCTCCTCACCGGGCGGGTTCCCGTCGGCGGGGCCCTCACCGGTCGGCCCCCCACCGGCGGAGTCCTCCTCCGGAGCCTCCCCGGAAGTCTCCTCGGCGCCCGACTCCGGGACCGGCTCCGACTCCGGGACCGGCTCCGATCCCGGGACCGATTCCGACCCCGGTACCGACTCCGGCCCCGGCTGTTCCGGCTTCGGCGGGCGGGTGCGGCCGCTGCCGGGGTCCAGCAGGAACGGGGAGTCCCCGCCCTCCGTCGCCACCCCGGGGCCGGGCCCCGTGCCCGGCTCGCGCCGCCGCAGGTACCGCTCGAACTCGCGGGCGATCGCCTCGCCGGACGCCTCCGGGAGCTCCGCGGTGTCCCGCGCCTCCTCCAGGGTCTGCACGTACTCGGCGACCTCGCTGTCCTCGGCGGCCAGCTGGTCCACGCCGAGCTGCCAGGCCCGCGCGTCCTCGGGCAGCTCGCCCAGCGGGATGCGCAGCCCGATCAGGTCCTCCAGGCGGTTGAGCAGCGCCAGCGTCGCCTTCGGGTTCGGCGGCTGCGACACGTAGTGCGGCACCGCCGCCCACAGGCTCACCGCCGGCACGCCCGCGTGCGTGCACGCCTCCTGGAGGATGCCCACGATGCCCGTCGGGCCCT
Organism: Streptomyces sp. NPDC088915; assembly: GCF_044749825.1. Lineage (NCBI taxonomy): Bacteria > Bacillati > Actinomycetota > Actinomycetes > Kitasatosporales > Streptomycetaceae > Streptomyces > Streptomyces sp. NPDC088915. The sequence continues at coordinate 48,173 of NZ_JBIVIR010000017.1, forward strand.
CGTACCGGGTCTCCTCCAGGTCCATCGTGCGCGCCAGGTCCGGATCGGAGGTCACCCCGCTGACCGGGACCGGCCGGGTGTGCGGGGTGTCGCCGAGCAGCGCTCCCAGGATCACCACCATCTCCACGCCCAGCTCGTGCGCGAAGCCGAGCAGCTCGTTGCAGAAGGAGCGCCAGCGCATCGAGGGTTCGATCCCGCGCACGAGCACCAGGTCGCGGGGCTTGTCACCGCCCACCCGGACCACGGAGAGCCTGGTCGTCGGCCAGGTGATCTTCCGTACGCCGTTGTCCAGGAAGACCGTGGGCCGGTTCACCTGGAAGTCGTAGTAGTCCTCGGCGTCGAGCGCCGCGAAGACCTCGCCCTTCCACTCCCGGTCCAGATGGCCGACCGCGGTGGAGGCGGCGTCCCCGGCGTCGTTCCAGCCCTCGAACGCGGCCACCATGACCGGGTCGATCAGCTCGGGCACCCCCTCGAGCTCGATCACCCAGCGCCTCCTTCTCGAAGTTCCTGTCGTACGGACCAACCTTACGGCTTTCCGGCGGTCCGTCCGCAGCCCCCGGACATCCCCGAAAACCCGTGCGGCCTTGATCGACTACCCAGGAACTCGCCCCCGCACACGACGGCGTCACTCCTCCCAGAGGGTGCTGGGCGCCTCCCTCCGGACCACCGGCGCGATCTCCTCGGCGAAGCGCTGGAGCGTCTCGGTCTGCTCGGCCGTCGACTGCCCGAAGGCGTCGACCGTGACGGACTGGAGGTCGTGCCCGTAGTGCTCGTGGTGGCCGAGGATCTTGTCGATGATCTGCTGCGGCGAGCCGATCAACTGGGGGCCGTCCGCGACGGCGTCCTCGATCGTGCGGAACGGGGTGTTGTAGCCGGCCTTCCCCGCCAGGTGCGGCCGGAAGCTCTGCCGGACCTTCGCCTCGTACAGGTCCTTGTAGCGGGCGACCGCCTGCTCGGGGGTGTCGGCGATGAGCAGGCCGCCGGAACCGGCCGCCACGCGCGCGTGGGCCGGGTCGTGCCCGTACTCCTCGAACTTCTCGCGGTAGTGGGCGATGAGCCGCGCGTACGCCTCGCGGGGCTGGATCGCGTTGGCGGTGAAGAGCGGATCGCCGTGCTTCGCCGCCAGTTCGGGGGAGTTGAGGCTGGTGGCCGAGCCGTGCCAGACCCGGGGCGGACCGGCGTACGGGCGCGGCACCGTGGTCACGTTCTTCAGGGCGGGCCGGAACTCGCCCTCCCAGTCGACGCCCTCCTCCGTCCAGAGCCGGCGGAGCAGCTCGTACTTCTCCTTCTGGAGGTCCCACTGCCGCTCCTCGTCCAGGCCGAAGAGGTCGAAGTGGCCGGCCTCCGCGCCCTTGCCGACGACGAGTTCGATCCGGCCCCGGGAGAGCTGGTCGAGCGTGGCGTAGTCCTCGGCGACCCGGACCGGGTCGAGGATCGCGACCACGGTCACGCCGGTGAGGAGCCGGATCCGGGTGGTGCGGGCGGCGAGCGCGGCGAGCAGCACGGTCGGGGCCGAGGAGAGGAACGGGCCCGCGTGCCGCTCGCCGACCGCGTACGCGTCGAAGCCCAGCCGCTCGGCGGTCTCGCCGAGCGTGACGACCTGCTCCAACCGGTCCGCGGCGGACAGGAGTTCGCCGGTGAGCGGGTGCGGGGAGTGGTGGACGATCGTGAGCACTTGAAACTTCATGCTTCAACTCTGCGCGCGGAGTGTTGCGGGCGTGTGGACGGGGTGTGGCACGCCGAAGGGGCGGTCCCTCGGAGAGGAACCGCCCCTGGAAGCAGGAGAGTTACTTGCCCAGCATCGACTCGACCCCGGCGCGGACCTCGTCCGTCGCCAGGCCGCGGATGGTCAGCGTCGTGCGCCGGCGCAGCACGTCGTCGGCGGTCTCGGCCCACTCGTGGTCACGGGCGTAGGCGACCTGCGCCCAGATCTCCGGCGCGTCCGGGTGGACGCGCCGGGCCAGTTCCGGGTTCTCGTTCGCCATGCGGGCGATCTCGAAGGAGAGCGAGCCGTAGTGCGTCGCCAGGTGCTTGGCGGTGTCGGCGGCCATGCGCGGGCCGGGCGCCGGACCGTCGACGAGCAGCCGGTGGGCGATCGCGTTCGGATTGGCTATGCCGGGCAGCGGCAGCCGCTTCGGCAGCGCGGACACCGGCTCGTAATCCTCACCGAGCGGGTGACCGGGCAGCTGCTCCAGCTTCTTCATGACCGTGCGGCCGATGTGGCGGAAGGTCGTCCACTTGCCGCCGGCCACCGACAGCATCCCGCCGCGGCCCTCGGTCACGACCGTCTCGCGCTTGGCCTTGGAGGTGTCGCCGGGGCCGCCGGGGAGCACCCGCAGACCGGCGAAGGCGTACGTGATCAGGTCGCGCGACAGCTGCTGGTCGCGGATGGAGAAGGCGGCCTCGTCCAGGATCTGGGCGGTGTCCTTCTCGGTGACCCCGACCTGGCCGGGGTCGCCCTCGTACTCCTCGTCGGTGGTGCCGAGCAGCAGCATGTCCTCCCAGGGGAGGGCGAAGGTGATGCGGTACTTGTCGATCGGGGTGGCGAGCGCGGCCTTCCACGGCGAGGTCCGCTTGAGGACCAGGTGCGCGCCCTTGGAGAGGCGGATGGAGGGGGCCGCGTTCGGGTCCTCCATCTTCCGCAGGTGGTCGACCCACGGGCCGGTCGCGTTGAGGACCAGGCGGGCGTCCACGCCGAACTCGTCGCCGCTGGTGCGGTCCTTCAGCTCGGCGCCGGTGACCCGGCCGCGGGTGAAGCGCAGACCGGTGACCTCGGCGTGGTTGAGGACGGTGGCACCGGCGTCGACCGCGGCGCGGACCGTCATCAGGGCCATCCGGGCGTCGTTCATCTGGTCGTCGCCGTAGACGGCCACGGCCTTCAGGTTGTCCGTCCGCAGCTCCGGCACGTCCTGCGCGGCCTTGGCGGGGGAGAGCAGGTGGCCGACGCCGTCGCCGAACGCCGAGAGGGCGGAGTACGCGAAGACGCCGGCGCCCAGCTTGGCCGCGCCGTGCGGGCCGCCCTTGTAGACGGGCAGGTAGAAGGTGAGCGGGTTGGCGAGGTGCGGGGCCACCTGGCGGGAGACCGCGCGCCGCTCGAAGTGGTTCTCCGCCACCAGCTTCACCGCGCCGGTCTGCAGGTAGCGCAGGCCCCCGTGGAGCAGCTTCGAGGAGGCGGAGGAGGTGGCGCCGGCGAAGTCGCCGGCGTCCACCAGGGCCACCCGCAGGCCCGACTGCGCGGCGTGCCAGGCGGTGGAGATGCCCAGGATGCCGCCGCCGATCACCAGGAGGTCGTACGTCGCCTTGGAGAGCTGCTCCCGGGTCTCGGCGCGGCTCGGCAGGGAACCGGCGGCCGGGCGCGTCCCCAGGGCGGGGACGCTCTGCAGGGTGGTCATGTCGCTCACTCCTCTTACTGCTCGCTCTTACTGCTCGTCGGATTCGTCTTCGAGCCAGCCCATGGAGCGCTCGACGGCCTTCAGCCAGCTCTTGTACTCGCGGTCGCGCTTGTCGGCGTCCATGCGGGGGGTCCATTCGGCGGCTCGGCGCCAGTTGGCGCGCAGCGCGTCGGTGTCGGGCCAGAAGCCGACGGCCAGGCCGGCGGCGTAGGCGGCGCCGAGGCAGGTGGTCTCGGCGACCATGGGGCGCACGACGGGCGCGTCCACGAAGTCCGAGAGGGTCTGCATCAGCAGGTTGTTGGAGGTCATGCCGCCGTCGACCTTGAGCGCGGTCAGCTCGACGCCGGAGTCCTTCGTCATGGCGTCGGCGATCTCGCGGGTCTGCCAGGCGGTGGCCTCCAGGACGGCGCGGGCGATGTGCGCCTTGGTGACGTACCGGGTGAGGCCGGCGATGACACCGCGCGCGTCGGAGCGCCAGTAGGGGGCGAACAGACCGGAGAAGGCCGGGACGAAGTAGGCGCCGCCGTTGTCCTCGACCGAGGAGGCGAGGGTCTCGATCTCGGCGGCGGACTTGATCAGGCCCATCTGGTCGCGCATCCACTGCACCAGGGAGCCGGTGACGGCGATCGAGCCCTCCAGGGCGTAGACCGGCTTCTCGTCGCCGATCCGGTAGCCGACCGTGGTCAGCAGGCCGCTGTAGGAGTTGATCACCTTGTCGCCGGTGTTCATCAGCATGAAGGTGCCGGTGCCGTACGTGGACTTGGCCTCGCCCTCGGCGAAACACGTCTGGCCGAACAGGGCGGCCTGCTGGTCGCCGAGCGCGGAGGCGACCGGGACGCCGTCGAGGACGCCGCCCTTGACCGTGCCGTACACCTCGGCGGAGGAGCGGATCTCCGGCAGCACGGCGGCCGGGACGCCCATGGAGTGCAGGATGCGCTCGTCCCACGCCATCTCGTGGAGGTTCATCAGCATGGTGCGCGAGGCGTTGGTGACGTCGGTGACGTGCACGCCGCCGTCCACGCCGCCGGTCAGGTTCCAGATGACCCAGGAGTCCATGGTGCCGAAGAGGATGTCGCCGCGCTCGGCGCGCTCGCGCAGGCCCTCGACGTGGTCGAGCAGCCAGCGGACCTTGGGGCCGGAGAAGTACGAGGCGAGGGGGAGGCCGGTCTCGCGGCGGAAGCGGTCCTGGCCGACGTTGCGGCCGAGCTCCCGGCAGAGGGTGTCGGTGCGGGTGTCCTGCCAGACGAGGGCGTTGTGGACGGGCTCGCCGGTGTTCTTGTCCCACAGCAGCGTGGTCTCGCGCTGGTTGGTGATGCCGATGGCCTTGACGTCGGCGGCGGTGATCTCCGCCTTCTCCAGGGCGCCGGCGACGACCTCCTGGACGTTGGTCCAGATCTCGGCGGCGTCGTGCTCCACCCAGCCCGGCTTCGGGAAGATCTGCTCGTGCTCCTTCTGGTCGACGGAGACGATCCGGCCGTCCTTGTCGAAGACGATGCAGCGGGAGGAGGTGGTGCCCTGGTCGATGGCGGCGATGAAGGGGCCGGAGGTGTGGGCGTCGGTCACGGTGTGCTCCAAGGGAGGTCTGGAAGAAGGACGGCTCAGGCGAACGCGATGGTGTAGATACCCGCGGCGAGGGCGCCGCCGATCAGCGGACCCACGACCGGGATCCAGGCGTAGCCCCAGTCGGAGCCGCCCTTGTTCGGCAGCGGCAGCAGGGCGTGCACGATGCGCGGACCGAGGTCGCGGGCCGGGTTGATGGCGTAACCGGTCGGACCGCCGAGCGAGAGGCCGATGGAGACCACGACGAAGGCGGTGATCAGGGCGCCCAGGGTGCCGAGGCCCTTGCCGCTGTCGTTGAGGCCCTGGGTGAGCACGGCGAGCACGAGCACGACGGTGCCGATGACCTCGGTGGCCAGGTTCTGCCAGGTGTTGCGGATCTCGGGACCCGTGGAGAAGATCCCGAGCACCGGGCCGGGGCCCTCGATCGGCTTCTCGCCGATGGTCTCCGGGTCCGTGAGGTGGGCCCGGAACTGGCCGTAGTAGGCCACCCAGACCAGCGCCGCGCCGATCATCGCGCCGAGCATCTGGCCGGCGAAGTAGACGGGCACGTCGCCCCAGGCCCCGTCCTTGATCGCGATGCCGACCGTGACGGCGGGGTTCAGGTGGGCGCCCGAGAGGGAAGCCGTCATGTAGACGGCCGTCATGACGGCGAAGCCCCACCCGAAGGTGATCGCGAGCCAGCCCGCGCCGCGGGCCTTGGAGTTCTTGAGCGTGACGGCGGCGCACACGCCACCGCCGAGCAGGATGAGTACGGCGGTACCGATGGTCTCGCCGAGGAAGATGTCGGAGCTGGACACCCGCGACTCCTTTGTCCTTCGTCCAGGGGAAGGCGGACCACGGGTCCCTCCGATGGTCCGCACCCTCGTGTTGAGGGCGTTGCCGGCCCTTGGCACTGCCACACTCTAGCGCGTATTGCCGGTAGGTGTTCGGCAATGCCGACCGATGAACGGAAGTTTTGCCCTCGGGTTAACAGCGCGTCAAGGGTCTGGGAAGTGAAAAACCCGCCGATGACGGGATCGTTACCGGCGGGTCGGAAAGGGGTGCGGGGGAGCCCCGGGAGGCCTCAGAAGCGGCCGGCCCCCAGGTCCCGGGAGACCGCGCGGGCGCAGTCCCGCACCGCCGCCACCAGCTCCGGCCGCAGCTCGCCGTCCGGGCGGATCCGCTCCACCGCGCCCGTCACCGCCACCGCGCCCACCGGCATCCGCCGCCGGTCGTGGATCGGCGCCGCCACCGACGCCACGCCCTCCCAGGTCTCCTCCACGTCCGCCGCCCAGCCCCGGGCCCGCACCGTGTCCAGCAGCGTCTCGAAGTCCCCGAGCGCCGTCGTCGTCCGGGGCGTGAACGCCTCCCGCTCGACCTCCAGGACCTCGCTGTGCGCCACCGGGTCGTACGCCGAGAGGACCTTGCCCAGGGCCGTGGAGTGCAGTGGCTGCATGGCCCCCACCTCCAGGACCTGACGGCTGTCGTCCGGCCGGAAGACGTGGTGCACGATCAGCACGCCCCGCTGGTGCAGGACCCCCAGGTGCACGCTCTCGCCGCTGGACCGGGCCAGGTCGTCCGTCCAGACGAGGGCCCGGGCCCGCAGCTCGTGCACGTCCAGGTAGCTGTTCCCGAGCCGCAGCAGCTCCGCGCCCAGCTGGTAGCGGCCCGAGGCCGCCTCCTGCTCCACGAACCCCTCCGCCTGGAGGGTGCGCAGGATCCCGTGGGCCGTCCCCTTGGCGAGCCCGAGCGACGACGCGATGTCGGACAGGCCGAGCCGGCGCTCGCCGCCCGCGAGCAGTCGCAGCATGGCCGCCGCTCTTTCAAGCGACTGGATGTTCTTAGCCATCGCCCGGCCCCTATCCCTTTCACGCTGTTCGACAATGCTGAACACTATCGGTCGATGCCGACCTTGCGTCACATCCCACAGTGTCGGTCAAGGAGGGGCAGGACCGGGAGTCCCCGGACACAGGATGCCGTCCGGCCCGTGGGACGCCGTGTCCACCCCGGCTCGAGCGCGGTTAGGCTGGCTCCGTGCACCCTCCACCGAGCGTGCAAAGCCGACAGCCGTCGCATCCCAGGGAGATCGCCCATGGCCTCGTTGCCGTCCCCTTCCGCCTCCGCCTCCGGAGGGAGCGCCCCCGCCCCCGGTGACGCCCGGAGCCGCGCCGCCGCCCTCCGCGAGGCACTCGCGACCCGCGTGGTGGTCGCCGACGGAGCCATGGGAACCATGCTCCAGGCCCAGGACCCCACCCTCGAGGACTTCCAGAACCTCGAAGGCTGCAACGAGATCCTCAACGTCACCCGGCCCGACATCGTCCGTTCGGTCCATCAGGAGTACTTCTCCGCCGGCGTCGACTGCGTCGAGACCAACACCTTCGGCGCCAACCACGCCGCCCTGGGCGAGTACGACATCCCCGAGCGCGTCCACGAGCTGTCCGAGGCGGGTGCCCGGATCGCCCGCGAGGTGGCCGACGAGTTCACCGCCTCCACCGGCCGCCAGCGCTGGGTCCTCGGCTCGATCGGCCCCGGCACCAAGCTGCCGACCCTGGGCCACGCCCCGTACACCCTCCTGCGCGACGCCTACCAGCGGAACGCCGAGGGCCTCCTCGCCGGCGGCGCCGACGCGCTGCTCGTGGAGACCACCCAGGACCTCCTGCAGACCAAGGCCTCCGTGATCGGCGCCCGCCGCGCCCTGGACGCCCTGGGCGCCGACGTGCCCCTGATCGTGTCCGTCACCGTCGAGACGACCGGCACCATGCTGCTCGGCTCCGAGATCGGCGCGGCCCTGACGGCCCTGGAGCCGCTCGGCATCGACATGATCGGCCTGAACTGCGCCACCGGCCCGGCCGAGATGAGCGAGCACCTGCGCTACCTCGCCCGCCACTCCCGCATCCCGCTCTCCTGCATGCCGAACGCCGGCCTGCCGGTGCTGACCTCGGACGGCGCCCACTACCCGCTGTCGCCGGCCGAGCTGGCCGACGCGCAGGAGACCTTCGTCCGCGACTACGGCCTCTCCCTGATCGGCGGCTGCTGCGGTACGACCCCGGAGCACCTGCGCCAGGTCGTCGAGCGGGTCCGGGACCTGACCCCCGCCGTCCGCGAGCCGCGTCCGGAGCCGGGCGCCGCCTCCCTCTACCAGACGGTGCCGTTCCGCCAGGACACCTCGTACATGGCGATCGGCGAGCGCACCAACGCCAACGGTTCGAAGAAGTTCCGCGAGGCCATGCTGGAGGCCCGCTGGGACGACTGCGTCGAGATGGCCCGCGACCAGATCCGCGAGGGCGCGCACATGCTCGACCTCTGTGTGGACTACGTCGGCCGCGACGGCGTGGCGGACATGGAGGAGCTGGCGGGACGGTTCGCCACCGCCTCCACCCTCCCGATCGTCCTGGACTCCACCGAGGTCGAGGTCATCCGGGCCGGTCTGGAGAAGCTCGGCGGCCGGGCCGTCATCAACTCGGTGAACTACGAGGACGGCGACGGGCCCGAGTCCCGCTTCGCCAAGGTCACCCGGCTGGCCCAGGAGCACGGCGCCGCCCTCATCGCCCTGACCATCGACGAGGAGGGCCAGGCCCGCACCGTCGAGCACAAGGTCGCCATCGCCGAGCGCCTGATCGAGGACCTGACCGGCAACTGGGGCATCCAGGAGTCGGACATCCTCATCGACACCCTGACCTTCACCATCTGCACCGGTCAGGAGGAGTCCCGCAAGGACGGCATCGCCACCATCGAGGCGATCCGCGAGCTCAAGCGCCGCCACCCCGACGTGCAGACCACCCTGGGCCTGTCGAACATCTCCTTCGGCCTCAACCCGGCCGCCCGCATCCTGCTCAACTCCGTCTTCCTCGACGAGTGCGTGAAGGCGGGCCTGGACTCGGCGATCGTGCACGCCTCCAAGATCCTGCCGATCGCCCGCTTCGACGACGAGCAGGTCACCACCGCGCTCGACCTGATCTACGACCGGCGCGCCGAGGGCTACGACCCGCTGCAGAAGCTGATGGCCCTCTTCGAGGGCGCCACCACCAAGTCCCTCAAGGCCGGCAAGGCCGAGGAGCTGGCCGCGCTGCCGCTGGAGGAGCGCCTGAAGCGGCGGATCATCGACGGCGAGAAGAACGGCCTGGAGGCCGACCTCGACGAGGCCCTGACCACCACCCCGGCCCTGGACATCGTCAACAACATCCTCCTGGACGGCATGAAGGTGGTCGGCGAGCTGTTCGGCTCGGGCCAGATGCAGCTGCCGTTCGTGCTCCAGTCCGCCGAGGTCATGAAGACCGCGGTGGCCCATCTGGAGCCGCACATGGAGAAGTCCGACGCCGAGGGCAAGGGCACCATCGTCCTGGCCACCGTGCGCGGCGACGTCCACGACATCGGCAAGAACCTCGTGGACATCATCCTGTCCAACAACGGCTACAACGTCGTCAACATCGGCATCAAGCAGCCGGTCTCGGCGATCCTGGAGGCCGCCGAGGAGCACAACGCCGACGTGATCGGCATGTCCGGTCTCCTGGTGAAGTCCACCGTGATCATGAAGGAGAACCTGGAGGAGCTCAACCAGCGCGAGCTGGCCGCCAGGTACCCCGTGATCCTGGGCGGCGCCGCCCTGACCCGCGCCTACGTCGAGCAGGACCTCCACGAGATCTACCAGGGCGAGGTCCGCTACGCCCGCGACGCCTTCGAGGGCCTGCGCCTGATGGACGCCCTCATCGCCGTCAAGCGCGGCGTCCCCGGAGCCGCGCTTCCCGAGCTCAAGCAGCGCCGGGTGCCCAAGCGGGACGCGGCCGCGCTCCAGGTCGAGGAGCCGGAGCCCGGCGGCCGTTCCGACGTCGCCGTCGACAACCCGGTGCCCACCCCGCCGTTCTGGGGCACCCGCGTCGTCAAGGGCATCCCGCTGAAGGACTACGCCTCCTGGCTCGACGAGGGCGCCCTCTTCAAGGGCCAGTGGGGCCTCAAGCAGAACCGGGCCGGCGACGGACCGGCGTACGAGGAGCTGGTGGAGACCGAGGGCCGGCCCCGGCTGCGCGGCTGGCTGGAGCGCCTGCACACCGAGAACCTCCTCGAAGCGGCCGTCGTGCACGGCTACTTCCCCTGCGTCTCCAAGGGCGACGACCTGATCGTCCTGGACGAGGACGGCAACGAGCGGACCCGCTTCTCCTTCCCGCGCCAGCGCCGCGGCCGCCGCCTCTGCCTCGCGGACTTCTTCCGCCCGGAGGAGTCCGGCGAGACCGACGTCGTCGGCCTCCAGGTCGTCACCGTCGGCTCGAAGATCGGCGAGGCCACGGCCAAGCTCTTCGAGTCCGACTCCTACCGCGACTACCTGGAGCTCCACGGCCTCTCCGTCCAGCTCGCCGAGGCCCTCGCCGAGTACTGGCACGCCCGCGTCCGCGCCGAGCTGGGCTTCGCCGGCGAGGACCCGGCCGACGTCGAGGACATGTTCGCGCTCAAGTACCGCGGCGCCCGCTTCTCCCTCGGCTACGGCGCCTGCCCCGACCTGGAGGACCGCGCGAAGATCGCGGACCTGCTGCGGCCGGAGCGGATCGGCGTCCACCTCTCGGAGGAGTTCCAGCTCCACCCCGAGCAGTCCACCGACGCCATCGTCATCCACCACCCGGAGGCGAAGTACTTCAACGCACGGTGACCGCGTGTTGACCGCGAGTCGATCGGCGGCGTGTTAAAGGGACGCGTTTCCGCCGACCGGGACGTACACTTGTCCGTCCAGCAGGCCGGTCCTCCTCCCGCACGGCGAGGAGGACCGGCCTTCTCGTCCCTTCATGGAGGTGTGCCGGATGACCAGTACGGTTCCCGCGTCCCTGTTCCGTACGAACGGCAGCTCCGCCCTCCAGGCGGTCTTCCTCGACATGGACGGGACCCTCGTCGACACGGAGGGCTTCTGGTGGGACGCGGAGGTCGAGGTCTTCGCCGACCTCGGGCACCGGCTCGACGAGGCCTGGCGGGACGTGGTGGTCGGCGGGCCGATGACCCGCAGCGCCGGCTACCTCATCGAGTCCACCGGCGCCGACATCACCCTCCCGGAGCTGACCGTCCTCCTCAACGACAAGTTCGAGCAGCGCATCGAGCGGGGCGTCCCGCTCATGCCCGGCGCCGAGCGGCTCCTCTCCGAGCTGGCCCGGCACTCCATCCCCACCGCCCTGGTCTCCGCCTCGCACCGCCGGATCATCGACCGGGTCCTCGCCTCGCTCGGCCGCGACCGCTTCTCCCTCACCGTCGCCGGGGACGAGGTCGTACGGACCAAGCCGCACCCCGAGCCGTACCTCGCGGCCGCCGAGGGGGTGGGGGCCGACCCCACGCTCTGCGCCGTCATCGAGGACACGGCGACCGGCGTCGCGGCGGCCGAGGCGGCGGGCTGCCGGGTCGTCGCCGTGCCCTCCGTCGCCCCGATCGCGCCCTCCCCGGGCCGGGTCGTCGTGCGCTCCCTCGAAGAGGTCGACGTGCCCTTTCTCCGCACATTGATCACGGGAATCTGAGCCTTCACCGAGCTTTCCCGCGGGAAAACGATCAGGCCATTTGCCGAAAAGGCCTCCGCGTGACCTTGGTCACTCAGAGTGCCGGACGGCAGGTGGCCTCTCTCCGTTCATCGCCCGGAATGCACGCTTTTCGGCGCCCCCATGTGCCCCGATTCGCTCGTGCCCGTCCGCATCGTCCGACGCATGACTATCGAACCGCACGCATTCATGATCACTGTGCGATTACCCCGGCCCCCGGCGGTGGTCCGGCAATAGGGGTACGGCCCACTAATCTTTCGCGAGTACTTCGCCGCATAACCGCGTGCACCGGCGCACACCCAAGTCGCCGTGAACACAGGACCGATCGCAACACCCGGCCCGATCGCTCCCGCCCCGACCGGGCGGCAGGCGGCGGAGTGTCACTGACCGCTGTAACCCAGTGCCGGATGAGGAGATCGTCCCCGATGAACCGCAAGACCCTGGTGCTCCCGGCCGTGGCCGGTCTGCTCGCCCCCCTGCTCGCCGCCTGCGGCGGCTCCGAGGGCGACCGGGCCATCGTGGTCGGCACCACGGACCAGTTCGTTGCGACCGAGGACGCCCCCGCTCCGCTCGACCCGGCCTACGCCTACGACACCGGCGCCTGGAACATCCTGCGACAGACCGTCCAGACCCTGCTGCACGTGCCCCGGGAAGGCGGCGAGCCCGTCCCCGAGGCGGCCGAGAGCTGCGGCTTCTCCGACAAGGCCAGCGAGAGCTACCGCTGCACGCTCCGCTCCGGCCTCACCTTCGCCGACGGCACCCCCGTCACCGCCGAGGACGTCAAGTACTCCATCGAGCGCGTCCTGAAGATCAAGTCGGACAACGGAACGGCCGCCCTCCTCGCGAACATCGACACCGTCGAGACCCAGGGCGCCGACGGGATCGTCTTCCACCTCAAGACCCCCGACGCCACCTTCCCGTACAAGCTCTCCACCCCGGTCGCCGGCATCCTCAGCAAGGACAAGTACGCCGCCGGCGAGCTCCGCGACGGCTTCGACGTCGACGGCTCGGGCCCGTACACCGTGAAGGTCGAGCGCGAGGGCGACAAGGCCGGCCGCTTCGTCTTCACCAAGAACCCGAAGTACAAGGGCGACATCACCCCGCGCAACGACAAGGTCGAGCTGCGCCCCTTCGCCGACTCGACCGCCATGGGCAAGGCCCTGGAGAGCGCCGACATCGACATGATGGCCCGCTCCCTGTCGCAGAAGCAGATCAAGGACCTCACCGAGAAGCCCAAGGACGGCATCCAGATGGTCGAGGTCCCCGGCCTGGAGATCCGCTACCTCGGCTTCAACACCAAGGCCCCCTCCGTCGAGCAGAAGGCCGTGCGCCAGGCGATGGCCGCCGTCGTCGACCGGGGCGCCCTGATCAACCTGGTCTACGGCCCCACCGCCCAGCCGCTCTACTCGCTGATCCCCTCCAGCATCACCGGCCACGCCACCCCCTTCTTCGACGCGTACGGCGAGCCCGACCGCGACCGGGCCGCCCAGATCCTCCGGAAGGCGGGCATCAAGACCCCCGTCAAGGTGACCCTGAACTACACCACCGACCACTACGGCGCCGAGACCGCCCAGGAGTTCGAGGCGCTCGGCAAGCAGCTCACCGCCAGCGAGCTCTTCGACGTCACCGTCAGGGGCGCCGAGTGGTCCACCTTCCGCACCGCCCAGAAGCGCGGCGACTACGCCGTCTACGGTCTCGGCTGGTTCCCGGACTACCCGGACCCGGACAACTACATCGCGCCCTTCCTGGACAGCGACAACTTCCTCAACACGCCGTACGTGAACAAGGTCGTCCGCGACCAGCTCATCCCGCGCTCGCGCCGCCAGGCCGACCGCACCGCCGCGGCCCCCGTCTACGCGCAGATCCAGAAGATCGTCGCCGAGGACGTCCCCGTCCTGCCCCTGTGGCAGGGCAAGCAGTACGTTGCCGCCCGCAACGACCTCAGCGGAGTCGAGTACGCGCTCAACACCTCCTCCGACCTGCTGCTCTGGGAACTGGGTCGCGGCACCGCCTGACCCCTTCGTTGTCCCGGCCGCGCGCCCGCGCGGCCGGTCTGGCAAGAGATCAAGAGGCACGACTGTGAAGGCACACAACAAGTGGCTGACGGCCCCGCTCGCCGCCGGCCTGTCCGCCGCCCTCCTCAGCGGCTGCGGCACCGAACAGGGCGGCGGCTCCGGCGGCTCCGGTGACGGCATACGCGTCGGCATGTCCGACGAGATCCTCGCCACCGACCCGGCGGCCGGCTACGACCCCGGCTCCTGGCTGCTGTTCAACAACGTCTTCCAGTCCCTCCTGGCCTTCCCCAAGGGCGGTCTCGAACCCGAGCCCGAGGCCGCCGACGAGTGCGCCTTCTCCGCCGGCAGCAAGGTCTACACCTGCACCCTGCGGGACGGCCTCACCTTCTCCAACGGCAACAAGCTCACCTCGGAGGACGTCAAGTTCTCCTTCGAACGGGCCATCAAGATCGCCGACCCGAACGGTCCGGCGCCCCTGCTCGCCGGCATCGACACCATCGACACCCCCGACGAGAAGACCGTCGTCTTCCGCCTCAAGGTCCCCGACGCCACCTTCCCCAACAAGATCGCCTCCGGCGCCGGCTCCATCGTCGACCACCGGGACTACCCCGCCGACGCGCTGCGCACCGACGGGAAGGCCACCGGCTCCGGCCCCTACAAGCTGGACTCCCTCAGCGAGACCGAGGCCACCTTCTCCGCCAACTCCTCCTACCGCGGCACCGCCAAGCGCAAGAGCGACGCGGTCACCCTCAAGCTCTACAAGGGCGACCGCTCCGCCCTCGCCAAGGCCCTCGCCGACGACCAGATCGACGTGGCCTACCGAGGCCTCTCCGCCGGCGACATCGCCGCCCTCGAGACCTCCGACACCACCGACGACCGGGGCATCGAGGTCGTCCAGGGCAGCAGCGCCGAGGTCCAGCACCTCGTCTTCAACACGAAGGACCCGGTCGTCGGCAAGCTCGGCGTCCGGAAGGCCATCGCCCACCTCGTCGACCGCGAGGCCCTCGTCGAGGACGTCTACAAGTCGACGGCCACCCCGCTCTACTCGATCGTCCCGGCCGGCATCAACGGCCACAACACCGCCTTCTACGACGCCTACGGCGCCCCCGACGCGGCCAAGGCGAAGAAGGCCCTGCGCGCGGCCGGCATCACCGACAAGGTGAAGCTCACCCTCTGGTCCACCCCCAGCCGCTACGGCCCGGCCACCGACCAGGAGCTCAAGGCCATCGCCGGCCAGCTCAACGCCAGCGGCCTCTTCGAGGCCGACGTCAAGTCCGTCGCCTTCGAGCAGTACGAGAAGGACGTCGCGGCCGGCAAGTACGGCGTCTACGTCAAGGGCTGGGTCCCCGACTACCCCGACGCCGACAACTTCACCGCGCCCTTCTTCGGCGAGGGCAACGTCCTCGGCAACCACTACGAGAACACCGAGATCACCGGCCGCCTCCTCCCGAAGACGGCCGCCGCGGCCGACCGCGCCGGCACCGCCGACGAGTACGGCAAGCTCCAGGACATCGTCGCCGAGGAACTGCCCCTGCTGCCGCTCTGGCAGGGCAAGCAGTACGCCGTCTCCCGCACGGGCGTCACCGGCCTCGAATGGACCCTCGACGCCTCGACCGTCTTCCGCTTCTGGGAGCTCCGCAAGAGCTGACGCGGGACCGTCCTCCCCCATGACGAGAGGGCCCGGCGCGGGATGAGCCGGGCCCTCTCGTCGTCCTCCGCGCCGCTACTGGTTGCCGCCGGGCCGCACCAGACCGCTCTCGTACGCGTACACCGCCGCCTGCACCCGGTCCCGCAGCCGCAGCTTCGTCAGCACGTGGCCCACGTGCGTCTTCACCGTCGTCTCGCTGACGAACAGGTCCGCCGCGATCTCCGCGTTCGACAGGCCCCGGGCCACCAGCTTCAGCACCTCCACCTCGCGGTCGGTCAGGGTGCTCAGCGTGTCCGGCACCTGCTCCTCGCCCGTCGGCAGGTGCGCCGAGTACTTGTCGAGCAGCCGGCGCGTGATCGACGGCGCCAGCATCGCCTCGCCCGCGGCCACCACCCGGATCGCCTGCACCAGCTCGTTCGCCGGGGCGTCCTTCAGGAGGAAGCCGCTCGCACCGGCCCGCAGCGCCTCCACCACGTACTCGTCCAGGTCGAAGGTGGTCAGGACAAGGACCTTCGCCGGACCGTCCCGGCCCGGACCGGTGATCTGCCGGGTCGCCTCCACCCCGTCCATCCGCGGCATCCGGATGTCCATGAGCACCACGTCCGGCTGGAGGGCGCGCACCTGCTCCTGCGCCTGGAGGCCGTCCCCGGCCTCGCCCACCACCGCGATGTCCTGCTCCGCCTCCAGAATCATCCGGAAGCCGGTGCGCAGCAGCGGCTGATCGTCGACCAGGAGGACGCGGATCGTCACGGGGGCTCCTTCACGGGGCGGGACGCACGGGGTTCACGGACCGGGCCGGTCCCCGAGGTACGGGCGGGCCCCTACGGTGCGGGCGGGGCCGGGTCCATTCTGCCCTGCCCGGATTCGCCCGACTCCGGCGGCCGCACCGGAACGACCTCCAGCGGATAGACCGGGGGAGTACCGCCGAACTCCGGACAGACCGCCCGGTGGTCGCACCAGCCGCACAGCTTGGTCGGCCGCGGCCGCCAGTCGCCCGTCTCCGTCGCCAGCCGGATCGCCTCCCACAGCGCGAGCAGCTTCCGCTCCACCCGCAGCAGGTCCGCCTCCACCGGGTCGTACGTCAGCACCTCCCCGCTGCCCAGGTACACCAGCTGGAGCCGCCTCGGGAGCACGCCCCTCAGCCGCCGCACCACGAGCGCGTAGAAGGTCATCTGGAACAGCGCGCCGTCCCGGTACTCCGGCCGGGGCGCCTTGCCCGTCTTGTAGTCGACGATCCGCACGTCGCCCGAGGGCGCCACGTCGATCCGGTCGATCACCCCGCGCAGCCGCAGTCCCGAATCCAGCTCCGTCTCCACGAACAGCTCGCGCTCGGCCGGCTCCAGGCGCGTCGGGTCCTCCAGCGTGAACCACCGCTCGACCAGCCCCTCCGCCTCGCCCAGCCAGCCCGCAAGGCGCTCCCCGTCCGGATCCTCCGCGAACAGCTCGCCCAGCTCCGGCTTGGACGCCAGGAGCCGCTCCCACTGCCCCGGCACCATCGCCTTCGCCCGCGGCGCCGTCCGCTCCGCCGCCGGATCGTCGAAGAGCCGCTCGAGCACGGCGTGCACCAGCGTGCCCCGGGTCGCCGCCGGACTCGGCTTCTCCGGAAGCCGGTCGATCACCCGGAACCGGTACAGCAGCGGACACTGCATGAAATCGCTCGCCCGCGAGGGCGACAACGACATGGGCGGCCTCGGCTCCGCCGGCACCCGCTCGCTCGTACTCATGACCCCGACCCTACGACCCGCCACCGACAACCGGCCGCATACCATCGACCCGGGACCCCGTCGCACTGCATGATCGAACCGTGACGCACCGACGCGGGTCACACCGGCGCGACGAAAGGAACCCGTGAACCAGGACGAGCCCAAGCCGCAGCGGACCGAGGAGCCCGGCGGAGGCATCCTCATGGGCCGACCCTTCGGCGTGCCCGTCTACGTCGCCCCCAGCTGGTTCCTGGTCGCCGCCCTCATCACCTGGGTCTTCGGCGACCAGATCGAACGCGTCCTGCCCGACCTCGGCGCCGCCCGCTACCTGGTCTCCCTCTTCTTCGCGGTCGCCTTCTACGCCTCCGTGCTCGTCCACGAGCTGGCCCACACGATCGCCGCGCTCCGCTTCAAGCTGCCCGTGCGCCGCATCCAGCTCCAGTTCTTCGGCGGCGTCTCCGAGATCGAGAAGGAGAGCGAGACCCCCGGCCGCGAGTTCGTCCTCGCCTTCGTCGGCCCCCTCCTCTCCCTCGTCCTCGCCGGCCTGTTCTACCTCTCCCTGTACGCCGTCGAGCCCGGCACCGTCCCCGGCGTCCTCCTCGCCGGCCTGATGATCTCCAACCTGATCGTCGCCGTCTTCAACCTGCTCCCCGGCCTCCCGCTCGACGGCGGCCGGATGCTCCGCGCCGTCGTCTGGAAGATCACCGGCAAGCCCATGAGCGGCACCGTCGCCGCCGCCTGGGTCGGCCGAGCCCTCGCCGTCCTCGTCCTCGTCGGCCTGCCCCTGCTGACCCGCACCGGGTTCCTCGGCAACTCCACCGAGGACATCGGCGGCTTCGAGACCGTCACCGACGCCCTGCTCGCCGCGATCCTCGCCGCCATCATCTGGACCGGCGCCGGCAACAGCCTCCGCATGGCCCGGCTGCGCGAGCACCTGCCCGAGCTCCGGGCCCGCTCCCTCACCCGGCGCGCCATCCCCGTGGAGCCCGTCACCCCGCTCTCCGAGGCCCTCCGCCGGGCCAACGAGTCGGGCGCCCGCGCCCTCGTCGTCGTCGACGCCACCGGCGAGCCCACCGGCATCGTCCGCGAGGCCGCCATCGCCGCCGTGCCCCAGCACCGGCGCCCCTGGGTCGCCGTCAGCACCCTCTCCCAGGACCTCGCCGACGGCATGCGGGTCCCGGCCGAGCTCACCGGGCAGCCCCTCCTCGACCACCTCCGTGCCAGCCCGGCCACCGAGTACCTGGTCGTCGAGGAGACCGGCGAGATCTACGGCGTCCTCTCCACCGCGGACGTCGAGCGGGCCTTCGTCAGGGCCATGGCACGACCGGGTTCCTGACCCCGGTACTCTGGTCACATGTCCGAACCGACCGGTGCCGCCCGCCGACGCGGGCCCTTCAAGGTCGGGGACCAGGTTCAGCTGACCGACCCCAAGGGCCGTCACTACACGTTCACGCTCGAAGAGGGAAAGAACTTCCACACCCACAAGGGTTCTTTCCCGCACGACGAACTGATCGGCGCCCCCGAGGGCAGCGTTGTCCGCACCACCGGAAACGTCGCCTACCTCGCGCTGCGCCCCCTGCTCCCCGACTACGTCCTGTCCATGCCCCGCGGCGCCGCCGTGGTCTACCCCAAGGACGCGGGGCAGATCCTGGCCTTCGCCGACATCTTCCCCGGCGCGCGCGTCGTGGAGGCCGGGGTGGGCTCGGGATCACTGAGCAGCTTCCTCCTGCGCGCCATCGGAGACAGCGGCATGCTGCACTCCTACGAGCGCCGCGAGGACTTCGCCGAGATCGCGAAGGGCAACGTCGAGCGCTACTTCGGCGGCCCCCACCCCGCGTGGCAGCTGACCGTCGGCGACCTCCAGGACAACCTGTCCGACACCGACGTCGACCGCGTCATCCTGGACATGCTGGCCCCCTGGGAGTGCCTGGAGGCCGTCTCCAAGGCCCTCGTCCCCGGTGGCATCCTCTGCTGCTACGTGGCGACCACCACCCAGCTCGCCCGCACCGTGGAGTCCATCCGCGAGTTCGGCTGCTACGCCGAGCCGCAGCCCTGGGAGTCCATGATCCGCAACTGGCACGTGGAGGGCCTCGCCGTCCGCCCCGACCACCGCATGATCGGCCACACCGGCTTCCTCGTCACCGCCCGCCGGCTCGCGGACGGGGTAGAGCCCCCGATGCGCCGCCGCCGTCCCGCCAAGGGCGCCTACGGCGAGGACTACGAGGGCCCCAACAAGGGCTGACGCCCCGACACCCGCGGCACGCCGCCGCCGAGTTCCCGCCCCCGGGAGGAACTCGGCGGCGGCGTCCTCGTGTTCGAGACCTCCGGAAGACGGCCGCCCGCCGTTCACCCCGCGTGTTCCGTCCCCCTGTGACGTGTGGCACGATGCCGGAAACCCTCGCCGCACCACCCCACAGGAGACGTCTCGCGTGCAGCTCCCCGCCGCCCCGGACCTCACCGACCTCGCGCACACCCACGCCGGGCCGATGCACTGGCTGGCCACCGCCACCGCGACCGCCGCGGTCGTCGCCCTCGCGGGACTGTTCCAGCCCGGCCCCGCCGGAACCACCGCCACGGCGGCCCCCGCCCCGCGCCCGGCACCCGCTCCCGAGGCCGCGGCGGCCTCCTACCCCCTGGAGTGCGCGGGAGGCCCCCACACGGTCGCCAAGCGGGTCTCCGGGGACCTGGACGGCGACGGGAACCCCGAGACCGTTGCGGTCGTGCACTGCGAAGCCGGCTCCGGCACCCCGCCGAGCGGCGTCTACGTCCTCACCCGCGGCCGGGGGACGGGCGCACCCGCGCGCGTGGTGGCCACCCTCGTCGCGCCGGACCAGCACCGGAGCGTCACCGAGCTCGCCGTACGCGACGGGGCGGTGGTCGCCACCCTGCTCGGCTACTCGTCCCTCGACGTGCCCCGCTGCTGCCCGGACGAGAAGGAGCAGGTCAGCTGGCGCTGGCGGGCCGGCGCCTTCGTCCGCGCCGGCCGGGACGAGGCGCGGAGCGCCTGACCCGTCACTCCGCGTCGGGGCCGTACACCTCGACCTTGTCCGCGACCCGGCGCACGTGGATGCAGTCGCCCGGGCACTCCTTCGCGGAGTCCACCACGTCCCGGAGCAGCGGGAGCGGCACCGGCGTGGTGGCGCCCGTGTCCTGGAGGAGCTCGTCGTCGGCGCTCTTCACATAAGCGAGCCCGTCGATGTCCAGTTCGAAGACCTCGGGAGCGTACTGCGCGCAGATCCCGTCCCCGGTGCACAGGTCCTGGTCGATCCAGACCTCCAGGGCCTCGTCGGCGCCCGTCGCCGGGGCCTCGTTCTGCACGGTCATATCTCCTGCCGTTTCTGCTTCGCGCGTTAAGTCGGGCCACCCTTGGCGGGTGTTGGCCAATGACGACGATACAACCGCCCGCTTTCAGATGGTGAAGGGTGGGTATTCCCCTGGCGAGAGGGGAAGCGCAAGGGTGAAGATCGGACACACCCCGGAGTCTTTTTGATCTAGGGGTTTCAATCGCCACCCACGCAGGTAGGGTCAGGAAGCGTCCAGCTCCCCTTGGAGGAGGTGAGGACCGTGGCAGCCCACGACGACGACATCAACCGCGGCATCCGGCCGGGGCGGGGGTCTGAAGACCCCGCCGGTCAGGTTGCCTATCTCGAGCAGGAAATCGCCGTCCTGCGCCGCAAGCTCGCCGACTCTCCGCGACACACGAGGATTCTCGAAGAGCGGATCGTCGAGCTGCAGACCAACCTGGCCGGCGTGTCCGCGCAGAACGAACGTCTGGCGAACACGCTCCGTGAGGCCCGCGACCAGATCGTGGCCCTCAAGGAGGAGGTCGACCGGCTCGCGCAGCCGCCGGCCGGCTTCGGTGTCTTCCTGCAGGCCAACGAGGACGGCACGTGCGACATCTTCACGGGTGGTCGCAAGCTCCGGGTGAACGTCAGCCCGAGCATCGAGCTCGAAGAGCTCCGGCGCGGCCAGGAGGTCATGCTCAACGAAGCGCTCAACGTGGTCGAGGCCATGGAGTTCGAGCGCGCCGGCGACATCGTCACCCTCAAGGAGATCCTCGAGGACGGCGAGCGCGCCCTGGTGGTCGGGCACACGGACGAGGAGAGGGTGGTGAGGCTCGCCGAGCCCCTGCTGGACGTCACCATCCGCTCCGGCGACGCCCTGCTGCTCGACCCCCGGTCCGGCTACGTGTACGAGGTGGTCCCCAAGAGCGAGGTCGAGGAGCTCGTCCTCGAAGAGGTCCCGGACGTCGACTACGAGAAGATCGGCGGTCTGGGCAACCAGATCGAGCTGATCCGCGACGCGGTCGAGCTTCCGTACCTCTACCCGGACCTCTTCAAGGAGCACGAACTGCGGCCGCCGAAGGGCATCCTGCTCTACGGCCCGCCCGGCTGCGGCAAGACGCTGATCGCGAAGGCCGTGGCCAACTCCCTGGCCAAGAAGGTCGCCGAGGTGACCGGGCAGCCCGCGGGGAAGTCCTACTTCCTCAACATCAAGGGCCCCGAGCTCCTCAACAAGTACGTCGGCGAGACCGAGCGGCACATCCGCCTCGTCTTCCAGCGTGCGCGGGAGAAGGCGAGCGAGGGCACCCCCGTCATCGTCTTCTTCGACGAGATGGAATCCCTCTTCCGCACCCGCGGATCCGGTGTCAGCTCGGACGTGGAGAACACCATCGTCCCGCAGCTGCTCGCCGAGATCGACGGCGTGGAGGGCCTGGAGAACGTCATCGTCATCGGCGCCTCCAACCGCGAGGACATGATCGACCCCGCGATCCTGCGGCCCGGCCGGCTCGACGTCAAGATCAAGATCGAGCGTCCGGACGCGGAGGCGGCGAAGGACATCTTCGCGAAGTACCTCACGGGCAACCTGCCGCTGCACGAGGACGACGTCTCCGAGCACGCGGGATCGAAGGCCGCCGCCGCCCACGGAATGATCCAGTCCGTCGTCGAGCAGATGTACGCGGAGTCCGAGGAGAACCGCTTCCTCGAAGTCACGTACGCCAACGGCGACAAGGAAGTCCTGTACTTCAAGGACTTCAACTCCGGCGCGATGATCCAGAACATCGTCGACCGGGCCAAGAAGATGGCCATCAAGGCCTTCCTCGACCACAACCAGAAGGGCATCCGGGTCTCCCACCTCCTCCAGGCGTGCGTGGACGAGTTCAAGGAGAACGAGGACCTGCCCAACACCACCAACCCCGACGACTGGGCCCGCATCTCCGGAAAGAAGGGCGAGCGGATCGTCTTCATCCGCACGCTCGTCACCGGAAAGCAGGGCGCGGACACCGGGCGCTCCATCGACACGGTGGCCAATACCGGCCAGTACCTGTAAAACGCCCACCGGCTGCGGATGTCCGGAGACCGGGCATCCGCAGCCGACGCATTCCATCCAGCATTTCCCCCGGCACCACGGGATCAGGGAAATACCGCAAACGATCTCCCCACCAGCGCGGAGCCGCTCTAGGCTCTTCGGTACCGCCGAGTCGCGCACAGTGAGCGACGCCGGGCAAGGAGGGCCGCATGACCGTACGGCGAGTAATGGGCATCGAGACGGAGTACGGGATCTCCGTCCCGGGACACCCGAACGCCAATGCCATGCTCACCTCGTCCCAGATCGTCAACGCCTACGCGGCGGCGATGCACCGGGCGCGCCGCGCCCGCTGGGACTTCGAGGAGGAGAACCCGCTGCGGGACGCCCGCGGCTTCGACCTCGCCCGCGAGGCCGCCGACTCCAGCCAGCTCACCGACGAGGACATCGGCCTCGCCAACGTGATCCTCACCAACGGGGCCCGGCTCTACGTGGACCACGCCCATCCGGAGTACAGCTCCCCCGAGATCACCAACCCCCGCGACGCCGTCCTCTGGGACAAGGCCGGCGAGCGGATCATGGCGGAGGCCGCCGAGCGCGCCGCCCAGCTGCCCGGGGCCCAGCCCATCCACCTGTACAAGAACAACACCGACAACAAGGGCGCGTCCTACGGCACGCACGAGAACTACCTGATGAAGCGGGAGACCCCCTTCTCGGACATCGTGCGCCACCTGACCCCCTTCTTCGTCTCCCGCCAGGTCGTGACCGGCGCGGGGCGGGTCGGCATCGGCCAGGACGGGCGGGAGAACGGCTTCCAGATCAGCCAGCGCGCCGACTACTTCGAGGTCGAGGTGGGCCTGGAGACCACCCTCAAACGGCCCATCATCAACACCCGGGACGAGCCGCACGCCGACGCCGAGCGCTACCGCCGCCTGCACGTGATCATCGGCGACGCGAACCTCTCGGAGATCTCCACCTACCTCAAGCTGGGCACCACCGCGCTGGTCCTGTCGATGATCGAGGACGGCTTCATCACCGTCGACCTCGGCGTCGACCAGCCGGTGCGCACCCTCCACCAGGTCTCGCACGACCCCTCGCTCCAGTACCTGATCACGCTCCGCAGCGGCCGGACGCTCACCGGCGTGCAGCTCCAGATGGAGTACTTCGAGCTGGCCAGGAAGTACGTGGACGAGCGGTACGGCGCGGACGCGGACGAGCAGACCAAGGATGTCCTGACGCGCTGGGAGGACACCCTCAACCGGCTGGAGAACGACCCGATGAGCCTGGCCGGCGAGCTCGACTGGATCGCCAAGCGGGAGCTCATGGAGGGCTACCGGCGCCGCGACGGCCTGGACTGGGACGCCGCCCGGCTGCACCTGGTGGACCTCCAGTACGCGGACGTGCGCCCCGACAAGGGCCTCTACAACCGTCTGGCGGCCCGCGGGCGCATGAAGCGGCTCCTGGACGAGACCGAGGTCGAGCGGGCCGAGACGACGCCTCCCGAGGACACCCGGGCCTATTTCCGGGGCCGCTGTCTGGAGCAGTACGCGGACGACGTCGCCGCGGCCTCCTGGGACTCGGTGATCTTCGACCTGCCGGGCCGGGACTCGCTCCAGCGCGTCCCGACCCTGGAGCCCCTCCGGGGCACCAAGGCACACGTGAAATCGCTCCTGGACCGCTGCCGCACGGCGGAGGAACTGGTGCGCGTGCTCTCGGGCAACTGAACCGGGAGCCCCGGACAAGCCTGAAATGCCCCGGCGCTGGGAATCATGGAACCAGTGCCCGGGCTTGTGGAAACCACGAGGCCGAAGTCGGACCCTGCCTATAGGGTCTGATCTTGCAAGGACTCAACCGAGCGGGCCGATTCGAGCGGGGTGAGGGACATGGCGACCAAGGACACCGGCGGCGGACAGCAGAAGGCGACGCGCTCCACGGAGGAGGTCGAGGAGACCACCACGGAGGCGAGCTCCGACCTCCAGGAGCGCCAGGAGAAGCTGAGCGAGGACGTGGACTCCGTCCTGGACGAGATCGACGACGTCCTGGAGGAGAACGCCGAGGACTTCGTTCGATCGTTCGTGCAGAAGGGCGGCGAGTAGCCGCTTCGCGCACCTGTAGTCCTCCGTCCCCGGAGCCCCGGACGAAGCCGTGGGTCCGGGGACGGATGACAGGCCGTGGCACGGGTAAGGTCCGTGCACAGCAAGCAAGATCGGCCCGCGCTCCGCACGGCGGGCCGATTCTCCCACCCGGAAGGAATCGCGTGGAAGCCAACCCTCGTAGCACCGGGCGTCTGCCGGCGGCCTTCCTGACGCCGGGCTCGTCCTCGTTCATGGACTTCCTGTCCGCGCACTCGCCGGATCTGCTCCCCGGCAACCGGAAGCTTCCGGAGGGCATCGTCGAGGCCCCCCACGGCACGACCATCGTGGCCGCCACGTTCCCCGGCGGGGTCGTCCTCGCCGGCGACCGCCGCGCCACCATGGGCAACATGATCGCGCAGCGGGACATCGAGAAGGTGTTCCCGGCCGACGAGTACTCCGCGGTCGGCATCGCCGGCACCGCCGGCCTCGCGGTGGAGATGGTCAAGCTGTTCCAGCTGGAGCTGGAGCACTTCGAGAAGGTGGAGGGCGCGACGCTCTCCCTGGAGGGCAAGGCGAACCGCCTGTCCACCATGATCCGCGGCAACCTCGGCATGGCCATGCAGGGCCTCGCCGTCGTGCCGCTCTTCGCGGGCTGGGACGAGGGCAAGGAGAAGGGCCGGATCTTCTCCTACGACGTGACCGGCGGTCGCTCCGAGGAGCACGGCTTCGCCGCCACCGGATCGGGTTCGATCTTCGCGCGCGGTTCGATGAAGAAGCTCTACCGCGACGACCTGACCGAGCAGCAGGCCACCACGCTGGTCGTGCAGGCGCTGTACGACGCGGCGGACGACGACTCCGCGACCGGCGGCCCGGACATGGCCCGCCGGATCTTCCCGATCGTCACCGTCATCACCGACGAGGGCTTCCGCAGGCTCACCGAGGCCGAGTCCTCCGAGCTCGCCCGGTCGGTCACCGAGCGACGGCTCGAGCAGCCCGACGGGCCGCGCGCCGCCCTGCTCTGACCACTCGTCGCTCCAGAAGCCCAGAAGAAAGGGACGGACCGCCGGTGTCCACTCCGTTCTACGTCTCACCCCAGCAGGCCATGGCCGACCGGGCCGAGTACGCCCGCAAGGGCATCGCCCGGGGCCGCAGCCTCGTCGTCCTCCAGTACACCGACGGCATCGTCTTCGTCGGTGAGAACCCGTCCCGCGCCCTCCACAAGTTCAGCGAGATCTACGACCGGATCGGCTTCGCGGCCGCCGGCAAGTACAACGAGTACGAGAACCTGCGCATCGGCGGCGTGCGCTACGCCGACCTGCGGGGCTACACCTACGACCGGGACGACGTCACCGCGCGCGGCCTGGCCAACGTCTACGCGCAGACGCTGGGCACCATCTTCTCCAGCGCGGGGGAGAAGCCGTACGAGGTGGAGCTGGTCGTCGCCGAGGTCGGCACCGAGCCGGAGGGCGACCAGATCTACCGGCTGCCGCACGACGGCTCGATCGTCGACGAGCACGGCTCGGTCGCGGTCGGCGGCAACGCCGAGCAGATCAGCTCCTTCCTGGACCAGCGGCACCGGGACGGCATGTCCCTGGCCGAGGCCCTGAAGCTGGCCGTGCAGGCGCTCTCGCGGGACACCAACGGCACCGAGCGGGACATCCCCGCCGAGCGCCTGGAGGTGGCGGTCCTGGACCGCACGCGCCCGCAGCAGCGCAAGTTCAAGCGGATCGTCGGCCGGCAGCTCTCCCGCCTCCTGGAGGCGGACAACGCGGCGGTGACCAAGACGGACGAGCCCTCCGACGAGGCTCCCGAGGAGTAGACGGCACCGCCCGAGGGGCCCCGGCGCGCGCGAGCGGCCGGGGTCCCTCGGCGCGTCTTCCTCCGGGGAAGCCCGGAGGGGCCTCAGGAACCCGGGGCGGGCCCCGAGGAGCCCCGGGGGACCAGGGCGACGGGAAGGGTGTCCGGGCGGGGCGGTCCGCCCGCGAGGACGGCGAGGAGCGCCTCCATGCCCCGCCGGCCGAACTCCTCGGCGGGCAGCCGGACGGTGGTGAGCTCCGGCTCGACCACCGTGGCCAGGGCCATGTCGTCGAAGCCGGTGACCGACAGGTCCTCGGGGACGCGCAGACCGAGCCGGCGCGCGGCCTTGTAGACGCCGGCCGCGAGGATGTCGTCGTCGCAGACCACCGCGGTGGGACGGGGCCCGGGGGCGGCGAGGGCACGGGCCGCCGCCTCCCGCGCGTCCGCGACGTTCAGCGGCGACCGCACGGTGCGGACGTCCGTCCCGCGCAGCGCCAGGGCGAGCGCTTCCGCCCGGGCGTCGAAGGTCCAGGAGGGGGCCGCGGACGCCAAGTGCAGGAAGCGGCGGTGGCCGAGGCCGAGCAGGTGCTCGGTCACCCGGCGCATGCCGTCCGCGACGTCGAGGTTCACATGGGCGGCGGCGCCGGTGCCGGCCGGATCGCTGTCGAGCATGACGAGCGGGAGGTCGATGCCCCGGAAGGCCTCCAGGGCGTCGGTCGCCATGGAGGAGGCGATCACGCCGTCGAGGGCGGCCTGCGCGGAGGCGAAGGGGTCCCGGGCCGGTCCCACGCCGTCGGGGGAGGGGTAGAGGACGACGCCGAAGCCGTGCCGGGCCGCCGCGGCGGCGGCGCCCGTGTAGACGTGGGCGAAGAACTCGTTGGTGAGGGCCGGGACGACGAGCAGGGCCGTCCTGGTGCGGCCGAGCCGGAGGTTGCGGGCGGCCAGGTTGGGCCGGTAGCCGAGCTCCCGGGCGGCCTCCCGCACGGCGCCGGCGGTGCGCTCGGAGACCCGGCCGCGCCACTTGTCGCCGAGCACCAGGGAGACGGTGGCCTGCGAGACGCCCGCGGCCCGGGCGACGTCCCGGCTGGTCGGGCGGGTGCCGCCGAGCGGCTCCGGGGTCTGCACACAAGCCTCCGCATCGGACGGTCCCAGGGGCGCGGGGTGGACCCGCGCACAGCCGACATGGTACGTATGACGTCGCACGTTATACGTAAAACCCCCGGCGGGTCCGGGGCGAGGGGAGACCGACATGGCCACCGAGGCACCGGCACGCGGGGGCTATCTCGACATACTCCGGGCGCCGCACGCGGCCCGGCTGCTCGCCGGAACCCTCGTGGGGCGCCTGCCCAACGGCACCGGCCCCGTCGCCCTCACCCTCTTCGTCCGCGACCAGGGCGGCAGCTACACCCTCGCCGGCGGCCTCATCGCCGCCTACGGCGTCGCCACCGCCCTCGGCCAGCCCCTCCTCGGCCGGGCCGTCGACCTCAAGGGCCAGCCCCGGGTGCAACTGCCCGCCGCCGTCCTCTCCGCCCTCGGTACGACACTGCTCGCCCTCACCGGCATCGGACACCTCGGCCTCGCCTACGCGGCCGTCGTCCTCGCGGGGCTCTTCACCCCGCCCCTGGAGGGCGGGCTGCGAGCCCTGTGGCCGAGCGTCCTCGGCCGCGAGGACCGGGTCCACCGCGCGTACGCCCTCGACGCGGTCGCCCAGGAGGTCATGTTCACCGTCGGGCCCCTGCTGCTCACCCTCCTGGTCTCCCTGTGGTCGCCCGCCGCCGCCCTCCTCGTCATCAACGCCCTGGGCGTCCTCGGGGCCCTCGCCGTCGTCCTCTCCGAGCCCTCCCGCACCTGGCGCTCCGCGGCCCGCGAGGCCCACTGGCTGGGCGCCCTGCGCTCGCCCGGCCTCCTCGCCCTCCTCGGCTCCTTCTTCTTCGTCGGCCTCGCCCTCGGCTCCATCACCGTCGCCGCCGTCGCCTACGCCGACGACCGGAACGCCCCCGCCGTCTACGGCTGGCTGATGGCCGCCCTCGGCCTCGGCGCGCTCCTCGGCGGCGTCGCCTACGGTGCCCGGCAGTGGGCCGGGGCGCCCGAGCGGCGCCTGCGCGTCCTCGTGCTGCTCCTCGCGGTCTGCTACCTGCCGCTGGTCCTCGTCCCGGGCCCCGTCACCATGACGGGCCTCTCGGTCCTCTCGGGCGTCTTCCTGGCCCCCGCCCTCGCCTGCGCCTTCATCGTCGTCGACCGGCACGCGCCGCGCGGCACCGTCACCGAGGCCTTCTCCTGGCTGGTCACCACCTTCGGCGTCGGCTCGGCCCTCGGCTCCGCCGTCGCGGGACCCGCCGTCGAACTCGCCGGAACCGCGTCCGGCTTCGCGGTGGCCGGGGCGGGCGGCCTCGTCGCCTTCGCGGTCCTCCTCGCCACCACCCGGGTCCTGAACGCCCCGACGGTCCCGACGGCCCCGGCCGCCGAAGCGCGACACGCCGTCGGCGCGGACGCTCCCGCCGCCGCGCACGGCGAAAAGAACGCGCCCTGATCGGAAAATGATCCGAACGTGAGTGTCCAACCCGGTTTCAGCACAGGCCGTCAGGCGTAATGTTCAGACATGGACCGCCGCATTTTCGGGCTGGAGAACGAGTACGGCGTCACGTGCACGTTCAGGGGACAGCGCCGACTGTCTCCTGACGAAGTGGCGCGCTACCTCTTCCGCCGTGTCGTGTCATGGGGCCGCAGCAGCAATGTCTTCCTGCGGAACGGCGCCCGCCTGTACCTCGACGTGGGTTCGCATCCGGAATACGCCACACCGGAATGCGACGACGTGACCGAACTGGTCACCCACGACAAGGCCGGCGAGCGCATTCTCGAAGGCCTGCTCGTCGACGCCGAACGCCGCCTGCACGAGGAGGGAATCGCGGGCGACGTCTACCTCTTCAAGAACAACACCGACTCGGCCGGAAACTCCTACGGCTGCCACGAGAACTATCTCGTCGCCCGCCACGGGGAGTTCTCCCGGCTCGCGGACATCCTCATTCCCTTCCTCGTCACCCGGCAGCTCATCTGCGGTGCGGGGAAGGTCCTCCAGACCCCGCGCGGCGCGGTCTACTGCGTCTCCCAGCGCGCCGAGCACATCTGGGAGGGCGTCAGCTCCGCCACCACCCGCTCGCGCCCCATCATCAACACCCGGGACGAGCCCCACGCCGACGCCGAGCGCTACCGCAGGCTCCACGTCATCGTCGGCGACTCGAACATGTCCGAGACGACCATGCTGCTCAAGGTCGGCGCCACCGACCTCGTGCTCCGCATGATCGAGGCCGGCACCGTGATGCGCGACCTGACCCTGGAGAACCCCATCCGGGCGATCCGCGAGGTCAGCCACGACATCACCGGCCAGCGCAAGGTCCGGCTCGCCAGCGGCCGCGAGGCCTCCGCCCTGGAGGTCCAGCGCGAGTACTACGAGAAGGCCGTGGACTTCGTCGACCGCCGCGGCATCCGCAGCGGCACCGTCGCCCAGGTCCTGGAGCTCTGGGGCCGCACGCTCGACGCGATCGAGGCCGAGCAGCTCGACCGCATCGAGACCGAGATCGACTGGGTCATGAAGTACAAGCTCATCGAGCGGTACCGGGCCAAGCACAACATGACCATGTCGAACCCGAGGGTCGCGCAGATAGACCTCGCCTACCACGACATCCACCGCCGCCGCGGCCTGTACTACCTGCTCCAGAAGAACGGGCAGGCGGCCCGGATCTGCAACGACCTGAAGATCTTCGAGGGCAAGTCCGTGCCCCCGCAGACCACCCGGGCCCGTCTGCGCGGCGACTTCATCCGCCGCGCCCAGGAGCAGCGGCGGGACTTCACCGTCGACTGGGTCCACCTCAAGCTCAACGACCAGGCACAGCGCACGGTGTTGTGCAAGGACCCGTTCCGCTCCGTCGACGACCGGGTGGAGAAGCTGATCGCCGGCATGTGACGGGACCACCGCAAGGGTGAAAACACGGCACGCGAGGTCGGGTCCGGCGCACCGGGCCCGACCTCCCGTTCCGAAGGCCGCGCCCCGCCGGGGGCGCGGCCCCGGTTCCGTCCGTCGAGTACGGCGGAACCCCTGCGGGGCAGGGGCCGCACCGTAGAGTGTGGACGTTCCCATGGCCCCGACTCCCAGTTGGACTGATGAACTACAACACGAAGCGACGTATCGCCGCGCTCTTTGCCGTGCCCGTCCTGCTGCTCACCGCCGCGTGCGGTTCGGACTCGGAGAAGGACGGTGCCTCGGACGGCACGGTGGCCGAGGTCAAGGGGAAGTTCGGCGCCCAGCCCGACGTCGTCGTCCCCAAGGACGCCAAGGCCGCCGACAAGACGGTGATCGAGACCGTGACGGAGGGCGGCGGGGCGACGGTCAAGAAGGGCGACTTCGTCAGGCTGGACTGGACGGTCGAGAAGTGGCAGGACGACAAGCCGCTCGGCGGCACGTGGACCCAGCAGACGCCCGCCGCCAAGGGAGCGCACCCGCAGACCGTCGAGCGGCTCGGCCAGCCCAGCCAGCAGATGCCGGAGAAGGTCCTCAACGCGGTGGAGGGCAAGAAGGTCGGCTCCCGCGTCCTCGTCCAGGGCACGGCGGGCGAGCTGGTCGGTGAGAACCTGAACCCGCAGTCGGGCCTCAAGGCCACCGACACCCTGGTCTGGGTCGTCGACGTGGCCGGAGCCGCCGCGGTGGACTCCAAGGCCGAGGCCAAGGGCACCCAGGCGGCGCCCGAGGCCGGCATGCCGGAGGTGAAGGCCCCCTCGCAGGCCGCCGCGACGATCACGATCCCGAAGGGGCAGAAGGCCCCCACCGAGCTGAAGCAGCAGGTGCTCATCAAGGGCACCGGGCCGAAGGTCGAGGCCGGGCAGGGACTCATCGCCCAGTACACGGGTGTGAAGTGGGAGGACGGCAAGAAGTTCGACTCCTCCTGGGACCACGGGGGCGCCACCGCCTTCCAGATCGGCACCGGATCGGTCATCCAGGGCTGGGACAAGGCACTGGTCGGCAAGAACGTCGGTGACCGCGTGCTCCTGGTGATCCCCCCGGCGCTGGGCTACGGGGCCAACCCGAGCAGCGAGCTGGCGAAGAACACGCTGGTCTTCTCCGTCGACATCCTGGGCGTCGCCTGATCACCGATCTGTGAGACTGTTCCGGATCGACGCACCACAAGAAGGAGCACACAGCAGTGAGCATCGAGAAGCCCGAGGTCGACTTCCCGGGCGGCGAGCCGCCGAAGGACCTGGAGATCAAGGACGTCTGGGAGGGTGACGGCGAGGTCGCCGAGGCCGGCGACGCCGTGCAGGTCCACTACGTGGGCGTGGCCTTCTCCACCGGCGAGGAGTTCGACGCCTCCTGGAACCGCGGCACCCCGCTCCAGTTCCAGCTCGGCATCGGCCAGGTCATCGCGGGCTGGGACCAGGGCGTCCAGGGCATGAAGGTCGGCGGCCGCCGCCAGCTGATCATCCCCGCCCACCTCGCCTACGGCGACCGCGGCGCCGGCAGCGCCATCGCCCCGGGCGAGACGCTGATCTTCGTCTGCGACCTCGTGGCCGTCGGCAAGCGCTGACCCGGCCCGACGAGGCATCGAGGGCCCCCGCCGTCCACGGCGGGGGCCCTCGGCTTTGGTTCCCGGGACCCCGGGGCGGTACGGTCGGACGTCCGAGAAGTGCAACCGGCGGGAGAGGTGCGGGGCGTCGATGGCGATTGCCAAGTCCGAGCGGCTGATGAATCTCGCGCTGTGCCTGCTCGGGACGCGCCGCCCGCTCAGCAAGCGCGAACTGCGCGGCTCCATCGAGGCGTACCTCGAAGCGAGCGGCGAGGACGCCTTCAACCGCATGTTCGAGCGTGACAAGGACGACCTCCGCGAGCTCGGCCTCGTCATCGAGACCGTCGAGAACCTGGACGGCGAGACCGGCTACCTGGCCCGCCGCGACTCCAACCGGCTGCCGCCCATCACCCTCGACGCCGAGGAGGCCGCCGCGCTCGGCCTCGCCGCCAAGGTGTGGCAGCAGGCCCGCCTCGCCGGGGCCGCCAGCGGCGCCCTCCAGAAGCTCCGCGCCGCCGGCATGCCCGAGGCGGAGGACTCGTACGACGTCCAGCCCAGCGCCCTCGAACCGCGCATCCCGGTCCGCGAGGCCGCCTTCGAGCCCCTCATGCTGGCCTGCCGCGACCGGCGGCCCGTCGTCTTCGACTACCGCAAGGCCAACGCCGCCCGGCCCGGGACCCGCCACGTCGAGCCCTGGACCCTCGAGTGCTGGCGCGGCCACTGGTACCTCGCCGGCTGGGACCGCGACCGCGGTGCCGAGCGCGTCTTCCGCCTCTCCCGGATCACCGGCAAGGTCCGCTCCCGGGCCGGCGCCTTCACCGCGCCCGTGCCCGACGTCGTCACCGTCCGGGAGACCGTCGAGAGCTGGGCCGGCGAGACCGCCACCCGCTCCGCCCGGATCCGCCTGCGCGCCGGTGCCGGCTACCCGCTGCGGGCCCGCGCCCAGTCCGTGCGGGAGGGCGCCGACGGCTGGGACGAGCTGGAGATCCCGTACGGGCACGGCCTCGACGCCTGGCTCGTCGAGTTCGGCCCCGACGTCGTCGTACTGGAACCGGCCGATCTGCGGGCCGACGTGGTGGACCGGCTGCGCGCCGTGGCCAAGGGCTGAGGGGAAGACGGACGCATGGCTGCCAACGCGATCGACCAGACGAGGCGGATGCTCTCCCTCGTCACCTACCTCCGCGAGCGCCCCGGCGCCCACGTCGCCGACGTGGCGCGCGCCTTCGGCATCACCGAGGACGAGCTGATCTCCGACCTGGACGTGCTGCCCATGTGCGGCACCAGCTTCCGGGGCGGCGACCTCCTCGACATCGACACCGACGGCGACCGGATCTGGTGGCACAACCCCGACGACGTCGCCGCCCCGCTGCGGCTCGCCGCCGACGAGGCGACCGCCCTGCTCGTCGCCGCCCGCGCCGTCGCCACCCTGCCGGGACTCCGCGAGGGCGACCGGGAGGCCCTGCTGCGCGCCACCGCCAAGCTGGAGGCCGCGGCCGGCGAGGCCGCCGGGGCCAGCGCCCGGCTCTCGGTGACCTTCGAGGCCGAGGGCGGGGTCTTCGCCGAGGTCGACCGGGCGATCTCCGAGCGCCGCCGCCTGTGGGTGCGCTACTACTCGCCCGCGCGTGACGAGCTCACCGAGCGCGAGGTCGACCCCATCCGGCTCTTCGCCGTCGGCCACACCTACATGGAGGCGTGGTGCCGCCTCTCCGAGGCGCGCCGCACCTTCCGGCTCGACCGGGTCGCGGAGATCCGCCTCCTGGACGAGCCCGCCGCGCCGCCGGAGCTGGAGCTGCGGGACCTCTCCGAGAACCTGGTCCAGCCCTCCGCCGACGACCCCGAAGTCGTGGTCGAGGTCGGCCCCGGCGGCCGCTGGGTCGCCGAGTACTACCCGCACGACCGGGCCGACGAGCTGCCCGACGGCGGTCTGCGGATCACCCTGCGCACGCCGGACCCCGCCTCGCTGCGTCGGCTCGCGCTCCGCCTCGGCAGCGACGGGCGCATCGTCGCGCCGGCCGAGCTCGCCGACAGCGCCAGGACGGCTGCGGCCGCCGCGCTCACCGCGTACGAGAACGAGTGAGGCACGGCGGGGACGGTCCGGGACGGGCGGCTCGGGGCGGGCGCGGTGAGCGGTCCGGGAAGAAAGAGATGAGAGAAATGTCCGTGATGCACGGTTTTGCGGCGACGGTGGCCCCGGTCCTCTTCAAGGCCGCCTGCCCCGACTGCCGTTCCCGCTTCGAACTCTCGGCGAACGCCCTGCGCCTCGCCATCGGGGCCAGCCGCCGCACCACCTTCTACTCCTTCACCTGCCCCGAGTGCGGAAGCTCCGTCCGCAAACCCGCCGGCGAGCGCATCGTCGAACTCCTCACCGGCGGCGGCGTCCGGACACTGCGCCTCCACACCACCGTCTGACCGGCCCGCCGCCGCCCACCGTCTAGGCTCGCCCCATGTTCTGGCCCATGCTCGCCATCGCCCTCGGCTTCCTCGGCCTCGCCGTCCTCGGCGTCCTCGCCGTCAAGGTCTTCCTGGAGGTCCAGCGCCTCGGCCGTCAAGTGGCCCGCACCAGCGAACGGATCGCCCGCGCCGCCGAAGAGCTCGAAGACGCCGCCACCGACCTCGCCCGAACCGGCGAGACGCTCCGCTGAACCCGTGCCGTACGCTGCGAGAAGCGGCCCCGGCCGGGGCACGCGGGACGCAATCGGGAGTACGCACGGGCATTGCCCCCCGTTTACTCCTGCGGGTTACGATCGCAGACAGCGCGGTGGCCGGACACCTGTCCGACCCGCCGGGCACGCACTCCATGTCGCCTCGGTGAAGAAGGTAAACAGCTATGGGTAGGCTCGGCCCCACCGAGATCATCCTCATCCTCGTCGTCATCATCCTGCTGTTCGGCGCCAAGAAGCTCCCGGACATGGCCCGCTCGCTCGGCAAGTCGGCCCGCATCCTCAAGAGCGAGGCCAAGGCGATGAAGTCCGACGACCAGCAGAGCGCGCCCGCCGACCCGCCGCACCCCGGAACCACGACGGACCCGTCCGTCCCGCGCACCATCCAGGCCGCTCCCGGCGACGTGACCAGCGCGCGTCCCGTGACCGAGCCCACGGACACCACCAAGCGCTGACCCGGTCCGCCGCGGCCGCCGCACCGGGCGACGGCCTGCCGCACGAGATGAGGACGTGGGTTGCTCAAGTCTGCCCGCAAACAGGAGAAGGATCCCGAGGGCCGGATGCCCCTCGTGGAGCACCTCCGCGAACTCCGCAACCGCCTGGCGAAGGGTCTCCTCGCCGTCACAGCGGTGACGATCGTCGCCCTCGTGTACAGCGAGGAGCTGATGCAGTTCCTGGTGAAACCCGTACCCAAATGCCCACCGGGCGTCACCAGTGACGGCGGAAACTGCGCGGTCGTCACCTTCACCACGCTGATGGCCCCGTTCAGCACGACGATCCAGCTGTCGCTCACCGCGGGCCTCGTCGTCGCCAGCCCCGTCTGGCTCTACCAGCTCTGGGCCTTCATCGCGCCCGGGCTGCACAGGAACGAGAAGAAGTACACGTACGCCTTCGTCGGCGCGGCCGTGCCGCTCTTCGCCGCCGGCGCCTACCTCGCGTACCTCATCCTCCCCATCAGCGTGAAGGTCCTCATCAGCCTCACCCCCGAGGGCGCCGCGAACCTCCTCTCGCTCGGTGACGTCCTCGACTTCACCCTGCGCATGGTGCTCGTCTTCGGCCTCGCCTTCGAGCTCCCGCTCGTCCTGGTGATGCTCAACCTCACCGGCGTCCTCTCCGGCCGCCGCATGGCCGGCTGGTGGCGCGGCGTGATCATGGGCGTCTTCGTCTTCGGCGCCGTCGTCACCCCCACTACCGACCCCGTCGGCATGATCGCCCTCGCCGGGCCCATCACCGTCCTGTACTTCGGGGCCGTCGGCTTCTCCCTCCTCAACGACCGGCGGCGCAGGCGCGGCAACCCCGACGCCGAGCTCGACGACGACGAGGCCTCCGTCCTCGACCTCACCCCCGAGACGGTCGGCGCCGTCGAGGCCGTGAGCGCCCCCCGCGCCCTGCCCGAGCAGGCCACCGGGGAGCACGGCGGCGCACGGCGCCTCAACGGGTACGACGACATCACCTGATCCCGCGGGTGTCCCCCCGGCCCCGCCCGGGGGGACACCGCCAGGACGATCCGCTCCCGCCGGTCCACATCGCGCGATAAAGATCGCGTCACTGTCAGAGGTGGCGGGTAGTCTCGACAACAAGATGACAGAGGACCTCACACCAGCCGAGGCGTATGCGGCCGCCCTCGCCCGCAACGCCGAGCGAGCCACCGCGCTGGCCCCCTTCCGCGAGATGTACGACTTCGACCTGGACCCCTTCCAGATCGAGGCGTGCAGGGCCCTCGAAGCCGGCAAGGGGGTACTCGTCGCCGCGCCCACGGGCTCCGGCAAGACCATCGTCGGCGAGTTCGCCGTCCACCTGGCCCTCACCCAGGGCCGCAAGTGCTTCTACACGACCCCCATCAAGGCGCTGTCGAACCAGAAGTACGCCGACCTCGTCAAGCGCTACGGAGCCGACAAGGTCGGCCTGCTCACCGGGGACAACAGCGTCAACGGCGACGCGCCGATCGTCGTCATGACCACCGAAGTCCTCCGCAACATGCTCTACGCGGGCTCCCAGGCCCTCTCCGGCCTCGGCTACGTCGTCATGGACGAGGTGCACTACCTCTCGGACCGCTTCCGCGGCGCCGTCTGGGAGGAAGTGATCATCCACCTCCCCGAATCCGTCACCCTCGTCTCGCTCTCCGCGACCGTCTCCAACGCCGAGGAGTTCGGCGACTGGCTCGACACCGTCCGCGGCGACACCGAGGTCATCGTCTCCGAGAGCCGCCCCGTGCCGCTCTGGCAGCACGTCCTCGCCGGACGCCGGATGTACGACCTCTTCGAGGAGGAGACCGATCACGGCGGCCGCGGCGCCTCCCGGCGCGAGGTCAACCCCGACCTCCTCCGCCTCGCCCGCACCGAGAACACGCGCACGTACAACCCGCGCGACCGGCGGCGCGGCAAGATGGTCCGCGAGGCCGACCGCGAGCGCGAGCGGCGCCAGCGCTCCCGCATCTGGACCCCCGGCCGGCCCGAGGTCATCGACCGCCTCGACGCCGAGGGCCTCCTGCCCGCCATCACCTTCATCTTCAGTCGCGCCGGCTGCGAGGCCGCCGTCCAGCAGTGCCTCCACGCGGGGCTCCGCCTCAACGACGACGAGGCCCGGCAGCGGGTCCGCGAGATCGTCGAGCAGCGCACCGCCTCCATCCCCGGCGAGGACCTCCACGTCCTCGGCTACTACGAGTGGCTCGAAGCCCTGGAGCGGGGCGTCGCCGCCCACCACGCGGGCATGCTCCCCACCTTCAAGGAGGTCGTCGAGGAGCTGTTCGTCCGCGGCCTCGTCAAGGCGGTCTTCGCCACCGAGACCCTCGCCCTCGGCATCAACATGCCCGCGCGGTCCGTCGTCCTCGAAAAGCTGGTCAAGTGGAACGGCGAGCAGCACGCCGACATCACCCCCGGCGAGTACACGCAGCTCACCGGCCGCGCCGGACGCCGCGGCATCGACGTCGAGGGACACGCCGTCGTCCTCTGGCAGCGCGGCCTCGACCCCGGCCACCTCGCCGGACTCGCCGGCACGCGCACGTACCCGCTGCGCTCCAGCTTCAGGCCCTCGTACAACATGGCGGTCAACCTCGTCGACCAGTTCGGCCGACACCGGTCCCGCGAACTCCTCGAAACCTCGTTCGCGCAGTTCCAGGCCGACCGCTCCGTCGTCGGGATCTCCCGCCAGGTCCAGAAGAACGAAGAGGGCCTGGAGGGCTACCGCGAGGGCATGACCTGCCACCTCGGAGACTTCGAGGAGTACGCGCGGCTCCGCCGCGACCTCAAGGACCGCGAGACGGAGCTGGCCAAGCAGGGCGCCGCCCAGCGCCGTGCCCAGGCGGCCGGCTCCCTGGAGAAGCTGAAGCCCGGCGACGTCATCCACGTCCCCACCGGGAAGTTCGCCGGCCTCGCCCTCGTCCTCGACCCCGGCATCCCGGCGGGCCGTACCAACGGACACCGCGGCTTCGAGCACCACGACGGCCCCCGCCCGCTCGTCCTCACCGCCGAGCGGCAGGTCAAGAGGCTCGCCTCCATCGACTTCCCCGTCCCGGTCGAGGCGCTGGAGCGCATGAGGATCCCCAAGTCCTTCAACCCGCGCTCCCCGCAGTCCCGCCGCGACCTCGCCTCCGCGCTGCGCAGCAAGGCCGGTCACATCAACCCCGACCGGCACCGCAAGAACCGCTCCGCAGCCGCCGACGACCGCGAGATCGCCCGGCTGCGCGCCGCGCTCCGCGCCCATCCCTGCCACGGCTGCGACGAGCGCGAGGACCACGCCCGCTGGGCCGAGCGCTACCACCGCCTCCAGCGCGACACCCGACAGCTGGAGCGGCGCATCGAGGGCCGCACCAACACCATCGCCCGCACCTTCGACCGGATCGTCGCGCTCCTCACCGAGCTCGACTACCTGCGCGGCGACGAGGTGACGGACAACGGCAAGCGGCTCGCCCGTCTCTACGGCGAACTCGACCTGCTGGCGAGCGAATGCCTCCGCGACCGGGTCTGGGAAGGCCTCACCCCGCCCGAACTCGCCGCCTGTGTCTCCGCGTTGGTGTACGAGTCCCGTCAGGCCGACGACGCCGTCGCACCCAAGCTGCCCACCGGCGACGCCAAGGCGGCCCTCGGCGAGATGGTCCGGATCTGGGGACGCCTCGACGCCCTCGAAGAGGAGTTCAAGATCAACCAGGCGGAGGGGGTGGGCCAGCGCGAGCCCGACCTCGGGTTCGCCTGGGCGGCCTACCAGTGGGCCTCCGACAAGAGCCTCGACCAGGTGCTCCGCGAGGCGGAGATGCCCGCCGGGGACTTCGTCCGCTGGTGCAAGCAGGTGATCGACGTGCTCGGACAGATCGCCGCCGCCGCGCCCAAGGAGAACAGCACCGTCGCCAAGAACGCCCGCAAGGCCGTCGACTCGCTGCTGCGGGGTGTCGTCGCCTACAGCTCGGTGGGCTGACGTCCCTCACTCCTTCGGGGGAGTTCCGGCCGGGTGCCCATGGCGATCACGCCATGGGCACCCGGCTTTCGTCGTGTTCCCGACGCTGTTGTCCACGTGTTCCCGACGCCGTTGTCCACAGGCCGTTGTCCACAGGGGTGGCGCGGACCCGGGCCCTTCCGCTTGCATGGACTCACATGCAGGGAAGGGTAGTTGGGGAGGGGAAACGGATGACCGCACATGCCGGTCCGGATGCCCGGGCGCGTGACGAAGAGCGGCCGGCGGGGGAACGGGGAGGAAGGGCAGGGGAGTCGGGGACATCGGTGCGGGGAGGAGGCGCGGGAGAGCCGGGGCCGCCGGTGCGGGAGCCGGCGGTCTTCGCGGAAGGGCCGCGAGGCGTGCCCCTCCTCGGCAACCTGCCCGCCTTCGGCAAGGACCCCCTCGCCTTCTTCGAACAGCTCCGGGACCGGGGAGACTTCGTCCGCTGGCGCTTCGGACGCAGCCGCGCCCTCTTCATCGCCCACCCCGACACCATCGGTGAACTCCTCACCGAGATCGAGCGCACCTTCGACCAGCCCGACCTCGGCATCGCCTTCCGCACCCTCCTCGGCAACGGCGTCGTCGTCGCGAAGGGCGCCGACTGGCGGCGCAAGCGCTCCCTCGTCCAGCCCTCCGTCCGCCCCAAGCAGGTCCGCTCCTACGCGGCGACCATGGCCGAGTGCGCCGTCGACCTCGCCGACCGGTGGACCGACGGACAGCGGATCGACATCAAGAAGGAGATGGCCGCCCTCACCCGACTCATCGCCGTCCGCACCATCTTCGGCGTCGACACGGCCGCCGACGCCGAGTCCATCGGCCGGGCGATGGACATCGCGCAGAAGGAGATCGGCGCCGAGTTCAGCGGCATCGGCGCCCTGCTGCCCGACTGGGTCCCCACTCCCGGACGCGCCCGCATCAAGCGGGCCACGGCCGTCATCGACGCCGAGGTCTCCCGGGTCGTCTCCCGCCACCGCGACGGCGACACCGAACGGCCCGACCTGCTCAGCCGGCTCCTCGCCGCCCGGGACGAGACCGGCGCCCGGCTCTCCGACCGGGAGATACGCGACGAGACCGTCACCCTCTACATCGGGGGCCACGAGACCACCAGCTCCACCCTCGTCTGGGCCTGGCACCTGCTCTCCCGCAACCCCCGGGTCCGTGACGCCCTCACCGAGGAACTCGACCGGGTCCTCGCCGACCACGAACCGGGCCACGACGACTACGCCTCCCTCCCCTACACCCAGGCCGTCGTGAAGGAGACCCTCCGGCTCTACCCCACCATCTGGCTCCTCACCGGCCTCGCGAAGGAGGGCGCCACCATCGGCGGCACCCCCGTCCCCGCCGGCACCCGCGTCTGGTCCAGCCAGTGGGCCACCCACCGCGACCCCCGCTGGTACGGCGACCCCGAGGCCTTCCGCCCCGAACGCTGGCTGACCGGGGGCACCGAGAACGGCGACGGCGGTGGAGCGGGCGAGGGGATACCCGAGTACGCCTGGTTCCCGTTCGGCGGCGGACCCCGCGTGTGCCTCGGCACCCGCTTCGCCCTCGTCGAAGCGGTCCTCGTCCTCGCGGTGCTCGCCCGCCGCTTCCACCTGGACGTCACCGCCGACGGGATACGCCCGGTCCCCAGCCTCACCCTCCAGCCGGACCGCGACGTCCTGGCGACGGTCCGCGCCCGGGGCTGAGACCGGGGCCGGGCCCGGGACGGCGGCGGAGCCGTACACCGCGCCCGTGAGCGTGCCGGTCACCGCCGCCACCGTGTCGGTGTCGCCGCCCAGGTCGACCGCCGCGGCGAGGGGGCCTCCTCGAAGGAGCCGGTGGTGCGCAGCGCTCACACCGCCGAGCCGAGGCGTCGAGGCCGCCCCGTTCGAGGAGGTCGGCCACGGCCGGTTCGTGGAGGTCTTCGACGCGTACGCGTACGCGGACGTGGCGGAGCAGGTGGCGCGGGTCGACCTGGAGTACGGGGTGCGGGAGGAGCTCGTGGAGAGTGTGATGGGCGGCACGGTCATCGGCGGCGCCGTCTTTGCCGCCCTGCGTCGACTCGCCCACGTGGACGCGTCGGACCGGGTCTTCGGGGAACGACGGGATGTCGTGGCGGGCTGACGGTGCGTTCGGTGGGGGCCGTAACAATGTCAGAGCCCCGCGAACGGGGCCGGTCGCGCGGACGGGGGCGGCGGGGCGTTCCGCCCCCGCCGCCCCCGTCCGGGAGTCCGCTCAGCTCTCCTGTTCGCGTTCCACCTGGTCGTTCCACTCGCGCTTGATCGCGCGCCAGGCCTCGTCCGTCTTGCCCAGGCGCCAGTAGCCCGAGATCGACAGGCGTTCGCGCGGCACGTCCCGGTCCAGGCGCAGGTGGCGGCGGAGGTCCTTCACGAAGCCCGCCTCGCCGTGGACGAAGGCGTGGACGTCGCCCGCCGGGAAGTCCAGCGTCCGGACCGCCTCGACCAGCGCCTCGCCCACCGGTCGGCCGCCCCGGTGGAGCCACGTGACGTCGAGGTCCGCCGCCGTCTCCAGCTTCTGCTCCTCCGCCGCGTCCTCGATCTCCACGAAGGCGTGCGCCCGCGCCCCGGCGGGCAGCCGCTCCAGGGCCGCCGCGATCGCCGGAAGGGCGCTCTCGTCGCCCACGAGCAGGTGCCAGTCCGCCGCCTCGTCCGGGGCGTAGCCGCCGCCGGGGCCGAGGAAGCGCACGGTGTCGCCCGCCTCGGCGCGCGCCGCCCACGGGCCCGCGAGGCCCTCGTCGCCGTGGACCACGAAGTCGATGGTCAGCTCGCGCCGCTCCGGGTCCCAGGCCCGTACCGTGTAGGTCCGCGTCGTCGGCCACTGCTCCCGGGGGTACTCCTCCCGGATCCGCTCCATGTCGAACGGCTCCGGGTAGGTGACGCCCTCGGGGGCGAAGAGCAGCTTCACGTAGTGGTCGGTGTACTCGCCGACGTCGAAGCCGTCGAGCCCCGGACCCCCGAGGACGAGCCGCACCATGTGCGGAGTGATCCGCTCCGTGTGCACCACGCGCGCTTCGGTGGCCTTCGGTGACCTGCGGGCCGGCTGCTCTGCCACGACGTGCTCCCCTGACTCTGCGTACTTAGGTATGCCTAAGCTAGCACTTCGCCGTGCGGACGGTACGGTTCCGGCCCGGCCGGTTCAGCGCTCCAGGACCGGCAGCAGCCGTCCCACCGCGCCGGTGAGGCCCCAGCGCTTCACCAGCGCGTCCAGGGCCGCCGGGTCGCGGGGCCCCGCGGGGAGGGCCGGGTCGAACTCCGGCAGCGGTACGTCGGTGGCGACCCGTACCACCGTCGGCGCCACGTCCAGGTACGCGGCCGCCTCCACGATCCCGCGCCGCTTGGCCGGGGTCAGCCTCGACGCCGGGTCCTCCGCCGCCGCCCGCACCCCCGCCAGGTCCCCGTACTCCGTGATCAGCTGCGCCGCAGTCTTCTCGCCGACGCCCTTCACGCCCGGCAGCCCGTCGCTGACGTCGCCGCGCAGCGCCGCGAAGTCCGCGTACTGGTCGGGCCGCACCCCGTACTTCGTACGGATCAGCTCGCCGTCCACCAGGTCGCAGTCGCCGACGCCCTTGCGCGGGTACAGCACCCGCACCTCCCGCGCGTCGTCCACCAGCTGGAACAGGTCCCGGTCGCCCGTGACGATGTCCACCGGCCCGGCGGCCCGCCCCGCCAGCGTCCCGATCACGTCGTCCGCCTCGTACCCCGCCGCCCCGATCCGCGCGATGCCGAGCGCCGCCAGGACCTCCTCGATCACCGGCACCTGCGGGGACAGGGTGTCCGGCACCTCCTCCTCGTCCGGGCCCGTCTCCGTCTCCAGGGCCACCCGGTGCGCCTTGTACGACGGGATCAGGTCCACCCGCCACCGCGGCCGCCAGTCCTCGTCCCAGCAGGCCACCAGGTCGTCCGGACGGTGGTCCTGGACGAGCCGGCCGATGAAGTCGAGCAGCCCGCGCACGGCGTTCACCGGCGTGCCGTCGGGGGCCCGGACGGAGTCCGGCACGCCGAAGTACGCGCGGAAGTAGAGGCTGGCGGTGTCGAGGAGCATCAAACGTCGCGTCACCCGGCCGATCCTATGGCGCGGCGCGGCGCACCGGGGGACCACCGGAAACGGGACTTCCGGACCGTTCTCCCGTGACCCCCGTCACCTTTGCGTTTGCGACCTTCGGCCCCGGGCATGCGCGGCCCCGGAGTGAACCCCGGTACGGAATTCGGCGAAAGGATCCCGTGCGCGACGGGGCGCGGGCCGATCCCGCGGGCTCCACGGTCCGGCCTCGCGTGGGTGGCGGGGCCGTTCTTCGTTCCTACCCGTGAGGTGTATGTGTCCAGGCTCCAGGCCGACCACCTGTACAAGGTGTTCGGCAGACGACCCGACGAAGCCGTCCGCAGGCTGGCGGACGGCGCCGATCGCGAGGAGCTGCGCGCCGAGGGGACGACAGCGGCCGTCGTGGACGCCGGCTTCGTCGTCGAGCCCGGCCAGATCTTCGTCGTGATGGGCCTGTCCGGCTCCGGGAAGTCCACGCTCCTGCGCATGCTCAACGGGCTGCTCGAACCGACCGCCGGCCGGGTCCTCTTCGACGGCGACGACCTCACCGCGCTCTCCCCCCGGGACCTGCGCGCGGTCCGCTCCCGCCGGATCAGCATGGTCTTCCAGCACTTCGCGCTCTTCCCGCACCGGAACGTCCTGGAGAACGCCGCCTACGGCCTGGAGGTCCAGGGCGTGCCCCGTGCCGAGCGCGAGGCCCGCGCCGCCGAGGCCCTCGCGCTGTGCGGCCTCGCCGGCTGGGAGAAGTCCTGGCCCGACGAGCTCTCCGGCGGCATGCAGCAGCGCGTCGGCCTGGCCCGGGCGCTCGCCACCGACGCCGACCTGCTCCTCATGGACGAGTCGTTCAGCGCGCTCGACCCGCTGATCCGCCGCGACATGCAGGACCAGCTCCTCGTGCTCCAGAAGCAGTTGAAGAAGACCATCGTCTTCATCACCCACGACCTCAACGAGGCCATGCGCCTCGGCGACCGGATCGCCGTCATGCGCGACGGCAGGATCGTCCAGCTCGGCACCGCCGAGGACATCCTCGTCCGTCCCGCCGACGACTACGTGGCCTCCTTCATCCAGGACGTCGACCGCTCCCGGGTGCTGACCGCCTCCGCCGTCATGACGGAGGGCACCGCCGCGGCCGACTGCCCGGACGACTGCGCCTGCCGGTCCGTCGGGCCCGACACCCTCGTCGCGGACCTGTGCGCCGTCGCCGCCGGCGCCCCGCACCCCGTGACCGTCGAGGACCCCGACGGCACCGTCCTCGGAACCGTGTCCCCGGAGCGCCTCCTCGGCGTGATGGGCGGCCTCGGCACGCACGACGCCACCGTGAACGACGTCACCACGAAGGGCGTCGAGGACAGGCGCGCGGCCATCAAGGGCCTCGGCGCAGAGAACGCAGAGAACGCAGAGAACGCAGAGAACGCGGAGAACGCAGAGAACGCGAAGGACACCGACGCCGAGGACTCCGGCGCGCGGACCCCCCTCACGAAGGGCGCCGCCGCCGAGAACGTCCCCGCGAAGAACGGGCAGGAGGTGACCGCCGGTGCCTAGGCTGCCCCTCGGCCGGTGGGTCGACAGCTCCGTCGACTGGCTCCAGGCCCAGTTCTCCTGGCTCTTCGACGCCGTCACCACCGGCGTCACCGGCCTCTACGACGGCATCGACGCCGTCCTGTCCGCGCCC
Source organism: Streptomyces sp. NPDC088915 (assembly GCF_044749825.1). Lineage (NCBI taxonomy): Bacteria > Bacillati > Actinomycetota > Actinomycetes > Kitasatosporales > Streptomycetaceae > Streptomyces > Streptomyces sp. NPDC088915. The sequence continues at coordinate 92,505 of NZ_JBIVIR010000017.1, forward strand.
CAGCCGCTGCTGTTCGCCGGCATCCTCGCCGTCGTCGCCTGGTGGCTGCGCGGCTTCGCCGCCGGCCTCCTCGCCTTCGCGGGCTTCGCGCTCGTCGACTCCGTCCAGCTGTGGGACGAGGCCATGGCGACGCTCTCCCTCGTCCTCGTCGCCACCCTGGTCACCCTGGTGATCGCCGTGCCGCTCGGCATCTGGGCGGCCCGCTCGAAGACCGTCAGCGCCGTCATGCGCCCGGTCCTCGACTTCATGCAGACCATGCCCGCCATGGTCTACCTGATCCCCGGCATCATCTTCTTCGGCGTCGGCGTGGTCCCCGGCATCATCGCCACCATCGTCTTCGCGCTGCCCCCGGGCGTCCGGATGACCGAGCTCGGCATCCGCCAGGTCGACGGCGAACTCGTCGAGGCCGCCGAGGCGTTCGGCACCACCCCGCGCAACACCCTGCTGCGCGTGCAGCTCCCGCTCGCCCTCCCCACGATCATGGCGGGTGTCAACCAGGTCATCATGCTGGGCCTGTCCATGGTCGTCATCGCCGGCATGGTCGGCGGCGGCGGGCTCGGCGGCGCCGTCTACCGCGCCATCGGCAACGTCGACATCGGCCTCGGCTTCGAGGCCGGCGTCTCCATCGTCGTCCTCGCCATGTACCTCGACCGGATGACCGGCGCCCTCGGCCGCCAGGTCTCCCCGCTGGGCCGCCGCGCCGCCGCCAAGGCGCGCGCCGCGACCGCCAAGCGCCCCGGCGCCAAGCTGTGGGCCCACCGCCCGCAGCCCGTCACCGCCCTCGTCGGCGTCGTCGTCCTCGCCCTCGTGGCGGGCGGCACCGGCTTCCTCGGCACCGGCTCCGGCACGGGGAACGCCGGCGGCAACGGCAAGAAGGTCAGCATCGGCTACATCCCCTGGGACGAGGGCATCGCCTCCACGTACCTGTGGAAGGAGCTCCTGGAGCGGCGCGGCTACGAGGTCGACACCAAGCAGCTGGAGGCCGGCGCGCTCTACACCGGCCTGGCCGGCGGACAGCTCGACTTCCAGACCGACTCCTGGCTCCCGGTCACCCACGCCCAGTACTGGGAGAAGTACAAGAACGAGCTGGAGGACCTCGGCTCCTGGTACGGCCCCACGTCCCTGGAGCTCTCCGTCCCCTCGTACGTGAAGGGCGTCGACTCCCTCGCCGACCTCAAGGGCAAGGCGGGGCGGTTCAAGGGCCGGATCGTCGGCATCGAGCCCAGCGCCGGAATGATGGGCATCCTCAAGGACAAGGTCCTCGAGGAGTACGGCCTGGAGGGCGAGTACAAGGTCGTCGACGGCTCCACGCCCGGCATGCTCGCCGAGCTGAAGCGGGCGTACGAGCGGAAGGAGCCCATCGCCGTGACCCTCTGGTCCCCGCACTGGGCCTACTCCGCCCACGACCTGAAGAAGCTGAAGGACCCCAAGGGGAGCTGGGGCAAGGGTGACGGAGTCCACACCCTCGCCCGTAAGGGCTTCACCGAGGAGAACCCCGAGGTCGGCGCCTGGCTGAAGGACTTCGAGCTGTCCGAGAAGCAGCTCACGGACCTCGAAGCCGTCATCCAGGAGACCGGCAAGGGCAAGGAGCAGCAGGCCGTCCGCACCTGGCTCGACCGCAACCCGGGCCTCGCGGAGAAGCTCACCCCGCAGTAGCCGCCCGACGGGACCGGAACGGTTCCCGTCCGAAAAGGGGTGGTCGCCGTACGTGTCCGGCGACCGCCCCTTTTTCGGCACGACGCGAAACCCCGCCCCAAAGCTGCGTAAGGTTCAGGTAACCGACCGGTACGAGGATCGCGACGGGCACGAGGCGAGAGGGAGGGAGCCGACAATGGACGAGAAGGAGTCGCCCCGCGTGGGCGCGGCCGTCAAGAGGCGCCGCAGAGCGCTCCAGCTCACCCTGGCCGTCGTCGCCTCCCGCAGCGGCCTCTCCGTGCCCTTCCTCAGCCAGGTCGAGAACGACCGGGCCCGCCCCAGCCGCCGCTCCCTCGAACTCGTCGCCGGGGCCCTGGAGACCACGACCGGCGAACTCCTCGCCGTCGCCGAGGCCTCCCGCACCGTCGACGTCGTCCGGTCCGGGGAGACCTCCCCCCACCTGCCCGAGGGCGTCCGCTCCCTCGTCCGGGGCCGCCACCAGCTGCACGCCCTGGAGTTCACCGGCGAGCAGGACGCGGGCCGCGAGTTCCAGCACCGCAACGACGAGCTGCTCTACGTGGCCGACGGAGCCGCCGAGGTCGAGGCCGAGGGCCGCGCCTACCGGCTCGACCGGGGGGACACCCTCTACCTCTCCGGCGGGGTGCGCCACCGCTGGCGCGCCACCGAGCCCGGCACCCGGCTCCTGGTCGTGGCCGTGGGGGAGCACGTGGAGGCGGAGGAGGAGTGAGGGGCCGGGGAGCCGGAAGGGCTTCGGAGGCACGGCGATGAGGGTCGTCTCGCTCGTGCCCTCCCTCACCGAGGCCGTCGCCGTCACCCTGCCCGGCGCCCTCGTCGGCGCCACCGACTGGTGCACGCGTCCCGCCGGTCTCGACGTCGTCCGGATCGGCGGCACCAAGAACCCCGGCGTCCCCGCGATCACCGCCCTGCGCCCCGACCTCGTCCTCGCCAACGAGGAGGAGAACCGCGCCCCCGACCTCGACGCCCTGCGGGCCGCCGGGCTCGACGTCCTCGTCACCGAGGTCCGCACCCTCGACCAGGGCCTGCGCGAGCTGGAACGGGTCCTCGCCGCCTGCGGCGCGCCCCGGAGGCCCCGCTGGCTGGCGGAGGCCGAGGAGGCCTGGGCCGCGGTCGCGCCCCTGCGCCCGGAGGCACCGCTCACCGCCGTCGTGCCGATCTGGCGCCGCCCCTGGATGGTCCTGGGCCGCGACACCTTCGCCGGCGACCTGCTCGCCCGCCTCGGGGTCCGCAACGCGTACGCGGACCACCCCGAGCGCTATCCCCGGCTCCCGCTCGACGAGCTCCGCGCCACCGCCCCCGATCTGGTCGTCCTGCCCGACGAGCCCTACCGCTTCACGCGCGACGACGGCCCCGAGGCCTTCCCCGGGACCGCCGCCGCCCTCGTCGACGGGCGGATGCTCACCTGGTACGGGCCGTCGCTGGCCGAGGCTCCGGAGCGACTCGCCCGGGCCCTGCGAGCAGCGCGCCGCTGACGAGCCCGCGCAGGGTGTGGAGAGCGGCCACCAGCCAGGCCGCCACGAGCAACGCGTACAGACCGACCGCCAGCCACCGGAAGGCGGCCAGACCGGTGTGCCCGGCCAGCCCCTCGGTGCCGGTCACGCACGTCCCGACCGGGAAGGTGAACGCCCAGAAGGTCATCGCGAAGCCCATGCCCCGGCGGCGCGCCCGCAGTGTCATCGCCCCGGCGAGCGCCAGCCACAGCAGCGCGAAGCCCATGACGGGCACCCCGTAGAGGACGGCGAAGGCGGCGAAGCCGTGCGCGTACGGCTCGGGAAGCACGCCCGGGGCCGCGTCGGCGAACTTGTTCGCGGCGGTCGTCGACTGGCCGAGGGGGCCGAGGACCAGGAAGAGGGTGGGGGTGAGCGCGAGCGGCGGCGGGCCGCCGGTGACGAGCCGGCCGAAGACCAGGGGCAGCACGAGCAGGGTGGCGAGCAGGCTGAGGCCGAAGAGCGCGTAGCAGGCGATCAGGAGCGTCTGCCGGGCCTGCCCCGGGGGCAGGTGGGGGACGAGCAGCGGACCGAGGGCGGCGGAGACCATGGGGGCGACGACCGGCAGCAGCCACACCGGGGACGCGCCCTCGATCCGGTGGCGCACCACCATGAGGTACGGGACGGCCACGGCCGCCACCAGGCCGACCAGCGTGCCGGCGCCGAACAGGACGGTGTCGAGCGCGACGGCCGCCGGGAGCCCGATCCAGTCCCGGCCCACGACCAGGGCCCCGCCGCCGACCGCGAGCAGCGCCATCGAGAGGCAGCCGTAGAACGGGGCCACGGCCGGGTCCAGGAGGTGGGCGCGGGCCTGGTCGCGGTGGTGGACCCAGTGCAGCGCGCGGGCCGGGAGCAGGACGAGCAGCATCGCGAGCGACAGGGCCCAGACCGCCGCGCAGGCCGTACGGAGACCGGGGACGTGCACCGGGAGGGCGGCGCCCGCGGTGGCGACGATCGCCGTGCCCATCACGGAGGCGTACCAGTGGGGTCCGAGGTGACGGACGGAGGGGATCCGGAGGCCCGGCCCGGCGCCGGGGGTGGTGGCGCGGGGGAGGAGTGCGGGACGGGGAGGTGCGACGCTTGCCATGGCTCCACCGTCGTCCCGTTCCGGCGCCCGGACCAGGGATCATGCGGCTATGACGTCATAAGCTGGGTTTATGAGCAGGGGAACGCGGGGCGGCGGCGCCCACGAGGGCGGGACGGGCGGGAACGGGACGCGGGGCGGTGCGGCTTCGGGCGGCGCGGCTTCGGGCGGCGCCGCGTCGGGGGGTAGCCCGGTGGCTGGAGGCGGTTCGGTGGACGGGGGTGGTTCGGTGGACGGAGGTGGTTCGGTGGGTGGGGACGGTCCGGTGGGCGGGGACGGCCCGATAGCTGGAGGAGATCCGGTGGTCGGAGACGGACCGGTGGCTGGAGGAGATCCGGTGGCCAGGGGCGGTCCGGTGGCCGGAGGCGGTTCGGTGACCAGTGGCGGCCCCCCGCCCGTCGGAGGCCCCGCGAGTCGTGGTGGTCCCGCGGTTTCCGGGGCCCGTAGTGGTCCGGTGGCTTCCGGTGGGGCCGGGGAGCCCCGGCCCCACCTCTCCCACCGCGTCCCCGACCTCGGCGCGCTCGAACTGCTCCTCGCCGTCGCCCGGCACGGCAGCCTCGGCGCCGCCGCCCGCGAGGTCGGGATCACCCAGCCCGCCGCGAGCAGCCGGATCCGCTCCATGGAACGGCAGCTGGGGGTGGCCCTGGTCGACCGTTCGCCGCGCGGCTCCCGGCTCACCGACGCGGGCGCCCTCGTCACGGACTGGGCGCGGCGGATCGTGGAGGCGGCGGAGGCCTTCGACGCCGGAGCGCAGGCCCTGCGCGGACGGCGCGACTCGCGGCTACGGGTGGCCGCGTCCATGACGATCGCCGAGTACCTGCTGCCCGGCTGGCTGATCGCCCTGCGCGCCGAACGCCCCGACACCGCCGTGTCGCTCCAGGCCGGGAACTCGGCGGCCGTCGCGGAACGCCTCTTCGCGGGCGACGCCGACGTCGGCTTCGTGGAGGGCCTCGCCGTGCCGGACGGCCTCGACGGCGTGGTCGTCGCCCGCGACCGGCTCGCGGTCGTCGCCGCCCCCTCGCACCCGTGGGCCCGCCGCCGCGCCCCGCTGGACCCGGCGGAGCTGGCCGCGACCCCGCTGGTGCTGCGGGAGCGCGGCTCGGGCACCCGGCAGGTCCTCGACGCGGCCCTCGCCGCCCACGGCGGCCTCGCGCGACCGCTCCTCGAACTCGCCTCCACGACCGCGGTGAAGGCCGCCGCCGTCAGCGGGGCGGGCCCGGCCGTCCTCAGCGAACTCGCGATCACCGAGGAGCTGGCCTCCCGCCGCCTGGTCGCCGTCCCGGTCGAAGGGGTGCTCCTCCGCCGGGACCTGCGGGCCGTCTGGCCCGCCGGCCACCGCCCCACGGGCCCGGCCCGGGACCTGCTCTCCCTGACCCGCGACCTGCCCGGCGACCTGCCCGGCGACCTGTCCCGGGGGCGCTGAGGGGGCGCTGAGGGGTCGCTGATCAGACGCTCGCCGCCCGGTGGGTGATCCGCCCGTCGAGGACCGTCAGCAGCACCGGCAGGTCCGGCAGGTCCGTCGCGGCCGTGGTCAGCGGGTCGCCGCCGAAGACGGCCAGGTCGGCGCGGTGGCCGAGGGCGATCCGGCCCGCCTCGTGCTCCTCGCCCGCCGCGTACGCCGGGGCCGTCGTCAGGCCCCGCAGCGCCTCCAGCGGCGTCAGGGCCTGCTCGGGGCCGTGCGGCGCCTGCCCGAGGTCGCGGCTCGGGCGCCGGTGCCGGGCCCCGGCCATCACGCCGAGCGGCGGGAACGGCGCGATCGGCCAGTCCGAGCCGAGGACCACGGTCGCCCCGGAGTCCAGCAGGTCCCGGCAGCGCCACGCGCGCGAGGCGCGCTCCTCGCCGAGCCGGCGCGACCAGTTGTCGGTGTGGTCGGCGCGGGTGAAGTCGCAGCAGTGGGTGGGCTGCATGGAGGCGAGGACGCCCAGCTCCGCGAAGCGGCGCAGGGTGTCGTCCGGGACGGTCTCGATGTGCTCGACCCGGTGCCGCACCCCTCCGCCGCCCGAGGCGCGCGCCTTCCCGACGGAGTCGAGGACGTGCCGGACGGCCGCGTCCCCGATGGCGTGCGTCGCGGTGGGCACGCCCGCCCGGTGCAGCTCGCCGACGATCCGGGTGTACGCCTCGGGGTCCGGCCAGAAGGCGTGCGTGGACTCGCCGTGGCAGTCGGGCCGCTCCAGCCACGCGGTGCCGTTGTCGATGGTGCCGTCCATGAAGAGCTTCACGCCGGCGACCCGCCACAGCGCCCCGCCGGTGCCCTGCCGCCCGATCAGCTCGCGCACGCCGTCGGCGTCGGTGCCGGGCTGGCACCAGGGCGCCACCCGCAGCCGCAGCGGCAGCTCACCGGCCGCGTCGAGCTCTCCGTACAGGGCGAGGCTGTCGCCGTTGGCGTCCATGGCGTGGCCGCCGGTCAGGCCCGTGGCGGCCATGGAGCGCAGCGCGGCCGCCAGCCGCTCCCGGCTCTCCTCGCGCGTCGGCTTCGGCGCGACCCGCTCGACCAGCTCGCAGGCGGCGTCCTCCTGGAGGAGGCCGGTGGGGCGTCCGTCGGCGTCGCAGACGACCTCGGCGGAGGCCTGGTCGAAGGTGCGGGGGCCGTCGACCCCGGCGAGTTCGAGGGCCCGGCGGCTGGCGAGGGCCGAGTGGGCGTCGAAGAGCAGCAGGAAGGCGGGCACCCCGTCGAGGACGGATTCGAAGGGGGTGGTGTCCACGGGGTGGCCGCCGAAGACGTTCGGGTCGAGGCCCCAGCCGAACAGCCACGCCCCGCGCTCCAGGGTCCGCACCTCGCGGGCGAGGGCCCCCCGCACGTCGTCGAGGTCGGCGCAGTACGACAGGTCGAGGCCGTGCGTCAGCTCGGCGCCGCTGACGGGGTGCACGTGGCCGTCGACGAGCCCGGGGGTGACGACGGCCCCCCCGAGGTCGGCCACGGTGGTGGCCGGCCCGGCGAGCGCGCGCATCTCGCGGTCGTCGCCCAGGGCCGCGATCCGGCCGTCCTCGGACACGGCGAGCGCGGTCTCCGGCAGGAACGCCCCCGTACCGGGGTCGAGCAGACGGGCGGAGAGCAGGACGAGACGGGTGCGCACGGGTGGCTCCAGGGGGTGCGGGGCAGTTCTTCGGCGGTACGAGTACGAGTACAGACGGGTGCGGGGGACGGGGCGCGTGGGGACGCGACCGGCGGCTCAGTCCGGTACGACCGGCAGCGGCGTCCCCGTCAGCGTCCCGGCCGCCAGGCCGAGGGCGCGTTCCGCCGTGGTGACGGCCATCCGGGTCACCGCCTCCGGCCGGTCGGTCCGGTCGGTGTTGGCGTGGGCGCCGAGGCCGTCGAGGACGACCAGGATCTGGATGGCCGCGGTGCGCGGGTCGTCCGTGCGGAACTCGCCCCGCTCGACGCCCTCGCGGATGAGCCCTTCGAGGCGGTCGTCGGAGGCGCGCTCCTGCTCGGCGACCCGGTCGCGCAGCACGGGCCGGTAGCGGCTGAGGTGCCGGGCGTTGATCCACAGGCGGCTGATGTCGTCGTACGCCTCTCCGGCCGAGAGGGCGAAGTAGCGCGCGAGGTACTGCGCGGGGGTGCCGTGCGGCCGCTCGGCGGGCAGCAGGGAGTCGAGCTCGCCGGTGGAGGCCACGGCGAACGCCTCGGCCACCAGCTCCTCCGCCGAGGGGAAGTAGTGGCTGATCAGGCCCGGCCGCACGGCCAGCTCCTCGGCGATCCGCCGCAGGGTGACGCATTCCAGGCCCTCGGTCAGGGCGACCCGGGCCGCGGTCTCCACGATCTCCGCCCGCCGGGCTTCCGGAGTTTTCCGAACGCGCTTGCGCTCGACGCTTGACGACATACCGGGGATGCTATTGAGTGTGCGACCAATAAGCAACCAGGTGGGCACCACACGCTTCCGGAGGGCCGCATGGCTTCCACGTTCCCCGACCAGAACCCGGCTCCCCGGGCCGCTCAGGTCACCCCTCCGGCCGCCGACCGGCCCGGCCGCATCGAGGCCCACGGCATCGACCACATCCCCGACGAGGAGCGCCACGGACACCCCCGCGAACTCTTCTCGGTGTGGGCCGCGGCGAACGTCAACTACCTGAGCCTGGTCATCGGCGGCGCCCTCGTCCTCATGGGCCTGAGCCTCTGGCAGGCCCTCGGCGTGATCGTCGTGGGCAACCTCTTCTGGGTCCTCACGGGACTGCTCGCCACCTCGGGCCCGGCCGCCGGCGCGCCCAGCGAGGTGATCACCCGGGCCGTCTACGGCGTCCTCGGCAACCGCGTGAACAACGCGATCGGCGGCTGGCTGGTCTCCGTCTGCTACTTCGCCCTCAACCTGGCCGCCGCGGCCACCGCCGCCTTCGCGCTCGTGGAGAGGACCGGCGTCGCGGTCACCGTCCCCGTCGAGGTGGCCGTCGTCGTGGTGATCGCCGCCCTCACGCTGGTCATCAGCGTCTACGGGCACGGCCTGATCATCAAGCTGTACCTGCCGATCACGCTCGTCCTCGCCGCGGCCTTCGCCGTCGTCGCGTTCGCCGTCCTGCGGCACGCCGACTTCTCGTACGCCCCCGCCGCCCGCCTCTCCGGCACCGAGCTGTGGTCGCTGCTCCTGGCGGGCACCACGATGATCGCCTCGGGCCCGCTCTCGTACACCACGAGCGCCGACTTCTCCCGCTACCTGCCCCGCACCGCCTCCAAGGGGGCGATCGTCGGCTGGACCGCCCTCGGCGCCTTCCTGCCCAGCGTCGTCGTCTGTGCGCTCGGCGCCCTCGCGGCCACCGCCGTCGACATGACCGACCCGCAGACCGCGCTCCAGGAGATCCTGCCCAGCTGGTTCGTGCCGGTCTTCCTGCTCGCCCTGGTCCTCGGCACCATCGCCATCAACGCCCTGACCGCCTACAGCGCCGGACTCGCCCTCCAGGCCGTCGGCCTGCGCGTCCGCCGCTCCGTCAGCGTCCTGCTCGACGGCGCCGTGGCCGTCGCCCTGACCCTGTACGGCGTGCTCGTCTCCCACTTCCTGGAGACCGTCAGCAACGCCCTCCAGATGATCACCGTCCTGGTCGGCCCGCTCATGGCCGTGTACGCCACCGACGTCCTGCTGCGCCGCTGCCGCTACGACGGCGTCGCGCTCTCCGACGAGACCCCCGGCGGCCCCTTCTGGTACACCGCCGGCGTCAACCGGGCCGGGGCGCTCGCCCTCGTCGTCGGCGTCGCCGCCGCGTCCCTCTGCGTCGACACCCTCTACACCGGGCCCGTGGCCACCGCCCTCGGCGGCCTCGACCTCTCCCTGCCCGTCGGCATGGGCGTCTCCGCCGCCCTCTACGCCCTCCTGATGCGCGGCGACCGCACGGTGCTCGCCGCCCGCGCGGCCGCCTGATCAGGTACGTCCACGGGCCGCCGCCGCTTTGACCAGTCCCCGCATCACGCGCGTGTCCTCGCCCATCTCCGGGTGCCACTGCACGCCGAGGGCCCAGGCCGGGACGGTCAGCTCCACCGCCTCCACCGTGCCGTCCTCCGCGTGGGCCGAGGCCGCGAGCCCCGCGCCCAGCCGGTCCACGGCCTGGTGGTGGTAGGTCGGGACCTCGGCGGGCTCCGGGACCAGGGAGGCGTAGAGGGTGCCCGGCACCGGCTCGACCTTGTGCCGGCCGATCACCCCGACCGCCTCCGCGTGCCCGTCCAGGTGCTGGACCAGCGTGCCCCCGAGGGCCACGTTGAGCAGCTGCATCCCCCGGCAGATGCCCAGGAGCGGGGTGCCGGAGGCGAGGGCCGCGTCGATCAGGGCCAGCTCCCAGGCGTCCCGCTCCCTGGCCGGGGGGCCGGTACGGGGGTCGGGCTCGGCCCCGTACCGTACGGGCTCCACGTCCGCCCCGCCCGCCACGACCAGGCCGTCGAGCCGGGCCACGACCGCCGCGGCGGCGGCCGGCCCGTCCGGCGGGAGCATCACCGCGAGCCCCCCGCCCTCCCGTACGAGCCGGGGGTACGCGGAGGGGAGCAGCGCCGCCTCCATGTCCCACACGCCCCAGCGGGCCCGGTTCAGATAGGTGGTCACGCCGATGAGCGGCTCGGACACGACAGTTCCTCCAAGGGGGTCGGGACGACGTCAGCCGCGTTCGAGTTCGGCCTCGGCCGCGGCGAGCGCCGCGAACTCCTCCTCGGGCGCCTTCGCCACCAGGTGGTGCCGACTGTAGAACGCGAAGTAGGCGAGGGCGATCACGTACACCCCGAGCGCCATGAGCGCCGCCGTCCGGTCCACCAGGAAGGTCGCCACCAGGGCCGACAGGGCCAGGACGAAGGCGGTCGACGAGGTCGCGATCCCGCCGGGCGTGCGGTACGGCCGGTGCAGGTGCGGCTCGCGGCGGCGCAGCACGATGTGCGAGAGCGCCATCAGGGCGTACGAGATGGTGGCGCCGAAGACCGCGATGTTCAGCATCCGCGCCCCGTTCCCGGTCCCGGCCGCGAGGGCGAAGCCGATCGCGCCCGGGATGAGGAGTCCCAGGTAGGGCGACTTGCGGCGGCTGGTCAGGGAGAGGAAGCGGGGCAGGTAGCCCGCCCGGGAGAGGGCGAAGAGCTGGCGCGAGCCGGCGTAGATGAGCGAGAAGAAGGAGGCGACCAGACCGGCCAGGCCCGCGTAGTTCACGAACCGGCTGAGCGCCGTCGGCTCCCCGTCGCCCTGGAGCGCCACGACCAGCGGGTTCCCCGCCTCCTGGACGGCGGCTGCGCCGCGCGCCCCGGTGGCGGCGAAGAAGGTCATGACGGCGAGCAGCACCAGGACGCCGAGCGAGATCGCCAGCGCCCTCGGCATCGACCGGACCGGGTCCTTCGCCTCCTCGGCGGCCAGCGGCACGCCCTCGACGCCGAGGAAGAACCACATGCCGAAGGGGAACGCGGCCCAGATCCCGAGCAGGCCGAACGGCAGCCAGGAGTTCGAGCCGAACGCCTCGCCGTCCACCGGGATGTCGTTCAGGCCGTCCACGTGGAAGTCGGTGAGCGCGCCGAGCGCGAAGACGACCAGGGCCGCGACCGCGATCGCCGTCACGACCAGGCTGAACCGCAGCGCCTCGCCCACGCCCCACAGGTGGATCCCGATGAAGAGCGCGAAGCAGACCAGATAGACCGGCCAGCCGGACTCCAGGCCGAAGAGCCCGAGCGACTCGACGTAGTCGCCGATGAAGATCGAGATCGCCGCGGGGGCGAGGACGTACTCGATGAGGATCGCGGTGCCGGTGAGGAAGCCGCCCCAGGTGCCGAGCGCCCGGCGGGCGAAGCCGTAGCCGCCGCCCGCGGTGGGCAGGATGGCGGACAGTTCGGCGAGCGCGAAGACCAGACAGGCGTACATCGCGCCCATCAGGACGGTGGCGACGGCGAGTCCGCCGAAGCCGCCCTTCGACAGGCCGATGTTCCAGCCGGAGAAGTCCCCGGAGACGACGTAGGCGACGCCGAGGCCGGTGAGCAGCAGCCAGCCGGCGCTGCCGCGGCGCAGCGTGCGCCGTTCCAGATAGTCGTCTTCCGGGGCGCCGCCCCCGGGTGTCTTCCCGCCCCCGGGTGTCTTCCCGGACGTGCTCCCGGTCGTGTCTTCGAGCGTCATGGCAGCGTCAGCTCCCCGCAACGGGCCCAATGGATTGAGGCCATACCTTTGCGCCGCTCCCGCGGGAACGCAACCCCCGTGCGTTACTTTCGGGTTACGGGGGCCCTTCGTGCGGCCCGGGCGCCGTTCACGTCAGGAAGCCCCGCAGCAGCGCCGCCGTGCCCGCGCAGTGCTCCCGCATCACCTCGCGCGCCGCGTCCGCGTCCCCGTCGAGCACCGCCTCCACGAGCGCGGTGTGCTGGTGCTGGGAGTGCTCCAGGTTCCGCACGAGCAGCGGGATGCAGTCGAGCAGGTCGTTCACCGTCGCCCGGACCGCCGCGTACTGCGCCGTCAGTGTCGGCGAGCCGGACAGCTCCGCGAGCGTGAGGTGGAGCAGGGTGTCCTGGCGCCGATAGTCGCCGAGCGGGGCGTCGTGGGTCGCCGCGAGGGCGGACCGCAGCCGCCCGGCGCCCGCCGCGTCGAGGCCGTGGGCCGCGCACAGCCCGGCGGCCCCCACCTCCAGGACCTCACGGAAGCGCAGGGTGTCCTCCATGTCGACCGAGGCGATCCGGCGGCGCAGCTCGTCCTCGTCGCCCGTCCGGACCCGGGGCAGCACGAACGTCCCGCCGTACCGGCCGCGCCGGCTCTCCACGAGCCCCTGCTCCTGGAGGACCTTGAGGACCTCGCGCAGGGTCACCCGGCTGATCCCCATCCGGTCGGCCAGCTCCCGCTCGGCGGGCAGCCGCTCCCCGTCCGGCACCAGGCCGAGCCGCACCACCTGGAGGATCTGCTCCAGGGCCTCCTCGAACCCGTTGCCCGCCCGCACCGGCCGCAGCACGGGCGTCAGCCGGTCCGCCGGTCCACTCGTACTGGCCACGTTCTCGTTTCCTTTCCGCCGGTACTTCCCAAGCAATGGTCTTCCGCAATACCTTATGGCTCCCGGCAGGCCGAAGGAGGAGCAATCCCGTGGCAGACCGCACACCCCCGCTCGACGTCGAGGAGCTGCGCGCCCTCGTCGCGAGCGGCGAGATCGACACCGTAGTCCTCGCCTTCCCCGACATGCAGGGCAGGCTCCAGGGCAAGAGGTTCGCCGCGCAGTTCTTCCTGGACGACGTCCTCGGCCACGGCACCGAGGGCTGCAACTACCTCCTGGCCGTCGACACCGAGATGAACACCGTCGACGGCTACGAGATGTCCTCCTGGGACCGCGGCTACGGCGACTTCGCCATGCACCCCGACCTCACCACCCTCCGCCGCGTCCCCTGGAACGAGGCCACCGCCATGGTGACGGCCGACCTCGCCTGGGGCGACGGCACCCCCGTCACCGCCGCGCCCCGCCAGATCCTGCGCCGCCAGCTCGAACGCCTCGCGGAGCACGGGCTCACCGCCCACGTCGGCACCGAGCTGGAGTTCATCGTCTTCAAGGACACCTACGAGCAGGCCTGGGACGCCAACTACCGCGGCCTCACCCCCGTCAACCAGTACAACGTCGACTACTCCGTCCTCGGCACCGGACGCGTCGAACCCCTCCTGCGCCGCATCCGCAACGAGATGACCGCCGCCGGACTGACCGTCGAGTCCGCCAAGGGCGAGTGCAACCCCGGACAGCACGAGATCGCCTTCAAGTACGACGAGGCCCTCGTCACCTGCGACCGGCACGCCGTCTACAAGACCGGCGCCAAGGAGATCGCCGCCCAGGAAGGCTGCTCGCTCACCTTCATGGCGAAGTACAACGAGCGCGAGGGCAACTCCTGCCACATCCACCTCTCCCTCCAGAACGCCGACGGGGAGAACGTGATGGCCGGGGACGACGAGCACGGCATGTCCGCGACCATGCGGCACTTCCTCGCCGGACAGCTCGCCGCCCTCCGCGACTTCTCCCTCCTCTACGCCCCCAACATCAACTCCTACAAGCGCTTCCAGCCCGGCTCCTTCGCCCCCACCGCCGTCGCCTGGGGCCACGACAACCGCACCTGCGCCCTCCGGGTCGTCGGCCACGGACGCTCCACCCGCTTCGAGAACCGCCTCCCCGGCGGCGACGTCAACCCCTACCTCGCCGTCGCCGGCCTGGTCGCCGCCGGACTCCACGGCATCGAGCAGCGCCTCGAACTGCCCGAGCCCTGTACGGGGAACGCCTACACCGCCGGGTACGCCCACGTCCCCACCACCCTGCGCGAGGCCGCCGAACTCTGGGAGACCAGCGAGATCGCCAAGGCCGCCTTCGGCCCCGAGGTCGTCGCCCACTACCGCAACATGGCCCGCGTCGAACTCGACGCCTTCGACGCCGCGGTGACCGACTGGGAACTGCGCCGCTCCTTCGAACGCTTGTGAGGAAAGAGTTGCTCCAGGTACTGAACCCGGCGACCGAGGAACACGTCGCCGACGTCCCCGAAGCCACCCCCGCCGACGTCGACGCCGCCGTCGCCCGGGCCGCCGCCGCCCAGCGCGGCTGGGCCGCCGCCGCGCCCGCCGACCGCGCCCGGCTCCTCCGCCGCTTCGCCGCCGCCGTCGACGAACACGTCGAGGAACTGGCCCGGTTGGAGGTCACCGAGGCGGGCCACACCATCGGCAACGCCCGCTGGGAGGCCGGCAACGTCCGCGACCTGCTCGACTTCTCCGCCGGGGGAGTGGAACGCCTCAACGGGCGCCAGATCCCGGTGGCCGGCGGCCTCGACGTCACGATCCTCGAACCCCTCGGGGTCGTCGGCGTCATCGCCCCCTGGAACTTCCCCATGCCGATCGCCGCCTGGGCCACCGCGCCCGCCCTCGCCGCCGGCAACGCCGTGCTCCTCAAGCCGGCCGAGACCACCCCGCTCACCGCGCTCCGCCTCGCCGAACTCGCCCTGGAGGCGGGCCTGCCCGAGGGACTCTTCCAGGTCCTCCCCGGCACCGGCCCGGTCGCCGGGAACGCCCTCGTCGAACACCCCGGCGTCGCCAAGATCGTCTTCACCGGCTCCACGCGGGTCGGCAAGTCCATCATGGCCAAGTGCGCCGAGCGGGTGAAGCGGGTCACCCTCGAACTCGGCGGCAAGAGCCCCAACGTCGTCTTCGCCGACGCGGACCTCGAAGCCGCGGCCGCCGCCGCCCCCATGTCCTTCCTCGACAACAGCGGCCAGGACTGCTGCGCCCGCACCCGCATCCTCGTCCAGCGCAGCGCGTACGACCGCTTCCTGGAGCTGCTCACCCCCGCGATCGAGGAGATCGTCGTCGGCGACCCCTCCGACGAGCGCACCCAGATGGGCCCGCTCATCTCCCGCGCCCAGCTCGACCGCGTCCGCTCCTACGTCCCCGACACCCTCGAAGGGGTCCGGGGCAAGGCACCCGAGGGCCCCGGCTTCTGGTTCCCGCCGACCGTCCTCACCGGCCTTCCCGAGGACGCCCCCTGCGCCGTCGACGAGGTCTTCGGACCCGTCGCCGTCGTCCTCCCCTTCGAGGACGAGGCCGACGCGGTCCGCCTCGCCAACGCCACCGAGTACGGCCTGTCCGGCTCGATCTGGACCCGGGACGTCGGCCGCGCCCTGCGCGTCTCCCGCGCCGTCCGCGCCGGCAACCTCTCCGTCAACTCCCACTCCAGCGTCCGCTACTGGACCCCGTTCGGCGGCTACCAGCAGTCCGGCCTCGGCCGCGAACTCGGCCCCGACGCCCTGACCGCCTTCACCGAAACCAAGAACGTCTTCCTCAGCACGGAGGCCTGAACCGCATGACCACCGAAGAGATCATCTGCCGCCGTCTGGTCGGCCGCACCGCCGTCATCACCGGCGCCGGCAGCGGCATCGGCCTCGCCACCGCCCGCCGCCTCGCCTCCGAGGGCGCGAACGTCGTCTGCGGCGACATCGACGAGACCGCGGGCAAGGCCGCCGCGGAAGAGGTCGGCGGCACCTTCGTACGGGTCGACGTCACCGACCCCGAGCAGGTCGAGGCGCTGTTCAAGACCGCCTACGACACCTACGGCTCCGTCGACGTCGCCTTCAACAACGCCGGCATCTCGCCCCCCGACGACGACTCCATCCTGGAGACCGGCCTGGAGGCCTGGAAGCGCGTCCAGGACGTCAACCTCACCTCCGTCTACCTCTGCTGCAAGGCCGCCCTGCCCTACATGCGCCGCCAGGGCCGCGGTTCCATCATCAACACCGCCTCCTTCGTCGCCATCATGGGCGCCGCCACCAGCCAGATCTCCTACACCGCCTCCAAGGGCGGCGTGCTCGCCATGTCCCGCGAGCTGGGCGTCCAGTTCGCCCGCGAGGGCATCCGCGTCAACGCGCTGTGCCCGGGGCCCGTCAACACCCCGCTCCTCCAAGAGCTGTTCGCCAAGGATCCCGAGCGGGCCGCCCGCCGCCTCGTCCACATCCCCGTCGGCCGCTTCGCCGAGGCCGACGAGATCGCCGCCGCCGTCGCCTTCCTCGCCAGCGACGACTCCTCCTTCGTCAACGCCACCGACTTCCTCGTGGACGGCGGCATCGCGGGCGCGTACGTCACCCCCCTCTAAGCCCCCGCTTTCCCCACCCCCGGCAGCCGGGCGTCGCAAGGCGCCCGGCTGTCCGCGTACCTCCACCGCCCGCGTACCTCCAGGAGCGTGCCCGTGAACCGCCGATCCCGTACGTCCGCCGCCGTCGCCGCGCTCGCCCTCGCCGCGACCACGCTCGTCTCCGCCGCCCCGGCACAGGCGAAGCACCGCCCGTGCCCCACCCTCGGCGTCTCCGCCGGCTGGTACGGCGACAACAAGGCCCGGCTCGACCGCCTGATCGCCGACCACTGCGCCGACGGGAGGACGAAGGGGAAGAAGCCCGTCGCCGTCTTCGACTGGGACAACACCGTCATCAAGAACGACGTCGGCGACGCCACCCTCTACTGGCTCCTGCGCAACGACCGCGTCCGCCCGCCCCGGAACGACGACTGGTCCACCACCAGCCGCCACCTCACCCCCGCCGCCGCGACCGCCCTGCGCGCCGCCTGTCCCACCGGCGTGCGCACCCTGCCCACCGCCACCGACGTCCGCTGCGCCGACGAGATCCGCTCCGTCTACTCCGACGGCGCCACCACCGGCGGCAGGGCCGCCTTCGCCGGTTTCGACCACCGCCGCACGGAACCCCAGTACGCCTGGCTGGCCCAGCTCCTGCGCGGCTGGACCGTCCGCGAGGTCGAGTCCTTCGCGGCCGCCGCCCGCGCCGAGAACCTCGCCGCCCCGCAGGGCGCCACCCAGCGGGTCGGCACCGCCCGGGTCACCGGCTGGGTCCGCCACTACGACCAGCAGCGCGACCTGATTGACACCCTCCGGCGGGCCGGCTTCGACGTCTGGATCGTCTCCGCCTCGCCCGAGCCCGTCGTCGACGTCTGGGCCCGGGGCGCCGGCATCGACCCCTCGCACGCGATCGGCATCCGCAACACCACCGAACACGGCCGGCTCACCGCCCACTTCCAGGGCTGCGGCACCGTCCGGGACGGCGAGGACACGATGATCACCTACATCGACGGCAAGCGCTGCTGGATCAACCGGGAGATCCTCGGCGTCCGGGGCCCCGCCGCCGAACGCGTCCAGCCCGCCTCCCGCCGCCAGGTCCTCGCCGCCGGGGACTCCGACACCGACGTCACCTTCCTGCGGGACGCCACAGGCCTCCGCCTGGTCCTCAACCGCAACAAGAACGAGCTGATGTGCCGGGCGTACGAGAACGGCGACGGGCGCTGGCTCGTGAACCCCGTGTTCATCGAGCCGAAGGCCCGGAAGACCACCCCGTACCCCTGCGCCACCACGGGCTACACGGCGGGCGACGGCACCGCGCGGCCGGTCCGCCGGACCGACGGCAGCGTGATCCCGGACCAGGAGGACACGGTGTACTAGCCGTGGGCTACAGGAAGGTGTGGCCCTCGCCCCGGTACGTCGGCACGGTCGCCGTGATCCGGTCGCCCTCGATCAGGCGCAGGCTCTCGAACCGCTCGCACAGCTCGCCGGCCTTCGCGTGCCGGAACCACACCTTGTCGCCGATCCGCAGGTCGTCGGCCGGCGAGCCGAGCAGCGGGGTCTGCACCTCGCCCGCCCCCTCCTGCGGGTCGTACCGCAGCCCCTCCGGCAGGTACGGCACGGGCAGCCGGTCCCGGCCCGCCACCCCGGAAGCCGGGTAGCCGCCGCCGAGCACGGTCACCACGCCCACGCCCGGCCGCCGGACCACGGGCTGCGCGAAGAGCGCGGCCGGCCGGCCGCTGAAGGACGTGTAGTTGTCGAAGAGGCACGGCACGAAGAGCCCCGAACCGGCGGCGATCTCCGTCACCGCGTCCTCGGCGGCCGTGTGCTGCACGCTGCCGGTGCCGCCGCCGTTCACGAACTCCAGGTCCGGCGCCACCGCCCGCACGGCCCGCACCACGGCCGCCCGGCGCTCCGCCAGCTCCCTGCGGGCGGCGGACTGCATCAGCCGGACCGCCCGTGACCGCAGCGGCCGGCCCGCGACCGCGTCCCCGACCCCCGCGACGTGCCCCTCGTACGCCATGATCCCGACCAGCCGGAACCCCGGCCGCCGCCCCACCGAGCGGGCCAGCTCCGCCAGCTCGGCGGGCTCCCGCAGCGGGGAGCGGCGGGCGCCGATCCGGATCCGGCCGCCGAGCAGGCGGAGCGCCGTGTCCAGCTCCAGGCAGACCCGGACCTCCTCCGTCCCGCCCGCGCGGGAGGCGTCGATCAGATCGAGCTGCGCCACGTCGTCCACCATCACGGTCACGGCGGCGGCGAGCTTCGGGTCCCGCGCCAGCTCCCCGAACCCGGCGCGGTCCGCCGACGGGTACGCGAGCAGGACGTCCTCGAACCCGGCGCGCGCCAGCCACAGCGACTCGTCGAGCGTGAACGACATGATCCCGGCGAAGCCCTCCCGGGCGAGCGCCCGCTCCATGAGCGCCCGGCACCGCACGGACTTGCTCGCCACGCGTACGGGCTTGCCCCCGGCCCGGCGCACGAGGTCCGCCGCGTTGGCGTCGAAGGCTTCGAGGTCGACGATCGCCACGGGCGCGTCGAGGTGAGCGGTGGCCCGGTCGTAACGGGCCCGGTCGCCGGCACGGGGAGTCATGGCCCGAGCTTGCCAGACAGGTTTACGGGTGGGTAGCCCCTGAGTTCCCGTGCGGCGGGGAACAGCCCGTAGAGTGACGGGCATTGTCGACACGAGCGGGAGACGGGGATGACCAGCGAGCACCGTCCCACGCCCTCCCGCATCACCGAACTCCTCCTCCCGCCGCCCCCCGACACGGCAGGAACCCCCACCGAAGCTCCCGGCGCCTCCACCGCCGCCGGCCCGCCGGCCCCCGGGCCCTCGGAAACTGCCGCCGGCCACCCGCCGGCCTCCGGGCCCTCGGGAACTGCCGCCGGCCGCCCTCCGGCCCCCGGCACCTCCGCTCCCACCCGTCCGTCGGCGCCCGAAGCCTCCGGGACCTCCGCTTCCACCGGCTCGTCGGCCCCCGGGGCCTCCGGAGGCGTCACCGCCGACCGCCCGGCGGCCTCGGGGATCCCGGCTCCCACCAGCCCTCCGGCCTCCGGCACCTCCACCCCCGGCCGCCCCCCGGCACCCGGCACTTCCGTTCCCGCCCGTCCGGTGACGGCCGGGGCCTCCGTTCCCGCCCGCCCGGTGACGGCCGGGGCCTCCGCCCCCGCCCGCCCGGCGACCGGCGCCGTCGACCTGCCCGCCGTCGAGACGACGGCCCGTCTCCGCGCGATCCGTCCCACGGGTCCCACACCACCGCCGCCCCCGCCGGGCCCGGCGCGCCCTGCACAGGGCCCGTCCGCCCCGGCACACCCGGCATCCGCGCCGCCGCAGGCGACACCGCCCCGGCCGTCGTCGCCGCCCTCCGCGTCCGGGCCGCTCGCTCCGTCCCGGGCCGCCGCCCCGCCCCCTCGGACGCCCGCGTTCCCCGCCCCGGCGCGTCCGGCGGCCGTACCGGCCCAGCCGTCGGCCACCCGCCCCGCGCCCCCGCCGGGCCCGGTGGTCCGGCCCACGCCCGCGCCCGCCGACTTCGCACCACCGTCGTACGGCCGTGTCCCCGCCCACACCACCGGCCACGTCCTGCCGCCCGAGGCGCCCGTCGAGATCACCACGCGGCTGCGGCCCGTCCGGGACCGGAGGAGCGCCGGGCGGACGGCCGCGGTCGCCGCCTGCGCCGTGCTCGGATTCGGGCTCATCGGCGGCGCCCTCGCCGGGGTGTGGCTGGCGACCTCCGAGCCCGGGAAGCCCGCCGAGCCCGCCGGGTACGCCGAGGCCCGGGAGCTCTGGCACAACGCCCCCGTCGACACCCTCTTCCCCCGCACCCTCGACGGCCCCCACGCCGGCCCCGGCGGAGCCGGACGCACCTGGACCCGGATCGTCGTCGCCCCGGACGCCCCCTGCTCGTCCGCCGTCCTCGCCGAGCGCCTGCTCGCCACCGTCGAGCCGCTCGGCTGCGAACGCGTCCTGCGCGCCACGTACACCGACGCCACCGCCAGCAGCGTGATCACCGTCGGCCTCGTCTTCACCCGCGCCGACGCCGCCGCGCAGCGCGCCCTCGGCCAGGGCCTCACCGCCCGCCTCGGCCAGGACGTCCCCCCGGCCCTCCCCGGCCCCTCCACCGTCGCCGCCCGCTTCGGCGACCGGCAGCGCGCGAGCTGGTGGGCCGCCGCCCCCGCCGACCTCCCCGTCGTCGTCACCGCCGTCTCCGGCTTCGCCGACGGCCGGACCGTCGACGCCCCCCAGCCCGCCGACCGGGCCACGGCCGAGGACCGCACCGACGCCGTCGCCCAGTCCGGCCTCGGCCACGAGGCCAAGGGCATCACCGAACGCCTCGAACGCCTGCTGCGCACGACCGCCACCGCCGCCGCGAAGGAGAAGAGCCGGTGACCCGACCCGCCCGCCGGCACGCGCGCGGCGGCGCGGCCCTCCTGCTCGCCGCCGCCTTCTCCGTCCTGCCCGCCACCACCGCGCCCGCCCACGCCGACACCATCCGGGCCCGGCAGTGGGGCCTCGAAGCCCTCCACACCGCCGAGGCCTGGCGCACCACCAGGGGCGGGGGCGTCACCGTCGCCGTCCTCGACACCGGCGTCGACGCCGAGCACCCCGACCTCGAAGGCTCCGTCCTGCCCGGCCACGACCTCATCGGCTTCGGCGCCTCCCGGGGCGACGGCGCCTGGGCCCGGCACGGCACCGCCATGGCCGGGATCATCGCCGGACACGGCCACGGCCCCGACGGCCGGGACGGTGTGCTCGGCATCGCGCCCGAGGCCGGGATCCTGCCCGTACGGGTCATCCTGGAGTCCCGCGACAAGGCCCGCGACAAGGCCCGCAAGAGCCGCGGCACCGCCCTCGCCCAGGGGATCCGCTGGGCCGCCGACCACGGCGCCGACGTCATCAACCTCTCCCTCGGCGACGACTCCGAGTCCGCCCACCCCGACGCGGGCGAGGACGCCGCCGTCCAGTACGCCCTCGCCAAGGGGGTCGCCGTCGTCGCCTCCGCCGGCAACGGCGGCGAGAAGGGCGACCACATCTCGTACCCCGCGGCCTACCCCGGCGTCATCGCCGTGACCGCCGTCGACCGCTACGGGACCCACGCCTCCTTCTCCACCCGCCGCTGGTACGCCACCGTCAGCGCCCCCGGCGTCGACATCGTCATCGCCGACCCCGACCGCCGCTACTACGAGGGCTGGGGCACCAGCGCCGCCGCCGCGTTCGTCTCCGGGGCCGTCGCCCTCGTCCGGGCCGCCCACCCCGACCTCACCCCGGCCCGGATCAAGACCCTGCTCATCGACACCGCGCGCAGCCGGCCGGAGGGCGGCCGCAGCGACGCCAAGGGATACGGGACGGTCGACCCGGCCGCGGCCATCGAGGCGGGCGCCCGGCTGAAGGGCGGCGACCCGAAGGACACCGCCGCCGGCTACCGGGGGCGCTACTTCGGCCCCGGCCCCACCGCCCCCGCCGAGGAGCCCCGCTCCTTCGGCCTGCTCGCCCCGCTCCTCGGCGGCCTCGGCGCCCTGCTGCTCCTCACCGCCGTCGTGCTCCGGCGCGCCCACCGCCCCGGCTGACACCCGGCGGACCGGGCGCACCGGCCCGGCGGCTAGGCTCGGGGCGTGGCGCTCAAGAACATCCCGGACCCCGGTTTCTCCGAAGACGACGGCACCGCCGACCCGCGGCTCGCCGCGGCCCTCGCGGCGTGGGCGGAGGACAGAACCGCCCACGGCCCCGTCCTCGAAGCGCTGCGGGAGGCCCGGCTGCTCGTCCCCGTGGTCGCCGTCCTCGGCGAGGTCGAGACCGACGAGAACGGCCTGCGCCGCGAGAAGACCAGCGACATGGCCGTCCCCACCCTCACGGCCGGCGACCGGCGGGCCCTGCCCGCCTTCACCTCGACCGCCTCGCTCGCCCTCTGGGACCCGCAGGCCCGGCCCGTGGCCGTCCCGCTGCACCAGGCGCTCCAGGCCCTCGCGCACGAGAAGGCGGACACGCTCGTCCTCGACCTCGCGGGCCCCGTGCCGTACCAGGTCACCGGCCCTGCCCTGCTCGCCCTCGCCGAGGGCCGCGCCGACGTCGACCCGCTCGCCGACCCCGCCGTACGGGAGGCGGTCCGGGCCGCCGTCGCCGCCGAGCCCGCCGTGCTCCGCGCCCACCTGGGCCCCGGCGCTGCCGACGGCACCCTCGCCCTGGTCCTCGCCGGGGACGCCTCCCCCGCGGAGACCGCCCAGCGCGTGGCGCGGGCCCTGGCCGCCGACGAGACACTGAGGGCCCGCCTGGTGCGGGGCCTCGACCTGGCACTCCTGCCGGCCTCGGCCACGCCTCCGGGCGAGCCCTTCTACGTACGGAACGTGTAGACGTACGGAACGTGTAGACGTACGGAACGTGCAGACGTACGAGTTCCTAGCCGTACACCGGCCCCGTGTACTTCTCGCCCGGCCCCTGGCCCGGCTCGTCCGGGATCAGGGAGGCCTCGCGGAAGGCGAGCTGGAGGGACTTCAGGCCGTCCCGCAGGGGCGCGGCGTGGAAGGAGGAGACCTCCGTCGCGCCGGCGTCGAGGAGACCCGCGAGCGCGTGCACCAGCTTGCGGGCCTCGTCGAGGTCCTTGTGCTTGTCGCCCTCCTCGGTGAGCCCGAGCTTCACCGCGGCGGCGCTCATCAGGTTGACGGCGACGGTCACGATCACCTCGACCGCCGGAACCTCGGCGATGTCGCGGGTCATGGCTTCGAAGTCGGGGGTGTCGGAGGAGTCGGGGGACTCGTTCTGGGGCGTCTCGCTCATGCCCCACACGATATGCCGGTCCCCGGTTAGCGGAGACCGCCGGGTCCTGCTAACCTTGTGTAACGACCGGCTGGACACGTGTGTGCCCGGCCCACAAGTGGAGGCTCCGTACTCCCACCCGACCACCCTCACGGGCGGCGGGTCACCGGTCAGGTGGCGCCCATCGTTCCGTACGGACGATGGAGCCGCCCGATGTGCGCCCCGCGGTTGACCGCGGCGGTGTTCCGGTATTTTCCTGGAGCCCCGCCTGTGTCCCGTCCGGGGCATTTTTCATGTACCGGCTCGGTTGGTCTCATAAACAGACGTTGCACGTCCGTCCGCCAGGCGGTCGTGTGGTGCTACCGAGGAGGATCCATCAGCGCCGAGCCCCGCATCAACGACAGGATTCGCGTTCCCGAGGTGCGACTTGTCGGACCCAGCGGCGAGCAGGTCGGGATTGTTCCGCTTGCCAAGGCCCTGGAGCTCGCACAGGAGTACGACCTCGACCTGGTCGAGGTGGCGGCGAACGCCCGTCCTCCCGTGTGCAAGCTCATGGACTACGGGAAGTTCAAGTACGAGTCGGCCATGAAGGCCCGTGAGGCGCGCAAGAACCAGGCGCACACGGTCATCAAGGAGATGAAGCTCCGGCCGAAGATCGACCCGCACGACTACGACACCAAGAAGGGTCACGTCGTCCGGTTCCTCAAGCAGGGCGACAAGGTCAAGATCACGATCATGTTCCGTGGTCGTGAGCAGTCCCGCCCCGAGCTCGGCTTCCGGCTGCTGCAGCGGCTGGCGTCGGACGTCGAGGAGCTTGGCTTCATCGAGTCCAACCCGAAGCAGGACGGCCGGAACATGATCATGGTTCTCGGCCCGCACAAGAAGAAGACCGAGGCCATGGCCGAGGCGCGTGAGGCCCAGGCCGCACGCAAGGCCGAGCGCCAGGGCGTCACCGCCGAGGAGACGTCCGAGGCCCCGGCGCCCGAGGCCGAGGCCCCGGCCACCGAGGCTCCGGCCGAGACCCCCGAGGCGTGATCCGAGGGGCTGCCATCCAGGCAGCCCCGGGTTCCGCCCGGACCCACCGAACGAAGAACTGACGCTCCCGGATGTCCGGTGCCCGCACCGGGGGGAGCGCCACTGACGAGGAGATACGGCGCGATGCCGAAGAACAAGACGCACTCCGGTGCCAAGAAGCGCTTCAAGGTCACCGGCTCCGGCAAGATCCTGCGCGAGCGCGCCGGCAAGCGCCACCTGCTCGAGCACAAGTCGTCCAAGCTGACGCGTCGCCTCACCGGCAACGCGGAGATGGCCCCGGGCGACGCGGCCAAGATCAAGAAGATGCTGGGCATCTGATCTGATCACCCGCCCTCGGCGACGAGGGCCACCGGCCAGGTCCGGGACCCATTCGTTTTTCGGGTCGTGTGAGTCCAACCACGACCCCGCTACAAGGAGTCAACAAGTGGCACGCGTCAAGCGGGCAGTCAACGCCCACAAGAAGCGCCGGGCGATCCTCGAGCAGGCCTCCGGCTACCGCGGTCAGCGTTCGCGCCTGTACCGCAAGGCCAAGGAGCAGGTCACCCACTCGCTGGTCTACAACTACAACGACCGCAAGAAGCGCAAGGGCGACTTCCGTCAGCTGTGGATCCAGCGCATCAACGCCGCTGCCCGCCTGAACGGCATGACGTACAACCGCCTCATCCAGGGTCTGAAGGCCGCCAACATCGAGGTGGACCGCAAGATCCTCGCCGAGCTGGCCGTCAACGACGCCAACGCGTTCGCCGCCCTCGTCGAGGTCGCGCAGAAGGCCCTCCCGGCCGACGTCAACGCCCCGAAGGCCGCCGCCTGATCTTCCAGGCCGCAGCACCTCCGCCCGGACCCGCAGACGCTCACGCGCCTGCGGGTCCGGGTGCGTCGGCCCCCCGAACCACCCGGCCCGCGCCGCACCCGCACCCGTGGCGCACCCGCGCCCGCACCCCGTGCCGTACCGGAGCGCGACCGCACCCGGCTTCCGCAGCCTCCCGGCCCCGAAGAGAGAACCGCCGCACGCCATGGTCACCCCCGAGCTGATCTCCCCGCGTTCCCCGCGCGTCGTCGCCGCCCGACGGCTCGCCAAGCGCAACTTCCGTGGCAAGGACCGCCTCTTCATCGCCGAGGGCCCCCAGGCCGTCCGGGAAGCCGTCGAGCACCGGGGACCCGGCGGGGAGCCCACCCTCGTCGAGCTGTTCACCACCGTCGAGGCCGCCGAGCGGTACGCCGCCATCATCGAGGCGGCCCACGCCGCCGGGGCCCGCGTCCACCACGCCTCCGACGCCGTCCTCGCCGAGGTCTCCCAGACCGTCACCCCCCAGGGGCTCGTCGGCGTCTGCCGGTTCCTCGACTCGCCGTTCGAGGAGATCGTCGCGGCCCGCCCCAAGCTGGTCGCCGTCCTCGCCCACGTCCGCGACCCCGGGAACGCCGGCACCGTGCTGCGCTGCGCCGACGCGGCCGGCGCCGACGCCGTCGTCCTCACCGACGCCTCCGTCGACCTCTACAACCCCAAGTCCGTGCGCGCCTCGGTCGGTTCGCTCTTCCACCTGCCGGTGGCCGTCGGCGTCCCCGTCGAGCAGGCCGTCGCCGGGCTCAAGGCCGCGGGCGTACGGATCCTCGCCGCCGACGGGGCCGGGCGCGACGACCTCGACGACGAGCTGGACGCCGGCACCATGGGCGGACCCACCGCCTGGATCTTCGGCAACGAGGCCTGGGGGCTGCCCGAGGAGACCCGGGCCCTCGCCGACGCCGTCGTCCGCGTCCCGATCCACGGCAAGGCCGAGAGCCTCAACCTCGCCACCGCCGCCGCGGTCTGCCTGTACGCCTCCGCGCGCGCCCAGCGCCCCCGCACCTCCGCCTGAGAGAGCCCGGAAGGACCCCGGAAGGACCCCGGAAGGACCCCGGAAGGGACCATTCCGCCCCTCCCGCCCAGTAGAGTGACGCACTCGGGGGCCCACTGCGCTACACGGAGGGGTGGGGGACGGGGATGACGGTCGGCACGGACAGTCCCGCGGAGGCACGGAGCGACGGCCCGCACGCCCCGGAACGGGCCGAGCCCGCCGGCCGTACCGACGCCGACTTCGCCGGGATGCGGCCCGACGACCTGCCCGACGGGCTGGTCGTCGCCGACGAGACCGGCCGCGTCGTCTGCTTCAACGCCGCCGCCGCCCGCATCACCGCCGTCCCCGCCGACCGGGCCCTCGGCCTCCCCCTCGACCGGGCGCTGCCCCTGGAGGACCTCAAGGGCCGCCGCTGGTGGCCCCTGACCGACCCGTACGGCGGACTCGCCACCCGCAGCGGACAGCCCGAGCGCAACCTGCTCCTCCCCGGCGGCCGCGAGGTCCTCGTCTCCGCCCGCTACGTCCGCGAGCACCCCACGGGCCCCGTCCGCCGGGTCGTCGTCTCCCTGCGCGGCACCGAGGCGCGCCGCCGCACCGAGCGCAGCCACGCCGAGCTCATCGCCACCGTCGCCCACGAGCTCCGCTCCCCGCTCACCTCCGTCAAGGGCTTCACCGCCACCCTCCTCCACAAGTGGGAGCGGTTCACCGACGAGCAGAAGCGGCTGATGCTGGAGACCGTCGACGCCGACGCCGGCCGCATCAAGCGGCTCATCGCCGAACTCCTCGACATCTCCCGGATCGACTCCGGCCGCCTGGAGGTCCGCCGCCAGCCCGTCGACATCGCGGCGGCCGTCGGCCGGCACGTCCACGCCCACACCACCGGCGGCCAGTCCCCGGACCGCTTCTTCGTCCGGATCAGGCCGCAGCTGCCCGCGCTCTGGGCCGACCCCGACAAGATCGACCAGATCCTCGGGAACCTCCTCGAAAATGCGGTGCGCCACGGCGAGGGAACCGTCACCATCGAGGTGGCACCCACCACGGCGGGCGACGACGGAGAAGAGGGGACGGAGGTCACCGTGAGCGACGAGGGCCCCGGCATCCCCGAGGAGTCCATGAGCCGCGTCTTCACCCGCTTCTGGCGGGGCAGCAAGCGCGGCGGCACCGGTCTCGGCCTCTACATCGTCAAGGGCGTCGTCGAGGCCCACGGCGGAACCATCACCGTCGGACGGGGCCCCCGCGGCGGGGCCGAGTTCCGATTTATCCTGCCCGTCGGCACCCCGGCCCACCTCCTCTGACGCCTCGCCCCGCGAGACCACGGACGATCAGGAGCCGCCCGGCCCGCCCACGGGCTCATTCGCGTCCCCCCACCCCGTTAGACTCGACCTTTGGCACGTTTGCGCCCTTGACGTCGAGCGGGGCCGCCCAGCCAAGCCAACGGAAGCACGGGAAGAGATGTCCGCACCCAATAAGTCGTACGACCCGGTTGAGGTCGAGGCACTGAAACCGGAAGAGATCGAGCGCATGCGGGACGAGGCGCTCGCCGCCTTCGCCGCCGCGGGCGACCTCGACGCGCTCGCACACGCGAAGACCGCGCACACCGGTGGCACCTCGCCGCTGGCGCTCGCCAACCGGGAGATCGGCGCCCTGCCCCCGCAGGCCAAGGCCGCCGCCGGAAAGCTCGTGGGCCAGGCCCGCGGCGCCGTCTCCAAGGCGCTCGCCGCCCGCCAGAGCGAGCTGGAGGCCGAGCGCGACGCCCGCGTCCTCGTGGAGGAGGCCGTCGACGTCACCCTGCCGTACGACCGCGTCCCGGCCGGCGCCCGCCACCCGCTGACCACCCTGATGGAGCGCGTCTCCGACGTCTTCGTCTCCATGGGGTACGAGATCGCGGAGGGCCCCGAGGTCGAGGCGGAGTGGTTCAACTTCGACGCCCTCAACTTCGTCCCGGACCACCCGGCGCGCCAGATGCAGGACACCTTCTTCGTCGAGGGAACGTCCGTCGAGGGAACAGTCACCACGGGCGACGAGTCCGGTGTCGTGCTGCGCACCCACACCTCCCCGGTGCAGGCCCGCACGCTCATCGACCGGGAGCCCCCGGTCTACGTCGTGTGCCCCGGCCGCGTCTACCGCACCGACGAGCTCGACGCCACGCACACCCCGGTCTTCCACCAGATCGAGCTGCTCGCCGTCGACGAGGGCCTCACCATGGCCGACCTCAAGGGCACCCTCGACCACATGGTCCAGGCGCTCTTCGGGCCGGACATGAAGACCCGGCTGCGCCCGAACTTCTTCCCGTTCACCGAGCCGTCCGCCGAGATGGACATGCTCTGCTACGTCTGCCGCGGCGAGTCCGTCGGCAACCCGGACCGCCCCTGCCGCACCTGCGGCAGCGAGGGCTGGATCGAGCTCGGCGGCTGCGGCATGGTCAACCCGAAGGTGCTCGTCGCCTGCGGCGTGGACCCCGAGAAGTACAGCGGATTCGCCTTCGGGTTCGGCATCGAGCGGATGCTGATGTTCCGCCACAACGTCGAAGACATGCGAGACATGGTCGAGGGTGACGTCCGGTTCACCCGGCCGTTCGGGATGGAGATCTGATGCGGGTCCCGCTTTCTTGGCTGCGGGAGTACGTCGACCTGCCGGCGACGGAGACCGGCCGAGACGTCCAGGCCAAACTCGTTTCGGCAGGCCTGGAGGTCGAGACCGTCGAGCGGCTCGGCGCCGGCCTGTCCGGGCCGCTGGTGGTCGGCAGGGTCCTCACCATCGAGGAGCTGACGGAGTTCAAGAAGCCCATCCGCTTCTGCACCGTCGACGTCGGGCAGGCCAACGGCACCGGCGAGCCCCAGGAGATCATCTGCGGCGCCCGGAACTTCGCCGAGGGCGACAAGGTCGTCGTGGCCCTGCCCGGCGCCGTGCTCCCCGGCGACTTCCGGATCGCCGAGCGCAAGACGTACGGCCGCGTCTCCCGGGGCATGATCTGCTCCGGCGACGAGCTCGGCATGGGCGACGACGGAACGCACGGCATCATCGTGCTGCCGCCGGAGCACGAGGTCGGCACCGACGCCACGGTCCTCCTGGAGCTGTTCGACGAGGTCCTCGACATCGCCGTCACCCCGGACCGCGGCTACTGCCTCTCGATGCGCGGCGTCGCCCGCGAGACGGCCACCGCCTACGGCCTGCCGCTGCGCGACCCGGCGCTGCTCGACGTGCCCGCGCCGAACTCGTACGGCTACCCGGTCCAGATCACCGACCCGATCGGCTGCGACCGCTTCACCGCGCGCACCGTCGTCGGCCTGGCGCCCGAGGCCCGCTCCCCGATCTGGCTGCAGCGCCGCCTCCAGAAGGCCGGCATGCGCCCGATCTCGCTGGCCGTGGACGTCACCAACTACGTGATGCTGGAGCTCGGCCAGCCGCTGCACGCCTACGACCGCACCCGGCTCGACGGCCCCATCGGGGTCCGCCGCGCCGAGGCCGGCGAGAAGATCACCACCCTCGACGGCACCGTGCGCGTCCTGGACGCCGCGGACCTGGTCATCACCGACAACCGCGGCCCGATCGGCATCGCGGGCGTCATGGGCGGCGCCAACACGGAGATCGCCGACCCGGCCACCGACCCGGAGACCGGCGTCGTCACCGGCACCTCCGAGGTCGTCATCGAGGCCGCGCACTTCGACCCGATCTCGATCGCCCGCACGGCCCGCCGCCACAAGCTGGCCTCCGAGGCGTCCAAGCGCTTCGAGCGCGGCGTCGACCCGCAGGCCGCCGCCGCTGCCGCGCAGCGCACCGTCGACCTGCTCGTGCTGCTCGCGGGCGGCACGGCCGAGGCCGGCGTCACCGAGGTCGTCGCCCCGTCCGCGCCCCGGACGATCGTCGTCCCGGCGGACCACCCGGACAAGGTCGCGGGCGTCGCCTACGGCCGCGAGACCGTCGTCCGCCGCCTCCAGGAGGTCGGCTGCGACGTCTACGGGCAGGACGAGCTGGTCGTCACCGTCCCCTCGTGGCGGCCCGACCTCAACGAGCCGAACGACCTCGCCGAAGAGGTCATCCGCCTGGAGGGCTACGAGAACCTGCCCTCCACGCTGCCCAGGCCCCCGGCCGGCCGCGGGCTCACCGAGCGCCAGCGCGTCCACCGCCGCGTGGGCCGCGCCCTGGCCGGCGCCGGCTACGTCGAGGCGCTGAACTACCCGTTCATCGGCGAGCAGGCCCTCGACCAGCTCGGCCTGGACGCGGACGACGCCTCCCGCCGGGTGGTGAAGCTGGTCAACCCGCTCTCCGACGAGGAGCCCGCGCTCCGTACGACGCTGCTCCCGGGCCTGCTCGGGGCGCTGCGCCGCAACGACAGCCGCGGCGGCCACGACCTGGCGCTCTTCGAGACCGGCCTGGTCTTCCGGGCCGGCGAGCGGCCCGGCGTCGCCGTCCGCCTCGGCGTCGACCGGCGTCCCACGGACGAGGAGATCGCCCAGGTCAACGCGGCCCTGCCCGCGCAGCCCCGGCACGCCGCCGTCGTCCTCGCCGGGGCGCGCGAGCAGGCCGGCTGGTGGGGCAAGGGCCGTCCGTCCGACTGGGCGGACGCAATCGAGGCCGCCCGCACGGTCGCCCGCGAGGCCGGCGCCGAACTGATCGTGCGCCAGGGCCAGTACGGCCCGTGGCACCCGGGCCGCTGCGCCGAGCTGCTCGTCGTCGTCGACGGCGAGGAGCGCACGGCGGGCCACGCGGGCGAGCTGCACCCGCGCGTGGTGAAGTCCTTCGGCCTGCCGGCCCGGACCAGCGCCATGGAGCTCGACCTCGACCTGGTCGAGGCGGCGTCCGAGGGCCCCCTCAAGGCCCCCCGGATCTCCTCCTTCCCGGTCGCCACCCAGGACGTCGCCCTGGTCGTCGCCACCGGCGTCCCGGCCGCCGGGGTCGAGGCCGCCCTGCGCGAGGGCGCGGGTGAACTCCTGGAGTCCATCCGGCTGTTCGACGTCTACACCGGCGACCAGCTCGGCGAGGGCACCAAGTCCCTCGCCTACGCCCTGAAGTTCCGCGCCCCGGACCGCACCCTGACGGTCGACGAGGCCACGGCGGCCCGCGACGCGGCCGTCGCCCTGGCCTCCGAGCGCACCGGCGCCGTCCTGCGCGGCGCCTGACCTCGCGGCGGTACCCAGGAGGGCCGTCCCGGAGAAGATCTCCGGGGCGGCCCTCCGTCGTTTCCGGGGGGCCACGGCGCGTACACCCTTACGGGAATGGCGCGTCCGTGCCGATGGCGCGCCCCTGGCGCGAGGCGGCGCGCCGGGGGCGCTCACTCCTTCGGGTGAGATCGTCCGGGGGTGTTCCGCGAGGGCGGGCGCGGTCGGGAGAATCGACGCGGCCGCAGGGGCGGACCTGCGTGCCGCGGTGCCTTCGGGCGCCGTCGGGGCTCGGGAAGGGCCGTGCATGATCCGTACGAGGTCGCTGGACTCCGATGGCTCCCGGCTCCGCCGGCTGGCCCCGTTCGCTCTTCCCGCCGCCTGGGGCGCGACGGCCGTGGCGTGGAGGTTCGCCTGTCCGCCGGCCAGGGAGCCGGGGCTACCGATGCGGATCGCCGCCGGCGTCGTCTTCCTCTCCGTCGGCATCGGTCTCGTCCTCGGCGTCCGGCGCGGGCTCATACGCGAGCTGGCCCGGGCGCGGGCCGTCGCGGCCGCCACCCAGCAGGTGCTGCTGCGGCCGCCGCCGGGCCGCCTCGAAGGGCTGGCCCTGGCCGCCGGGCAGCTCTCCGCCTCCCGGGGCGCCTCCGTCGGCGGGGACCTGTACGAGGCGGTGGCCACCCCCTACGGGGTGCGGATCGTCCTCGGGGACGTCCGGGGCCACGGGCTCGCCGCGCTCGGCGCCGTGGTCGCGGTGCTCGGCAGCTTCCGCGAGGCCGCCCACGACGAGCCCGAACTCGCCGGAGTACTGCGGCGGTTGGAGCGGGCCCTGGAGCGGCACCTGCGGGAGCGGGCCCGGGACGAGCACCCGGCGCGGGCCGGGACGGACCCCGAACACCCGGCGGCGGAGGAGTTCGTGACCCTGCTGCTCCTGGAGATCGGGCCCGACGGGCGGCTCGCCGTGTTCAACTGCGGTCACCCCGCCCCGTACCGCCTCGGCCGGAAGCCGGAGCGGCTCCCCGTGGGAGATCCGCTGCCCCCGCTCGGGGTGCTGCCGCTGCCCGCCGGCCTCGCGCCGTACACGGCGGCCCGGCTGCTGCCCGGCGAGACCCTCGTCCTGCACACCGACGGCGCGGAGGAGGCCCGGGACCACCGGGGCCGGTTCTTCGCGCTCGACGCCGCCCTGGCCGGGCCGCCCGGCGAGGCGCCCGCGGCGCTGGTCCGCCGGGTCCACGCGGAGCTGCTGCACCACACCGGCGGCCGGCTCGCCGACGACGTCGCGCTCCTCGTCGTGCGGAACGACCGCGCCAGGGTCCCGGCGCAGCCCGCCGAACCCGGGCTGCGCCGGCCCCGGCCCGCCCCCTCCTCCCACTGCTGAGAGGAGGGGGCGGGTACCGGCGCCGCCCGCCCCGCCACGGAGTGTCGGGCAGATCGGCGGGGCGGGCGGCGCGGACCGGGCGGCCGCACTGTACGAGGGGGAGCCGGCGGCCCGGTCGTCGCCTTGCGGCGAGAAGCACAGTCAACCGGGCCCGGGCCGGGCGCGGCAGAGCGCGCGGACCGGAAGAACGGGTGCTCCGTTCACACCCCGTGCGAAACCCCGGTCCGGAACCCCCGCATGAAGCTCCGGTGCGGAATCCCTGCGGGGGTCTCCGCGCCCCTCCGCGCGTACACCCCGTGCACCTGATTCCCCTCGTACGGGCCACTCCCCGCCACTTCGCCCCGTACGAAATCGGCCACCGCTACGCTGAGTTCACCGAGCGACCGGAGCGGCCATGCAGCCCAACACCTTGCTCGACGCCCTGCTCGACGAAGCGGGCGTCTCGCACGCCGGCCTCGCCACCCGGGTGAACCGGGCCGGCCGGGCCAGGGGACTCACCCTGCGGTACGAACACACCGCCGTGGCGCGCTGGTTGAAGGGCCAGCGGCCGCGCGGCCAGGTGCCGGACCTGATCTGCGAGGTGCTGGCCGCCCGGCTGGACCGGCAGGTGACCCTGGACGACATCGGCCTCGGGGTCCCGGGCGGCCCGGCCCAGGCGCCCGGTTCGCCGCTCTCCGGCTTCGTGGACCGGGCGGCCGCCCTCTGGCGCTCCGACGAGCAGCAGCGGCCGTACGTCGTCTCCGCGCCGGCCCTGACCGGCACCCCCGCGGTGATGCCCGTGTGGGAGTGGGAGAACCCGCCGGAGGACGTGGACGTCTCCCGTACCGGCCGGACCGCGGTCTCGGCCGCCGACATCGCCGTCCTGGTCGCCGCCCGGTCCCACTACGAGCAGATGTACCGCAAG
This sequence comes from Streptomyces sp. NPDC088915, assembly GCF_044749825.1. NCBI lineage: Bacteria > Bacillati > Actinomycetota > Actinomycetes > Kitasatosporales > Streptomycetaceae > Streptomyces > Streptomyces sp. NPDC088915. The sequence continues at coordinate 125,728 of NZ_JBIVIR010000017.1, forward strand.
GCCGGGGGCGTCGCGACCCGGGCCCGGATCGTCGGCTTCCTGACCGCCGAGACGGCGCCGCTGCTCCGGGGCACGTACGGCGACGTCCTCGGGCGGGAGCTGCACCGCGCCGCCGGCGGTCTGGTGGCGGTGGCCGGGATCTGCGCCTACGACGCCGACGCGCACGGCCTGGCCCAGCGCTACTTCCACCAGGCGCTGCGGCTCGCGAAGGCCAGCGGGGACCGGGGGCTCGGCGCGTACGTGGTCGCCCTCCTCGTCAACCAGTCGCTGTTCACGGGGGAGCACCGGCAGGCGGTGGCGTTCGCGGAGGCGGCGCTGCGGTCGGCGGGGCGGCGGATCACCCCGGCGCTCGCCGCCGACCTGACGGCGATGCAGGCGAAGGCGTACGCGCACCTGGGCGACCGGGCGACCGCGCTCGCCTGCATCCGGCGGGCCGAGGAGGCGGCGGAGCGGATCAGCCCGGGCGAGGAGCCGGCCGAGACGGGCTACGTGCAGCCGGGGCTCGTCAACGTGCAGATCGCGGAGGCCCTCCTCGGCCTGGGCGACCTCCCGGCGGCCCACGAGCACGCCGTGGCGGCGGTCGGGGCGCCCTCGCACGACCGGGGGCGGGTGCACCGCCTCGCCATGCTGTGCCGGGTCCAGCTGCGGCAGGGGGAGGCCGACGGGGCGGCGCGCACGGCGGTGGAGATGACCGAGCGGGCGCGCGGGATGGAGTCGCGGAGGCTGCGGGACCGGCTGCGGGAGGTGCGGGAGCACCTCCTCGCGAGCGACGCGGCGGACGCGCGGGAGGCGGCGGCCCTCATCGACGGGGCCCTGCGCGTTCCCCTCTGACCCTCTGACCCTCTGGCCCCCTGATCCCCTGATCCCCTGATCCCTTGACCTCTCTGGCCTGCTCCGGTCGTTTCCGGCCGTCTCCGACCTTCTCCGCTCTCCTGTGATCCCCTTCGGTCTCCGGCTGCTGCGATATTGCCACCAAACAAGCTCCGATCAGTCGGAAGGTGGCAAGAACGTGCAGTGGACGAAGTTGAGCGAACGCTCTGTCTATGAGAACCGTTGGTTCCGAGTGAACCTCGCGGACGTCGAACTCCCGGACGGCCGCCACCTGGACCACTATCTGATCCGGCTCCGTCCGGTCGCCGTCGCGACCGCCGTCAACGAGGCCGACGAAGTCCTGATGCTCTGGCGCCACCGCTTCATCACCGACAGCTGGGGCTGGGAACTGGCCGCCGGCGTGGTCGAGGACGGCGAGGACGTCGAGTCCGCCGCCGCCCGCGAGATGGAGGAGGAGACCGGCTGGCGGCCGGGACCGCTGCGCCACCTCCTCACCGTCGAGCCCTCCAACGGCCTCACCGACGCCCGCCACCACCTCTACTGGGCGGACCGGGCCACGTACACCGGACCGCCCGAGGACGCCTTCGAGTCCTCGCGGCGGGCCTGGGTCCCGCTGAAACAGGTCCCCGACATGATCGCCCGGGGCGAGGTCCCGGCCGCGAACACGGCCGCCGGGCTGCTGATGCTCCACCACCTGCGCCTCGGCTGAGCCGGGAAAGGCCGGACGGCCCGTACCTGTGCGGGAGTACGGGCCGTCCGGGTGGTGCGGAGAGTGGTCTGTGAAGGGGCCCCAGGAGCGAGGACCCCAGGAGCGAGGACCCCAGAAGCAAGGGCCTCAGGAGTACGGGTAGAAGCCCGAGCCCGTCTTCCGGCCGAGCCGGCCCGCGTCCACCATGCGCTGGAGCAGCGGGGGAGCGGCGTACAGCGGCTCCTTGAACTCCGAGTACATCGAGTCGGCGATCGAGGCGATCGTGTCCAGGCCGATCAGGTCGGACAGCTTCAGCGGGCCCATCGGGTGGGCGCAGCCGAACTCCATGCCGTTGTCGATGTCCTCGCGGCTCGCGATGCCCGACTCGAACATCCGGATCGCGGAGAGCAGGTACGGCACGAGCAGCGCGTTCACCACGAAGCCGGAGCGGTCCTGGGCGCGGATCGCGTGCTTGCCCAGCGCCTTCTCGGCGAAGGCCTGGGCCCGGCTGATCGTGCCCTCGGAGGTGGTGAGGGCCGGGATCAGCTCGACGAGCTTCTGCACCGGGGCCGGGTTGAAGAAGTGGATGCCGATGACCTGGTCGGGACGGGAGGTCGCCACGGCCAGCTTCACCAGCGGGATGGAGGAGGTGTTCGAGGCCAGGATGGCGTCCGGGCGGGTGATCACCTGGTCGAGGACCTGGAAGATCTCGGTCTTGACCTGCTCGTTCTCCACCACGGCCTCGATCACGAGGTCGCGGTCGGCGAACTCGCCCAGGTCGGTGGTGAAGCTGAGGCGCGCGAGCGTCGCGTCCCGCTCCTCCTCCCTGATCTTGCCGCGCTCGGCGGCCTTCGCCAGCGAGTTGTAGAGCCGGGTGCGACCGATCTCCAGCGCCTCGCCGGTGGTCTCGGCGACCCTCACGTCGAGGCCGCTCCGGGCACACACCTCCGCGATGCCCGCGCCCATCTGGCCGCAGCCCACCACTCCGACGCGCTCAATGTCGGCCATGGAGTCCGTCACCTCGTGCCTTTCGCTCTCTGCCGGCGGCGGGCCCGTGTGATTCCGGTGCGTCCGCCTCGATCCCCCGACGTTACCGCTCATTAACCGATGATCGATCGCCCGGGGCGTGGGCATGCTCTCCCGGTGAGTGTGACGTATCCGACAGAGGAGGGGTACAAGTGCGGCCTATCGGGAGAAGAGGGTTCGTGCTCGGCACCACGGGAGCGGCGCTCGCCGTGACGGGAACGACAGGGACGGCGGCGGCGGATGAGACGGCTCGCGGGATCACGGAAGCGGGCGCGGCGCCCGAGGTGAGGAGCCAGGCGCGGGGGAGGCCGTACCGCCGCCGGGAGTTCCGGGGCGTGTGGCTGGCGACGGTGAGCAACATCGACTGGCCCTCCAAGCCCGGCCTGACCGCCGGGCAGCAGCGCGCCGAGCTCCTCGTCCACCTCGACACGGCGGCCGAGCGGCGCCTCAACGCCGTGGTCCTCCAGGTCCGGCCGACCGCCGACGCCCTGTGGCCCTCGCCGTACGAGCCGTGGGCGGCGTGCCTCACCGGCACCCAGGGCCGCGACCCCGGCTGGGACCCGCTGGGCACGGCCGTCGCCGAGGCCCACGCGCGGGACCTCCAGCTGCACGCCTGGTTCAACCCGTACCGGGTGGCGAACCACACCGATCCGGCCCGGCTCGTCGCCTCCCACCCGGCGCGGCGGCACCCGGAGTGGGTCCTGCCCTACGGCGGGAAGCTGTACTACGACCCCGGCCTCCCCGAGGTCCGGCGCTTCGTCCAGGACGCGATGCTGGACGCGGTGCGCCGCTATGACGTCGACGCCGTGCACTGGGACGACTACTTCTACCCGTACCCGGTCGCCGGGCAGGTCTTCGGCGACGACGGGACGTACGCGCGCCACGGCGGCGACTTCCCCGACCGGGCGTCCTGGCGGCGGCACAACACCGACCTGCTGGTCTCCGAGATGTCCGCCCGGATCAAGGAGGCCAAGCCGGACGTGGCCTTCGGCGTGAGCCCCTTCGGGGTCTGGCGGAACGCCGCCACCGACCCGGAGGGCTCGGACACCGCCGCCGGCGTCCAGACGTACGACGACCTGTACGCCGACACCCGCAAGTGGGTGCGGGAGGGCTGGCTCGACCACATCGTGCCCCAGCTGTACTGGCACATCGGCCTGGCCGCCGCCGACTACGCCGAGCTGCTGCCCTGGTGGGACGAGACGGTACGGGGCACCGGCGTCGGCCTCTACGTCGGCGAGGCGCTCCACAAGGCGGGCGACCCCGCCCAGCCCGCCGCCTGGCAGGACCCGGGGGAACTCTCGCGCCACCTGGACCTCGCCAAGGGGTACGCCGGGGTCGGCGGCCACTGCTTCTTCTCGGCGAAGGAGGTCGCGCGGGACCGGATCGGGGCGATGGCCAGGGTGGTGGCCGATCACTACCCGACCAGGGTCCGCCCGCCGGGGTGACGGCCCTTCAGCCGGTCCCCGCCTCCGGGTGGTGACGCACGACGGTGTCGGGGCCGGGCGACATCAGGGCCTCGTGTCCGTCGTCGAACCTTACGCGGTACGGGGGAGTGCCGTTCTCCCCCAGTACCTGAAGGACCTCGGCCGTACGGTCGTGATGGCCGACGGTCCGTCCGTGCACCAGCAGTGTGTCGCCCACGCTCGCCTGCATCGGGGTGACCTCCTCGCGACCGGACGCGTGCCGGTCCTCCGCTCTTCGGGGCCTCTGCTTGTCATTGTGACCCTTTTCGTCCGGTTCCGTCGCGCCGGACTCCCTGGTCGCCCCGCCGCCCCGTCACCCCTCGCCCCGTCACCCGGTCACGACTTCGACCGCTGGGTGACCGCGATGCAGACCAGGACCGCGACCGCCGCCACGGGGGCGGTCGGCGACAGGTCCTCGCCGAGCAGGGAGACCGACCAGACGAGGGTGAGGAGCGGCTGGGCGAGCTGGAGCTGGCTGGCCTTCGGGATGCCGATCGCCGCCATGCCCCGGTACCAGACGTACAGGCCGAAGAAGGTCGAACCGGCGGCGACCCACACCAGACCGGCGATGCCGTGGGCGTTCAGGTGGACCGGTTCCAGGGACAGGGCGACGGCCGAGGCGACCAGCATCAGCGGCAGGCAGAGGACCAGGGCCCAGCCGATCACCTGCCAGCCCGGCATCAGGGCGGCGAGCCGGCCGCCCTCGGTGTAGCCGGCCGCGCACACCAGCAGCGCCCCGAAGAGGTACAGGTCGCCGGTGGAGAGCGCCCCGCCGCTCTCCGCGAGCGTGAAGCCGAGCACCACCACGGCGCCGGAGACGGCCGCGATCCAGAAGGTGCGGGAGGGGCGCCGGCCCGTCCGCAGGGCGGCGAAGGTCGCCGTGGTGAGCGGCAGGAGGCCCACCACCACGGCGGCGTGGGAGGTGGTGGAGGTCTGCAGGGCCAGGCTGGTCAGGAGCGGGAAGCCGACGACGACCCCGCCGGCGACCACCGCGAGCCCCGCCCAGTGGCGCCGCTCCGGCAGCGGCACCCGGCCGGCGAGCAGGAAGACGCCGGCGAGGAGGGCGGCGAGCGTGGACCGCACGGCCACGAGGGACCAGGGGCCGAAGCTCTCCAGGCCCCAGACGGTCGACGGGAAGGTGAGCGAGAACGCGACGACGCCGAGCCCGGCGAGCAGGGTGCCCCGGGCCCGGGGGTCGGACACGGGGGTACGGGAGGCAGCCGCGGGGGTACGGGAGCCGGTCGCGGGTGCCGAAGCGCCGGACGGCCCGGTGGCGGGGGAGGCGGCTCCGGAGGCCGAGGGGTCGGACGGCCCGGTGGCGGGGGAGGCGGCTCCGGAGGCCGAGGGGCCGGACGACCCGGTGGCGCGGGAAGCACCTCCGGTCCCGGTGGCCGAAGCGCCCGACGGCCCGGCCGTGCGGGGCTCCGGGGCGGTGACCGCTATCGCGGTGGAGGCAGTAGCGCTATCGTGTGCTCTCATGCATGAGCGTAGCAGTGTCGCGGAACTGGTGAAATCCCTGAAGAGTGAGCTCGACCGCTACTCTCCCGGTGGAAAGCTGCCGTCGAGTCGCGCACTCGTCGAGCGCTACCGCGTCTCCCCGGTCACCGTCACCCGCGCCCTCGCCCAGCTCGCCGCCGAAGGACTCGTCGTCACCCGGCCCGGCGCCGGCGCCTTCCGCGCGGAACCCCGCGCCTCCGCCCCGGCCACCGGGGACACCTCCTGGCAGGAGGTCGCCCTCAGCGCCGACACCGCCACCGAGCTCGTGCCCCGGGCCGTCGACGCCTCCGGCGTCCTCGTCACCCTCTCCGCGCCGCCGCCCGGCGTGATCGAGTTCAACGGCGGCTACCTCCACCCGGCCCTCCAGCCCGAGCGGGCCCTCGCCGCCGCCCTCGCCCGGGCCGGCCGCCGCCCCGGCGCCTGGGGCAGGCCGCCCGTCGACGGCCTGCCCGAGCTGCGCGAGTGGTTCGCCCGCGAGATCGGCGGCACCGTCACCGCCGCCGAGGTCCTCATCACCGCCGGGGGCCAGTCCGCGATCACCACCGCCCTGCGCGCCCTCGCCCCGCCCGGCACCCCCGTCCTCGTCGAGTCGCCGACCTACCCGGGCATGCTCGCCGTCGCCCGCGCCTCCGGACTCCGCCCGGTCCCCGTGCCCACCGACGCCGGGGGAGTCCGCCCCGAGCTCCTCGAAGCCGCCTTCCGCGCCACCGGGGCCCGCGTCCTCGTCTGCCAGCCGCTCTTCCAGAACCCGACGGGCGCCGTCCTCGGACCGGAGCGGCGCCGGGAGGTCGTCCGGATCGCCCGCGCCGCCGGGGCCTTCGTCGTCGAGGACGACTTCGCCCGCCGCCTCGTCCACGAGGACGCCCCGCCGCTCCCCGAACCCCTCGTCGCCGAGGACCCGGACGGCGTCGTCGTCCACGTCCGCTCCCTCACCAAGCCCGCCTCGGCCAGCCTCCGCGTCGGCGCCCTCGCCGCCCGGGGACCCGTCCTGGAACGGCTGCGCGCCATCCAGGTCGTCGACAGCTTCTTCGTCCCCCGGCCCCTCCAGGAGGCCGCGCTCGAACTCGTCGGCTCCCCGGCCTGGCCCCGGCACCTCCGCGCCGTCTCGCAGGAGCTCAAGGCCCGCCGGGACGCCATGGCCGGCGCCCTCGCCCACCACCTCCCCGAACTCGCCCTGCCCCACGTCCCCTCCGGCGGCTACCACCTCTGGCCGCGCCTCCCCGACGCCCTGCCCGAGGCCTCCCTCCACGCCACCGCCCTGCGCACCGGGGTCGCCGTGGCCCCCGGCCGCCCCTACTTCTGCGCCGAACCGCCCGCCGGTCACATCCGGCTGAGTTTCGCGGGTGTCGCGGGCCTCGCGGAGATCGCGGAGGGGGTGCGCCGCCTGCGGACGGCGATGGACGAGCTCACCGGCTGACCACCCGGGCCGGGCGGCGCGAGCGCTCCGCCCGGTTCCGGCCCCGCAAGGTCCCCGGTCACATGCGCCCGACAAGCCCCCGCGCTCCCGGAAGCCTCCGCCCTCAAGGACAGCCCCCTTCCGGAGGGCCCCCGTCATGCACGGGGCGTACGAGATCTCGTCCGGCCCCGCCCGGATCGACGCCGCCCGCGTCCACCACCGGATCCCCACCGACACCCACCGGACCCACGGCCGACCTCGGGAGAAGCGGGACCGGGCCGTCGCGGGCCCGCTCGGCCCCGGCACCCACCACCACGAGACCGGCGGGACGAACGCCCACGCGCGCGTCGTCACCGACTACGCCACCTCCGCCCGGCTCCGCGACGTCCACGGCGACCGCCCCGCCCGGGGCGCGCCGGCCTCGGCACCGCGCCCGTCACCGCCGTCCGGGACCTCCTGGAGCCGTACGGGCCGGGCCGCGTCGCACTCGCCACCGCCGGCCCGTACGGCGTGTACGAGGAGGTGGGTTTCGCGCCACTGCGAAATCCGGACAAGTGGATGGCTCTCGGGCGGCGGTGCACCCGGCCCCCTCCGTCCCCCGAAGCGACCCCTTGACCAGCGGCGCCACCGGCCTCACGATCGCGGCCATGGGTCTTCGAGTGACGTTCGTCACGGCGGCACGCAGCTCCTCCCTGCTCGCCGAACGCTTCGACGACGACCGGCCGATGGACGAGGCCGGCTGGTACGAGGTGCAGCAGGCCGCGCCCGTGCTCATCCCGCTCGGCGCGGCCGAACTGCGCTACTGCTCCCCGACCCCGCGCAGCCGCGCCACCGGCACCGCCCTCGGCTACGCGCCCCTCGTCCAGCCCGCCCTGCGCGACTGCGACATGGGCCGCTGGCGCGGCCTGACCCTCGCCGAGGTCGCCGCCCTCGAACCGGCCGCCGTCGACGCCTGGCTCACCGACGCCCGCACGGCCCCGCACGGCGGCGAACCGCTCCTCGCCTTCATCACCCGGATAGGGAACTGGCTCGACACCCGGCCCGCCGAGGACTGCGACATCGTTGCCGTCGCCGAGCCCTCCGTCGTACGGGCCGCCCTCGTGTACGCCCTGAAGGCGCCGCCCGCCACGTACTGGAACGTCGACGTCCGCCCCCTCTCCACCGTCACCCTCACCGGCCGCCCCGGCCTCTGGCACCTCCAGCTCGACGCGGCCCTGCGCTGACCGGTCCGCGCCGACGGGACCGGGGCCGGGACCGGGGCGGAGCCGTACGGCGGAGAAGGGCGGCCCGGCCCCGCGACCGGCTAGCCTGAACCCACGATGAACCGTTTGAGCACGTCATGGGGCGCCTTCACGCTGACCCGCCACCCCGAGGACCCGCGCGACCCGCTGCGCGCCTGGGACGCGTCCGACGAGTACCTCCTGGGGCACCTGGCCGACACCGGCACCGACCTCTCCGGCACCGTCGTCGTCCTCGGCGACCGCTGGGGAGCCCTCGTCACCGCGCTCCGGGCGACGGGACCCGGCGAACTGGTCCAGATCACCGACTCGTACCTCGGCGGAGAGGCGACCCGGACCAACCTCGCGCGCGCCGGCGCCGGCCCGGACGCCGTCCGGCTGCTCACCACCCAGGACCCGCCGCCCGAGCGGATCGACGTGCTCCTCGTCCGCGTCCCCAAGAGCCTCGCGCTCCTGGAGGACCAGCTCCACCGTCTCGCCCCCGCCGTCCACGAGGGCACCGTCGTCGTCGGCACCGGCATGGTCAAGGAGATCCACACCTCCACGCTGAAGCTCTTCGAGCGGATCCTCGGCCCCACCCGCACCTCCCTCGCGGTGAAGAAGGCCCGGCTGATCCACACCACCCCCGGCCCCGCCGCCCCGGGCCCGAACCCCTGGCCGTACCGCTACGACCTGCCCGCCGACACCCCCGCGCCCGGCCTCCCCGGGCGGACCGTCACCAACCACGCCGGCGTCTTCTGCGCCGACCGCCTCGACATCGGCACCCGCTTCCTCCTCGCCCACCTGCCCCGCGGCCTCGGCCGGGCCCGCGTCGCGGACCTCGGCTGCGGCAACGGCGTGGTGGGCCTCGCGGTCGCCCTCGCCGAGCCCGAGGCCGAACTGGTCTTCACCGACGAGTCGTACCAGGCCGTCGCCTCGGCCCGGGAGAACTTCCGCGCCCACGCGGGCGACGGGCGCGCGGCCGAGTTCCTCGTCGGCGACGGGCTCGCGGACCTGGCCCCCGGCTCGGTGGACCTGGTCCTCAACAACCCGCCGTTCCACAGCCACCAGGCCACCACCGACCGCACCGCCCGCCGCATGTTCGCCGACGCCCGGCGCGCCCTGCGCCCCGGCGGCGAACTGTGGGTCGTCGGCAACCGGCACCTCGGCCACCACGTCACCCTCCGCCGAATCTTCGGCAACGCCGAACTGGTCGCGAGCGACCCGAAGTTCGTGATCCTGCGCGCGGTCCGCCGCTAGGATCCACGGCGGAGGACGGGCGGCATGCGGATCGGTGACGCGGCGGGGACCACGCCCAGGGCCCTGCGCCTGTCCGAGCAGCGGGGTCTCCTCCCGCCGCCCGTCCGCACCCCGTCCGGCCGGCGGGAGCACGGCCCGGACGACGTGGCACGCGTGCGCGTGGTGCGCGAACTCCTCGCCCTCGGCCTGACGATCGAGGACGTCCGCGCCTGCGTGGACCGCCGCCCGGAGGAGCGGACCGCCCCGCCCGGGAACGCCGGGACGCGAGAAGGCCGGCCCGGCACCGAGGGTGCCGAACCGGCCTTCCGTGGCTGACAGGACGCCGATCACACGGACCGTAAGAACAGGCTGCACGAACCGGACCGCACGAACCGGACCGTACGAACGGGCCCTACGAACCGGGCCGTCGCCCGGTGTCCGCGCGTCAGTCCGTGCCGGACTCCATCGCGGCCCGGTCGAGCAGCTCGTCCTCGTCCGAGGACTCGCCGCGCGAGGCGATGGCCTCGGCCCCGCCCTCCGGCATGCTGCCGATCAGCCCGGTCGCGGCGGCCTGGGCCGCGCCGATGGCCGGGCCGGCGGTGCCGATCAGGCCGAGGCCCGCGTACTGCTCCAGCTTGGCGCGGGAGTCGGCGATGTCGAGGTTCCGCATGGTGAGCTGGCCGATCCGGTCCGCCGGGCCGAAGGCGGAGTCCTCGGTGCGCTCCATGGACAGCTTGTCCGGGTGGTAGCTGAACGCCGGGCCCGTGGTGTCGAGGATCGAGTAGTCCTCGCCGCGCCGCAGCCGCAGGGTCACCTCGCCGGTGACGGCCGCGCCGACCCAGCGCTGGAGCGACTCGCGGACCATGAGGGCCTGCGGGTCCAGCCACCGGCCCTCGTACATGAGCCGGCCGAGGCGCCGGCCCTCGTTGTGGTACTGGGCGAGGGTGTCCTCGTTGTGGATCGCGTTGACCAGGCGCTCGTACGCCGCGTGCAGCAGGGCCATGCCGGGGGCCTCGTAGATGCCCCGGCTCTTGGCCTCGATGATCCGGTTCTCGATCTGGTCCGACATGCCCATGCCGTGGCGGCCGCCGATGGCGTTGGCCTCCATGACGAGGTCGACGGCGGAGGAGAACTCCTTGCCGTTGACGGTGACCGGACGGCCCTGGTCGAAGCCGATCGTCACGTCCTCGGCGGCGATCTCGACCGACGGGTCCCAGAACCGGACGCCCATGATGGGCTCCACGGTCTCGACGCCCGTGTCCAGGTGCTCCAGGGTCTTGGCCTCGTGGGTGGCGCCCCAGATGTTGGCGTCGGTGGAGTACGCCTTCTCCGTGCTGTCCCGGTAGGGGAGGTCGTGGGCGAGGAGCCACTCCGACATCTCCTTGCGGCCGCCCAGCTCGGTCACGAAGTCCGTGTCCAGCCAGGGCTTGTAGATCCGCAGGTGGGGGTTGGCGAGCAGGCCGTAGCGGTAGAACCGCTCGATGTCGTTGCCCTTGAAGGTCGATCCGTCGCCCCAGATCTGGACGTCGTCCTCCAGCATCGCCCGGACCAGCAGGGTGCCGGTGACGGCACGGCCCAGGGGCGTGGTGTTGAAGTAGGCGCGGCCGCCCGAGCGGATGTGGAACGCGCCGCAGGTGAGCGCGGCGAGGCCCTCCTCGACCAGCGCCGCCCGGCAGTCGACCAGGCGCGCGATCTCGGCACCGTAGGTCTTCGCGCGGCCGGGCACCGAGGCGATGTCGGGCTCGTCGTACTGGCCGATGTCGGCGGTGTAGGTGCAGGGGATGGCGCCCTTGTCGCGCATCCATGCGACGGCGACGGAGGTGTCGAGGCCGCCGGAGAAGGCGATGCCGACGCGCTCGCCGGCGGGCAGGGAGGTGAGGACCTTGGACATGGGAAGAGTATGCATCATCTCGCATGGTCATGCAAAGAGGGCGGGGTGGAGTCCCTGACGGGGGTCGCGAGGGGAGGCCGGTGGAACTCGTGGTGGAACCCCGGCGGGGCCGCCCCCGGGAAGCTCGTTGCATAAAACTGCGGCTACACGTATAGTCATGCCATCCATGAGGAGGGTTTCGATGACGGTACGAGTAGCAGTGGCGGGTGCGAGCGGATACGCGGGCGGAGAGCTCCTGCGTCTGCTCCTGGCGCACCCCCACGTCGAGATCGGGGCCCTGACCGGCCACTCCAACGCCGGTCAGCGACTCGGGGCCCTCCAGCCCCACCTGCTCCCGCTCGCCGACCGCGTCCTCGTGCCCACCGCCGCCGAGGAGCTCGCCGGGCACGACGTCGTCTTCCTCGCGCTGCCGCACGGCCAGTCCGCCGCCGTCGCCGAGCAGCTCGGCCCGGACGTCCTCGTCGTCGACATGGGCGCCGACTTCCGGCTGCAGGACCCCGCCGACTGGGAGACGTACTACGGCTCCCCGCACGCCGGGACCTGGCCCTACGGCCTCCCCGAACTGCCGGGCGCCCGCGCCGCACTGGAAGGGTCCAAGCGCGTCGCGGTGCCCGGCTGCTACCCCACCGCCGTCTCGCTCGCGCTCTTCCCGGCGTACGCGGACGGCCTCGCCGAGCCCGAGGCCGTGATCGTCGCCGCCTCCGGGACCTCCGGCGCGGGCAAGGCGGCCAAGCCGCACCTGCTCGGCAGCGAGGTCATGGGCAGCATGTCCCCGTACGGCGTCGGCGGCGGCCACCGCCACACCCCCGAGATGATCCAGAACCTCAGCGGACCGGCGGGGGAGCGGGTCACCGTCTCCTTCACCCCCACCCTGGCCCCGATGCCCCGCGGCATCCTCGCCACCTGCACGGCCGCCGCGAAGCCGGGCGTCACCGCCGAGGCCGTACGGACCGCGTACGAGAAGGCCTTCGCGGACGAGCCGTTCGTCCACCTGCTCCCCGAGGGGCAGTGGCCGGCGACCGCGTCCGTCTACGGCTCCAACGCCGTCCAGGTCCAGGTCGCGTACGACCCCGGCGCCCGCCGGATCATCGCGATCAGCGCCATCGACAACCTCACCAAGGGCACCGCCGGCGGCGCGGTGCAGAGCATGAACATCGCCCTCGGGCTCCCTGAGGACACCGGACTTTCCACGATTGGAGTCGCTCCGTGAGCGACGCACGCGCAGCCACCGGTCTGCAGACGACGACGAAGCCCGCACCTCTGCGCTGCGCGGGCGGAGAAGCGAACGGAGAAGCACAGTGAGCGTCACCGCAGCGAAGGGATTCACGGCGGCGGGCATCGCCGCCGGGATCAAGCAGAACGGCAACCCGGACCTGGCCCTCGTGGTCAACACCGGGCCCCGCCGCGCCGCCGCGGGAGTCTTCACCTCCAACCGCGTCAAGGCCGCCCCCGTCGTCTGGTCCCAGCAGGTCCTCGCCGACGGCGAGTTGACCGCCGTCGTCCTCAACTCCGGCGGCGCCAACGCCTGCACCGGTCCCCAGGGCTTCCAGGACACCCACGCCACCGCCGAGAAGGTCGCGGAGGTCCTCTCCGGACACGGCGAGGAGGTCGGCGCCGGTGAGGTCGCCGTCGCCTCCACCGGCCTCATCGGCGTCCTGCTCCCCATGGACAAGCTCCTCCCCGGCGTCGAGAAGGCCGCGGCCGAACTCTCCGAGCACGGCGGCGAGAAGGCCGCCATCGCCATCAAGACCACCGACACCGTCCACAAGACCGCCGTCGTCACCAAGGACGGCTGGACGGTCGGCGGCATGGCCAAGGGCGCCGGCATGCTCGCCCCCGGCCTCGCCACCATGCTCGTCGTCCTCACCACCGACGCCGACGTGGACGCCGAGGGCCTCGACGACGCTCTCCGGGGCGCCACCCGCGTCACCTTCGACCGGGTCGACTCCGACGGCTGCATGTCCACCAACGACACCGTCCTGCTCCTCGCCTCCGGAGCCTCCGGGACCACCCCCGACCGGGCCGAGTTCGCCGGAGCCGTACGGGCCGTCTGCGACGACCTCGCCCGCCAGCTCATCGGCGACGCCGAGGGCGCCAGCAAGGACATCCGCATCGAGGTGGTCAACGCCGCGACCGAGGACGACGCCGTCGAGGTGGGCCGCTCCATCGCCCGCAACAACCTCCTCAAGTGCGCCCTCCACGGCGAGGACCCCAACTGGGGCCGGGTGCTCTCCGCCATCGGCACCACGTCCGCCGCCTTCGAGCCCGACGAACTCAACGTGGCCATCAACGGCGTCTGGGTCTGCCGGAACGGCTCCGTCGGCGAGGACCGCGACCTCGTCGACATGCGCTACCGGGAGGTCACGATCACCGCCGACCTCGCCGCCGGCTCCGAGTCCGCCGTCATCTGGGCCAACGACCTCACCGCGGACTACGTCCACGAGAACAGCGCGTACTCGTCGTGACCGGCGCCACGCGGAAGCACACCGCGCTCCCCAAGGCCCAGATCCTCATCGAGGCCCTGCCCTGGCTCACCCGCCACCACGGCAAGACCGTCGTCGTCAAGTTCGGCGGCAACGCCATGATCGACGAGGAGCTCAAGGCCGCCTTCGCGCAGGACGTCGTCTTCCTGCGCCACGCGGGCCTGCGGCCGGTCGTGGTGCACGGCGGCGGCCCCCAGATCAACGCCGCCCTCGACCGGCACGGCCTGGTCAGCGAGTTCAAGGCCGGCCTCCGGGTCACCACCCCCGAGGCGATGGACGTCGTACGGATGGTGCTCGCCGGACAGGTCCAGCGCGAGCTGGTCGGGCTGCTCAACCAGCACGGCCCGTTCGCCGTCGGCATGACCGGCGAGGACGCCCGCACGATCACCGCCACCCAGCACCGGCCGGTCATCGAGGGCGAGCAGGTCGACATCGGCCGGGTCGGCGAGATCACCGCCATCGAGACCGGCGCCATCGAAGCCCTCCTGGAGGACGGCCGGATCCCGGTCATCTCCTCCATCGCACGCTCCCAGGACGACGGACATGTCTACAACGTCAATGCTGATACGGCGGCTGCGGCACTCGCTGCGGCGCTGGGTGCCGAGACCCTGATGGTCCTGACCGACGTCGAGGGCCTCTACGAGGACTGGCCCCACAGCGACGAGGTCATCAGCCGGCTCACCGCGAGCCAGCTGGAGAAGCTGCTGCCCGAGCTCTCCAGCGGCATGGTCCCCAAGATGGAGGGCTGCCTGCACGCCGTGCGGAACGGGGTCACCACGGCCCGCGTGATCGACGGCCGCGTGCAGCACGCCATCCTCCTGGAGATCTTCACCGACGAGGGCGTCGGCACGATGGTCGTCCCGGACGACCGGAACGGACGGGAACACTGATGACGGGGGAACCGATGACCGGCACCGGCACCGGCAACACGGAGCTGACCCGGCGGTGGCAGGGCTCGCTCATGAACAACTACGGCACGCCCCGGCTGCCCCTCGTCCGCGGCGAGGGCGTCCGCGTCCGGGACGCCGACGGCAAGGAGTACCTGGACTTCGTCGGCGGCATCGCCGTCAACGCCCTCGGCCACGCCCACCCGGCGGTCGTCGAGGCCGTCACCCGGCAGATCGGCACCCTCGGCCACGTCTCCAACCTCTTCGTCGCCGAACCGCCCGTCGCCCTCGCCGAGCGGCTCCTCGGCCTCTTCGGCCGGCCCGGCAAGGTCTTCTTCTGCAACTCGGGCGCCGAGGCCGTCGAGGGCGCCTTCAAGCTCGGCCGGCTCACCGGCCGCCCCCACATGGTCGCCACGCACGGCGGCTTCCACGGCCGGACCATGGGCTCCCTCGCCCTCACCGGCCAGCCCGCCAAGCAGACCCCCTTCCTGCCGCTGCCCGGTGACGTCACCCACGTGCCGTACGGCGACGCCGAGGCGCTGCGGGCCGCGGTCACCGAGGACACCGCCCTGGTGATCATCGAGCCGATCCAGGGCGAGAACGGCGTCGTCGTCCCGCCCCCCGGCTACCTCAAGGCGGCCCGGGAGATCACCCGCGCCACCGGCACCCTGCTCGTCCTCGACGAGGTCCAGACCGGCATCGGCCGCTGCGGCCACTGGTTCGCGGCCCAGGCGGAGGGCGTCGAGGCGGACGTCGTGACCCTCGCCAAGGGCCTCGGCGGCGGCCTCCCGATCGGCGCGACCGTCGCCTTCGGCCCGGCCGCGGACCTCTTCGGCCCCGGCCACCACGGCACCACCTTCGGCGGCAACCCGGTCGCCTGCGCCGCCGGACTCGCGGTCCTGGACACCCTCGCCGCCGACGCGGCCCTCGACCACGTGAAGGCGGTCGGGGAGCGGCTGCGGCAGGGAATCGAGGCCCTGGGCCACCCGCTGGTCTCCCACGTCCGCGGCGCGGGCCTCCTGCTGGGTATCGTGCTCACGGAGTCCCTCGCGCCCCAGGTGCAGCAGGCGGCTCAGGACGCCGGCCTCCTGGTGAACGCGCCCGCCCCCGATGTCGTACGGATCATGCCTTCGCTGCTCCTCACCGACGCCGAGGCGGACGCCTTCGTCCGGGCGCTGCCCGGGGTCCTCGACGTGGTGAACGGGCAAGGACGAAGCGGAGAATGAGACGACGATGACCGACGCGCAGGAGAACGAGCACGGAGGGCCGTCCGTTCCGCAGACCCGCACCGCACGCCACCGCAGGATCGTCGACATCCTCAACCGGCAGCCGGTGCGCTCGCAGAGCCAGCTCGCCAAGCTCCTCGCGGACGACGGCCTGAGCGTCACGCAGGCGACGCTCTCCCGCGACCTCGACGAGCTGGGCGCGGTGAAGATCCGCAACACCGGCGGGGAGCTGATCTACGCGGTCCCCAGCGAGGGCGGCTTCCGCACCCCGCAGGCCCCGCTCGGCGAGTCCGCCAAGGAGGAGCGCATGCGGCGCCTCTCCGGCGAACTGCTGATCTCCGCCGAGGCCTCCGCGAACCTGGTGGTCCTGCGGACCCCGCCGGGCGCCGCCCAGTTCCTCGCGTCGGCCATCGACCAGGCCGAACTGCACGCCATCCTCGGCACGATCGCGGGTGACGACACCCTCCTGCTGATCAGCCGCGACCCGGTGGGCGGCCAGGCCCTGGCGGACCACCTCCTGAAGCTGGCCCAGAAGTGAGTCCGGGGGCTCAGTAGCGCGTGATCGCCGTCGGACCGCCCCGCGTTCCGACGGCGATGTGCGGCCGCCGGGCCGGATCGGCCCAGGCGAGGACCGCGCGCATGGCGTCCGCCGGCACGGAGACGCAGCCGGCCGTCGCCCCGGCCCCGTTCACGTGCAGGAAGATCCCTGCCCCGCGCCCGCGCACCGGGCGCCGGTAGTTGAAGCCGATCACGAGGGCGTGCGCGTACTGCGCGCGGTACGAGGCGAGGTGCTCGGCCTCGTCGGCCCGGCAGTCGTCGGGCAGCCCCTCCACCCAGCGGTTGTACGCGCGGGAGTCGTTGTCCTGGCACCACCAGGAGTCCTCGGTGACCCGGGCGTACCGGTAGGCGGTCCCGGGCGGCGGGGGCTCGTTCCCGAAGGCGTACGGAAGCCGGTGGAGCCCGGTGGGGGTGGTGTTCGTGCCCTGCCGCCGCTCGTCCCCCTCGACGAGGCCGCCGGCGCCGAACCGCGCGGGCGCGGACCCTGCCCGCACCCACCGCCCGTCCCGCCGGTCCCACCAGGTGAGCGTGCCCGTGGTGGCACCGGTGTCGGCGGCCTCGGCGGTGATCAGCTGCGAGCCGCCCCCGGTGTCGGCCATCAGCGCGGGCAGCGGTACGGAGGCGGAGGCGGGCGCCGGGGGCGCGGCGGCGCCCAGGGAGAGCAGGGCGGCGCCGAGGACCAGAAGGGTGCGCATGGGCGCGACGCTAGGCCCGCGACCCGGACCGCGCCCGCCGGAGAACCCGTACGGGTCTACCCGGCCGCGCCGGCGGGCATCGGCGGCAGCGGCAGCGGGAGCGCGGGCAGCCCGTCCAGGCTGTTCGCGATGTGCTCCTTGCCCTCGCAGTACGCGTTGAACTCCTCGTCCGTCTTCCGGTTGAAGTACTCGGCGTGCAGGGTCCGTTCCTCCCGGTACTCCATCAGCGGGACGGCGAACCCGCAGGCGTCCCTGATCAGCCGCGCCCGCACCACGACGATCGCCCGGGCGCTGCCCTGGCCCTCCACGGCCTCGGCCGGGAACCGGGCGAACAGCTCGCCCCAGCGGGGATCGTCCCGGAACACCGCCTCCCCGGTCCCGTGCACCCGCACCACCGTCGGCGGCCCCGAGAACGCGGTCCACATCAGGGTGATCCGCCCGTTGCCCGGCTCCCGCAGGTGCGCGATCGTCTCGGCGCCGCTGCCGCCGAAGTCCACGTAGGCGAGGGTCAGTTCGTCGAGCACCACGAGGGTGCCGCGCCGGCCCTTGGGGGAGAGGTTGACGTGCCCGTCACCGGTCAGGGGAGCGGTCGCGGTGAAGAACACCGGCTGCTCCTCGATGAAGGTGCGCAGCCGTCCGTCGATGCGTTCGTATGTCTTTCCCATGATCCGCATTCTCCTCACTCCGCTCACTCGGAGCGATCCTTTGGCACGTCCCTTGCGAAAGAAGGCGCTTCTCCCCACCCCTCTCCCCAACCCCGGCGCGCCCGTGCCCGAACCGCCGGGTCCGGGTCGTCGACGAGCACCCGGACGGCCTCCCGGAACGGCGCGCCCCCGGTCTCGGCGAGCAGCCGCAGCGCACCCCGCCGGACGTGCGGGGCGGGGGAGGTGGTCGCGCGCCGCAGGAGCCCGTCGGCGGGAAGCCGGTCGGCCCACGGCAGCAGGGCCGTCACGGCCTCCCGCACGACCCGCGCCGAACCGTCGTCGAGCAGGGGGACGAGGGGCTCGACCCGTACGGCGTCGAGTCGGCGCAGTCCCGCCACGGCGCTCGCCCGCACACGGGGCCGCCCGTGTTCCGCGAGCGCCCACAGGGCCGGGGCGTCGGCGGCCCGGTCGCCGCACTCGGCGAGTCCGAGCGGCGCGTCGTCGGGCACCCCGGCCCCGGCCGCGCAGACCGCCCGGTAGAGCGGCAGCGGATCCGTGCCCGTCTGCCGCAGCACCCAGCGGGCGCAGGCGCGCACCAGCGCGGAGCGGTCGTACAGGAACGGCTCGGCCTCGGCGGCCCGCCCCGTCCGGCGCAGGCCCGTGACCCCGGCGGCCCGCACCCGCCCCTGCCGGGAGCGCAGGAGCGGAGCGAGAAGGGCCTCGCCGTCCTGGCCGTCCTGGCCGTCCTCGCCGTCCTGGCCGTCCCCGCCGTCCTGGCCGTCCCCGACCGCCGCGAGCACCGCGTTCGCGCACAGGTCCTGGACGACCACGTCGGGGTCGGTGGCGGCGGTCTCCGCCAGCCGGGCGGGGGAGAGGAGGCCGCGCTCCACGCCGACCCGGTGGGCGAGCCGCCGGACCACCCGGTCCCCGCTCGCGAACAGGGCGGTCACCCGGTCCCCGGGCCCCTCGCGGAGGGCCCCGGTCAGCAGGTCTCGCGCGGCGTCCCCGCGCAGCCGGCCCGCGATCCGCAGGGCGACCGCCAGGAGGCCGCCGAACGCCCCGGGCGACAGCCCCGGCAGCTCCGCGCGCAGCACGGCCCGCGCCCGTTCCCGTACGGGCCCGGCCCAGTCGGCGCACCGGACGACGACCAGGGGGAGGAGCTCGGGGAAGCCGCGCACGGCGAAGAGGGCGGCCCCCCGCACCCGCCCGTCCGGACCGCACAGGGCGACGGCCGTCTCGGTGACGGTGGGCCGCCGGTCCGGGGCGCCGGGGAACCAGGTGTGGGCGGGCGGGACGAGCGCGCCCCACCACAGTACGGCCCGCGCGTTCTCGTCGAAGTCGGTCCACGCGCCCGCGTCGGCCCCCGTCAGGGCCCGGTCGAGCTGAGCGGCGAGGTCGTCGAAAGCGCTGGTCGGCATGGGCGGAGCCTAGATCCGGAGAAGCCGGGGCGCCGCTGAATATCGGGCCCGAGGCACACCTGCCGCCGTGCGTTGACAAAACATACGGAGAACCGCATAGTTATGCCATCGTCTTCTCCTGTCCCGTCGCGAGGTCCGGGGCCGGGAAGGCGGCGGTACACCCACCCTCCCGAGGAGCAGCAGCTGTGAGCAGCAACAACGGTGACGTACGGCTCTGGGGCGGACGGTTCGCCGACGGTCCCGCCGAGGCCCTGGCGAAGCTGTCCGCGTCGGTCCACTTCGACTGGCGTCTCGCCCCGTACGACATCGCCGGATCCCGCGCCCACGCGCGCGTGCTGCACACGGCGGGCCTGCTCACCCAGGACGAGCTGACCCGCATGCTGGCCGGGCTCGACCGGCTGGAGGCGGACGTCGCCGACGGCTCCTTCGTCGGCACGATCGCCGACGAGGACGTCCACACCGCCCTGGAGCGGGGCCTCCTGGAGCGCCTCGGCCCGGACCTCGGCGGCAAGCTGCGCGCCGGCCGGTCCCGGAACGACCAGGTCGCCACCCTCTTCCGGATGTACCTGCGCGACCACGCCCGGATCATCGGCGGTCTCCTCGCCGAGCTCCAGGACGCCCTCGTCGGCCTCGCCGAGGCGCACGCGGACGTCGCCATGCCCGGCCGCACCCACCTCCAGCACGCCCAGCCGGTGCTCTTCGCCCACCACGTCCTGGCCCACGTCCAGTCCCTCTCCCGGGACGCCGAGCGGCTGCGCCAGTGGGACACCCGGACGGCGGTCTCCCCGTACGGCTCCGGCGCCCTCGCCGGCTCCTCCCTCGGCCTCGACCCGGAGGCGGTCGCGAAGGACCTCGGCTTCGAGAAGGGCAGCGCGGGCAACTCGATCGACGGCACGGCCTCCCGGGACTTCGTCGCCGAGTTCGCCTTCATCACCGCGATGATCGGGGTGAACCTCTCCCGGATCGCGGAGGAGGTCATCATCTGGAACACGAAGGAGTTCTCCTTCGTGACCCTCCACGACGCCTTCTCCACCGGCTCGTCGATCATGCCGCAGAAGAAGAACCCCGACATCGCGGAGCTCGCCCGGGGCAAGTCCGGCCGTCTCATCGGCAACCTCACCGGCCTGATGGCCACCCTCAAGGCGCTCCCGCTCGCCTACAACCGGGATCTCCAGGAGGACAAGGAGCCCGTCTTCGACTCCTGCGACCAGCTGGAGGTCCTGCTGCCCGCCTTCACCGGCATGATGGCCACGCTCACCGTCCACCGGGAGCGCATGGAGGCCCTCGCCCCGGCCGGCTTCTCGCTGGCGACGGACATCGCGGAGTGGCTGGTCAAGCAGGGCGTGCCGTTCCGGGTGGCGCACGAGGTGGCCGGCGAGTGCGTGAAGGTCGCCGAGTCCGAGGACAAGGAGCTGGACGAGCTGACGGACGAGCAGTTCGCCAAGATCTCCGAGCACCTCACCCCCGAGGTCCGCACGGTCCTCGACGTTCCCGGCGCCCTCGCCTCCCGTGACGGCCGGGGCGGCACCGCCCCCTCCGCCGTCGCCGTCCAGCTCGTCGAGGTCAAGGCGGACCTGGTGATCCAGCACGCCTGGGCCACCGCGAAGCAGTAGGACCCCGGAGGATCACAGCGCCGCCGCCCACTCCGCGAGCGCGTCGAAGTCCGGCCGGATCAGCCCGATCCGCTCGTCGACACGCGGGAGCAGGGCGGCGGCGAGGTGGTTCCGCTCCACGTACTCGCGGTCGCACGGCGTGACATCGTCATCGCCCGCAGCGCCCCTGATGAGGCATCGCGTTATTGAATGAGACACGAATGTCTCATGCGGTGTACTCTCGTCTCATGTCAGTCGATCGCACCCAGGTGCTCCGCGCCGCCGCCGCCCTGCTCACCCGCAAGGCGACCGCCACCATGGACGAGGTCGCCCGCGCCGCCGGGATCGGCCGCGCCACGCTGCACCGGCAGTTCGCCGGGCGCGACGCCCTGGTGCGGGCCCTCGAAGAGCTCGGCCTCCAGGAACTGGAGGCGGCCCTCGACGCGGCCGCGATCGACGGGGGACCCGAGGACGAGGCCGTACGCCGTCTCGTCGCCGCGGTCGAGCCCGTCGCCCCCCTGCTCTCGTTCCTCGTCACTGAGAACCAGCTCTTCGAGGGCGACCAGCAGAACGAGGGCTGGGCGCGCATCGACGCCCGGATCTCCGCGCTCTTCCGGCGCGGCCAGGAGCACGGCGTCTTCCGGATCGACCTGACCCCCGCCTGGCTCACCGAGGCCCTCTACGGGCTCGTCGGCTCTGGCGCCTGGGCCGTGCAGGACGGCCGGGTCGCCCCCAAGGACTTCCAGTACATGATCGTCGAGCTGCTGCTCGGCGGAGCGCGCAGGAGCGTGGAGAAGTGACCACCCGTACCCTCAGGACCACGGCGCATACCGAGGGCGCGCACCGCCCCGGCCGGTGGCTCGCCCTCTCCGTCCTCGTCCTGGCCGTGCTGCTCGTGGCGGTCGACGCCACGGTGCTCGGCCTCGCCACCCCCTTCCTCTCCGAGGACCTCGAACCCACCGGCACCCAGCTGCTCTGGATCGGTGACGTCTACTCCTTCGTCATCGCCGGACTCCTGGTCTCCATGGGCAGCCTCGGCGACCGCATCGGCCGCAAGAAGCTGCTGCTGCTCGGCGCCACCGCCTTCGGCGCCGTCTCGGTGCTCAACGCCTACGCGACCAGCCCCGGGGCGATGATCGTCGCCCGCGCGCTCCTCGGCGTCGCCGGCGCGACCCTGATGCCGTCCACCCTGGCGCTCATCCGCAACCTCTTCCACGACCCGCGCGAGCGCAGCCTCGCCATCGGCATCTGGGGCGCCATGGCCTCGGCCGGCGCGGCCGTCGGACCGGTCGTCGGCGGCTTCCTCCTGGAGCACTTCTGGTGGGGCTCGGTCTTCCTCATCAACCTGCCCGTCATGGCCGTCCTCGTCCTCGTCGGCATCAAGCTGATCCCCGAGTCGAAGAACCCGGACCCGGGCCCCTGGGACCTGCCCAGCGTCGCGCTCTCCCTCGTCGGCATGATCGGCGTCGTCTACGCGATCAAGGAGCTGGCCTCGCACGGCCCCTCCCTCGACGCGGGGCTCGCCGCCCTCGCCGGCGCCGGCGCGCTCACCTGGTTCGTCCGCAGGCAGCTCACCCTGCCCGCGCCCCTCCTCGACATGCGCCTCTTCCGCCACCGCGGCTTCTCCGGCGCCGTCCTGGCGGACCTGCTGACCATCCTGGGCCTCTCCGGCCTGGTGTTCTTCCTGTCCCAGTTCTTCCAGCTGGTCCAGGGCCGCCAGCCCCTGGAGGCCGGGCTCGCCGAACTGCCCGCCGCGGTCGGCGCGGTCACCGCCGGTCTGGTCGCGGGCGTCGTGGCCCGCCGCTTCTCCGTGCGGTCCGTGGTGTCCGGCGGCCTCGCGGCGGTCGGCCTCGCCCTCGCCGTCCTGACCGGCCTCGGCCAGCACACCGGCTACCCGCTGCTCGGCTCCGCCCTGCTCGTCGTCGGCGTCGGCGCCGGCTTCTCCTTCACCGTCACCGCCGACGTGATCCTCTCCAGCGTCCCCAAGGAGCAGGCCGGTTCCGCGTCCGCCGTCTCCGAGACCGCGTACGAACTGGGCGCCGCGCTCGGCATCGCCGTCCTCGGCTCCATCGTGACCGGCGTCTACCGGGGCTTCCCCGTCCCGGCCGGCGTCCCCTCGGACGTCGCGTCGGCCGCCCACGAGTCCCTCGGCGGCGCCGTCGAGGTCTCCGGCGCCCTCGCCCCGCAGACGGCGACGGCCCTCGTCTCGGCCGGCCAGGAGGCCTTCGTCGACGGCCTGCGGATCGCGGCCGGCGTCGGCGCGGCGGTCCTCCTCGCGACGGCGGTCGCGGCCTGGTTCCTGCTCAGGGGCCAGAAGCTGGAGGACGGCGTCGGGCACTGACGCGCCGACCCGTACACGAAAGCGCCCCCCGTACGGCCCAGGCCGTACGGGGGGCGCTTCCACACGCGCAAGAGACCTACGCGGCCTTCGCCTTGGTGGCGTACATGTCCACGTACTCCTGCCCGGAGAGCCGCATCACCTCGGCCATCACCGAGTCCGTCACCGCCCGCAGGACGTAGCGGTCGCGGTCCATCCCCTCGTACCGCGAGAACTCCATCGCCTCGCCGAAGCGGACCGTCACCCGGCCCGGACGCGGGAAGCCCGCCCCGCCCGGCTGGATCTTGTCGGTGCCGATCATCGCGAACGGCACCACCGGCGCGCCCGTCATCAGGGTCAGCCGCGCGATGCCCGTACGGCCCCGGTACAGCCGGCCGTCGGGGGAGCGGGTGCCCTCCGGGTAGATCGAGAAGGCCTTGCCCTCCTCCAGGACCCGGCGGCCCGTCATCAGCGCCGCCACACCGCCCCGGCCGCCGTCCCGGTCCACCGGGATCATGCCGACGCTGGTGAAGAACCAGGCCATCGCCCGGCCCTTGAGGCCCTTGCCCGTCACGTACTCGTCCTTGCCGATGAAGTAGACCGGACGGTCCAGGCAGATCGGCATGATCATCGAGTCGATGAAGGTCAGGTGGTTCCCCGCGAGGATCACGGGACCCGTCCCCGGGATGTTCTCGGCGCCCTCCACGCGGGGGCGGAACATCAGGCGCATGACCGGCCCGAGCACTGCCTTGATGATCGCGAGACGGGACAACGTTTCCTCCGGTGGGAAGCGGGTCGGGCGAAGGCGGCCGCACCGACGGTGCACCCGGCGACGATACTCGCGGGTCACCACCGCGCGCACATCGGGTTCACCGAGTGGATACACAGTGTTGACGCGTGTTTCCGCCACGTTCGGCGCAGGTCTGCCGCCCGTAGGGGCTCCGTGCCTAGCGTCGGGGGCACCGCCGACAGGTGCGGGACATCACACCACGGTCCACTCAGGAGGATCCCTCATGACCCAGGGCGAACGCCGGACCCCGGCACGGCGGACGGTTCTCGGCGCGGCGGGCGCCACCGTCCTCGGCGCCTCCACGGCCCTCACCGCCGGCACCGCGCAGGCCGCCGCCCCGGCGAACGGCGGGCACGGCCGCGGCTACCGCTCCCTCCCCGTCCCCACCGTCATCGGCCACCGCGGCGCGAGCGGCTACCGCCCCGAACACACCCTGGGCTCCTATCAGCTGGCCCTCGACCTGGGCGCCCACGTGATCGAGCAGGACCTCGTCCCCACCCGGGACGGCCACCTGGTCTGCCGCCACGAGAACGACATCACCGGCACCACCGACGTCGCCGACCACCCCGAGTTCGCCTCCCGGAAGACCACCAGGACCGTCGACGGCACCGAGCTCACCGGCTGGTTCACCGAGGACTTCACGCTCGCCGAGCTCAAGACCCTGCGCGCCGAGGAGCGGATCCCCGGCAACCGGCAGGAGAACACCCTCTACGACGGACGCTGGACGGTCCCCACCTTCGAGGAGGTGCTGCGCTGGGCCGACGAGGAGGGCCGCCGCCGGGGCCGCGAGGTCTGGCTGTACGTCGAGACCAAGCACCCCAGCTACTTCCGCGCCCTCGGCCTCGGCCCGGAGGAGCGGCTCGCCCGGCTGCTGCGCCGGTACGGACGCCACCGCGCGCACTCCCCGGTCCTCCTCCAGTCCTTCGAGCCGAGCAGCATCCAGCGCCTGGCGAAGCTGGTCGACGCCCCCGGCGTGGTCCTGCTCTCCGGCGCGGGCAGCCGCCCCTGGGACTTCACCGAGGCCGGGGACCCGCGCACGGTCGCGGACCTGATCACCCCCAAGGGCCTGCGGTGGATCTCCTCGTACGCGAAGGGCATCGGGCCCACGCTCGACCTGGTGGTCCCCCGGGACGCGGACGGCCGGCTCGGCGCCCCCACCACCCTGGTCCGCGACGCGCACGCGGCCGGGCTCGTCCTCCACCCGTACACGCACCGCAACGAGAACGCCTTCCTGCCCGCCGAGTTCCGCCGGGGCACCGACCCGAACGCCTACGGCGACTCCTTCGGCGCCCTGAGGAAGTACCTGGAGACGGGCATCGACGGCATCTTCTCCGACAACCCGGACACGGCCCTGCTCGCCGCCGCGGACCTCACCACCCGCCGCTGACGTCCCCGCGGGCCCGGCCTCCCGGGCCCGCACGACCCCCTCCCGGGTGGTTTACGCCCCGTACCGCAACCACGGGCGCGTGCCCCGGCATCGTGCGGGGCATGACCACCCCCGACACCCTCGCCGCACCGGTGCCGGCACCGGCACCCGTATCCGCGCCCACACCCACACCCGCGTCTCCCGCCCCCCTCGCCGACGCGTCCGCCCGCCTCCTCGACGAGCTCGCCCCGCTCCTCGCCGCCGAGTCGGACGCCGAGGCACCGGCCGCCGGCGTCGACCCCGGGGACCTGGAACAGGCCGTCTGGCTCCGCCTCCTGGAGCGCCTCCGGGAGACCGGCGCCCCCGAGCGGCCCGCCGAGTGGCTGCGCCGGGCCGTCCGGGCCGAAGCCCGCCGCGCCCGCAGGACCAGTGACCGGGAGCGCCCCTACCGGGACGAACCCGCGCACGAGCCGGGCGGCGCCGAGCCCCACGGCTCCCCGGAGCACTCCCTGCTCGCCGCCGAGGGCCGCCGCGCCCTGCGCGCCGCCGTCACCCGCACTCCCGGCCGCTGCCCCGGTGTCCTCACCGCGATGCTCGACCCGCAGGACCCCACCTACCTCGAAATCGCAGGAGAGTTGGGTATCTCACAGGGGAGTCTGGGGCCGACACGTTCCCGTTGCCTGGGATGCCTGCGCAGAATGCTGGCTGCAGAGGTTCCCGCCCCCGGCCGTCGGGGAAGGGTGTGTTGAACCGATGATCGACAGATGAGCGGGAGGCGTGCACACATGGGCCTGAGTGTGACCATCTCAGCGGCGGACGCGCGGGACGCGGAGCACATCCTGAAGCTGCAGTACCTCTGCTACCAGAGCGAGGCGGAGCTCTACGGGGACTGGTCCATCGAACCGCTCACCCAGTCGCTCGACGCCCTGCGCGCCGAACTGGAGGAGGGGCACGGGCTCGTGGCCCGTCTCGGCGACGAGGTCGTCGCCTCCGTGCGGGCCCGCGTCGACGAGGACGGCACCGTACGGATCGCCAAGCTCATCGTCCACCCGCGGATGCGGCGGCACGGCCTCGGCGGCCGGCTCCTGGACGCGATCGAACGCCACTTCGCCACCGGGGCCGCGACCACGACCGCGACCGAGGGCGGCGCCGCGCCCGAGCCCGCCCCGCCCGTCAAGCGCTTCCAGCTCTTCACCGGCCACCGCAGCGAGGTCAACCTGCGCCTCTACCGCAGCAAGGGGTACGCGCAGGTCGCCACCCGGGAGCTCGGCCCCCGGCTCACCCTGGTGACCCTGGAGAAGGCCGCCTAGGGGACGGCCCACCAGGCGGGCTTCAGGCCGTCCTGGACCGCCGCAGCCACCAGATCCCGGTCAGCGGCAGCAGCACCGGGATGAAGACGTAGCCGTAGCCGAAGTCCGACCAGACCGTCGCGTCCGGGAAGGCGGACGGCTCGACCAGCGTCCAGGTCCCCACGACCAGCACGCCCGCGAGCTCGGCGGCGCAGCACACCAGCGCCGCCCTGCGGGCCCTCTCCCCGCCCCGTACCAGCGTGTACGTGATGAAGACGTAGACGACGGCCGCCACCGCCGACAGGGAGTACGCGAGCGGCGCCCGGTCGAACTCGGTGGCGATCTGGTAGATCGAGCGGGAGACCGCGCCGACCGACATCACGCCGTACAGCCAGACGAGCAGCATGCCCGGCCCCTTGACCAGGCGGGTCGTTCCCTCGGTCGCGGTCATGGTCAGCCCACCGTCCAGATGTCGTAGAGACGCACTTCGAGCACGGCCAGGACGACCGCGCCGGCCGCCACCGTCGCCGAACCCCACCGGCTGCGCTCCGCGAGCGACATGAACCCGGCGATCGGCACCGCGCACAGCGCGCCGAGCAGATAGGCGACGAAGATCGTCGTCCCCTCCTCGGCCTTCTCGCCCCGCGTGAGCTGCACGATGCCGACGATCAACTGGACCAGGACCAGGAAGGTCACCACGGCCATGCCGATGAAGTGCCAGTCCTTGGTCGGCCGGTCGCGGAAGGCGGCGAAGCCGCACCAGGCGGCGAGGGCGAGCGCGGCCACGGAGACCGCGACCGTCAGGGCGTCGAGCATGCGCCCGAGGGTATTACGGTCCGAATGGCCCGATGCGCGCGGCCCTCCCCGTCGCCTCCCGCGGCCTTCCCCGTCGCCTCCCACCGCCCTCCCCGCCGCCCCCCGCCCGCCCTCCGCGTCCACGTGGCCTTGGCCACAGAAGGGCCCCCGGCAGGTCCCCGCCCGCTTCCGCCGACCGCCCCGTCCCCGCAGGCCGCGCAAGGGAAAAGAAGCGGAAGGCGAGCCTCCGGGGCTGTCCGAATACCGTCTCAACGGCGTCCGCTATTCGGACAGCCCCCTTTCGTCCACGACCGTGCGTGCTTTACTTGCAGGCATGACCACGACGAGCAGCCGCACCCTTGCGACCGAGGCGATCACGACGCCCGGTGCTCGTTGTACGTGTCGAATGTGCGCCATCTGAGGGCCCCCGCCGATTTTCGCGCCCCGAAGCGAGACCGACGGCCGCGCCGGTCCCCCGCCCCACGGCGGCGGACCGTGCCCGCCCCGCGCACCTGCCGACGCCCGGCCACCCGCCGGACCGGTCCCGTGCGCCTGACTGTCCGATGACGAATGCCCCGTGCGTGACGGACCCCGCGTCGCGCACTCGACAGTGACGGAAACCCCTGTGATCACCACTTCGGGCCTGACCAAGGTCTACGAGTCGCGCGGCCGCCAGGTCACCGCTCTGGACGGCGTCGACCTCCACGTCCGCGAGGGCGAGGTGTTCGGCGTGATCGGCCAGAGCGGCGCCGGCAAGTCCTCCCTCATCCGCTGCGTCAACCTCCTGGAGCGCCCCACCTCCGGCACGGTGACCGTCGACGGCGTCGACCTCACCGCCCTCGCCGGAAAGGGCCGCCGCGCGGGCAGGGACCTGCGCCGGGCGCGCAGCAGCATCGGCATGGTCTTCCAGCACTTCAACCTGCTGTCCTCCCGCACGGTCAAGGACAACATCGAACTCCCCCTGGAGATCCTCGGCATATCGGGGGCCGAGCGCTCCCGCCGCGCCCTGGAACTCCTCGACCTCGTCGGCCTCGCCGACAAGGCCAAGGCGTACCCCGCCCAGCTCTCCGGCGGCCAGAAGCAGCGCGTCGGCATCGCCCGCGCCCTCGCCGGCAAGCCCAAGGTCCTCCTCTCCGACGAGGCCACCAGCGCCCTCGACCCGGAGACCACCCGCTCCATCCTCCAGCTCCTGCGCGACCTCAACCAGCAGCTCGGCCTCACCGTCCTGCTCATCACGCACGAGATGGACGTCGTCAAGACCATCTGCGACTCCGCCGCCCTCATGCAGCACGGGCGCGTCGTCGAGTCCGGCACCGTCGGCGAACTGCTCGCCACCCCCGGCTCCCAGCTGGCCGCCGAGCTCTTCCCGGTCAGCGGCGCCCCCACCGGCCCCGACCGCACGGTCGTCGACGTCACCTTCCACGGCGAGGCCGCGACCCGGCCGGTCATCTCCCAGCTCTCCCGCACGTACAACATCGACATCTCGATCCTCGGGGCGGCGATGGACACCGTCGGCGGCAAGCAGATCGGCCGGATGCGGATCGAACTGCCCGGACGGTACGAGGAGAACGTCGTCCCGGTCGGCTTCCTGCGCGAGCAGGGCCTCCAGGTCGAGGTCGTGGAAGAAGTCGAGACCGCCGAAGAAACGACTGACCGGGAATCGGCGTCCGACGCGGCGACCGTGCTGGTGAAGGAAGGTGCCAAGTGACCTGGTCCGAGATGCAGCCCCTGCTGGAGCAGGGGACCGTCGACACCCTCTACATGGTCCTGTGGGCCACGTTCGTCACCGTCCTCGGCGGCCTGCCGCTCGGCATCCTCCTCGTCCTCACGGACAAGGGCGGACTGCTCCAGAACCGGCCGGTGAACAAGATCGTCGGCGCGATCGTGAACGTGGGGCGCTCGCTGCCCTTCATCATCCTGCTGATCGCCCTGATCCCCTTCACCACCTTCGTCGTCGGCACCTTCATCGGCCCGACCGCCATGATCGTGCCGCTCGCCATCGGCGCCATCCCCTTCTTCGCGCGCCTCGTCGAGACCGCGATCCGCGAGGTCGACCACGGACTCGTCGAAGCCGTCCAGGCCATGGGCGGCGGCATCCCCACCATCGTCCGCAAGGTCCTGCTCCCGCAGGCCCTGCCCTCCCTGGTCTCGGGCGTCACCACCACCGTGATCGTGCTCATCGGCTACTCCGCGATGGCCGGCGCGGTCGGCGGCGAAGGCCTCGGCTCCAAGGCAGTCACCTACGGCTACCAGCGCTTCGACACCACCTTCATGCTCGTCACGGTGGTCGTCCTGGTCGTGATCGTGACCGTCGTCCAGCTCATCGGCGACGGAGTCGTCCGACTCCTCGCCCGCCGGGGCCGCACGGCCTGAGGCCGTCCCGCCCCGCCCCCCGACTTCGTCCTTCGAAGAACAGTCCGGACTTGTTGTCCAGACGACTACCACTCCACCTGAAAGAGGCACTCTTCGTGCGCAAGAACATCAAGCTCACCGCCGGCGTCGCCGCCACCGCAGCCCTCGCCCTCGGCCTGAGCGCCTGCGGCACCTCCTCCGACCCGTCCTCCTCCAAGGACTCGGCCGGCGCCGCCGACAAGCCCCTCGTCGTCGCCGCGTCCCCGACGCCGCACGCCGACATCCTCAACTACGTCAAGGACAACCTGGCCGAGAAGGCGGGCCTGAAGCTGGAGGTGAAGGAGTTCACGGACTACGTCCTGCCGAACACCGCCACCCAGTCCGGCCAGGTCGACGCCAACTTCTTCCAGCACAAGCCGTACCTCGACGACTTCAACCAGAAGAACAAGACCACCATCGTCCCCGTGGTCAACGTCCACCTGGAGCCCCTCGGCCTCTACTCCAAGAAGCTCAAGTCGCTGAAGGACGTCAAGCCCGGCCAGACCGTCGCCGTCCCCAACGACACCACCAACGGCGGCCGCGCGCTCCAGCTCCTCGCCGAGAACGGCCTGATCACCCTCAAGGACGGCGTCGGCACCAACGCCAAGCTCTCCGACATCACCGATAAGAAGGGCCTGGAGTTCAAGGAGCTGGAGGCCGCCACCGTGCCCCGCGCCCTGAACGACGTGGACGCCGCCGTCATCAACGGCAACTACGCCCTCGAGGCCAAGCTGGAGCCCGCGAAGGACGCCATCGCCCTGGAGAAGGCCGAGGGCAACCCGTACGCCAACTTCCTCGCCGTCAAGAAGGGCAACGAGAAGGACGCCCGCGTGCAGAAGCTCGCCGAGCTCCTCAACTCGCCCGAGGTGAAGAAGTACATCGAGGACACCTACAAGGGCTCGGTCATCCCGGCCTTCGGCGCCCCCAAGGAGTAAGCGCCGTCCGAGGGGCCGTCAGACCGGTTCCCCCGTACGCTCCTTGAACGGAAGGCCCCCGCACCCCGTCCGGTGCGCGGGGCCTTCCGCCGTACCCGACCCGGCCATGCGCACCGGCGGTGGCATGCTGCATGCTGTGCGTTCACGGTCGATTCGGACGGTCCACGGCATGGAGCTGCGCATGACTACCACCTTTCCGGACATCTCCATCAACACGGACCGGTTGGTGCTGCGCGCGCTCGAGGAGGCGGACGCCCCCGCCCTCGCCGAGATGATGAACGACGAACTCGTCGGCGCCTGGACCGCCGTGCCCCAGCCCTTCACCGAGGCCGCCGCCCGCGAGTGGATCACCGGATACGCGCCCGCCGAGCGCGCCGCCGGCCGCGGACTCGACCTCGCCGTCACCGAGTTCCTCACCCAGCGCCTCGTCGGCGTCGTCCAACTGGCCAACACCGACTGGCGCGTCCGCTCCACCGAACTCTCCTACATCGTCGCCCCCTGGGCCCGCGGCGAGGGCTACGCCTCCGAAGCCGCCCTCGCCACCGCCCGGTGGCTCTTCAACGACCGGAAGTTCGAACGCCTGGAACTGCGCACCGCCGCCGACAACACCGCCTCCCAGCAGGTCGCCCAGAAGATCGGCTGCATCAGCGAGGGCGTCCTGCGCAACGCCTGCATAGCCCGCACCCGCACCGAGGACGGCGGCTGGACCGAGCTGCGCACCGACTTCATCCTCTGGGGCCTCCTCCCCGAGGACCTCGACGACGTCGCCGACCAGATGGCCGAAGCCGGATACTCCTCGTACACCGACTGGAACTGATTCCAGAGGTTCCCGAGGGCCTTCCCGGGGTACGCTCGGCACGCCCCCGACCTGCGACAACACCACAGGGAGACAGACGACGATGGCCGACCGCGTCACGGTGATCGGCTGGGACGGCTCGCCCCTTTCCCCGGCGGCCCGCTCCGCGCTCTCCGCCGCCACCCTGGTGGCCGGAGCCGCCCACCACCTGGCCCGGCCCGAGGTGCCCCCCGCCGCCGAGCGCATCCGCCTCGGCAGCGTCGACCTCGCCGCCCGCCGCATCGCCGGCCACCGCGGCACCGCCGTCGTCCTCGCCGACGGCGACCCCGGCTTCTTCGGCGTCGTCCGCACCCTGCGCGCCCCCGAGCACGGCCTGGAGGTCGAGGTCGTCCCCGCCGTCTCCTCCGTCGCCGCCGCCTTCGCCCGGGCCGGCATGCCCTGGGAGGACGCCCGGATCGTCGTCGCCCACCAGCGCACCCTGCGCCGCGCCGTCAACGTCTGCCGCGCCCACCCCAAGGTCGCCGTCCTCACCTCGCCGGGCGCCGGCCCCGCCGAACTCGCCCTCCTCCTCGACGGGGTCCACCGCACCTTCGTCGTCTGCGAGCAGCTCGGCACCGACCGCGAACGGGTCTCCGTCCTCACCTCCGACAAGGCCGCCGACCACACCTGGAGCGACCCGAACGTCGTCCTCGTCATCGGCGGGGGCGGCGGCACCCCGACCGCCCCCTGGCTGGCGGGCCAGGACCCGTCCGTCCGCCCCGTCCGGGGCTGGGGCCTCCCCACGGAGGAGTACGACTCCGAGGGGCACGGCCCCGGGCCCGATCAGGCCCGCCCGAAGGCGGGCGAGGACCCCGCCCTCCGAGCCGCCCAACTCGCCCGTCTCGGGCCCCGCACCGGCGACCTCGTCTGGGACATCGGCTGCGCGGGCGGCGCCTTCTCCGTCGAGGCCGCCCGCTTCGGCGCCGCCGTCATCGCCGTCGACCTCGACCCGGCCGCCTGCGCCCGCACCGAGGCCGCCGCCCGCCGCCACGGCGTCCCCCTCCAGACCGTCCGGGGCCGCGCCCCGCACGTCCTGGAGAGCCTGCCCGAACCCGACGTCGTACGGATCGCGGCCGGCGGCGTCCAGGTCGTCACCGCCTGTGCCGACCGGCGCCCGGAGCGCATCGTCGCCCACGCCTCCACCCGCGACGAGGCCGAGGCCGTCGGGGCCGCCCTCACCGCCGCCGGCGGCTACGCCGTCGAGATCCTCCTCCTCCAGACCGTCGGACTCGACCCGGACACCTGGTCGGAACGCGATCGTTCGGCCGTCTTCCTGCTCTCCGGACGCAGGATCGAACGCGCCCCCTGACCCGGCCGCCCCACCGGGCGGGGTAGGCTGGCCGATTGTTGTACCGCGTCCGGACGCTCGTCGCTTCGTGTGCCGATGTCCTGAATTGGTGGCCCTTCGGAGCCGCCGCCGTGGTACGCGACAAGGGGGGACCGCGCGACGTGGCGCAGTCCACAGCGCACCGTGGCGAATCTTCCTGCCACGGAGGCCGAGGACCGGGACAATGTGCAGGTGTCCGCGTCCTTCGTGCCGCGCGGCGCGCACGCTCGTTCTTGTCGACGGGCGAAGGTCTGAAGGAGCACAAGCGATGGGCGAGGGGTACGCATGACGGACACCGGCCAGGTCCCGGGCGAGGGACTGCCGGAGAACGCAGGCATGGTCGAGCAGCCGGGCATCCCCGCACCGGGCGCGTACACCTTCCTGGACCCCTCCGAGCAGACCGCCGAAGACGACGAGCTCCTTCTGATGCCGGGCGCCCAGGGAGCCTGGAGCGAGCACCCGCCGGGCGTCGTGCCCGCGCCGCCGGTCGCCGTGCCGCCCCCGGCGCCGATGGGCGACCCGCTGACGGACCCCCTGCCGGACCCGCTCACGGACCCGCTCCCCGAGCCCGTCGCCCTCGGCGACGTCCTGACCGCCCCGCAGGGCCGGACCCCGCCGCAGGGCGTTCCGCTCGACCCGTACACCGGCACCCCGGCGCACGGCGTCCCGGCGGGCACGCCCGCGCACGGCGTCCCCGTCGCCCCGTACGAGCCGGTCGTCACCGACCACGGCTACGAGCCCGGCATCCTCGACACCGGCGCGCACGGGATCACCGGCCACGAATCGGGCTCCGTCGACCTCGGCGGCCTCCCCGTGCCCCCGCAGGCCGCGGCGCCGACCCCGCCGCCCGCCCGCCGCCCGCTGCACATGGGCCCGCCCGTGCCCGAGGGCACCGGCGGAGTCGTGCGCTCGCTCGCCGACCGGGGCCCGGCCACCGCGCCCGCCCCGGCCCCGCAGCCCGCTCCGGAGCCCCTCGTGGCCACCGGCCCCGCCCCCGTGCCGGTCCGGACCCCGGGCCCGCCGACCACGGGCCCCGAGTACTTCGAGATCGCGCAGGAGCAGCAGCTCGCGCCGCAGGGCGCCGAGCCGTGGACCGTGCAGGAGCCGGTGGCGCAGCCCACCGCAGAAACGGTCGTCCCGCAGCCGGACCACTCCGGCCAGTTCGTCCAGGTCGAGGGCACCGTCCCGACGGCCCCGCACCTGGCCCCGACGCCGACCGCCGAGCCGGAGCCGACGCCCGAGGCCGCCCCGGAGATCTGGGAGGAGCCGACCGGCCCCGAGGCGGTCGTCGTGCCCGCGCCGCGCGAGCCGGAGCCCGTCGCGGCCGCCGCTCCCGCTCCCGCGCCGGAGGAGACCGAGCAGGCCCAGGAGCCCGCCGAGCCCGCCGCCGAGCCCGAGGCCCCGGCGGAGCGGACCCCCGCCGAGCCGATCGCGGAGGCCGCCCCCGAACAGCCGCAGGAGCAGGAGACCCCCGAGGCCCCGGAACCGGTCGCGACGGCGGAAACCGTCCCGACTCCGGAACCGGCCCAGGCCCAGGAACCGATCCCGGCGGAGGAGCAGATCCCGGCCGAGGAGCAGATCCGGGCCCAGGAGCAGATCCGGGCCCAGGAACAGGCGCCCGCCCAGGAGGCCACCCCTGCTCCGCAGCCGATCCCCACCCCGGAACCGATCTCCATCCCGGAGCCGACCCCCCTCCCGGAGACCGTTCCCGCTCCGGAACCGGCGCCCGCCCCTACCCCTGCCCCGGAGATCGTTCCCGTCCCGGAAACAGTCCCTGTCCCGGAAGCAGTCCCTGTCCCGGAAGTAGTCCCTGTCCCGGAGGCCGTTCCCCTCCCGGAACCGGCCCCCGCCCCGGAGGTCCCTTCCCTCCCGGAACCGGCCCCCGTCGAAGAGCCCGCCCCCGCTCCGGAGCCGGCGCCCACCGAGGAGCCGGCCCCGGAAACGGTCCCGGAGACCGCTCCCGCCCCGGCTCCCGGCTACGACGACGCCGAGCGCGAGGCCGTGCTCCGCGTGATGCGCGAGCGCCGCGACATCCGCAACGGCTTCCGCTCCGACCCGATCCCGCACGAGGTGCTGCTCCGCGTCCTGGAGGCCGCGCACACGGCCCCCAGCGTCGGTCACTCCCAGCCCTGGGACTTCGTCGTCATCCGCTCCGCCGAGACCCGGCAGACGATGCACGAGCTGGCCCAGCGGCAGCGCGAGGCGTACGCCAAGTCGCTGCCGAAGGCCCGGGCGAAGCAGTTCAAGGAACTGAAGATCGAGGCCATCCTCGACACCCCGGTCAACATCGTGGTGACCGCCGACCCCACCCGGGGCGGCCGCCACACGCTCGGCCGCTACACGCAGCCGCAGATGGCCCCGTACTCCTCCGCGCTCGCGGTCGAGAACCTCTGGCTCGCGGCCCGCGCCGAGGGCCTCGGCGTCGGCTGGGTCAGCTTCTTCGACGAGCGCGAGATGGTCCGCGCCCTCGGCCTTCCGGAGCACCTCGAAGTGGTCGCGTACCTCTGCGTGGGCTACGTGGACGAGTTCCCCGAGGAGCCGGAGCTGATGCAGGCGGGCTGGTCCAAGCGCCGCCCGCTGGCCTGGGTCGTGCACGAGGAGACGTACGGCCGCCGCGCCCTGCCCGGCGAGGAGCCGCACGACCTCCTCCAGGAGACCGTCGCGAACATCCGCCCGCTGGACGCCAAGGCGCTCGGCGAGGCCTGGGAGCGCCAGAAGCGCATGACCAAGCCGGCCGGAGCACTCGGCATGCTGGAGATCATCTCCGCCCAGCTCGCGGGCCTCTCCCGGATGTGCCCGCCGCCGATCCCGGAACCCGCGGCCGTCGCGATCTTCGCGGGCGACCACGGCGTCCACGCCCAGGGCGTCACCCCCTGGCCGCAGGAGGTCACCGGCCAGATGGTGGCCAACTTCCTCGGCGGGGGAGCGGTCTGCAACGCGTTCGCCCACCAGGTCGGCGCCGAGGTCTGCGTCGTCGACGTCGGCGTGGCCTCGGAACTCCCGGCCACCCCGGGCCTCCTCCCCCGCAAGGTCCGCCCCGGCACCGCCGACTTCACCACGGGTCCCGCCATGACCCGCGAAGAGGTCCTGGCCGCGATCGAGGTGGGCGTCGAGACGGCCCGCGACCTCGTGGCGGCCGGCAACAAGGCCCTGCTCACGGGCGAGATGGGCATCGCCAACACCACGGCGTCCGCCGCCCTGATCTCGGTCTTCACCGACGTGGACCCGGCCGAGGTCACGGGCCGGGGGACCGGCATCAACGACGAGACCCACGCCCGCAAGGTGGACGTGGTCCGCCGCGCCCTCGCCCTGCACACCCCGGACCCGGAGGACCCGATCGGCGCCCTCGCGGCGGTCGGCGGCCTGGAGCACGCGGCCCTCGTGGGCCTGATCCTGGGCGCGGCCTCGCTGCGTACCCCGGTCGTCCTCGACGGCGTCTCCACCGGGGCGGCGGCCCTCGTGGCCCGGGCGATCGCGCCCGAGTCGCTCGCCGCCTGCATCGCGGGCCACCGCAGCGCCGAGCCGGGCCACGTGGCGGCCCTGAACAAGCTGGGCCTGCGCCCCCTGGTCGACCTGGACCTCCGCCTCGGCGAGGGCACGGGCGCCCTGCTCGCGCTCCCGCTGGTGCAGAGCGCGGCCCGCGCGATGCACGAGGTGGCCACGTTCGACTCGGCGGGAGTCACCGAGAAGTAGCACCACGGCGCGGCTCCCACCCACTTAGGCGAGCGGGGGCCGCGCAGGGGTCGCGTTCGGGACGTAAAGCGTGAGGTGTGGCGCGACCGGCGGGTCCACCTTTCAAGGGCCCGGGGCGCCGTGAACCATGCAGTCCCGAATGCGATCCCGGAGCGGCCCCCACGTCACGCTCCACGGCGGGGAGATCCGTCACAGGGTGACACCCCGGGGCCACCGATATCGTGGGACCCGAAACAGCGTCCCACCAGCCGCTCCACCGCCGCAGCGGCCGCACCTGCCACGCCCCGAGGAGCCGCTCACCCATGGCCGAGCACGTCGATCCCACCGCGCACGCCGAGAAGGCGACGATCCCCGCCTACCCGGTGGGCCTCCGCCTCGCCGGCCGCCGCGTGGTCGTCCTCGGCGGCGGCCAGGTCGCCCAGCGCCGTCTCCCCGCCCTGATAGCCGCGGGCGCCGACGTCACCCTGATCTCCCCCTCCGCGACCCCGTCCGTGGACGTGATGGCGGAGACGGGCGAGATCACCTGGATCAAGCGCCGGTACGAGGACGGCGACCTCGCCGACGCCTGGTACGTCCTGGTCGCCACCACCGACCCCGCCACGAACGCCGCCGCCTCCGCCGAGGCCGAGCGGACCCGGACCTGGTGCGTGCGCTCGGACGACGCCGAGGCGGCCACCGCCTGGACCCCGGCCACCGGCCGCGGCGACGGCGTCACCGTGGCGGTGCTCACCGGCCACGACCCGCGCCGCTCGGCTGCCGTGCGGGACGCGATCGTGGAGGGCCTGCGGGACGGTTCGATCGCGGCGCCCCAGCACCGCGCCCGCACCCCGTTCGTGGCCCTGGTCGGTGGCGGCCCCGGCGACCCGGACCTCATCACGGTGCGCGGCCGCCGCCTGCTGGCGGAGGCGGACGTGGTGATCGCGGACCGCCTCGGCCCCCGGGACCTCCTGGACGAGCTGCCCCCGCACGTCGAGGTGATCGACGCGGCGAAGATCCCGTACGGCCGGTTCATGGCGCAGGAGGCCATCAACAACGCGCTGATCGAGCACGCGAAGGCGGGCAGGTCGGTGGTCCGCCTGAAGGGCGGCGACCCGTTCGTCTTCGGCCGGGGCATGGAGGAGGCGCAGGCGCTCGCCGCCGAGGGCATCGCCTGCACGGTCGTCCCCGGCATCTCCAGCTCGATCTCGGTGCCCGGAGCGGCCGGCATCCCGGTCACGCACCGGGGGGTGGCCCACGAGTTCACGGTGGTCAGCGGGCACGTGGCCCCCGACGACCCGCGCTCCCTCGTCGACTGGGCCTCGCTCGCCAAGCTGACGGGCACGCTGGTGATCCTCATGGGCGTCGACAAGATCGGGAAGATCGCGGAGGCGCTCATCGCCCACGGCAAGGCTCCGGAAACCCCCCTGGCCCTGGTCCAGGAGGGCACCACGGCGGCCCAGCGCAGGGTGGACGCGACGCTCGCGACGGTCGCGGAGACGGTCAGGACGCAGGAGGTCCGCCCGCCGGCGGTGATCGTCATAGGCGACGTGGTGACGGAAGGCCCGAACAAGCCGACGGCATAAGAAAAACCCCACCCCACCCCCCACCCCCCTCCCACCCCGAACGAGGCAGCAGCACCCCGTGGCCGAACTGATCACGATCGACGCCCCCGACGACCCGCGCCTGCGCGACTACACCGGCCTGACCGACGTCGAGCTCCGCCGCAGACGGGAGCCGGCCGAGGGCCTGTTCATCGCGGAGGGCGAGAAGGTCATCCGCAGGGCGGGGCAGGCCGGGTACGCGATGCGGTCGATGCTGCTCTCGGCCAAGTGGGTCGACGCCATGCGGGACGTCATCGACGGGTCCGAGGCGCCGGTGTACGTGATCGACCCGGACCTGGCGGAGCGGGTCACGGGCTACCACGTGCACCGGGGCGCCCTCGCGTCCATGCAGCGCAAGGAGCTCCCGGAGGCGTCCGAACTGCTTGCGGGCGCCCGCCGCGTGGTGGTCATGGAGTCGGTCAACGACCACACCAACATCGGCGCGATCTTCCGCAGCGCCGCGGCCCTCGGCATGGACGCGGTCCTGCTCTCGCCGGACTGCGCGGACCCGCTCTACCGGCGCTCCGTGAAGGTGTCCATGGGCGCGGTCTTCTCCGTCCCGTACGCCCGCCTGGAGGGCTGGCCGCGGGGCCTGGAGGCGGTGAAGGAGGCGGGCTTCAAGCTGCTCGCGCTCACCCCGGCGGAGCGGGCGGTCTCCATCGACGAGGCCGCCCCGCACAAGCTGGACCGGGTGGCGCTGATGCTGGGCGCGGAGGGCGAGGGACTGTCGCAGAAGGCCCTGCGGGCCGCCGACGAGTGGGTCCGCATCCCGATGGCCCACGGCGTGGACTCGCTCAACGTGGGAGCGGCGGCGGCCGTGGCGTTCTACGCGGTGGCGACGGGCCGCCCGGAGTCGTAGCGAGCCCGCTCGGCTCAGCCCTGGAGGGCCTGCGCGGCGGCGATGCCGAGGGCGACGACCAGGGTCACGACGACGAAGACGAAGAGCCGCTGCCGCAGCAGCCGGGGGTTGGCGGGGCGGCGGCCGGTCGAGGTGGAGCGGACGCCGGGCCTGGTGCCGGGACGGGACTGCGGGGGCCGCGAGCCCCCGGTCCGCGGCCCGGCGACGGAGGACCGCGAGGAGGCTCCCCGCCCCTGACCCCGCTCCCGCTCGGAACCACGATCGGAACCGCGGTCGGAGCCACGCTCGGGACCGCGCTCGCCCGCCCGCTCGGGCCCACGCCCGCGCGTGTCCCGTTCGGTGTACTCGGTGTACCGCTCCGTCGGCCGGACGGTGTTGCGCTCCTCGGACCGCTCCCGCTGCACGGGCGGCCGGGAGACGGGCAGCCCCTGCGCCTCGCGCGCCGCGATCTCCTTGAGCCGCATCGACAGCTGAAGGGTGCTGGGCCGGT
Source organism: Streptomyces sp. NPDC088915 (assembly GCF_044749825.1). Lineage (NCBI taxonomy): Bacteria > Bacillati > Actinomycetota > Actinomycetes > Kitasatosporales > Streptomycetaceae > Streptomyces > Streptomyces sp. NPDC088915. The sequence goes on from NZ_JBIVIR010000017.1 coordinate 165,146, forward strand.
CCTCGGGGTCCTTCGCGAGACAGGCCCTGACCAGTGGCGCCAGCGCGTCGGGCACGCCGTGCAGCTGCGGCTCCTCGTGCACGACCCGGTAGAGCATGACCTCGGAACTGCCGTGCCCGAAGGGGGAGTCGGCCATCGCCGCGTACGCCAGGGTGGCGCCGAGCGAGAACACGTCGGTGGCGGGGGTGACGGCGGCGCCGCGCACCTGCTCGGGGGCGAGGAAGCCGGGCGACCCGACGGCGGTCCCCACGTGGGTGAGGGTGCTGGCGCCGGTGGCCCAGGCGATGCCGAAGTCGATGATCCTGGGGCCCTTGGGGGAGAGCAGGATGTTGGACGGCTTGAGGTCCCGGTGCACGACGCCGGCCTCGTGGACGGCGACCAGGCCCTCCGAGAGCGCGGCCCCGATGGTGGCCACGTCGGCGGCGCGCAGCGGACCCTCCTCGGCGACCCGGTCGTGCAGGGAGGGGCCGGGGACGTACTGGGTGGCGAACCAGGGGCGGTCGGCCTCCAGGTCGGCGGCGACGAGCCGGGCCGTGCAGCCGCCGCGGATCCGCCGGGCCGCCGACACCTCGCGGGCGAACCGCGAGCGGAACTCCTGGTCCTCGGCGAGGTCGGGCCGGATGACCTTCAGGGCCACCCGCTGGCCGCGCCGGTCGGACCCCAGGTACACGACGCCCATTCCGCCGGCCCCCAGCCTGCGGTGGAGCCGGAACGACCCGACGATCCGCGGATCCTCGCGTCGGAGCCGCATCATCGCCATGTCCGTCCCCTCGTCCGTTCGACGTGGCACAGCTTACGTAGTGGCGCCCGCACGCGCTCATAGGCCGCGCCCTCGCACCGGGATCGATTGTCAGTGCTGTGGAAGGCCCCCGCGTACCGCCGACCCCCGGCGGGCACCAACCCCCGCCCCCTCCCGCCCACTTGACGGGGCACTCGGAACCGTCCCGCCCGCCTCCGGAGGGAGGGTGCCCCGGCCCCGGAGCCCCGGGCGCACCGCCGACGATCAAGGAAGTGAGCGATGTCACGCCGTCCCCCTCCGTCCTCCGCCCGTACACCTCCCTGACGCAACCCCTCGGGGATGACCCGGGGTTGTGCGCCCCCGTCTCCACCCAGGGGAGTACGCCGTGCGGGCGGCCGTCATCCTCCGGGAGGCCCGCAAGTCGGTACGCGGGCATGACGCCCCGGCGCTTCCCGCTTCCTAAGGTTGTTGTCACGCGGCGGGTGCAGCACTCGTCCCCCGAGGTCACGCACCCGCCGCGCCACACGACGGGAGAGGAACCATGGCCTACACGGCACCGCGGACGACCAGCCGGCCTTCGGGCCGCCGTCACCCCCTGGTGGCCACCGCCATGGTTCTTCCTCTCGCGGCCCTGCTCGTGGTCGTCTTCGGCGGCTGGGAAGCGGTGGTCACACAGGCGTCGTCCGTGGGCGTGATGCTGGGGCGCTGAGCGGCGCCCCGGACCCGGGAGAGCGGCCCGGGTCGGGACATCCGGCCATCAGCCCCGTGGGGACGGGGGTGCGACGGACGGCAGCGTTGGGGCCGGTCGGCCGGGGAGCCGACCGGCCCTCGCGCGTCCCCGGCACCCCCGCACCGTTCCCGGCCCCGCCTCCGCCCCGGCGCCCCGCACTGTCCCCGGCCCCGCCTCCGCCCCGGCACCCCCGCACCGTTCCCGGCCCCGCCCCCACCCCGTACGCTCCCCGCGTGACTCCCACCCGCCCCACGCCCGCTCGCTCCGCGCCCGTCCCGGGCGCCCCGCTCGACCGTCTCGCCGCCCTGGCCCGTGCCGCCGCCCATCCGCCCGGCGGCGCCCCCTGCGGCTGCGCGGGGGAGGGGCTGGTCGGGGTGCTCGCGGACCGGGAGGACGGGACCGTCGTACGCCACGGGGCGCTCGTCGTGAAGGCGCACGCCCCCGACACCGACCCCGAGGCGCACCGCGCGCGGCTCGTGCTGGCGGCCCGCCCGGACGTCGCCGGAGTCCTCCTGCCGCCCCTCCCGCTGCCGCCGGCGGCTCCGGAGGAGCTCGGCGGACGTCCGGTCAGCGTCTGGCCGTACGGAGTGCCCGTCGACCCGGGGGATCCCGACGCCGCTCCGTGGGAGGAGGCGGCGCGGCTCCTCGCCCTGCTCCACCGCACCCCGCTCCCGCCCGGGGCCGTGGACGGCCTTCCGGCGATGCGGGCCCCGCTCAAGGCGGCCCTCGCCGTGGACCGGATGCGCCGGGCGGCGCCGGACCACCCGGCCGCGGCCACCGTCCTCGCCGCCCGGCGGACGGTCCCCGGGGTCCCCGCGAACGCCCCCCGGCTGCTCTGCCACGGCGACTTCCACCTGGGGCAACTCGTCCGGCCCGCCCCGGCCCCATCGGCCCCGGCCCCGTCCGCCCCTCCGGCCTGGCGGCTCATCGACGTCGACGACCTCGGCACGGGGGACCCGGCCTGGGACCTGGCCCGCCCGGCCGCCTGGTTCGCCGCCGGCATCCTGCCCCCGGAGGTCTGGTCCCGCTTCCTCGGCGCGTACCGGGAGGCGGGCGGCCCGGCGGTGGGCGACGACCCCTGGACCGAACTGGACGTGCCGGCCCGTGCCCTGACGGTGCAGACCGCCGCCCTGGCCGTCGCGAAGTCCACGGCCGAGGGACGGCCGCTGGACGAGGTCGAGGAGGTGATGATCGACACCTGCGCCCGCATCGCCGGACGCCGAACCGGGTAGGCGCTTCCGGCGTCCACATAAAGTGAGGCCACCATTCGAACGGCAATGTCAGGGAGTTGAGCCGAGCATGCAGTGTCCCAAGTGTCATGCGGCCATGCACACGTACAACCGCAACGGCGTCCAGATCGAGCAGTGCAGCGGCTGCCGGGGCATATTCCTGGACTACGGCGAGCTGGAGGCCCTGACCCGCCTGGAGTCCCAGTGGGTCCAGCAGGCCCCGCCCGCGCCGCCGGCCCCCCAGGGCTACCCGGCGCAGCACGCGCCCGCCGCACCCGCCTGGGGCGCCCCCCAGCACGGCGGTCACCACGGCGGCGGCCACTACCGCCAGCGCGGCTTCGGACGGATGCTCTTCTCCTCCTGAGGCACCGGAGACACCCGAGGCACCGGCCGGGTCCCCTCCCGGGGACACCGGCCCGGGCGCCGACACGAAGAAGCCCCCGGCCGCGAGGTGCGGCCGGGGGCTTCTTGCTGTGGTGCGCGATACTGGGATTGAACCAGTGACCTCTTCCGTGTCAGGGAAGCGCTCTCCCGCTGAGCTAATCGCGCGGGGTGGTGCACAACCTACCCGAAGGCGGGCCGTACTGCGTGCGCGATACTGGGATTGAACCAGTGACCTCTTCCGTGTCAGGGAAGCGCTCTCCCGCTGAGCTAATCGCGCGGGGGATCCGGAGATCCAGGACCCGAAGGTCCAGTGGACGATACTGGGATTGAACCAGTGACCTCTTCCGTGTCAGGGAAGCGCTCTCCCGCTGAGCTAATCGTCCTTGGAGGTGGAGACGGGATTTGAACCCGTGTAGACGGCTTTGCAGGCCGTTGCCTCGCCTCTCGGCCACTCCACCAGGAGTGAATACGGGGGTTCGGGAAGATCCCCCACATCGAGCGGACGACGAGATTCGAACTCGCGACCCTCACCTTGGCAAGGTGATGCTCTACCAACTGAGCCACGTCCGCTTGTCGTTTCCGTTCCGCTTGCGCGTCCCGGCGACGTGTTGAACTCTAGCGGATTCCCGGGCCAGTACAAAAACGCGTTTCCGCAGCGTGCTGACCTGCGGACCGACCGGGACGCCGGTGCCCACCCCCCGACGGGGCTCCCGGAGGGTTCGCCCGGCGTTCACTCGCCGTGTTCCCCGGGTCGCGCGCGGCCCCCGGCGCACACGACCCGGTGCCCCCGCTCCGCCCGACCTAGACTCGACGCGTGTACGACCTCGCTCCCCTGGCCCGTTTCGGCGGCCTCGTCGCCACCGACCTCCGGGACGTCACCCACGACCCCGAGGCCCTGGACTCCACCGGCTTCTGGGCCGTCTGCGCGGACTTCGAGGGGCGCCTGACCTGCGCCCGCTTCGGGGACGTGCGGCCGGACCCGGTGCCCCCGCCCGTACCGGGCGCCTGGCGCGGCCCCGCCGCCGGCTCCTGGACGTCCTCCCTCGACCGCGCCGCGTACACCGCCGGCGTGCGGCGCGTGCGGGAGCACATCGCGCGCGGCGAGGTCTACCAGGCGAACCTCTGCCGGGTGCTGACCGCGCCGCTGCCGGACCCGGCCGCCGCCGACGTGGACGCCCTGACCGCGCTGCTCGCCCGGGGCAACCCCGCCCCGTACGCCGGAACGATCCGCCTGCCCGCCCACGGCGTGGAGATCGCCACCGCGTCCCCCGAGCTCTATCTGCGCAGGGAGGGGGCCCTGGTCTCCTCGGGGCCCATCAAGGGCACCGGCCGCACCGCCGCCGACCTCCTCCCCAAGGACCACGCGGAGAACGTGATGATCGTCGACCTGGTCCGCAACGACCTGGGACGCGTCAGCGAGACCGGCTCCGTCGCCGTCCCCGCCCTCTGCGCGGTCGAGGAGCACCCCGGCCTGGTCCACCTCGTCTCCACCGTCAGCGGCGTGCTGCGCGAGGACGCCGGCTGGCCCGGACTGCTCGCCGCCACCTTCCCGCCCGGCTCGGTCACGGGCGCCCCCAAGTCCAGCGCGCTGCGGATCATCGAGGCCCTGGAGACCGCGCCCCGCGGCCCCTACTGCGGGGGCGTCGGCTGGGTCGACGCGGACGCGGGCACCGGCGAGCTCGCCGTCGGCATACGCACCTTCTGGATCGACCGCCCCGAGGGCGTGCTGCGCTTCGGCACCGGCGCCGGGATCACCTGGGGCTCCGACCCGGAGCGCGAGTGGGAGGAGACCGAGCTGAAGGCGTCCCGGCTGGTCGCGATAGCGTCGGGCGTCCACGAACCAGGCGCCCCCGAGGCGACCGGAAAGGCCATTTCCCGATGAAACTCTGGGTCAACGGCGGGCTGCACGACGCGGAGACCGCCCGGGTCTCCGTACTGGACCACGGACTGACCGTCGGCGACGGCATCTTCGAGACGGTCAAGGCGGAGCGCGGCGAAACGTTCGCCCTCACCCTCCACCTGGAGCGCCTCACCCGCTCGGCCCGGGGACTCGGCCTGCCCGACCCGGACCTCGACGAGGTCCGCCGCGCCTGCGCCGCCGTCCTGGAGGCCAACCCGATGGAGCTCGGCCGGCTCCGCATCACGTACACCGGCGGTCTCTCCCCGCTCGGTTCGGAGCGCGGCGACGCCGGGGCCAGCCTCGTCGTCGCCCTCGGCGGGACGGGCCGCCGCCCCGACTCCACCGCCGTGATCACCGTGCCCTGGACCCGCAACGAGCGCGGCGCCCTCACCGGGCTCAAGACCACCTCGTACGCCGAGAACGTCGTCGCCCTCGCCAGGGCGCGCGAGCAGGGGGCCTCCGAGGCGCTCTTCGCCAACACGGTGGGGCAGCTCTGCGAGGGCACCGGCTCCAACGTCTTCGTCGTGGTCGACGGCCGGATCCTCACCCCGCCCGTCTCCTCCGGCTGCCTCGCGGGCATCACCCGCGCCCTCGCCGTGCGGTGGACCGGCGCGGAGGAGGCCGATCTGCCGCTGGACGTCCTGGAGAGCGCCGACGAGGTCTTCCTGACCTCCACCCTCCGCGACGTGCAGGCCGTGCACCGGGTCGACGGGCGCGAACTGGCGCCCGCACCCGGCCCGGTCACCGCCAAGGCCATGCGGACCTTCGACGAGCACGCGGCCCGCGACCGCGACCCGCGCCTCGGGTAACGCCCGCCGGACCGCCGCAAAACCCGATGACGGACGGCCCCGGGGTGGGTAGAACACCTCTGATGACCACCACCCTGCGGCCGGTCGAGCCGCTTCAGCAGCTGCCCGACGGCGGCCGTTCCCGCACCTACGACGTGTGTGTGAACAGCCGCCGCGTCGGCTCCGTCCACCTCGCCACCGACCCCGCCTTCGGCGCGGCCTCGGGAGTGATCCAGGACCTCCGGATCGACGGACCGGACCGGGGGAGGGGCCGGGGCACGGTCGCCGCGCTCGCCTCCGAGGAGGTGCTGCGGAGCTGGGGCTGCGTCCAGGTGCGCGTGTCCGTGCCCGCCGACGCCGCGCCCGCGCTGCGCATGGTCCGCTCGCTCGGCTACGTCGAGCGCAGCCGGAACATGGTCAAGGAACTGCCCGACGCCCCTTCCGGCCTGCCCGGGGGCGTCGAGGTCCGGCCGATGACCGGCGCCGAGTACGAGGAGTGGGCGGTACGGGCCCGGGAGGGCTTCGCGCGGGACTGGACCGAGCGGGGCGTCCCCGAGGACCAGGCGCGCGCGAAGGCCGAGAACAGCCACCGCACCCTGCTGCCCGGGGGCCTCGCCACCCCCGGCGCCGCGTTCCACGTGCTGGTCCGGGACGGGCGGTCCGCCGGCGTCCTGTGGACTGGCCGGACCGAGCTCGAACCAGGGCGGTCGGCCGCCTACGTGTACGACATCGAGGTGGACGAGGAGCAGCGCGGGCGCGGCTACGGGCGGGCGCTCATGCTGCTCGCCGAACGGGTCGCGCGGGAGGCCGGGGAGACCCTGCTCGGACTGCACGTCTTCGCGGACAACACCCCGGCGGTCCGGCTCTACGAGTCGCTCGGCTACCGCACGACCCACGTCAACGGCGCCAAGCCGCTGCTGTAGGACCGTCCGGCCGGGCGGATCAGCCCGCGAGGAGGCGGTCGGCGATCGCCTCGATCCGCTCCCGCAGCCCCTCCTGGCTCTGGCCGCCGTCCAGGCGCTCGCCGTCGATGACGTAGGTCGGCGTGCCGGTGACCTTGATCGCCTTGCCCTCGGCCTCGTCCGCGTCGACGGTCAGCAGGTGTCGGCCGTCGATCAGGGCGGTGTCGAACTCCTCGGCGTCCAGGCCCAGTTCGGCCGCCAGCTCCAGGAGGACCGGCTCGCCCCGCTCGCCGAGCTCGGCGGTCCTGGCGAGCAGCGCCTCCGCGTACGGCCAGCCCCGGCCCTGCTCGGTCGCCTCCTCGGCGGCCTGGGCGGCGGCGTACGCGTGCTTGTGCTTCGCCAGCGGGAAGTGGCGCAGCTGCACGTCGAGCCGGTCGCCGTACTTCTCGCGGAGCGCGCGGACGTCGTCGAGGGCCCGGAGGCAGTCGGGGCACTGGAGGTCGAACCAGGCCTCCAGGACGACGGGGGAGACGGGTGCGGTGGTGGAGTCGCTCATGCCAGCAGTCTCCCTCACCGGGACCGGGGGTTCACCGGGACCGGGCGGGGGACCCCTGCCGGGACGACCCGGAGATCTCCCTGAGACCGGCCCGGGGGCATGGCCCGGGCGGAGACGCGGGTGCAGGATGGAAGGGACGCATCACCCGGGGACCTGGAGGACCGCATGCTCGCCGAGACCATCTGCTCCGCGGTGTCCGCGGCGGGCCTGGGCATCGCCGCGATCACGGCGTACCGGAAGCGCTTCCTGTCCGCCGCCCGGATCGCCGCCTACGCCCTGGTGCCCCTCGGCCTGGTGATGACGGGGGCCGTCGCCTGGCTCGCGGACACGGCGTTCAGCCCGATGGCCTGGGCCGGCTTCGGCGTGCTCGGTCTCGCCTGGGTGCTCTTCCTGTCCACCCGGGCCGTGGAGCGGCGCCGGGCCGGTCGCGGGCGGCCCGCCGCCGAGGAGACCGCCCCGAGAGCCGCGGCTCCGGGCGCCCCGGCGGCCCCGCGTGCGGTGACGGGGAAGCCGCGGACCGCCGAGCCCGCGGGCGACGACTTCAGCGACATCGAGGCGATTCTGAAGAAGCACGGAATCTGACCGCTTCTGGCGATTCCGCCGACCGTCCCGGTTCGGCGATCCACGGAAAGGGGTGAACCACCCGGTCAGAAGGCGTTTTCCGTGATGCCGGGCGCACCGCGTGCGCGATCATCCCCCCGAGATGCTGGATACCTCGCGGGACCCCGTCCCCGCCCCCACCGACGCTCCCGCCCACGCCCCCGGCGACATCCCCGGAGAAGAACGGCGCGGCTGTCTGTACGCGCTCTCCCAGCCGCCGCTGATGATCTTCCTCGGCGTCATCGGCTGTCTGCTGCTCCTGGCCGCCGTGCACGACCTCTTCATGCTGTGACGGCCCCGGTCCGGGGCCGTCAGCCCGCCGCCTCCTTGCGACGCGCCCGGTACGCGGCCACGTGCAGCCGGTTGCCGCAGGTCCGGCTGTCGCAGTAGCGGCGCGAGCGGTTGCGGGAGAGGTCGACGAAGGCCCGACCGCAGTCCGGCGCCTCGCAGCGCCGCAGCCGCTCCTGCTCACCCGCCACGACGATGAACGCCAGGGCCATGCCGCAGTCGGCCGCGAGGTGGTCCGCCACCGAGGCGCCCGGCGCGAAGTAGTGCACGTGCCAGTCGTAGCCGTCGTGGTCGGTGAGCTGCGGAGTGGTGCCCGCGCCCGCCACGAGCTGGTTGATCAGGGGGGCCGCGATCCGGGCCTCGGGCGCGGAGAAGACCGCCGCGAACTTCTCGCGCACCCCGCGCACGGCCCGCAGGTCGTCGGCGTCGAGGACGCCCACGTCGCTGATCTTGTGCGCGTGCACGAAGGCGTGGAGGCCCTGGAGGTCGGCGAGCGCGTCGGGGCGGTCGCCCTGGGCCGCGGTGTTCATCAGATCGACGACGGTGTCGAGGGCGATCCGGGTGTCGTGAGGGATCAGCACGATTCGCTCCCTGGCCGGCCGCGGGCGGGCGCCCGCGGAATGGCGCTGACTTTAGCGCGCCCCGGACATGACACCGGCGCCCACCACCGCGCCGGCTGCGCGGTGGTGGGCGCCGGATGACGTGCCTGTGTGGCTGCCCGCGCGGCGCCGTCTCCCCGAGTCGGACGGCGCCGTGCGGATCTCGGCCTGGCTCAGCTGTCGGCCAGGATGTGGGAAAGCTCGGTGTCGAGGTCGAAGTGCCGGTGCTCGGTGCCCGGTGGCACGGCGGCGTCGGTCCGCTTCAGGAACGACTCCAGGGCCCTCGCCGGGGCCTCGAGCAGGGCTTCTCCCTCGGGAGAGCTCAACGCGATGCAGACGACTCCCTGACCGTGACTGCGGGACGGCCAGACGCGGACGTCGCCCGTGCCGGTGGGCCGGTGCAGCCCCTCGGCGAGAAGGTCGCGGGCGAAGACCCACTCGACCGTCTCCTCGGCTCCGGTGTGGAAGGTGGCGTGCACGGCATACGGATCGGCCGTGTCATACCGCAGGCCCGCGGGTACAGGCAGTGAGGACTCGCTCGACACAACGAGGCGCAGGTGCAGCTCGCAGCTGACCGTGGTGTTCATAAGCGCCAGGGCCTTTCGCTCAGTGTGCGCTCGGGGATTCGCACGTCGGCGAAATCGACATGCCACCTACGGTGCCGTTGTAAACCCCTCTGTCGGTTTTGTGGTCGTTCAGGTCCCTCGTACGGACCCGTGTAACTTTGGGTAATACGGCCATTCCGGTGTCGGTCCGTCGTCCGGTAGGTTGGGATCATGAATGCGGAGAGTGACGAGCGCACCGGGGAGTCCGCCGCCGGCCAGGAAGCCGAACTGGGATCCCGCGCGCCGGAGTTCATCAAGTCCCGCCGGACCCTGCACCTGAGCTGGCAGGTCGGCGTCTTCGTCGTGGGACTCGCCGTGGTCGGCGCCGGGGTGGTCATGCTGCCGCTCCCCGGGCCCGGCTGGCTGGTCATCTTCGCCGGCATGGCGATCTGGGCGACCGAGTTCGTCTGGGCGCAGCTCGTGCTCCGCTGGACCAAGCGCAAGGTCACCGAGGCCGCCCAGCGCGCCCTCGACCCCAAGGTCCGCCGCCGCAACATCGTCCTCACCGCCGTCGGCCTGGTGATCATCGCCGCCCTGCTCGGCGTCTACCTCTGGAAGTTCGGCCTCGTCATGCCGTGGAAGATCGACGAGTGACCTCCGCGTGGTGCGGAAGCCCCGCTGACATGGGGTAATGTGTGCGGTGCACCGGGCGATTAGCTCAGCGGGAGAGCACTTCGTTCACACCGAAGGGGTCACTGGTTCGATCCCAGTATCGCCCACCACCCGGACCGAGGGCCCGGAGACGACCACCGTCTCCGGGCCCTCGGCGTTCCCGCGCCGGGCGGCCTCACCGCATCCGCGCCAGCCGCTCCCGCAGCCTGCGGGCGTCCCGCCGCCGCTGCTCGTACGTGGCGCCCACCGCGAGCAGCAGCAGTCCGGCGAGGGCCGGCGGCAGCCAGCGCGGCAGCACGCCCACCACCTGCACCACGTACGGCGCCAGCTCGTGCAGCCCGTCCAGGGCGAGCACCGTGCCACCGAGCAGCAGCAGGGCCTGGAGCCGGAACCGCGCCCCGAGCAGCGTCACCGCGAGGGCCGCCACCCCCAGGACCAGCGGCCGCACCCACTCCGGGTCCGTCCAGGCCGCGCCCAGGCTCGGCACCAGCGTCACCGCGAGACCGGGGCCGTACGCCGTCCAGGACGAGGCCTCCGGGTCCCGGCGCCGCCGCAGGAACCCGACGACGAGCGCCGGAACCGTCACCGGCAGCGTGTACGCCTCCGGGGTCGTCACGCCCCAGGCCCCGAGCCGCACCCAGGCGGCGAGGAGGAACAGCCCCGCCGCCACCCAGGAGGCGAACGGGCGCCGCTCCGGCCGGACCGCCGTCGCCGCCGCGATCACCCCGCCGAGCGCCAGGGTGAGCGCGAGGAACGCGGGCCGCGAACCGGCGAGCCCGAGGGCGCAGAGCCCCACGGCCGCGCCGGTGACCTCGACCGGCAGCGCCACCGGACGCGCCGTGGCGCCGACGGCCGCCGTCGCCGCCGGGACGAGCAGCAGGGCGAGCGCCGTCCAGTGCTCCTCCAGACCGGCCGCCGCCGCTCCCGCGAGCACCAGGCCCGCCGCCGCGAGCACCGCCCCGCAGGCCGACACCGTCCGCCGCGCGCCCGCGCCGAGGACCGCGACGCCCGCGAAGAGCCCGAGGACCACCCCGAGCGCGGCGAACGTGGCCCCCCGCACGTCCAGGGCGAGGGCGACCGCGCCCACGGCGGACAGCAGCCCGCCGGCGTACGCGACCCACCCGAGGACGGCCCCGGGCTCCGCCGCGGGAACCCGCGGCCGGACCGGCGAGGGCGCCCAGCCGGACCAGGGGGCACCGAAACCGGCCGCCGGGACCTGCGGCGGGGCCGAGGGCGGCGCCGGGACGGAACCGGGGGCCGACCGCCCGGTCGGGGCGGCGGTCGTCTTCGTGCCCCGCGCGGTTTCCGCAGCGGTTCCCGCAGGCGTCGCCGGGCCCGGCTCGGCGGTTGCTCCGGACGCCTCCGGGCGGGGCAGGCCGCGGGTCAGCGGGTCCGGGCGGACGGCGGTCCACAGGGCCGCCGCCGTCGTCAGGAGCTGGAGGGCGAGCGTCGCCGCGTACGGCAGGCGCAGGGAGACCGGCAGGGCCGTGAGGAGCGCCCAGGCCAGGACCAGGGTTCCGCAGCGGGCCCACGGTCGGGGGACGGAGGCGAGCGCGGCGGCGGTCGCCGCGAGGACCAGGAGGGCCGTCGCGGGGTACGCGGCCAGGACGGGCCCGGCGTGCTCGCCCGACCAGACCTCCGTCGTCCGGGTCAGCGGCCCCAGCGCGCCCGCCGCGACCGGCGGCAGCGCCCACAGGAGTCCCAGCGCCGCCACCGACGCCCCCGCGCCCGCGAGACCCGCCCGGATCCCGCGCGGCAGCCGGGCGCCCGCGCCCACCCGCCACACCGAGGCCAGGAGCAGCCCGCACAGCACGTATCCCGGAACCGCCCAGTCGACGGGGAGCACCGACCGCGACGGACCGCCGACGGCCGCCACCGCCGCCAGACCCGCGACCGCCGAGACGGCCACCGCCGAAGCGGGCGTCCGCCATGCCACGTACAGGCACGCCGCCGCACCCGCCAGGAGCAGCGGCGCGCCGCTCCACGGCGAGGAGAGGGAGAGCCAGACCCCCGTCAGGAGCGCCCAGCCGCCCAGGGCCACCGCGCCGGCGCCCGCCGTGATCCGCACCGGCAGCGGACGCGCCCACAGGACCGCCGCGCCGTCCGCCGCGGCCGTGACGAGCGCCGCCCACGCGAAGGCCGTCGGCCCGCCCCCGGCCGCGAGCACGCCCAGCGGCAGCGGCAACTGCGCCGCGACCACGGCCGCCGGCGGCGGGACGCGCAGCCGCGACAGCGCCGAGCCGTACGCCGCCCACGTCCCCGCCAGGACCGCCGAGGCCACCGCCGCGTACCCGAGGCCGTCCGTGTCCGACAGCGCCACCCGGTGCAGCGCGTACGCGTCGAGCACCGTCAGGACGAGCCCCAGGACCCCCACCGACTCGGCCGTCGACACGAGGCCTCTGCGCAGCAGCGCCACCGGCGCCGCGAGCGCCGCGCCGGTCACCGCGCACAGCACCGCCGCGCGGCCGCCGATCCCCATGGAGCCCCAGCTCACCAGGGTGAACGCGACCGCCGCGATCGTCAGCAGCGTGCCGCCGAGCGTGAGGAGCACGTTCTGCGCGCTCCGCGGCGTCGAGTCCGTCACCGGCACCGCCGTCCGCGGCGGTGGCGCCGCCGCCCGGGCCGGCTGGTACAGGACCTGGACCAGCCAGGCCCGCCGGGCCAGCAACCGGGTCCGGTGCGCGTCGAGTCGGGCCAGCTCGCGGTCGACGAGCACCAGTTCGTCCGCGGGCGGCAGGGAGTTGTCCATATGCGGAGTGTCGTCCCGGCCCCGGCCGCCGGGAATGGGTGCCCGTACTCAGATTCCCGCCTGAGTACACCCACACTGGGCCCATGGACTGGTACCGGTACCGCTTCCGCTGCGTCTGGCGGCTCGCCGCCCCGCCCGACCGCGTCTACGCCGTCCTCGAACGGGCCGAGGACTACCCCCGCTGGTGGCCCCAGGTCCGCGAGGTCGTCCCCCACGACGAGGCCTCCGGCACCGCCCGCTTCCGCTCCCTCCTCCCGTACGACCTCCTCGTCACCGTCCGCGCCCTGCGCCGCGACCCCGCGGCCCGGGTCCTGGAGATCGGCCTCGGCGGGGACCTGGAGGGCCGGGCCCGCTGGACCCTCGCCCCGGAGGGGGCCGGCACCCGCGTCCTGTACGAGCAGGAGGTCGAGGTCCGCGCCCGGCTCCTGAGGGTCCTCGCCGTCCCCGGCAGGCCCGTCTTCCGCGCCAACCACGCCCTGATGATGCGGGGCGGGCGGCGGGGGCTCGCCGCCCACCTGCGACCGGTTTGAAGGAAGGGCGGAAAGGGCTGTATGGTTCAACCCGTTCCCGGGCGATTAGCTCAGCGGGAGAGCACTTCGTTCACACCGAAGGGGTCACTGGTTCGATCCCAGTATCGCCCACCGGGAGAGGCCGGTCCGTCGAGAGACGGACCGGCCTCTGTCATTGCGCGCACTCCCACGCGTCACGCCGCCGTGCGCAGCTCAGGGCGCAGCGGCCACGACGGGTCCACCGTCTCCGGCGTCCCCTGCCGCGCGAACCACGCCTGGAGCCCCCGGGCCTGGGCCGCGTGCCACACCGCCTGGAGCGTGTGCAGCTCCGCCGGCGTCAGCCGTTCGAGCCGGGACGAGAAGCGCCGCGCCACCGCCCGTACGACGTCCATCGCCGCCGTCGCGTCCGCCGCCGCGTCGTGCGCCCCCGTCAGCTCCACCTCGTAGTGGGCGCACAGGTCCGTCAGCGTCCTGCGCCCCTTGCGGTAGCGGTCCAGGTGCTTGTCCAGGACCCGCGGGTCGAGCACGCACAGGGGCGTGCCCGCCAGGTAGTCGCCCAGCGTCGAGGCCCGGTGCCGCCGCAGCTCCCGGTCCAGGAGCGTCAGGTCGAACGGCGCGTTCATCACCACCAGCGGGCGCCCGGCGGCGGTCTGCTCGGACAGCGCCCGCGCCACCTCCTCCATCACCGGGGACGGCCACCGGCCGTTCCGCTGGAGGTGATCGTCCGTCAGGCCGTGCACGGCGGTGGCCTCCGCGGGCACCGGTATGCCCGGGTTCACCAGCCAGCGCGTCACCCGCGGACGTGCCCCGGCCGTGTCCTGCACGACCAGGGCGGCCGAGACGATCCGGTCGCCCTCGACGTCGATTCCCGTCGTCTCCGTGTCGAAAGCCGCCAGGGGCCCTTCGTACCAGTGCATCGTCATCCCCGAACTCCCTGCACACGTGCGGCAGATGGCCAACCCCCTGCCCCGAAACGGTGATACCCGGACTGTTTGCGCCGTACGCGGACCGGTCACAACAGAAGGGACGGGGAAGGAAGAAGACATGGCGCTCGCCCAGCCCGAGTCGGGAGGGCTGCCGCCCCAGCGGGCAGCACCGACGCGCGGCTCACTCGCCACCACCGCCTGCATGGAGACCCTCCAGGTGGGATACCTGCACGCCGTCGCGGCCGCGGCGGGCTGCTCGCTGTCCCAGCCCTTTCCGGACAACGGCATCGACTGGCACGTGAGCCACAGCGCTCCCGGCCACACCGTCGACGACGAGGTGACCATCAAGGTGCAGCTCAAGTGCACCTACCAGATACCGCCGCGCCCGCAGGGGAGCACGTTCTCCTTCACCCTGGACAACGACCACCTGGTGAAGCTCGCCCGGACCCCCGTGTCCGTGCACAAGATCCTGGTCGTGATGCTCGTCCCGAGGTCGCGCGACGACTGGCTGAGGGCGGGTCACGACCGGCTCGACCTGCGGCACTGCTGCTACTGGACCAACCTGGCCGGACACCCGGTCACGGGACGGCGCCGGACCACGGTGCGCATCCCGACGACACGGATCTTCGACGACCGGGCGCTCTGCGAGATCATGACCCGGGTCGGGGTGGGAGGGAGACCTTGATGCACCGACCGATCGACGACCCCGGATTCGGGGGAGAGGGGGACGGCGCCGGGTACGGTCCCGTCCCCCCGCCCTACCGGCCCCACCCGGCCCCCGGCGACCCCTCGGGGCCCCGGAGTGATGCCTCCGGGTCCCGGAACGGTGCTTCCGGATCCCGGGCCGGCGCCCCCGCGCCCCGGTCCGGGATCCCCGGTCCGTCCGCCGGGCCCTGGACCGGCGCCCACGACGCGCCCGACCCCGGCCGCGTCGACCCCCGGGTCCTCGGCGCCCTGCTCGCCCGCCACGGCTGGCGGCGGCGCGGCGGGGCGGCCGGCCGCTACAGCCGCTGGACCCCGCCCGGCACCGGTGCCGGCACGAGCCTCCTCGTCCCCGAGAGCCGCGCCTTCCCGGACTGCGAGGACCTGCTCGGCGAGGCCCTCGCCGCCCTCGCCCACAGCGCCACGCCCTCCGCCCGCGAGGTCCTCACCGGCCTCGCCGTGCCCAGCGACGAGATCCGCTGGTGGCGCGACGTGCCCCCCGGCCCCGCCGGCACCGTCCCCTGGACCGTGCGGGAACAGCTCGGGTCGGCCGCCCGCCAGCTCCTCCTCGCCGGCGCGCTCGCCGTGCGCGGCCGGGCCGGCTACTACGGCGCCCGGCACCGGCGCCCCGCGCAGGCCTCCCTGGAGAGCGTCCTCGTCGGCGCGTCCCCCGACGGGCGCGGCCTCACCGCCTTCCTGCCCGTCGACCCGGGCCGCCCGATCGCCGTCCGGCTCTACCACGCGCTCCACGCGGCCCGCGAGGCCGTCGACTACCGGCGGGCCACCGGCGGCACCGAGGCCTTCGACGCCGCCGTCGAGGCGGGCGTCAGCCGCGAGCTCACCGAGGCCCTCGTCGCCCTCGTCCGGGGCACCGAGGGCGCCCGCGTCGCCCTGGAGTGGGCCCCGGCCGCCGGACCGCCCGAGGGGTGCGCCGCCCGGCCCGAACCGGTCGAGTTCTCGCCCGGCGACCTGCCCGCCCTGCGCGAGGCGAGCGCCCGCTACCGGACCGGCGAGCCCTCCGTGCCGGTCCGCCTCACCGGCGCCGTCGTCCGCATGCGCCGCTCCGGGCCCCGGGGCGCGGGCACCGTCCGGCTCCGCGTCCTCGGCGGGGCCGAGGTCCCGCACGTCCGCGTCACCCTCGACGAGGAGGCGTACCGCACCGCCGGCCACGCCCATCTCGTCGGACTGCCGATCCGGGTCTCCGGCCGGCTGGAGAGCCGGGGCGGCTTCCGGCGCCTCACCGACGCCTCCGAGGTCGTCCCCGTCCAGGTCGACGAGACGGAGCGGGACCGCCTGATGAAGGCGCTCCACGAGAACCTCGACTTCTTCGAGGAGGCGTGCGGGCCGGAGGACTGAGGCCGGACCGGGCGCGGGCCGGGCCCGGAAACGCCGAGGACGGGCGCCCGGCGGAGCCCGTAAGATCGACGGTGCGCGGCACCTCGTCTCTGTCGCGCACCGCTGACGCCGGCACCTCGTGTCTGCCGGCGCCCCGATGTATGGAGCACCAGTGTCTGATGTCCGTGTGACCGTCCAGTCCGCCTCGGAAGCAGAGGAGAGGGCGGTGAGCGCGGGCACCACCGCCGGCGCCCTGTTCGCCGACGACCGTACGATCGTGGCCGCCCGCGTCGGCGGTGAGCTCAAGGACCTGTCGTACGAGCTCGCCGACGGCGACGTCGTCGAGGGCGTCGAGATCTCCTCCCCGGACGGTCTCGACATCCTGCGCCACTCGACCGCCCACGTCATGGCCCAGGCCGTGCAGGAGCTCTTCCCCGAGGCCAAGCTGGGCATCGGCCCGCCGGTCCGGGACGGCTTCTACTACGACTTCGACGTCGAGCGGCCCTTCACTCCCGAGGACCTCAAGGTCATCGAGAAGAAGATGCAGGAGATCCAGAAGCGCGGGCAGCGCTTCGCCCGCCGCGTGGTGACCGACGAGGCCGCCCGCGAGGAGCTCGCCGACGAGCCGTACAAGCTGGAGCTCATCGGCATCAAGGGCTCCGCGGCTGTGGAGGACGGCGCCGACGGCGCGAACGTCGAGGTGGGCGGCGGCGAGCTGACCATCTACGACAACCTCGACGCCAAGACCGGCGAGCTCTGCTGGAAGGACCTCTGCCGCGGTCCCCACCTGCCGACCACCCGGAACATCCCGGCGTTCAAGCTGATGCGGAACGCGGCCGCCTACTGGCGCGGCAGCGAGAAGAACCCGATGCTCCAGCGCATCTACGGCACCGCCTGGCCGTCCAAGGACGAGCTGAAGGCGCACCTCGACTTCCTCGCCGAGGCCGAGAAGCGCGACCACCGCAAGCTGGGCAACGAGCTGGACCTCTTCTCGGTCCCGGACGAGATCGGCTCCGGCCTCGCGGTCTTCCACCCCAAGGGCGGCATCATCCGCCGGGTCATGGAGGACTACTCGCGCAAGCGGCACGAGGAGGAGGGCTACGAGTTCGTCTACTCGCCGCACGCCACCAAGGGCAAGCTGTTCGAGAAGTCGGGCCACCTGGACTGGTACGCCGAGGGCATGTACCCCCCCATGCAGCTCGACGAGGGCGTGGACTACTACCTCAAGCCCATGAACTGCCCGATGCACAACCTGATCTTCGACGCGCGCGGCCGCTCCTACCGCGAACTGCCGCTGCGCCTGTTCGAGTTCGGCACCGTGTACCGGTACGAGAAGTCCGGCGTCGTCCACGGCCTGACCCGGGCCCGCGGCTTCACCCAGGACGACGCGCACATCTACTGCACCCGCGAGCAGATGGCGGACGAGCTGGACCGGACCCTCACCTTCGTCCTGAACCTGCTCCGCGACTACGGCCTGACCGACTTCTACCTGGAGCTGTCCACCAAGGACCCGGAGAAGTTCGTCGGCTCCGACGAGGTGTGGGAGGAGGCCACCGCGGTCCTCCAGCAGGTCGCCGAGAAGCAGGGCCTCCCGCTGACCCCCGACCCGGGCGGCGCCGCGTTCTACGGCCCGAAGATCTCGGTGCAGGCGAGGGACGCCATCGGCCGTACCTGGCAGATGTCGACCGTGCAGCTCGACTTCAACCTGCCGGAGCGCTTCGACCTGGAGTACACCGCGCCGGACGGCACCAAGCAGCGCCCGGTCATGATCCACCGCGCGCTGTTCGGCTCGATCGAGCGCTTCTTCGCGGTGCTCCTGGAGCACTACGCGGGCGCGATGCCGCCGTGGCTGGCGCCCGTGCAGGCGACCGGCATCCCGATCGGCGACGCGCACGTCGAGTACCTGCAGGAGTTCGCCGCGAAGGCGAAGAGGCAGGGGCTGCGGGTGGAGGTCGACGCCTCCTCGGACCGGATGCAGAAGAAGATCCGCAACGCCCAGAAGCAGAAGGTCCCGTTCATGATCATCGCGGGTGACGAGGACATGGCCGCCGGCGCCGTCTCCTTCCGCTACCGCGACGGTTCGCAGGAGAACGGCGTGCCCGTCGACGAGGCCCTCGCCAAGATCGCCAAGCTGGTCGAGGACCGCGTCCAGGTCTGACGACCGGGGCGTCCGGCGGCCCGTCCGGCCGGAGCGCGTTCAGGAGGCCCCCGGGGAATCCCCCGGGGGCCTTCCCGCGTCCGCCCGCTTCTCGTCCTCCCGCGTGAACGCCTGGATCAGCCAGGACGAGAACGAGCCCGTCACCGCCCCGAGCAGCGCGAGGCCGCAGGCCATCAGGCCCACCGCCGTCACCCGGCCGACCGGGGTCACCGGGGACACGTCCCCGTACCCCACCGTCGCCAGCGTCGCGCACGTCCACCACACCGAGTCGCCGAAGGTGACGATCGTGGCCCCGGGGGCGTCCACCTCGTGGTGGTAGACCGTGAGCGACCCCGCGAAGCCGAGCAGGGAGACGCTGAGGCCCGAGTAGACCATCACGCGCCCGTAGAGGCCGAGCCTCGGACCGTGGCGGCGCTGGACCCGGTCGTACAGCTTCACCATCCGCAGCGGACGCAGCAGGGGGAGGACCACGACCAGGGTGTCGAGGGGGTGGGCGCGCAGGAAGCGGTGCGGAGCGAGGCCGCTCAGCCGGAGCCGTACCAGGTAGTCCACGACGAAGAGGGCCCAGGCGCCGAGGGTGGTCGCGAGGCAGGCGTCGTGCCAGACCTCGGGGAGGTCGCGGGCGAGGACGTGAACGGCGTAGGCGGTGAGGAAGGCGAGGGAGGCCACCGCGAGCGGGACCTCCATGCGGCGGTCCCAGCGCTCCTGCCGGGACGGTGTCGGTGGCCTGTCGCTCATCGCACCAGCATGGACGGCGGACGGATCCCTCGCCCCGGCGACACGTTCCGAACGGACGACGCAATATGCTGCACGGCATGACGACTGAGCCGGAGCAGCAGATCGGAGTGGGGACGCAGGACGCGTTCCAGCGCCTGTGGACGCCTCACCGGATGGCGTACATCCAGGGCGAGAACAAGCCGACCGGGCCGGGTGCCGAGGACGGCTGTCCGTTCTGCTCGATCCCGTCGAAGTCGGACGAGGACGGCCTGGTGATCGCGCGCGGCGAGAGCGTGTACGCGGTCCTCAACCTGTACCCGTACAACGGCGGTCACCTCATGGTCGTCCCCTACCGGCACGTCGCCGACTACACGGACCTGGACGCGGCGGAGACGGCGGAGCTGGGCGACTTCACGAAGCGGGCGATGGTGGCGCTGCGGGCGGCCTCCGGCGCGCACGGCTTCAACATCGGCATGAACCAGGGCGCGGTGGCGGGCGCCGGCATCGCCGCGCACCTGCACCAGCACGTGGTGCCGCGCTGGGGCGGGGACACCAACTTCATGCCGGTCGTCGGACACACGAAGGTGCTGCCGCAACTGCTCGCGGACACCCGCAGGATGCTGGCCGACGCCTGGCCGGCCGGGGTCTGATCCGTACGCACGCGAGGACCCGGCCCCCGATTCCGTACGGGGGCCGGGTCCTCGCGCGCGTGCGGGCCGGTCAGGCGTCGTAGACGTCGGCCTTCCGGGGGCTCGCCTCCTGGACGCCGCCGCTGAGGACGAGCGAGCGGTTGGTGAAGCGCTCGGTGTCGACGTTGTGCTCGTCGAGGACCTTGATGGTGGCGTTGTGGACCGCGCGCAGCACCGGGGTGGCCATGCGGATGGCGTCGTCGGCCATGAAGCGGTTCTTCCAGAGCGGCCCGGCCCAGACGTGGCGCAGGCCGAAGGGCTCCGGCAGGACGAGCTTGCCGCCGAGGAACTCCAGGACCGGCGGGAACCAGGTGAGCGGGGCGCGGACGGCCATCCGGACGATGTCGTGGGTCTCGGTCAGCCGCAGTTTGATCTCGCGGGTCTCCCAGAAGCGGACGGACTTGGAGACCACCTTGGTCTTCGCCGCCGGCTTGCCGCTGAAGAGGCCGTGGACGGGGCCGAGGGCGTGGCCGGTGACCTCGACGCGGAGCGTGTGGTGGAGCGAGGTCACGGTGACCATCATGGTGAGGACCAGGTTCCCGTCCCACAGGGTGAACTGCACGCCCAGGTAGTGGCGGTTGCCGGCGCCGAACTGCTGCTCGTTGCAGATGCGCTGTATCTCGTGGGGCTTCACCTGGTAGTGGACGACGTTGTCGCCCTCGGGGCGGGTGACGGAGTCGGCCCCCTCGCCCACCGGGACGACGATCCAGTGCTTCACCGTCGGCTTGGGGAAGCCGCTCTTGAGCGAGCCGCGCTCCAGGAGGGTGAGCTGCTCGTGGATCTTGCGCACGACGTCCCAGGTGCGGAAGTCGTGGAGCTCCTTGCCGGCCCGGGGGACGAGCTCCTCGGCGAGCGTCCAGCTGCCCCAGCGGGTGCCCAGGCCGAGGATGCCCTTGGGGCCGGCGTAGAACACGACGTTGGACTGCTGCTCGGCGGAGAGCTTCTCCAGGTTCTGCCGGAGCTCCTCGGCGGCCTTCTCGCCGGGGTCGCGGGGGGCCGCCTCGGGGATCTTGGCGCCGATCCCGCCGCCGCCGAGCAGGGCGCTCCAGCGCTCGCGCAGCTCGACGGCGGTCCGCTCGCAGACGCGGCGGGCGAGGAACCAGCCGACGACCGGGGCCACCAGCATGAGGCGCAGATAGGTCGGCAGGACTCCGGCGAAGGGCAGCTTGAACATCACGAGCAGGGCGAGGAATCCGGCGGCGGCGAGCACCGCGTTGCCGAGGAGGCCGGTGCTCCTGTTCGAGGAGCCGGTGGTGAACCGGCGGAGCTGGATGACGGCGAGCCAGAGCAGCAGGCCGGGCAGGAAGAGGACCGCGCAGACGAGGGTGATCAGGGTCAGCTTCACGTCCCGCTGCTTGCGGATGCGGTTGGCGGCGAGGCAGTGCACCACGACCGGCTGGGGCTCCACGCCGAAGGACTGGATGAGCGCGCCGCGGGCCCCGCCGAGCATCCGCGTCTGGACGGCGTGGGAGAAGGCCTCGCCGAGGTCGGGGTGGAAGAGCTTGTGCAATCGGCCCTGGGTGACCTTCGTCTTGTACAGCTCGTTGTCGGCTTCCATGATCTTGTCGACCGGATCGTCGCGGTACGCGGCGGAGGCGAGGGCGTGGGTCGCCGCCGTCTGCCCGTCCGAGCCCTGGAGGGGGACCTGCGCCCCGAGACCGAAACCGTCCATCGCCACTGCCGCCCCCATCGTGCCGAGTCCCTGTGCGGGCTGTTTCCCAACTGCGGTGCCCCGCACACCTTCTGAGCTGGGCACCCCAGCGTAACCGGGTACCCCCCGACGCGTCACCGGACTGCG
Organism: Streptomyces sp. NPDC088915; assembly: GCF_044749825.1. Classification (NCBI taxonomy): domain Bacteria; kingdom Bacillati; phylum Actinomycetota; class Actinomycetes; order Kitasatosporales; family Streptomycetaceae; genus Streptomyces; species Streptomyces sp. NPDC088915. The sequence continues at coordinate 186,661 of NZ_JBIVIR010000017.1, forward strand.
GGGGGACGGCCGAATGCCGCCCGCCCCGCGACCGCGGAACGGGCGGCTTCGGCCGTCGGGCCGTCAACTAGGAGCTTCTTCCGGCCTCTTGCCGGACCTTCTCCGCCAGGTGGGGCGGCATCGGCTCGTGCCGGGCGTACGTGCGGTCGAACCGGCCGGTGCCGTGCGACACGGACCTCAGGTCGACCGCGTACCGCACGATCTCGGTCTCCGGCACCTCGGCCCGCACGAGGGTCCGCCCCGGGCCCGCCCGGTCGGTGCCGACGACGCGGCCGCGCCGCCCCGACAGGTCGCTCATGACCGGGCCGACGTACTCGTCGGGGACGAGGACCCCGATCTCGTCCACCGGTTCCAGGAGGCGGACGGGGACGTCGGCGGCCGCCTCGCGCAGCGCGAGGGCGCCGGCCGTCTGGAAGGCGGCGTCGGAGGAGTCGACGGAGTGGGCCTTGCCGTCGCGCAGGGTGACCCGGACGTCGACGAGCGGATGGCCGGTGGCGATCCCGCGCGCGGCCTGGGCCCGCACGCCCTTCTCGACGGAGGTGACGAAGGGGCGGGGGACCGCGCCGCCGACCACCTTGTCGACGAACTCGACGCCGCTGCCCGGCGGCAGCGGCTCCACGTCGATCTCGCAGATGGCGTACTGGCCGTGGCCGCCGGACTGCTTGACGTGCCGGCCCCGGCCCGAGGAGGCGCCGCCGAAGGTCTCGCGCAGCGCCACCTCGTACGGCACGGCGTCGACCCGCACGCCGTGGCGCTCGCGGAGGCGTTCCAGGGCGACGTCCTGGTGGGCCTCGCCCAGGCACCACAGGACCATCTGCCGGGTGTCCGGGTTCTGTTCGAGCCGCAGGGCCGGGTCCTCGGCGACCAGCCGGGCGAGGCCCTGGGAGAGCCGGTCCTCGTCGGCCTTGCCGTGGGCCCGCACGGCGAGCGGCAGCAGGGGTTCGGGCAGGGTCCACGGCTCCATCAGGAGCGGGTCGTCCTTGGCGGAGACGGTGTCGCCGGTCTCCGCGTGCCCGAGGCGGGCGACGCAGGCGAGGTCCCCGGCGACGCAGTGCGCCACGGGGCGCTGCTGCTTGCCGAAGGGGGAGGTGAGCCCGCCGATCCGGTCGTCGGCCTCGTGGAGGTCCCGCTCACGGGGACCCCGCCCGTCGGGCTCCGCGCCCGGTTCCGTCCCGTGCGCGTCCGTGAGGCCGTGGCCGCAGACGTGGACGGTCTCGTCGGGGCGCAGGGTGCCGGAGAAGACCCGGACCAGGGAGATCCGGCCCACGTAGGGGTCGGCGGCGGTCTTGACGACCTCGGCCACCAGGGGCCCGTCGGGGTCGCAGACGACCGGGGGCCGGGGCCGCCCGTCGGGGGTGGTGACGGCGCGCGGCCCGTGCTCCAGGGGGGAGGGGAAGCCGCGGGTGACCAGCTCCAGGAGTTCGACGGTGCCGAGGCCCTGGGTGCCGCCCTCGGCGGCGGGGGCGGCCGCGAGGACCGGGTGGAAGGCGCCCCGGGCGACGGCCTTCTCCAGGTCCTCGACGAGGATCTCCGGGGCGATCGGCTCGCCGCCGAGGTAGCGGTCCATGAGGGTCTCGTCCTCGCTCTCGGCGATGATCCCCTCGATGAGCCGGGCGCGGGCCTGCGCGACCTGCTCCCGCCGGCCCTCGTCGGGCGGTTCCTCCCGCCGCACCCCCGTCGAGTAGTCGAGGATCCGCTCCGTGAGCAGGCCGACCAGGCCGGTCGCGGGCGCGTGCCCGTCGGCGCCCTCGGGGCCGTGCACCGGCAGGTAGAGGGGGAGGACGGCGTCCGGGTCGTCGCGGCCGAAGAGCCCGGCGCAGACCTCGGTCAGCTCCGTGAAGCCGGTGCGGGCGGTGTCGAGGTGGGTGACGACGATGGCGCGGGGCATGCCGACGGCGGCGCACTCCTCCCAGATCGCGCGCGTGGAGGCGGCGACGGCGTCGGCCTCCTGGGCGGCCGAGACGACGAAGAGGGCCGCGTCCGCCGCGCGCAGACCGGCCCTCAGCTCCCCGACGAAATCGGCGTACCCGGGGGTGTCGATCAGATTGATCTTGTGTCCGTCCCAGCCGACCGGGACGAGCGAGAGCTGGACGGAGCGGTGGCGGCGCTGCTCGATCTCGTCGTGGTCCGAGACCGTGCCGCCGTCCTCGACGCGTCCGGCCCGGTTGAGCGCGCCCGCGGTCTGCGCGAGGGCCTCGACGAGCGTCGTCTTGCCCGATCCGCTGTGGCCGACCAGCACCACGTTCCGTATGTCCGAGGGCCGGTCGGCCGTCGGAGCCCTGCCGGCGGCCCCGGCGGGTGTCTTCGCCCTGTCACCCATGACGTGTTCCTCCCGACTGCTCGCACGGTGCGGCGGGACGCGGGCGCAGGGGAGTGGTGTGTCGCGGTGGTGCGGCTTCCGCGGTGCCCGCGGTGCCTTGCGGTGGTCCTTCGAGCTTGGCACCGACACCGGGGCGCGGCCATCCGCGCGGGGCGCGGCGCGCGTCCGGTACGCGGAGTCCGCCGGGCCCCGGGGCCCCTCCGGCGGATCACGGCCGGGCAGGCCCGAGGGGGACGCCGACGCGGCGGGGCGGGTACCCGCCGGTAGCCGGGGGCGCGCGTGACTACGATGGGCGGGCCGGTGGTCGCAGGGGCCGCGCGGCCCACCGAACCTCGGGAAGGCCATGCTGAACAAGTACGCGCGTGCCTTTTTCACGCGTGTCCTCACACCGTTCGCCGCGTTTCTGCTCCGCAGGGGCGTCAGCCCCGACGCGGTCACGCTCATCGGCACGGCGGGGGTGATGGCCGGTGCGCTGGTCTTCTTCCCCCGCGGCGAGTTCTTCTGGGGCACGATCGTCATCACCCTGTTCGTCTTCTCCGACCTCGTCGACGGCAACATGGCCCGGCAGGCGGGGATCTCCAGCCGCTGGGGCGCCTTCCTCGACTCGACGCTCGACCGGGTCGCGGACGGCGCGATCTTCGGCGGCTTCGCGCTCTGGTACGCGGGCAAGGGCGACGACAACGTGATGTGCGCCGTGGCGATCTTCTGCCTGGCGAGCGGCCAGGTCGTCTCGTACACCAAGGCCCGCGGCGAGTCGATCGGCCTGCCGGTCGCCGTCAACGGCCTGGTCGAGCGCGCCGAGCGGCTCGTCATCTCGCTCGTCGCCGCCGGCCTGGCCGGGCTGCACGCCTTCGGCGTCCCCGGCATCCAGGTGCTGCTGCCGATCGCGCTGTGGATCGTGGCCGTCGGCAGCGCGGTCACCCTGGGCCAGCGGGTGGTCACCGTACGGCGGGAGTCGGCCGAGGCGGACGCCGCCGCGGCCGGGGGGAGCGGGGCGGCGTCGTGAGCGACCTCAAGGACCGGCTCAGCGACGGCCTGTACGGCCTGGGCTGGGCGACCGTGAAGAAGCTGCCCGAGCCGGTGGCCGCGGGCCTCGGCCGGCGGATCGCCGACCTCGCGTGGAAGCGGCGCGGCAAGGGCGTCCTGCGCCTGGAGTCCAACCTCGCGCGCGTGGTGCCGGACGCCACGCCCGAGCGGCTCGCCGAGCTGTCGAGGGCCGGCATGCGCTCGTACATGCGGTACTGGATGGAGTCCTTCCGGCTGCCGGCCTGGAGCAAGGAACGGGTCGAGCGCGGGGTGGACATCAAGGACATCCACCGTCTGAAGGAGAGCCTCGCCTCCGGGCGCGGCGTCGTCCTGGCACTGCCGCACCTGGCCAACTGGGACCTCGCGGGCGTGTGGGCGACCCGCGTGCTCGGCCTGCCGTTCACCACGGTCGCCGAGCGGCTCGAACCGGAGTCGCTGTACGACCGGTTCGTCGCCTACCGCGAGTCCCTGGGCATGGAGGTCGTGCCGCACACCGGCGGCTCCGCCTTCGGCAGGCTGGCGCGGCGGCTGCGGGCCGGCGGCCTGGTCTGCCTGGTCGCGGACCGGGACCTGTCGGCCTCCGGCACCGAGGTCACGTTCTTCGGGGACACCGCGCGGATGCCGGCCGGCCCGGCGATACTCGCCCAGCAGACGGGCGCCCTGCTGCTGCCGGTGACGCTCTGGTACGACGACACGCCGGTCATGAAGGGCCGGGTCCACCCGCCGGTGGAGGTGCCCGGGGAGGGTACGCGGGCGGAGAAGACGGCCGTCATGACCCAGGCCCTCGCCGACGCCTTCGCCGAGGGCATCGCGGACCACCCGGAGGACTGGCACATGCTGCAACGGCTGTGGCTCGCGGATTTGGAGGAGCGGGGCGCGGAGGAGCAGGGGCCCGGCGCGCGGGTCTCGGAGGAGCGGGGCGCGGCGGGGCGGGACCCCGGCGAGCGGGTCCCGGAGAAGCGGATTCCGGAAGAGCGGGGCGCGGCGGGGCAGGGCCCCGACGAGAGGACCCCGGAGCGGAGAGAGGGCGGGGCGGCGTGAGGATCGGGATCGTCTGCCCGTACTCCTGGGACGTGCCGGGCGGCGTCCAGTTCCACATCCGCGACCTCGCCGAGCACCTGATCCGGCTCGGCCACGAGGTCTCCGTCCTGGCCCCGGCCGACGACGAGACCCCGCTGCCGCCGTACGTGGTCTCGGCCGGGCGGGCCGTCCCCGTGCCGTACAACGGCTCGGTGGCCCGGCTCAACTTCGGCTTCCTGTCGGCCGCGCGGGTGCGCCGCTGGCTGCACGACAACGCCTTCGACGTCGTCCACATCCACGAGCCGACCTCGCCGTCGCTCGGGCTGCTCACCTGCTGGGCGGCGCAGGGGCCGATCGTGGCCACCTTCCACACCTCGAACCCGCGCTCGCGGGCGATGATCGCCGCGTACCCGATCCTCCAGCCCGCCCTGGAGAAGATCAGCGCGCGGATCGCCGTGAGCGAGTACGCGCGGCGCACGCTCGTCGAGCACCTCGGCGGCGACGCCGTCGTCATCCCCAACGGCGTCGACGTGGACTTCTTCGCCCGCGCCGAGCCGAAGGAGGAGTGGCAGGGCGAGACCCTCGGCTTCATCGGCCGGATCGACGAGCCCCGCAAGGGCCTGCCCGTCCTCATGAAGGCCCTGCCCCGCGTCCTCACCGAGCGGCCCGGGGCGCGGCTCCTGGTCGCCGGGCGCGGCGACGAGGAGGAGGCGGTGGCCTCGCTGCCGCCCGGGATGCGCTCCCGGGTGGAGTTCCTCGGCATGGTCAGCGACGAGGACAAGGCGCGGCTGCTGCGCAGCGTCGACGTGTACGTGGCGCCCAACACCGGCGGCGAGAGCTTCGGCATCATCCTCGTCGAGGCGATGTCGGCCGGCGCGCCCGTGCTCGCCGCCGACCTGGACGCCTTCGCGCAGGTCCTCGACCAGGGCGGCGCGGGCGAACTCTTCGCCAACGAGGACGCCGACGCCCTCGCGGACGCGGCGATCCGCCTCCTGGGCGACGAGGAGCGCCGCAAGGAGCTGAGCACCCGCGGCTCGGCCCACGTCCGCCGCTTCGACTGGTCCACCGTCGGCGCGGACGTCCTCGCCGTCTACGAGACCGTCACGGACGGCGCGGCGGCCGTGGACACGGACGAGCGGGTGGGCGGCCTGCGGGCCCGGCTGGGGCTGTAGTTGTAGTCGTAGGGGGCCTGACCGCCCGTGTCCGCCCGTACGGCACGGACGGCGGCCGGAGCCGTACGCCTCCGGCTGAAACCCCCCGCCCGCCGGGCCCCGCGCCGCAGGCTGGGGCGATGAACCCGATCACCGTGCACCGGCTCGACCTCGGGCACTTCACCCGCCCCGCCGAGGAGTGGGGCGGGCCCCACGCGCGCGTGGAGCCCGTCTTCGGCTACCTCGTGCGGCACGCGCGCGGGGCACTCCTCCTCGACACCGGCATGGGCACCGGCTCCCCCGAGACCGACGCCCACTACCGGCCGGTCCGCAAACCGCTCACCGTCCGCCCCGGGGACGTGGACGCCGTCGTCAACTGCCACCTGCACTTCGACCACATCGGCGGCAACCAGCGCTTCCCCGGCACCCCCGTCCTCGTCCAGCGCACCGAACTCGCCCTCGCCCGGGCCGGCGGGCACACCATCGACTCGCTCCTGCCCGGCGTCCGGTACGAGGAACTGGACGGCGAGCACGAGATCGCGCCCGGCGTCCTCGTCGTGCCCACGCCCGGCCACACCGAGGGGCACCAGTCGCTCCTCCTCGACCACGGTGACCGCGTGACCGTCCTCGCGGGCCAGGCGTACGACTTCGCGGGCGAGTTCGGCGTCCCGTACCGCCCCTGGCTCGACCGGCTCGCCGAACTGGCCGCCGGCCGCCCGGCCCGTGTCCTGTTCGCCCACGACCACGCCCTTTGGGAAGGCGTGCTGCCACCGCCCCGGTAGCCTGTGCGCCCGTGACCGAAACCCTGATCTGGACCGTCGTCGCGCTGATCGTCATCGGCGTCTACCTGAGCTGGACCGCCGGGCGGCTCGACCGGCTGCACTCGCGCATCGACGCCGCGCGCGCGGCCCTGGACGCGCAGTTGCTGCGCCGGGCCTCGGTCACCCAGGAGCTGGCCACCTCCGGAGTCCTCGACCCGGCCGCCTCGATCGTCCTGTACGAGGCCGCGCACGCCGCCCGGCAGGCCGAGGAGGACCAGCGGGAGGTCGCCGAGAGCGAGCTCAGCCAGGCGCTGCGGGCCGTCTTCGGCGAGCCCGAGCAGATGGAGCTCGTACGGGAGGCCCCCGGCGGCGAGGAGGCCGCGGGGGAGCTCGCGCAGGCCGTGCGCCGGGTGCCGATGGCCCGCCGCTTCCACAACGACGCCGTACGGGCCGCCCGCGCCCTGCGCCGCCACCGCACGGTCCGCTGGCTCCGGCTCGCGGGCCACGCCCCCTTCCCGCTGGCCTTCGAAATGGACGACGAGCCGCCGGTGGCCCTTGCCGATCGCCCGGCTTGATCCTTTCGACCTGCGAAAACGAGCCACCGGGTCCACATTGGCCCTTGCCGTGGCCCGCAGGTGGACTGTTTCCTCGTGTCTGTCGTCAACCCCCGTTGTCACCAGTGAGGTATCCGTGTCCACCACGCCTTCCACCCCCTCCTCGTCCCCCGAGACCGGCACCGCGCGCGTGAAGCGCGGCATGGCCGAGCAGCTCAAGGGCGGCGTGATCATGGACGTGGTCAACGCCGAGCAGGCGAAGATCGCCGAGGACGCCGGCGCCGTGGCCGTCATGGCCCTGGAGCGGGTCCCCGCGGACATCCGCAAGGACGGCGGCGTGGCCCGCATGTCCGACCCGAACATGATCGAGGAGATCATCGGCGCGGTCTCCATCCCGGTGATGGCCAAGTCCCGCATCGGCCACTTCGTCGAGGCCCAGGTCCTGCAGTCCCTCGGCGTCGACTACATCGACGAGTCCGAGGTCCTCACCCCGGCCGACGAGGTCAACCACTCCGACAAGTGGGCCTTCACCACCCCCTTCGTCTGTGGCGCCACCAACCTGGGCGAGGCCCTGCGCCGCATCGCCGAGGGCGCGGCCATGATCCGCTCCAAGGGCGAGGCCGGCACCGGCAACGTCGTCGAGGCCGTCCGCCACCTGCGCCAGATCAAGAACGAGATCGCCAAGCTGCGCGGCTTCGACAACAACGAGCTGTTCGCCGCCGCCAAGGAGCTGCGCGCCCCGTACGAGCTCGTCAAGGAGGTCTCCGAGCTCGGCAAGCTGCCGGTCGTCCTCTTCTCCGCCGGTGGCGTCGCCACCCCCGCCGACGCCGCGCTCATGCGCCAGCTCGGCGCCGAGGGCGTCTTCGTCGGCTCCGGCATCTTCAAGTCGGGCGACCCGGCCAAGCGCGCCGCCGCCATCGTGAAGGCCACCACCTTCTACGACGACCCGAAGGTCATCGCGGACGCCTCCCGCAACCTGGGCGAGGCCATGGTCGGCATCAACTGCGACACCCTCCCCGAGGCCGAGCGCTACGCCAACCGGGGCTGGTAAGCACCGATGAGCAGCACTCCCGTGATAGGTGTCCTGGCCCTCCAGGGCGACGTACGGGAGCACCTGATCGCCCTGGCCGCGGCGGACGCCGTGGCCAGGCCGGTGAGGCGCCCCGAGGAGCTCGCCGAGGTCGACGGCCTGGTCATCCCCGGTGGTGAGTCCACCACCATCTCCAAGCTGGCCGCGCTCTTCGGCCTCATGGAGCCGCTGCGCGAGCGCATCGCCGCCGGCCTGCCGGTCTACGGCACCTGCGCCGGCCTGATCATGCTCGCCGACAAGATCCTCGACCCGCGCTCGGGCCAGGAGACCTTCGGCGGCATCGACATGATCGTCCGCCGCAACGCCTTCGGCCGGCAGAACGAGTCCTTCGAGGCCGGCGTCACCGTCGCGGGCATCGAGGACGGCCCCGTCGAGGGCGTCTTCATCCGGGCCCCCTGGGTGGAGTCGGTCGGCGCGGACGTCGAGGTCCTCGCCGAGCACGGGGGACACGTCGTCGCCGTACGGCAGGGCCGGGCGCTCGCGACCTCGTTCCACCCCGAACTCACCGGCGACCACCGCCTCCACGCCCTGTTCGTCGACATGGTGCGCGCGGCGGGCTGATCCGATCCCGGTAGGATCTCTGGGGTTCGTTCGGAAAAGGGTTACGCGAAGGAGACAGGCAGATGTCCGGCCACTCTAAATGGGCTACGACGAAGCACAAGAAGGCCGTGATCGACGCCAAGCGCGGCAAGCTCTTCGCGAAGCTGATCAAGAACATCGAGGTCGCGGCCCGCACGGGCGGCGCCGACCCCGAGGGCAACCCGACCCTCTTCGACGCCATCCAGAAGGCGAAGAAGAGCTCGGTCCCCAACAAGAACATCGACTCCGCGGTCAAGCGCGGCGGTGGTCTCGAGGCCGGCGGCGTCGACTACGCCACGATCATGTACGAGGGCTACGGCCCGAACGGCGTCGCGGTGCTCATCGAGTGCCTCACCGACAACCGCAACCGCGCCGCCTCCGACGTGCGCGTGGCCATGACCCGCAACGGCGGCTCCATGGCCGACCCGGGCTCCGTCTCGTACCTGTTCAACCGCAAGGGCGTCGTCGTGCTCCCCAAGGGTGAGCTGACCGAGGACGACGTCCTGGGCGCGGTCCTCGACGCGGGCGCCGAGGAGGTCAACGACCTCGGCGAGTCCTTCGAGGTCGTCAGCGAGGCCACCGACCTGGTCGCGGTCCGCACCGCGCTCCAGGAGGCCGGCATCGACTACGACTCCGCCGACTCCAGCTTCGTCCCGACCATGCAGGTCGAGCTGGACGAGGAGGGCGCGCGCAAGATGTTCAAGCTGATCGACGCGCTGGAGGACAGCGACGACGTGCAGAACGTCTTCGCCAACTTCGACGTCAGCGACGAGGTCATGGCGAAGGTCGACGCCTGACACCTGCTTTCCGCAGCGGGCCGACGGGGACACGCTCCCGTCGGCCCGCTGCGTTGTCGGTGCCAGCCGATAGCCTGCTCAAACAGGAGATCGAAGAGAGGGGGCGACGTGCGCGTACTCGGAGTGGACCCCGGGCTCACCCGGTGCGGCGTCGGCGTCGTCGAGGGCGTCGCCGGACGGCCCCTGACCATGCTCGGCGTCGGCGTGGTGCGGACGCCCGCGGACGCCGACATCGGCATGCGCCTGGTCGGCATCGAGCGGGGCATAGAGGAGTGGATCGACCGCTTCTCGCCCGAACTCGTCGCCGTGGAGCGGGTGTTCAGCCAGCACAACGTACGGACGGTGATGGGCACCGCCCAGGCCAGCGCCGTCGCCATGCTCTGCGCCTCCCGCCGCGGCATCCCCGTCGCCCTGCACACCCCCAGCGAGGTCAAGGCCGCCGTCACCGGCAGCGGCCGCGCCGACAAGGCCCAGGTCGGGACCATGGTGACCCGGCTGCTCCGGCTCGCCGAGCCGCCCAAGCCGGCCGACGCCGCCGACGCCCTCGCCCTCGCCATCTGCCACATCTGGCGGGCCCCCGCCCAGAACCGTCTCCAGCAGGCCGTCGCCGCCCAGAACCGCCTCCAGGAAGCGGCCGCCCGGCACGCGTCCGCAGTGAAAGGCCGAACCCGATGATCGCCTTCGTCAGCGGCCAGGTCGCCGCCCTCGCCCCCACCACGGCCGTCGTCCAGGTCGGCGGCGTGGGCATGGCCCTCCAGTGCACCCCGGCCACCATCGCCGGACTGCGGATCGGCGAGGAGGCCCGGCTCGCCACCTCCCTCGTCGTCCGCGAGGACTCCCTCACCCTCTACGGCTTCGCCGACGACGACGAGCGGCAGGTCTTCGAGCTCCTCCAGACCGCCAGCGGCGTCGGCCCCCGCCTCGCCCAGGCCATGCTCGGCGTGCACAGCCCCGACGCCCTGCGCCTCGCCGTCTCCACCGGGGACGAGAAGGCCCTCACGGCCGTCCCCGGCATCGGGAAGAAGGGCGCGCAGAAGCTCCTCCTCGAACTGAAGGACAAGCTCGGCACCCCCCTCGGCAGCAGCGGCCTCGTCGGAGCGCAGCGCGTCGCCTCCGGGCCCGCCCCGTGGACCGAGCAGCTCGCCGCCGCCCTCATCGGCCTCGGCTACGCGAGCCGCGAGGCCGAGGAGGCCGTCGACGCCGTCACCCCGCAGGCCGAGGCCGCCCTCGCCGAGACCGGCACCGCCCCCGTGCCGCAGCTCCTCCGGGCCGCCCTGCAGACCCTCAACCGCGCCCGCTGACCACCCCCGACCCCGCCCGGCCGGGCCGTACGAACGAGAAGGCATCCACCGTGAACTGGGACGACGACACCACCGCCGAGGCACCCGACGCCGAGGCGCGCATCGTCGACGCCGCCGCCGAGGGCGACGACCAGGCCGTCGAGGCGGCCCTGCGCCCCAAGGACCTCAGCGAGTTCGTCGGCCAGGAGAAGGTCCGCCAGCAGCTCGACCTGGTCCTCAAGGCCGCCCGGCAGCGCGGCGCCACCGCCGACCACGTCCTGCTCTCCGGCGCCCCCGGCCTCGGCAAGACCACCCTCTCGATGATCATCGCGGCCGAGATGAACGCCCCGATCCGCATCACCTCCGGCCCCGCCATCCAGCACGCCGGCGACCTCGCCGCGATCCTCTCCTCCCTCCAGGAGGGCGAGATCCTCTTCCTCGACGAGATCCACCGCATGTCCCGGCCCGCCGAGGAGATGCTCTACATGGCGATGGAGGACTTCCGCGTCGACGTCATCGTCGGCAAGGGCCCCGGCGCCACCGCCATCCCGCTGGAACTGCCGCCCTTCACCCTCGTCGGCGCCACCACCCGGGCCGGGCTCCTGCCGCCCCCGCTGCGCGACCGCTTCGGCTTCACCGCCCACATGGAGTTCTACGACCCGTCCGAACTCCAGCGCGTCATCCACCGCTCCGCCGGACTCCTCGACGTCGTGATCGACCCGGCCGGCGCCGCCGAGATCGCCGGACGCTCCCGCGGCACCCCCCGCATCGCCAACCGCCTGCTGCGCCGGGTCCGCGACTACGCCCAGGTCAAGGCGGACGGGATCATCACCCGGGAGATCTCCGAGGCCGCCCTCAGCGTGTACGAGGTCGACAGCCGCGGCCTCGACCGGCTCGACCGCGCCGTCCTGGAGGCCCTCCTCAAGCTCTTCGGCGGCGGACCGGTCGGCCTCTCCACCCTCGCGGTCGCGGTCGGGGAGGAGCGCGAGACCGTCGAGGAGGTCGCCGAACCCTTCCTCGTGCGCGAGGGTCTGCTGGCCCGTACGCCCCGTGGTCGCGTCGCCACTCCCGCCGCCTGGACCCACCTCGGGCTCGTTCCGCCGCAGGCAGCGGGCCCGGGCGGCGCGGGGAGCGGCACGGGAACGGGACAACAGGGGCTCTTCGGGGCGTGACGGTGCGGATGCTCGCCCGGACCGGAACCGGGGTGCGATGCTGGACGTTGTTCCAGCGATGCGGACTCGCCTAGACTCCGCCGATGCCGCCCTTTCCGGTCGGCGCGCCCACCCCCGAAGATCAGGCCGCGGGTTCTCCGCGACCGTGCGAAGGAAACCCGTCCCGTGAGCATCGTGACCCTCCTCCCCTTCATCGTCCTCATCGGGGCCATGTTCCTGATGACCCGCTCTGCCAAGAAGAAGCAGCAGCAGGCGGCGCAGATGCGCAACGAGATGCAGCCCGGCACCGGCGTACGCACGATCGGGGGGATGTACGCCACCGTCAAGGAGATCTCCGACGAGACCGTTCTCCTCGAGGTCGCCCCGGGCGTGCACGCCGTCTACGCCAAGAACGCGATCGGCGCGGTCCTCGAGGACTCCGAGTACAACCGGATCGTCCACGGCGACGACGACAGCGACGAGGCCGCCGACTCCGCGACCGTGGTCCCGGACGACGCCTCCTCGCTGACCGGCGCCACCGACGTCACGGCCGAGGACGCGCCCAAGGCCGACCTGACGAAGAAGTCGGACGCGGCCGAGGCCGCGACCGAGGGGGAGAAGGACGGCAAGACCGACGGCGAGACCGACGCGAAGTAATCGCGACCGGGGACCGCGCGCACGCCCACCGGCGTGCGCGTCCCCGAACGGTTCCACGTCTGCGGGGGATGGTCCCCACACATACTTCGTGGCCGTCGCGCACACACCCGTCGCGCGACGGTTGGACAGGGAGATACGACAGGTGGCAGCACCGAAGAAGGGCCGAAGGCCGGCGGGGGGACAGAGCCGGCCGGGCCGCGCCCTGGCACTCATTCTGATCGCCATGGTCGCGCTCACCGGCGGCATGTTCTGGTCGGGGCACACCACCCCGCGCCTCGGCATCGACCTCGCCGGCGGCACGTCGATCACGCTCAAGGCCAAGGCCGACCCCGGCCAGGAGTCGGCGGTCAACGAGACCAACATGAACACGGCGGTCGGCATCATCGAGCGCCGCGTCAACGGTCTGGGTGTCTCCGAGGCCGAGGTCCAGACGCAGGGCCGCGAGAACATCATCGTCAACATCCCTCGCGGGACGAACGAGAAGCAGGCCCGGGAGCAGGTCGGCACCACGGCCCAGCTCTACTTCCGGCCCGTCCTTGCCGTCGCGGCCGCCGCGCCGGAGCCGGCCCCGACGGCCACCGGTTCGTCCTCGGCCTCGCCGAAGCCGTCCGCCTCCGCCTCCGCTCCGACCGCGGGCGAGAAGTCGGCCACTCCGTCGGCCACCGCCTCCACCCGGGGCCGCGCGCTCACCGAGGCCCTCAAGGCCCCGAGCCCGACGCCCACCGGCAGCGCCTCGTCCTCGTCCTCCGCGACGCCGAAGGCCACCGGAACCCCGCAGGCGACCCCCACGCCCGACCCCGCCACCGCGGCGCTCGAGCAGAAGTTCACCGCCCTGAACTGCCTCGACCCCAAGCAGCGCACCGCCGCCGGCCAGGGCGTCAAGCCGGACCAGCCCACCGTGGCCTGCGGCAAGAACGCGATCGACCAGTGGGAGAAGTACCTCCTCGGTCCGGCCGCGGTCGAGGGCAAGGACGTCGACGACGCCGGGGCCGCGCTCGACCAGCAGACCGGCCAGTGGATCGTGGACATGGAGTTCACGAGCGCCGGTTCGAAGAAGTTCCAGGCGATCACCAGCAAGCTCTCGCAGCAGAGCGAGCCGCAGAACCAGTTCGCCATCGTCCTGGACGGCGAGGTCGTCTCCGCGCCCCGCGTCCAGACCACGCTGAGCGCCAGCGCCCAGATCTCCGGCAGCTTCAACCAGCAGTCCGCCCAGGACCTCGGCAACATCCTCTCCTACGGCGCCCTGCCGCTCACCTTCCAGACCCAGAGCGTCGACACCGTCACCGCCGCGCTCGGCGGCGACCAGCTGGAGGCCGGTCTGATCGCCGGCGCCATCGGTCTCGGTCTCGTCATCATCTACCTGGTCGTCTACTACCGCGGCCTGTCGCTGATCGCCATCCTCAGCCTCGGCGTCTCCGCGCTCCTCACCTACGTGATCATGGCACTGCTCGGCCCGGCCATCGGCTTCGCGCTGAACCTGCCGGCCGTCTGCGGAGCCATCGTCGCCATCGGCATCACCGCGGACTCGTTCATCGTCTACTTCGAGCGCATCCGCGACGAGCTCCGCGAGGGCCGCACGCTCCGCCCGGCCGTCGAGCGCGCCTGGCCGCGCGCCCGCCGCACCATCCTGGTCTCCGACTTCGTGTCGTTCCTGGCCGCGGCCGTGCTCTTCATCGTCACCGTCGGCAAGGTCCAGGGCTTCGCGTTCACGCTCGGCCTGACCACCCTGCTCGACATCGTCGTGGTGTTCCTCTTCACCAAGCCGGTCATGACGCTGCTCGCGCGGACCGCGTTCTTCGGCAACGGCCACCCGTGGTCCGGCCTGGACCCGAAGCGCCTCGGCGCCAAGCCGCCGCTGCGCCGCACCCGCCGCACCACCGCCCCCGCCGGCCCTGTCGACCCGAAGGAGGCGTGAGATGTCGAAGCTCGGAGATCTCGGCGCCCGACTCCACCGCGGTGAGGTCGGCTACGACTTCATCGGCAACCGCAAGATCTGGTACGGCCTGTCCGTCCTGATCACCATCACCGCCATCGTCGCCCTGGCCGTCCGCGGCCTCAACATGGGCATCGAGTTCCAGGGCGGCGCCGTCTTCACCACCCCGAAGTCGGACGTCTCCGTCAGCCAGGCCCAGGAGTACGCGGAGGAGGCCTCCGGCCACGACGCGATCGTCCAGCAGCTCGGCAACGGCTCGCTGCGCATCCAGGTCGGCGGCCTCGACACCGCGCAGTCCGACCAGGTCCGCGCGGAGCTCGCCAAGGACCTGAACGTCCCCGAGGACAAGATCGCGGCCGAACTGGTCGGCCCCAGCTGGGGCGAGCAGATCGCCAACAAGGCCTGGACCGGTCTCGGGGTCTTCATGATCCTCGTGGTGATCTACCTGGCCATCGCCTTCGAGTGGAGAATGGCGGTCGCGGCGCTCATCGCCCTCATCCACGACCTCACCATCACCGTGGGCATCTACTCCCTGGTCGGCTTCGAGGTCACCGTCGGCACGGTCATCGGCCTCCTGACGATCCTCGGTTACTCGCTGTACGACACGGTGGTCGTCTTCGACTCGCTCAAGGAGCAGACGAAGGACATCACGAAGCAGACCCGCTTCACCTACAGCGAGATGGCCAACCGCTCGATCAACGGCACCCTGGTCCGTTCGATCAACACCACCGTCGTGGCGCTCCTTCCGGTCGCCGGACTGCTCTTCATCGGCGGCGGCGTCCTCGGCGCCGGCATGCTCAACGACATCTCGCTGTCGCTGTTCGTCGGCCTCGCGGCCGGTGCGTACTCGTCGATCTTCATCGCCACCCCGCTCGTCGCCGACCTCAAGGAGCGCGAGCCGTCGATCAAGGCCCTCAGGAAGCGCATCCTGGCCAAGCGGGCCAACGCCGCCGCCAAGGGCGAGCCGCTCGACGGGCCGGAGGACGCGTTCTCCGACGGCTCCGAGGCCGCCGCCGTCGTCGGTCCCCGGGCCGGCCGCCGGGGCCGCGCCCAGGAGCACCGAGGATGACCGCCGACGCCCAGGACGTCACCGGCCTCCTGCTCAGCCGCATCCGCGACGTACCGGACTACCCGAAGCCGGGCGTGCTGTTCAAGGACATCACGCCGCTGCTCGCGGACCCGGAGGCGTTCGGGGCCCTCACCGGCGCCCTCGCCGGGCTGTGCTCCGCGCACGGCGCGACGAAGGTCGTCGGCCTGGAGGCCCGCGGCTTCATCCTGGCCGCCCCGGTGGCCGTCCGCGCGGGCCTGGGCTTCATCCCGGTCCGCAAGGCCGGCAAGCTCCCCGGGGCCACGCTCCGCCAGGCGTACGAGCTGGAGTACGGCACCGCCGAGATCGAGGTGCACGCCGAGGACCTGGCGGCGGGCGACCGCGTCATGATCATCGACGACGTCCTCGCCACCGGCGGCACGGCCGAGGCCTCCATCGAGCTCGTCCGCCGCGCGGGCGCCGAGGTCGCGGGCGTCGCCGTCCTCATGGAACTGGGCTTCCTGCCGGGCCGCGCCCGCCTGGAACCGACCCTGAAGGACGCTCCGCTCACGGCGCTGATCACCGTCTGACACCGGGCTCCGGCCCGTACGGAGGCGCTCCGGGGAATCCCCGGGGCGCCTCCGTCGTTTTCCGGAGTGTCCCGGTTCGGTCGCTCGGGGGCGGGGGGCGTCCGTGGCCGGATCCGTTCACTCCCCGGGCGCGTGAGCAGTGCGGGTCCGGGGTCGATACCATGGCCGTTCCGGGCCTGACCGGGGGACCCGGAACCTTCCCCGGAGTCCGTCCGGGGGGACCCCCAGAGGAGCGCTCTTGCCAGACGAGGCCCAGCCACTCTCCGCCGCGCAGCCCGACCCGAAGGCCGAGAAGGCCGCGCCCGGGACCGGCACGCCCCAGAACGAGCCCGCGGAGACCGCGCCCGCCGCACCGGCCCCGGCGCCCGCCCCCGCCTCGTCCGCACGCCCCGCGCCGGCCGCACCCGCCCGCTCGGGCGGCTCGTCCAACCGCGTCCGCGCCCGCCTCGCCCGCCTCGGCGTGCAGCGCTCCTCCCCGTACAACCCGGTCCTCGAACCGCTCCTGCGGATCGTCCGCTCCAACGATCCCAAGATCGAAACGGCCACTTTGCGCCAGATCGAGCGGGCCTACCAGGTCGCCGAGCGCTGGCACCGCGGCCAGAAGCGCAAGAGCGGCGACCCGTACATCACCCACCCGCTCGCCGTCACCACCATCCTCGCCGAACTCGGCATGGACCCGGCGACCCTGATGGCCGGACTCCTGCACGACACCGTCGAGGACACCGAGTACGGCCTCGACACCCTGCGCCGGGACTTCGGCGACCAGGTCGCGCTCCTCGTCGACGGCGTCACCAAGCTCGACAAGGTCAAGTTCGGCGAGGCCGCCCAGGCCGAGACCGTCCGCAAGATGGTCGTCGCCATGGCCAAGGACCCGCGCGTCCTGGTCATCAAGCTCGCCGACCGCCTGCACAACATGCGCACCATGCGCTACCTCAAGCGGGAGAAGCAGGAGAAGAAGGCCCGCGAGACCCTGGAGATCTACGCCCCGCTGGCCCACCGGCTGGGCATGAACACCATCAAGTGGGAGCTGGAGGACCTCGCCTTCGCGATCCTCTACCCCAAGATGTACGACGAGATCGTCCGGCTCGTCGCCGAGCGCGCCCCCAAGCGGGACGAGTACCTGGCCGTCGTCACCGACGAGGTCCAGACCGACCTGCGCGCCGCCCGCATCAAGGCCACCGTCACCGGCCGGCCCAAGCACTACTACAGCGTCTACCAGAAGATGATCGTCCGCGGCCGTGACTTCGCGGAGATCTACGACCTGGTCGGCATCCGCGTCCTCGTGGACACCGTCCGCGACTGCTACGCGGCCCTCGGCACCGTCCACGCGCGATGGAACCCGGTCCCCGGCCGGTTCAAGGACTACATCGCGATGCCGAAGTTCAACATGTACCAGTCGCTGCACACGACGGTCATCGGACCCAACGGCAAGCCCGTCGAGCTCCAGATCCGCACCTTCGACATGCACCGGCGCGCCGAGTACGGCATCGCCGCGCACTGGAAGTACAAGCAGGAGGCCGTCGCCGGAGCCTCCAAGGTGCGCACCGACGTGCCGAGGAAGACCGGCAAGGACGACCACCTCAACGACATGGCGTGGCTGCGCCAGCTCCTCGACTGGCAGAAGGAGACCGAGGACCCCGGCGAGTTCCTGGAGTCCCTGCGCTTCGACCTCTCCCGCAACGAGGTCTTCGTCTTCACGCCCAAGGGCGACGTCATCGCCCTGCCCGCCGGAGCCACCCCCGTCGACTTCTCCTACGCGGTCCACACCGAGGTCGGCCACCGCACGATAGGGGCCCGGGTCAACGGGCGGCTCGTCCCGCTCGAATCGACCCTCGACAACGGCGACCTGGTCGAGGTCTTCACCTCCAAGGCCGCCGGCGCGGGCCCCTCCCGCGACTGGCTCGGCTTCGTCAAGTCCCCCCGCGCCCGCAACAAGATCCGCGCCTGGTTCTCCAAGGAGCGCCGGGACGAGGCCATCGAGCAGGGCAAGGACGCCATCGCGCGGGCCATGCGCAAGCAGAACCTGCCGATCCAGCGGATCCTCACCGGCGACTCCCTCGTCACCCTCGCCCACGAGATGCGCTACAGCGACATCTCCTCGCTGTACGCGGCGATCGGCGAGGGCCACGTCACCGCCCAGTCCATCGTGCAGAAGCTGGTCCAGGCGCTCGGCGGCGAGGAGGCCGCCACCGAGGACATCGACGAGTCCGCGCCGCCCACCCGCGGCCGCTCCAAACGGCGCTCCAACGCCGACCCCGGCGTCGTCGTCAAGGGCGTCGAGGACGTCTGGGTGAAGCTGGCCCGCTGCTGCACCCCCGTCCCCGGCGACCCGATCATCGGCTTCGTCACCCGGGGCAGCGGGGTGTCGGTCCACCGCAGCGACTGCGTCAACGTCGAGTCGCTGTCCCGGGAGCCGGAGCGGATCCTGGAGGTCGAGTGGGCCCCGACCCAGTCCTCGGTCTTCCTCGTCGCCATCCAGGTCGAGGCCCTGGACCGCTCCCGGCTCCTGTCCGACGTCACCCGGGTCCTCTCGGACCAGCACGTCAACATCCTCTCGGCGGCCGTCCAGACCTCCCGCGACCGGGTGGCCACCTCCCGCTTCACCTTCGAGATGGGCGACCCGAAGCACCTGGGCCACGTCCTGAAGGCCGTGCGGGGCGTGGAGGGCGTCTACGACGTCTACCGCGTGACCTCGGCCCGCCGGCCGTAACGAGGGCGTACGAGAAGGGCGGCCCCGGTACCTGCGTACCGGGGCCGCCCTCCTTTCCGTACGGACGGATCAGCCGCTGAACTCCTCCAGACCCTTCAGGGCCTGGTCGAGCAGGGCCTGGCGGCCCTCCAGCTCGCGCGAGAGCTTGTCGGCCTTGGCGTCGTTGCCGGCGGCGCGGGCCGCGTCGATCTGCTTGCGCAACTTCTCGACCGCGTCCTGGAGCTGACCGGTCAGACCCGCGGCACGCGCGCGCGCCTCCGGGTTCGTCCGGCGCCACTCGGCCTCCTCGGCCTCCTGGATCGCCCGCTCCACCGCGTGCATCCGGCCCTCGACCTTGGGACGGGCGTCCCGCGGGACGTGACCGACGGCCTCCCAGCGCTCGTTGAGGGAGCGGAAGGCCGCGCGGGCCGCCTTCAGGTCCGACACCGGGACGAGCTTCTCGGCCTCGGCCGCCAGCTCCTCCTTCAGCTTGAGGTTCTCGCCCTGCTCCGCGTCCCGCTCGGCGAAGACCTCGCCGCGCGCCGCGAAGAACACGTCCTGGGCGCCGCGGAAGCGGTTCCACAGGTCGTCCTCGTGCTCGCGCTGGGCGCGGCCGGCCGCCTTCCAGTCCGTCATCAGCTCGCGGTAGCGGGCCGCCGTGGTCCCCCAGTCGGTGGAGTTCGAAAGGGACTCCGCCTCCGCGACCAGGCGCTCCTTCACCTTGCGGGCGTCCTCGCGCTGCGCGTCCAGGGACGCGAAGTGGGCCTTGCGGCGCTTCGAGAACGCCGAGCGGGCGTGCGAGAAGCGGTGCCACAGCTCGTCGTCGGACTTGCGGTCGAGCCGGGGGAGGCCCTTCCAGGTGTCCACGAGCGCCCGCAGCCGCTCGCCCGCCGAACGCCACTGCTCGCTCTGGGCCAGCTCCTCGGCCTCCGTGACGAGCTTCTCCTTGGCGGCGCGCGCCTCGTCGGCCTGCTTCGCCTTCTGGGCCCGGCGCTCCTCGCGGCGCGATTCCACCGTCTCGACGAGCTTGTCCAGCCGGGCGGAGAGCGCGGCCAGGTCACCGACGACGTGGTGCTCGTCGACCTGGTGCCGGATGTGCTCGATCGCCGCGGTGGCGTCCTTCGCCGAGAGGTCGGTGGTCCTCACCCGCTTCTCGAGGAGGCCGATCTCGACCACCAGGCCCTCGTACTTGCGCTCGAAGTAGGCCAGGGCCTCCTCGGGGGTGCCGGCCTGCCACGATCCGACGACCTGCTCACCCCCGGCCGTCCGCACGTACACGGTGCCCGTCTCGTCGACGCGGCCCCACGGGTCGCTGCTCACAGCGCCTCCTCACCATGATGCCGTCGCGGGGTCGTACCCCCCGGGCATCGTCCACAGTTTCCCGGCGGGCCTCGCCCGCCTTCCGCAGCGCGGCCGACGGCCCACGCTGCACACCGCCAATCTAGGCGAACGGCGGCCCGGCTGTCCGCACTCAGCGCGACCGAGATTCGACGGTCGGCCCGCCGGTGCGGACGCGCGGGCTCACTTCTTCGTGACGGCGGCCTTCTCGATGGTCACGGCCTTCTTGGGGGCGCCGTCCGTGGCGCCGCCCTCGACACCGGCCGCGCCGACCTCCTGGACCGTCTTGAGGCCGGCCGCGTCGATCTTCCCGAAGGGGGTGTAGGTCGGCGGCAGCTTGGTGTCCTTGTAGACGAGGAAGAACTGCGAGCCGCCGGTGCCCGGCTGCCCGGTGTTGGCCATGGCCACGGTGCCGGCCGGGAAGGTCACCGTGCCGTCCGCGCCGGCCTTGCCGAGGGCGCCCAGGTTCTCGTCCGGGACGGTGTAGCCGGGACCGCCCGAGCCGGTGCCCTCGGGGTCGCCGCACTGGAGCACGAAGATGCCCTTCGTGGTGAGCCGGTGGCACTTCGTCCCGTCGAAGTACTTCTTGTCCGCGAGGTGCTTGAAGGAGTTCACCGTGTGCGGGGTCTTCGACGCGTCCATGGTGATCGTGACGTCGCCCAGGTTGGTCTCGAGCGCCATCGCGTACGTGGCCTTCCGGTCCACGGTGAGCTTCGGCTCCGGGTTCGCGGACTCCTGGGAGGGCGAGGGGGTCGGGGTGGTGGGCGCGTCGCCGGACGCGCTGTCCGAGCCCTTCTTCGAACCGTCCGACAGTGCCACCGAGGCGTACACGGCGCCACCCGAGGCCAGCACCACCGCGAGGACGGCCGCGACGACGGTGTTGCGGCGCTTGTCCTTGCGGCGCTTCTCCTCCCGCCGCTGCTGCTGCCGTACGTACTTCTCCCTGGCAAGCTGCCGCCGCCGCTGATCGCTGCTGACCACCGGTCCGCTCCTTGTCGCTCGTCTGTTCCTGTCCTGGCCGGATGTGCCCGTACCGTATACGGGTTGGCTGTGGAACCGGCACCGCCGGTAGGCTCTGATCTGCTGAATCCCGTCATTCCCGTGATTTCCGCGCCCCGCGCCGGACGACATCCAAGGACGAACGTGCTGATTGCCGGCTTTCCCGCCGGGGCCTGGGGGACCAACTGCTACCTGGTCGCCCCCGCCGCGGGCGAGGAGTGCGTGATCATCGACCCCGGCCACCAGGCCGCGCAGGGTGTCGAGGAGACGCTGAAGAAGCATCGGCTCAAGCCCGTCGCCGTCGTCCTCACCCACGGACACATCGACCACGTCGCCTCCGTCGTCCCGGTGTGCGGCGCCCATGACGTCCCCGCGTGGATCCACCCGTCCGACCGCTACATGATGAGCGACCCGGAGAAGGCCCTCGGCCGCTCCATCGGGATGCCCCTCATGGGCGAGCTGACCGTGGGAGAGCCCGACGACGTGCGCGAGCTCGCCGACGGCTCCGCGCTGCAGCTCGCGGGTCTGGAGTTCTCCGTCGCCCACGCGCCCGGCCATACCAAGGGGTCGGTGACCTTCCGGATGCCCGAGACCACGGAGGTCCCCTCCGTGTTCTTCTCCGGGGACCTGCTGTTCGCCGGCTCCGTCGGACGCACCGACCTGCCCGGCGGTGACATGGACGAGATGCTCGGATCGCTGGCCCGCGTGTGCCTGCCCCTCGACAACTCGACCGTGGTGCTGTCGGGACACGGTCCCCAGACGACCATCGGCCAGGAGCGCGCCACCAACCCCTACCTCAGGCAGGTGGCCTCCGGCCTCGGGAGCCCCGACGCTCCCCGACGAGGAATGTGACGACTCACGTGAGCACCTTCAAGGCCCCCAAGGGCACGTACGACCTCATCCCGCCGGTCTCGGCGACCTACCTCGCCGTCCGCGAGGCCATCGCGGCCCCCCTGCGCCGCTCCGGCTACGGCTACGTCGAGACCCCCGGCTTCGAGGACGTGAACCTCTTCGCCCGCGGCGTCGGCGAGTCCACCGACATCGTGACCAAGGAGATGTACGCCTTCGAGACCAAGGGCGGCGACCGGCTCGCCCTGCGTCCCGAGGGCACCGCCTCCGTGCTCCGCGCCGCCCTGGAGGCCAACCTCCACAAGCAGGGCAACCTGCCGGTCAAGCTCTGGTACTCCGGCTCGTACTACCGCTACGAGCGCCCGCAGAAGGGCCGCTACCGCCACTTCTCGCAGGTCGGCGCCGAGGCGATCGGCGCCGAGGACCCGGCGCTCGACGCCGAGCTGATCATCCTGGCCGACGAGGCCTACCGCTCCCTCGGCCTGCGGAACTTCCGCATCCTGCTGAACTCGCTCGGCGACAAGGAGTGCCGCCCCGTCTACCGGGAGGCCCTCCAGGACTTCCTGCGCGGGCTCGACCTCGACGAGGACACCCTGCGCCGCGCCGAGATCAACCCGCTGCGCGTCCTCGACGACAAGCGCGAGGCCGTGCAGAAGCAGCTCGTCGGCGCCCCGCTCCTGCGCGACTACCTGTGCGACGCGTGCAAGGCGTACCACGAGGAGGTGCGCGCCCTGATCACCGCGGCGGGCGTGGTCTTCGAGGACGACCCCAAGCTGGTGCGCGGCCTCGACTACTACACCCGCACCACCTTCGAGTTCGTCCACGACGGCCTCGGCTCGCAGTCGGCGGTCGGCGGCGGCGGACGCTACGACGGCCTCTCCGAGATGATCGGCGGCCCCGCGCTGCCGTCCGTCGGCTGGGCGCTCGGCGTGGACCGCACGGTCCTGGCCCTGGAGGCCGAAGGCGTCGCGCTCGACCTGCCCTCCGCCACCAGCGTCTTCGCCGTCGCCCTCGGCGAGGAGGCCCGCCGGATCCTCTTCGGCAAGGTCACCGAGCTGCGCAGGGCCGGTGTCGCCGCGGACTTCTCCTTCGGCGGCAAGGGCCTCAAGGGCTCCATGAAGGACGCCAACCGCTCGGGCGCCCGCCTCGCCGTCGTCGCCGGCGAGCGCGACCTCGCCGAGGGCGTCGTCCAGCTCAAGGACATGGAGACCGGCGAGCAGCAGGCCGTCGCCCTGGACGGCCTCCTGGACGCGGTACGGACCAAGCTGGCCTGACGCCCGGTCGTACGCACGGAAACGGGTCCGGTTCGCGCGAGCGGCCGGGCCCCTTCCTTATGTCCGGCGAACGGTGGGCACGGGCCTCCGTACGGCAGAATGTCCGTGACCGGCAGCCCGCGAGCGATGGATCGGAAACATGACGAAAGCAGCGGTGGACGACCCGGCACCCGGCACGATCGGAGCGAGCCGCGCCTTCTCCTGGCTCCTGGTGATCACCGGCGCGGCCGGACTGCTCGCCGCCTGGGTCATCACGCTCGACAAGTTCAAGCTCCTGGAGGACCCCGGCTTCACCCCCGGGTGCAGCCTCAATCCGGTCGTCTCCTGCGGCAACGTCATGAAGAGCGAGCAGGCCTCGGTCTTCGGCTTCCCCAACCCGATGATCGGCCTCGTCGCGTACGGCATGGTGGTCGCGATCGGCGTCGGGCTCCTCGCCGGCGCCCGCTACCGCCGCTGGTACTGGCTCGGCCTCAACGCCGGCACCCTCTTCGGCGTCGGCTTCTGCGCCTGGCTCACCTACCAGTCGCTGTACGAGATCAACGCGCTCTGCCTGTGGTGCTGCCTGGCCTGGGTCGGGACCATCGTCATGTTCTGGTACGTGACCTCGCACAACGTGCGCCACGGCGTGCTCCCCGCCCCGGCATGGCTGAAGACCTTCTTCGGCGAGTTCACCTGGGTCCTGCCCGCCCTGCACATCGGGATCATCGGCATGCTGATCCTGACCCGCTGGTGGGACTTCTGGACGAGCTGATCCCGGCTCCGTTGTCGGCGGCGTGACCTAGGCTTCATGAACGTGGAGCCCGACCTCTTTACCGCAGCCGCCGAAGACCGCCAGGAGAAGGACCCGTCCAGCAGCCCGCTGGCCGTCCGGATGCGCCCCCGCACCCTCGACGAGGTGGTGGGGCAGCAGCACCTGCTCAAGCCCGGGTCGCCGCTGCGCCGGCTCGTGGGGGACGGCGACGGCGGCCCCGCCGGCGCCTCCTCCGTGATCCTCTGGGGCCCGCCGGGCATCGGGAAGACCACCCTGGCGTACGTCGTCTCGAAGGCCACGAACAAGCGGTTCGTGGAGCTGTCCGCGATCACCGCCGGCGTCAAGGAGGTCCGGGCCGTCATCGACGGGGCCCGGCGCGCGGTGGGCGGCTACGGCAAGGAGACCGTCCTCTTCCTCGACGAGATCCACCGCTTCTCCAAGGCCCAGCAGGACTCCCTCCTGCCGGCCGTCGAGAACCGCTGGGTGACGCTGATCGCCGCCACCACCGAGAACCCGTACTTCTCGGTGATCTCCCCGCTCCTCTCCCGCTCGCTGCTCCTCACCCTGGAGCCGCTGACCGACGAGGACCTCAGGGGCCTGCTCGCCCGGGCGCTCACGGACGAGCGCGGACTCGGCGGGGCCGTGACCCTGCCGGAGGACGCCGAGGCCCACCTCCTGCGGGTCGCGGGCGGCGACGCCCGCCGCGCCCTGACCGCCCTGGAGGCCGCCGCCGGCGCGGCGATCGCCAAGGGGGAGGCGGAGATCACCCTCCAGACGGTCGAGGAGACCGTCGACCGGGCGGCCGTGAAGTACGACCGGGACGGCGACCAGCACTACGACGTGGCCAGCGCCCTCATCAAGTCGATCCGGGGCTCGGACGTGGACGCGGCCCTGCACTACCTGGCACGGATGATCGAGGCGGGGGAGGACCCGCGCTTCATCGCGCGGCGCCTGATGATCTCCGCGAGCGAGGACATCGGCCTCGCCGATCCGAACGCCCTGCCGATCGCCGTGGCCGCCGCCCAGGCCGTCGCCATGATCGGCTTCCCCGAGGCGGCGCTGACCCTGAGCCACGCCACCATCGCCCTGGCCCTGGCCCCGAAGTCGAACGCGGCGACGACCGCGATCGGCGCCGCCCTCGCGGACGTGCGGGGCGGCCTCGCGGGCCCGGTCCCGGCGCACCTGCGCGACGGCCACTACAAGGGCGCGGCCAAGCTCGGCCACGCGCAGGGCTACGTCTACCCGCACGACGTGCCGGGCGGCATCGCGGCCCAGCAGTACGCCCCGGACACGATCCACGGCCGCCGGTACTACGAGCCCACCCGCCACGGCGGGGAGGCGAGGTACGCGGACGTGGTGGAGTGGACGCGGGCGCGCCTGAAGGGCGACGAGCGGCAGTAGACGCGCTCAGGCGCGGGCGGCCTCGAAGAGCCGGTGCATCTCGCGGCGCAGCTCCGCGACCTCCCGCACGGGCTCGGGGAAGTCGAAGCGGGCGTCGAAGCAGTCCCCGGGGCCCGCGCTGAAGCGGACCCGCAGGCCGAAGCGGTCGAGGGCGAGCGGGGCCACGTCCCGGGTGGGGACGAGGGCGGCCGAGCGCTCGCCGAGCAGCGAGGTCAGCTCCCGCAGCCGGTCGCCGTGGGCCGCCGCCAGGTGCTGGAGCAGCTCCGTCTCGTGGGCGTGCAGCGGATCGGGCGCAGCGGCGGCGAACTCCTCCGCGTCGATCCCGGCGGTGCCCCACAGGTCGTCCACGCGCGCCTCCCCGACCTCCAGGCGCAGCATCATGCGGCCCTTCTCGGCGACACCGGGCAGACAGGTGAGCCAGCCGGAGACCCAGGCGCGGCCCCGGATGCGGTGGGGGACGGAGACGGGGGCCACGTCCGTGAGCTCCAGGACGACCGGCAGCTCGTCGTCCTGGGCGTGCGTGGCGGCCCGTACGGGCGGGGCGTCGGCGGCGTAGAGCAGGAAGATCTCACCGTCGGGCCCCACGGCCCGCGCCTCGGGCGCGAGCTGCTCGGGCCGGTGCCCCTCGGCCCCCGGAATCAGCAGGACGCCGGAGCATGTACTCTGTACGAGAGTTCGTGTGCGCTCGGCTGCTGACGGCATCCGCGCGATTTCAAGTCCGCTGGGACGCGGCTGACCATGAGCTGATCGGACCTCCGTCGTATCGATGCCATCCAGGGCTTCATCCATGGAATGGGCGTCGTTCTTTGTGTTGCCGTCCGTGATGCGCGTGGTGTTCCCCGGGCGAGACATGCGATCTCCTTGAGTAAGGTGAGCCTAACCTAACCTACAACGGAGGTCTGGAGAACGTGCCTAACCAGTCGCGTCCCAAGGTCAAGAAGTCCCGTGCGCTCGGTATCGCGCTGACGCCGAAGGCCGTCAAGTACTTCGAGGCCCGCCCGTACCCGCCGGGCGAGCACGGCCGTGGTCGCAAGCAGAACTCGGACTACAAGGTCCGTCTGCTCGAGAAGCAGCGCCTGCGCGCCCAGTACGACATCAGCGAGCGCCAGATGGCCCGCGCCTACGACCGCGCCAAGAAGGCCGAGGGCAAGACGGGCGAGGCGCTGGTCGTCGAGCTCGAGCGTCGCCTCGACGCCCTGGTCCTGCGTTCGGGCATCGCCCGCACCATCTACCAGGCCCGCCAGATGGTCGTCCACGGCCACATCCAGGTCAACGGCCAGAAGGTCGACAAGCCGTCCTTCCGCGTCCGTCCGGACGACGTCGTCATGGTCCGCGAGCGCAGCCGCACCAAGCCGCTGTTCGAGGTCGCCCGTGAGGGTGGCTTCGCCGCCGACGGCGAGACCCCCCGCTACCTCCAGGTCAACCTGAAGGCGCTGGCGTTCCGCCTCGACCGCGACCCGAACCGCAAGGAGATCCCGGTCATCTGCGACGAGCAGCTGGTCGTCGAGTACTACGCCCGCTGACGCAGGCGCGGTACCACCCACGCGGTGTTCAGCCCGCCGCTTCCCCGCCCTTTCCGGTGGGGGAGCCGGCGGGCTTCCGCGTTCCCGGGACCTCCGCCGACCGGCCCGTACGGAACGGGCGCGGCGCCGCGGGGCCGCCCGCGGCCGGATCCCGGCGCCCGGCCAGCGCACGCTCCACCACCGCGTCCGGCGAGAGCCCCCGGCCCTCCCGGAACGCCTCCTCGTACGCCCGCGGACCCAGCGCCTCGCGCGCCCGCCCCTCGCACAGCTCCCTCGGGCCGCCGAACGACTCCGAGCCGAAGAGCCGGACGCCCACCGTGTCCCACATCGGCACCGCCGCCCCCTGGAGCACCGCCGCCTCCACCGGATCCCCCTCGCTCGCCGTCACGAGCGCGAGCAGCTCGACCGCCAGGACGAGCCCCACCAGGTCGTGGAAGGCGTGGTTGATCGAGACGCACGCGGTCAGCAGCTCCCGCGCCTCCCCGTACGCGTCCCGGGTCCACGCCGCGTACGCCAGGACGTAGAGCGCGTACGCCCGCGTCCACAGCTCCCCGCGCTCCTCGCAGATCTCCCGGACCTCCCGGCAGAGGGCGACCGCCCCCTCCAGATCACCCCGGAAGGCCCGCGCCATCGCCACCTCGACCCGGCCCATCAGCACGTTGCTGTTCAGCTCGCCCAGCTCCCGGTAGGAATCGAGCGCCCGCCCGATCAGCTCCTCCGCACGCGCCGTGTCGTCCGTGAGCAGCGCCAGACAGCCCATCCGGTGCGTCGCGTACGCCTCCGCCAGCGCGTTCCCCGAGGACCCGGCCCGCTCCCCGCACTCGTGGAGCGCCGCCACCGCCGCCGTGCCGTCCCCCTGGAGGATCGCCACGTACCCGAGCACCCACAGCGCCTTCAACCGCGCCTCCTGGTGCCCGGGTTCGAGCGCCAGAGCCCGGTCCAGCCAGTACCGGCCCTCCGAGAGGCGCCCGCAGCCCGCCCAGGCGAACCAGAGCGTGCCCGCCAGGTGCTGGGCGAGGTGCGCGTCCTCCGGCAGCTCCAGACACAGCTCCAGGGCGGCCCGCAGATCGGGCAGCGCCACGTCCGTGCGCGCCGCCACCTCCGCCTGGCGCGGACTGAACCACTCCAGCTCGCACCAGGTGGCCAGGCCCATGTACCAGTCGCGGTGCCGGCGCCGCATCCGCTCCGTGTCGCCGAGCGCCGCCAGCCACTCCGCCCCGTACGCGGCGACCGTGCCCAGCATCCGGTAGGCGGGGCCCGCCGGCGTGTCCTCCCGCGACACGAGGGACTGCGCGAGCAACCCCCCGAGCAGGTCCAGGATCCGCTCCGGCGGCAGCTCGCGGCCCCCGCACACGTACTCCACCGCCTCCAGGTCGAAGGGCCCGGCGAACACCGAGAGCCGCGCCCAGAGCAGCCGCTCCCTCGGCGTGCACAGCTCGTGGCTCCAGCCGATCGCCGTCCGCAGCGCCCGGTGGCGGGGGAGCGCCCCGCGCTCGCCGTCCGCGAGGAGCCGGAAGCGGTCGTCGAGCCGGAGCAGCACCTGCTCGGGGGAGAGCAGGGGCAGCCGCCCGGCGGCCAGTTCGAGGGCGAGCGGAATCCCGTCGAGCCGACGGCACAACTCCCTGACGACTTCGGTGACTTCGGATGCTACGGGCGCTGCGGGTGCTACGGCTTCTACGGGGATCGCGAGGCCGGAGCCCGCGACCGCGCCGCTCGTGTACGTCGGCGTGCCCTCCGGGAGCGCCGCGCCCGCCTCCGCCGCCCGTTCCGCGAGGAGCGCCACCGCGTCCGCCTCGTCCATCGGGGCCAGCGGGAACACCGTCTCGCCCGCCACCCGCAGGGGCCTGCGCCCGGCCGCGAGGACGGTGAGCCCGGGCGCGTGCGCGAGCAGCTCCCGCACCAGCGGGGCGCAGCTCTCCACCAGGTGCTCGAAGCCGTCGAGCACCAGCAGGACGTGCCGCTCCGCGAGGTGCTCCACCAGGGCCTCGCGCGGCGGCCTCGGCGTGTGGTCCGTCAGACCGAGCGCCTCGGCCAGGGCGTGCGCCACCAGGTCCGGATCGCGCAGCGGCGCCAGATCGGCGAGCCGCACCCCGTCGCCGTAGCGTTTCTGCGCCCCCGCGGCCGTCCGCAGCGCGAGCCGCGTCTTGCCGACCCCGCCCACACCCACGACCGTGACCAGGCGGGACGTCCCGAGGAGCGCCGCCAGTGCGGCCTGCTCGGCGGCCCGTCCGACGAACCGGTTCAGCTCCGCCGGGAGATTGCTCCGTCGCATGGGACACGGAGCGTACTCACCCGCGCGCACCGCGTACAACCGGATCCCGTGACGGGCGCTTCGCGCACGGTAATGCGGTACGGCGCGACGGCCCGGGCGCGATAGGGTCGGGGGACGACTTTTCACAAGGCCCAACGACAGCAGAGAGCGGTGCAGCGTGACCGGTGGAGAGGTTGCCGGGATCCTGGTGGCCGTCTTCTGGGCGATCCTCGTCTCCTTCCTCGCCGTGGCGTTGGCGAGACTGGCGCAGACGCTCAGGGCGACCACCAAGCTCGTGGCGGACGTGACGGAGCAGGCCGTTCCCCTGCTCGCCGAGGCCTCCGCGACCGTGCGCTCGGCGCAGACCCAGCTCGACCGGGTCGACGCCATCGCCTCGGACGTCCAGGAGGTCACCTCCAACGCCTCCGCGCTCTCCACCACCGTCGCCTCCACCTTCGGCGGCCCGCTCGTCAAGGTGGCCGCCTTCGGCTACGGCGTGCGCCGGGCGCTCGGCCGGAGCCGGGACGGGGAGGAGGCGCCGCGCGCCTCCGCGCGCCGCACTGTGATCGTCGGCCGCACCGTGCCGTCCGCGCGACGGCGGAAGCAGAAGGGCTGAGCCGCGATGTTCCGCCGCACGTTCTGGTTCACGGCCGGCGCAGCCGCCGGCGTGTGGGCCACCAGCAAGGTCAACCGGAAGCTGAAGCAGCTGACCCCCGAGAGCCTCGCGGCCCAGGCCGCGAACAAGGCCGTCGAAGCCGGCCACCGGCTCAAGGACTTCGCCCTCGACGTGAGGGCGGGCATGGTCCAGCGGGAGGCCGAACTGGGGGAGGCGCTCGGACTCGACGCCTCCGCCGACCCGGCCGCCGCACAGGGCCGGGAGCTTCCGGAGCCCCGCCGCAGGACCGAGCTCGGTCCCGTCACACCTTCGTACTTCACCCCGCCTACGCGTTCGTACAACCGGAATGAGGACCACTGATGGAGTCGGCTGAAATCCGCCGCCGCTGGCTGAGCTTCTTCGAGGAGCGCGGGCACACCGTCGTCCCTTCGGCGTCGCTCATCGCGGACGACCCGACTCTGCTCCTCGTCCCCGCCGGCATGGTGCCCTTCAAGCCCTACTTCCTGGGCGAGGTCAAGCCGCCCTTCTCGCGCGCCTCCAGCGTGCAGAAGTGCGTGCGCACCCCCGACATCGAAGAGGTCGGCAAGACCACCCGCCACGGCACGTTCTTCCAGATGTGCGGCAACTTCTCCTTCGGCGACTACTTCAAGGAAGGCGCCATCAAGCTCGCCTGGGAGCTGCTGACCACCCCGGTGGAGCACGGCGGCTACGGGCTGGAGCCGGAGAAGCTCTGGATCACCGTCTACCAGGAGGACGACGAGGCCGAGCAGATCTGGCGCGACGTCGTCGGCGTCCCCGCCGAGCGCATCCAGCGCCTCGGCAAGAAGGACAACTACTGGTCCATGGGCGTCCCCGGCCCCTGCGGCCCCTGCTCCGAGATCAACTACGACCGCGGCCCCGAGTTCGGCGTCGAGGGCGGCCCGGCCGTCAACGACGAGCGGTACGTGGAGATCTGGAACCTGGTCTTCATGCAGTACGAGCGCGGGGAGGGCTCCGACAAGGAGGACTTCCCGATCCTCGGCGAGCTGCCGTCGAAGAACATCGACACGGGTCTCGGCCTGGAGCGCCTGGCGATGATCCTCCAGGGCGTCCAGAACATGTACGAGACGGACACCCTCAAGGTCGTCATCGACAAGGCCACCGAGCTGACCGGCGTCCAGTACGGCAGGAGCCACGAGAGCGACGTCTCGCTCCGCGTGGTCGCCGACCACATGCGCACCTCCGTCATGCTCATCGGCGACGGCGTCACCCCCGGCAACGAGGGCCGCGGCTACGTGCTGCGCCGCATCATGCGCCGCGCCGTCCGCAACATGCGCCTGCTCGGCGCCACCGGCCCGGTCGTCCAGGACCTCGTCGACACCGTGATCGACACGATGGGCGAGCAGTACCCGGAGCTGGTCACCGACCGCAAGCGCATCGAGACCGTCGCCCTCGCCGAAGAGGCCGCCTTCCTGAAGGCCCTCAAGGGCGGCACCAACATCCTCGACACCGCCGTCACCGAGACCAGGGCCTCCGGCGGCACGGTCCTCTCCGGCGACAAGGCGTTCCTGCTCCACGACACCTGGGGCTTCCCGATCGACCTCACCCTGGAGATGGCCGCCGAGCAGGGCCTCTCCGTGGACGAGGACGGCTTCCGCCGCCTGATGAAGGAGCAGCGGGACCGGGCCAAGGCCGACGCCAAGGCCAAGAAGACCGGCCACGCCGACATGACCGCGTACCGGGAGATCGCCGACACCAGCGGCGCCACCCGGTTCACCGGCTACACCAACACCGAGGGCGAGACCACGGTCGTCGGCCTCCTCGTCAACGGCGTCCCCTCGCCGGCCGCCACCGAGGGCGACGAGGTCGAGGTGGTCCTCGACCGCACCCCGTTCTACGCCGAGGGCGGCGGCCAGATCGCCGACCAGGGCCGCATCAAGCTGCACAGCGGCGCCGTCATCGACATCCGCGACGTGCAGCAGCCGGTCCCGGGCGTCTCGGTGCACAAGGGCTCCGTCCAGGTCGGCGAGGTGACCGTGGGCGCCACCGCCTACGCCGCCATCGACGTGCGCCGCCGCCGGGCCATCGCCCGCGCCCACTCGGCCACCCACCTCACCCACCAGGCCCTGCGCGACGCCCTCGGCCCGACGGCCGCCCAGGCCGGTTCCGAGAACCAGCCCGGCCGCTTCCGCTTCGACTTCGGCTCGCCGAACGCCGTCCCCGGCACCGTCCTCACCGACGTCGAGCAGAAGATCAACGAGGTCCTCTCGCGCGAGCTGGAGGTCCACGCCGAGGTCATGCCGATCGACGAGGCCAAGCGCCAGGGCGCCATCGCCGAGTTCGGCGAGAAGTACGGCGAGCAGGTCCGCGTCGTCACCATCGGCGACTTCTCCAAGGAGCTGTGCGGCGGCACCCACGTCCACAACACCGCCCAGCTCGGTCTGGTGAAGCTGCTCGGCGAGTCCTCCATCGGCTCCGGCGTGCGCCGCATCGAGGCCCTCGTCGGCGTCGACGCGTACAACTTCCTCGCCAAGGAGCACACGGTCGTCGCCCAGCTCCAGGAGCTGGTCAAGGGCCGCCCCGAGGAGCTGCCGGAGAAGATCTCCGCCATGCTCGGCAAGCTGAAGGACGCCGAGAAGGAGATCGAGAAGTTCCGCGCGGAGAAGGTCCTCCAGGCCGCCGCCGGCCTCGTCGACTCCGCCCGCGACGTCCGCGGCGTCGCCCTGGTCACCGGCCGGGTCCCGGACGGCACCACCGCCGACGACCTGCGCAGGCTGGTCCTCGACGTGCGCGGCCGCGTCTCGGGCGGCCGCCCGGCCGTCGTCGCCCTGTTCACCACCGTCAACGGCAAGCCGCTGACGGTCATCGCCACCAACGAGGCCGCCCGCGAGCGCGGCCTCAAGGCCGGCGAGCTGGTCCGCACGGCCGCCAAGACCCTCGGCGGCGGTGGCGGCGGCAAGCCGGACGTCGCCCAGGGCGGCGGCCAGAACCCGGAGGCCGTCGGCGAGGCCATCGCCGCCGTCGAGCGCCTCGTGGTGGAGACGGCGTGACGATGCGCCGCGGCCGCCGCATCGCGGTGGACGTCGGGGACGCCCGGATCGGGGTCGCCTCGTGCGACCCCGACGGGGTCCTCGCCACGCCGGTGGAGACCGTGCCGGGACGCGACGTCCCGGCCGCCCACCGGCGCCTCCGCCAGATCGTCGAGGAGTACGAGCCGATCGAGGTCGTCGTGGGCCTGCCCCGCTCGCTCAGCGGGCGGGAGGGCCCGGCCGCGACCAAGGTCCGCGCCTTCGCCCGGGAGATGGCGAAGGGCATCGCCCCCGTGCCGGTCCGGCTGGTCGACGAGCGGATGACGACGGTCACCGCCACCCAGGGCCTGCGGGCCTCCGGGGTGAAGTCGAAGAAGGGCCGGTCGGTCATCGACCAGGCCGCCGCCGTGATCATCCTTCAGAACGCCCTTGAGTCCGAACGGGTATCGGGTAATCCTCCCGGTGAGGGCGTCGAAGTGGTCATCTGATCGCGATACGGTAACGTTCCGCGCGATGCGGCGGTGTTCGAACAGCTGCCGTACTACGTAGAGGCGGATCGTCCGGAAGCCTCGCGGCTGTTTGGGGATCGATGACTGAGTATGGCCGGGGCCCGGGCTCCGAACCGTGGCACCCCGAGGACCCGCTCTACGGGGACCAGGGGTGGGAGGGCCGACAGCAGTACCCGCATCCGCAGCAGGCGAGCCCGTACGAGCAGGGCGGCCACGGTCACCAGGACCCGTACGCGCAGGGCGGCCAGGGGTACGGGGGCGACCCGTACCAGCAGCACGAGCCGCAGGCCTACGCAGATCCGCAGTACCAGCAGCAGCACTACCAGCCGCAGTACCGGCAGCAGCAGCCGTACGACCAGCAGCAGTACCAGCAGCAGTACGGGGCGGAGCACCAGGGCGGTTACGACACGCCCGAGCACCTCGGACAGCAGTACGACGGGAGCTGGGAGTCCGGCCAGGCGGCGATGGCGTACGGCGCGCCCCCGGCCGATCCGTACGGCGGCCAGAACCCGGACCTGTACGGCACGCCCGAGGCCTACCCGCCGCCCCGGCCCCCCGGCCACCGGCAGGACCCGCCGGAGCCGGTGGCCGACTGGGCGCCGGAGGAGGAGCCGCGCCGGGAACCGGAACCGGAGGAGGAGAATCATCCCTTCTTCACCGGCGGGGACGACCGCGGCGCCGGGCGTGGCGGAAGAGACGACCGCGACGACGACTACGACGACGCGTACGACGAGGAGCCGGCGCGCGGCCGGGGCTCCCGCGGCGACGACCGCGACCGCCGTGGCAAGGACAAGAAGCGCAAGGGCAAGAACGGCGTGGCCTGTCTGGTCGTCGCCGTCGTCCTGGTCGGCGGCGTCGGCGGCGTCGGCTACTTCGGCTACCAGTTCTGGCAGGGCCGGTTCGCCGAGGTGCCGGACTACGCGGGCAGCGGCAGCGGCGAGGTCCAGGTCGAGATCCCGAAGGGGTCGTACGGCTCCGACATCGGCAACATCCTGAAGAAGGCCGGCGTCGTCAAGAGCGTCGACGCCTTCACCTCGGCGCAGCTCAAGAACCCCAAGGGCAATTCGATCCAGGCCGGCGTCTACACGCTGAAGAAGGAGATGTCGGCGGAGAGCGCCGTCACCCTGATGCTCGACCCGGCGAGCCAGGCCAACCTCGTCATCCCCGAGGGCAAGCGGAACGTCTGGGTCTACGAGACGCTCGACCAGCGCCTGGACCTCAAGCCCGGCACCACCAAGGAGGTCGCGCTCGCGAAGGCGGACTCCCTGGGCCTGCCCGAGTGGGCCAAGCAGCACCCCGACATCAAGGACCCGCTGGAAGGATTCCTCTTCCCGGCGAGCTATCCGGTCGCGAAGGGCGGCAAGCCCGAGGACGCCCTGCGCAAGATGGTGGCCCGCGCGAACCAGGAGTACGGGAAGCTGGGCCTGGACGGGAAGGCGAAGGCGGTCGGCCTCAAGGGGCCCTGGGAACTGCTGACGGTGGCGAGCCTCGTGCAGGTCGAGGGCAAGTACAAGCACGACTTCGACAAGGTCGCGCGGGT
This sequence comes from Streptomyces sp. NPDC088915, assembly GCF_044749825.1. Classification (NCBI taxonomy): domain Bacteria; kingdom Bacillati; phylum Actinomycetota; class Actinomycetes; order Kitasatosporales; family Streptomycetaceae; genus Streptomyces; species Streptomyces sp. NPDC088915. The sequence goes on from NZ_JBIVIR010000017.1 coordinate 221,345, forward strand.
GGTCTACAACCGGCTCAAGCCCGGCAACATGGAGACCGTGGGCCGCCTGGAGTTCGACTCGACGGTGAACTACCTCAAGGGGCAGAGCACCCTCGACGTCGGCACGGTCGAGGACATGCGCAAGATCGACGACCCGTACAACACGTACAAGGTGACCGGACTCGTCCCCGGGCCCATCAGCAACCCCGGCATGGAGGCGCTCCAGTCCGCGATCAGCCCCGCGGCCGGCCCGTGGTACTACTTCGTCTCGATCAACGAGGACAAGACCGTCTTCTCCGTGACGAACGAGGAGCACAACCGGAACGTCGCGGAGTACGAGAAGCAACGGAAGCAGGGACAGTGAGCAAGCAGCGCCGCGCGGCGGTCCTGGGATCGCCCATCGCCCACTCCCTCTCCCCGGTCCTGCACCGCGCCGCGTACGCCGAACTCGGCCTCCACGACTGGTCGTACGAGCGCTTCGAGGTCGACGAGGCGGCCCTTCCGGGGTTCGTGGGCGAGCTGGACGGCAGCTGGGCCGGGCTCTCGCTGACCATGCCGCTCAAGCGGGCGATCATCCCGCTGCTCGACGAGGTCGGCGACACGGCCGCGTCCGTGGAGGCCGTCAACACCGTCGTCCTCCACGAGGACGGACGGCGGACCGGCGACAACACCGACGTCCCCGGCATGATCGCCGCCCTGCGCGAGCGGGGCGTCGAGAAGGTGGAGGCCGCCGCCGTCCTCGGCGCCGGCGCCACCGCCTCCTCCGCGCTCGCCGCCCTCGCCCGCATCTGCGCCGGTCCCGTCACCGCGTACGTACGGAGCGAGGCGCGGGCCGAGGAGATGCGCGGCTGGGGCGAGCGGCTCGGCGTGGACGTGCGCACCGCCGACTGGGAGCGCGCGGCGGAGGCCTTCGATGCCCCGCTGGTCATCGCGACCACCCCCGCCGGCACGACGAACGCCCTGGCCACCGCCGTCCCGGACGCCGTCGGCACCCTCTTCGACGTCCTCTACGACCCCTGGCCGACCCCGCTGGCCGCCGCCTGGTCCGACCGCGGCGGCGAGGTCGTCGGCGGCCTCGACCTCCTCGTCCACCAGGCCGTCCTCCAGGTCGAGCTGATGACGGGCCGCGCGCCCGCCCCGCTCGCGGCCATGAGGGCGGCGGGGGAGCGGGCGCTGGCCGCCCGGTAGGCTCCCGTCGGCGCCGGGGACCGACCGGCGCCCAAGGGGGGACATGAACGGGGACACACTGCTGGCGTCCAGGTGGGACGCGGCCTTCGACCTGGCGCGCTTTCTGTACGTGGGGTTCTTCAGCGACCTGCCCGCGTGGGTGCGGTACACCGTCCTCGGGCTCGGCGGCTCGACCGCCGCGTACAGCCTCCTCTCCCGGCTGCGAAACAGGTCCGTCGATCCGGACGCTGGAGAAACCGTCCCGGAGTCCGAGACTCCCGTCCGATAGCTGGACGGGGGTCCAAGGGGGCGCTCCGGACGTGGGAGGATCGGGGGTGGCGGGCCAGGGCCGCGCACCCGGGCGCGCCGTCGCAGTGCCAGGCGCGAGCATGAGGAGCATCGTTGAGCAGGTTGCGTTGGCTGACGGCCGGCGAATCCCACGGACCCGCGCTGGTCGCGACCCTTGAGGGTCTGCCCGCCGGTGTCCCGGTCACCACGGAGCTGGTGGCGGACCACCTCGCGCGGCGACGCCTCGGCTACGGACGCGGCGCCCGCATGAAGTTCGAGCAGGACGAGATCACCTTCCTCGGCGGCGTCCGGCACGGACTCTCCCTCGGCTCCCCGATCGCCGTCATGGTCGGCAACACCGAGTGGCCCAAGTGGGAGAAGGTCATGTCGGCCGACCCGGTCGACCCCTCGGAGCTCAAGGAGACGGGCCGCAACGCGCCCCTGACCCGGCCCCGGCCCGGCCACGCCGACCTCGCCGGCATGCAGAAGTACGGCTTCGACGAGGCCCGGCCGATCCTGGAGCGCGCCAGCGCCCGCGAGACCGCCGCCCGCGTCGCCCTCGGCGCCGTCGCCCGCTCCTTCCTCAAGGAGGCCGCCGGCATCGAGATCGTCTCCCACGTGGTCGAGCTCGCCGCCGCCAAGGCCCCGTACGGCGTCTACCCGACCCCGGCGGACGTGGAGAAGCTCGACGCCGACCCGGTCCGCTGCCTCGACGCCGACGCGTCGAAGGCGATGGTCGCCGAGATCGACCAGGCCCACAAGGACGGCGACACCCTCGGCGGCGTCGTCGAGGTCCTCTCCTACGGCGTGCCCGTCGGCCTCGGCTCGCACGTCCACTGGGACCGGCGCCTCGACGCCCGGCTCGCCGCCGCCCTCATGGGCATCCAGGCCATCAAGGGCGTCGAGGTCGGCGACGGCTTCGAGCTCGCCCGCGTGCCCGGATCCAAGGCCCACGACGAGATCGTCAGGACCGACGAGGGCATCCGCCGCTCCTCCGGCCGCTCCGGCGGCACCGAGGGCGGCCTCACCACCGGCGAGCTGCTGCGCGTCCGCGCCGCGATGAAGCCGATCGCGACCGTCCCGCGCGCCCTGGCCACCGTCGACGTCGCCACCGGCGAGGCCGCGGCCGCCCACCACCAGCGCTCCGACGTCTGCGCCGTCCCCGCCGCCGGCATCGTCGCCGAGGCCATGGTCGCGCTCGTCCTCGCGGACGCCGTCCTGGAGAAGTTCGGCGGCGACAGCGTCCCCGAGACCCGGCGCAACGTGCGCTCGTACCTCGACAACCTGCGCATCCGGTGACCGCCGGACCCCTGGTCGTCCTCGTCGGACCGATGGGCTCCGGCAAGTCCACGGTGGGCGCGCTCCTGGCCGAACGCCTCGGCGCGCCCTACCGGGACACCGACGCCGACATCGTCGCCGCCGAGGGACGCGAGATCTCCGACATCTTCGTCGAGGACGGCGAGGAGCACTTCCGCGCCCTGGAGCGGGCCGCCGTCGCCCGGGCCGTCGCCGAGCACGAGGGCGTCCTCGCCCTCGGCGGCGGCGCGGTCCTCGACGCCGGCACCCGCGAACTGCTCGCCGGGCTGCCCGTCGCGTACCTCTCCATGGACGTCGAGGAGGCGGTCCGCCGCGTCGGCCTCAACACCGCGCGGCCGCTGCTCGCCGTCAACCCGCGCCGCCAGTGGCGCGAGCTGATGGAGGCGCGCCGCCACCTCTACACCGAAGTCGCCCGGGCCGTCGTCGCCACCGACGACCGCACCCCCGAAGAGGTCGCGGACGCGGTCCTCTCGGCACTGGAAATCAAGAAGGAAGCATGACGACGGACCAGGACGTGACCCGCATCCACGTGGCCGGCAGCGCGGGCACGGATCCGTACGAGGTGCTCGTCGGCCGGCAGCTCCTCGGCGAGCTCCCCACCCTGATCGGCGACCGGGCCAAGCGGGTCGCCGTGATCCACCCCGAGGCGCTCGCCGACACCGGCGAGGCGCTGCGCGCCGACCTCGCGGACCAGGGCTACGAGGCGGTCGCCATCCAGGTGCCGAACGCCGAGGAGGCCAAGACCGCCGAGGTCGCCGCCTACTGCTGGAAGGCCCTGGGCCAGACCGGCTTCACCCGTACCGACGTCGTCGTCGGCGTCGGCGGCGGCGCCACCACCGACCTGGCCGGCTTCGTCGCCGCGACCTGGCTGCGGGGCGTGCGCTGGATCGCCGTGCCGACCACCGTCCTCGCGATGGTCGACGCGGCCGTCGGCGGCAAGACGGGCATCAACACCGCCGAGGGCAAGAACCTCGTCGGCGCCTTCCACCCGCCCGCCGGGGTCCTCTGCGACCTCGCGGCCCTCGACTCGCTCCCGGTCCACGACTACGTCAGCGGCCTCGCGGAGATCATCAAGGCCGGCTTCATCGTCGACCCGGTGATCCTCGACCTCATCGAGGAGGACCCGCAGGCCGCCCGCACCCCGGCCGGACCGCACACCGCCGAACTGCTCGTCCGCTCGATCAAGGTCAAGGCCGAGGTCGTCTCCGGCGACCTCAAGGAGTCCGGCCGCCGCGAGATCCTCAACTACGGCCACACCCTCGCCCACGCCATCGAGAAGAACGAGCGCTACAAGTGGCGCCACGGCGCCGCCGTCTCCGTCGGCATGGTCTTCGCCGCCGAACTCGGCCGCCTCGCCGGGCGCCTCGACGACGCCACCGCCGACCGGCACCGCGCGATCCTGGAGTCCGTCGGCCTGCCGCTCAGCTACCGCGGCGACCAGTGGCCCAAGCTCCTGGAGACCATGAAGGTCGACAAGAAGTCCCGCGGCGACCTGCTGCGGTTCATCGTGCTCGACGGGCTCGCCAAGCCCACCGTCCTGGAGGGCCCCGACCCGGCCGTCCTCATCGCGGCCTACGGCGAGGTGTCGGCGTGAGCGAGCCGCGTCCGGTACTGGTGCTCAACGGCCCCAACCTGGGCCGTCTCGGCTCCCGCGAGCCCGACATCTACGGCGCCACCTCCTACAAGGGACTCGTCGAGTCCTGCCGCACCCTCGGCGCGGAGCTCGGCTTCGACGTCGAGGTGCGGGAGACCAACGACGAGGGCGAGATGATCCGCTGGCTCCACGAGGCGGCCGACGGCTCGGTCCCGGTGGTCATCAATCCCGGGGCGTTCACGCACTACTCGTACGGGATGAGGGACGCGGCCGCCCAGCGGACGGCGCCGCTCATCGAGGTGCACATCTCGAACCCGTACGCCCGCGAGGAGTTCCGGCACACCTCGGTGATCGCGGCCGTGGCGACCGGGACGGTCGCCGGGTTCGGCATCGGCTCCTACCGGCTGGCGCTGCGGGCGCTCGCCGAGGAACTGTCCGACTGACGGGGCACCGGGAAGCGCCCCCGGCCGTTCCCCCTGTGGGGGCCGGGGGCGGTAACGTTCCGCCGTCCGGGTACACGACCGGTCCCGGACGACAACAGGCGTACGAGACGGAGTGGCACCGGATGCAGCACGCAGTGGGGGGTCCGCTGCCACCGCACGAGCGGCCGGGCGGGACGCCCGGCCCCGTTCCCGGGGCGGGAGACGGCGGCCGACCGCCCGGACCGGCGGACACCTCCTATCCGGCACCGGGGACGGGACCGGGCGCCGGCCCCCGCCTCGGCGTCCATCCGGCCGTCCCGCACGGGACGGCCGCGCCCCGGCACCCGGCCCCGCCGCCGCCCCCGGCGCCTCCGCGCACGGCCTCCCCGCACCCGCAGGCCCCGTCCTCCCCCGCGGGGCCGGGACCGGGAGGGCAGGGATGGGGCACGGGCGCCTCCGGCGGCATACCCGGCCACCAGGGGTCCGGGCACGCCCCGGCGCCCCGGCCGCTCGCCGTCCCCCAGCCCCTCGCGGCCCCCCAGTACCCCGCCGCCCCGCCGCCCCACCGCGCCGAGCCCACCGGGCACGTCCCGCTGCCGCCCGTGGGCGCGCCCCTCGCGCCGCCCGTGGAGCACGGGGCCGGGACCGGCGGCGCGACCCTGGCCGTGCTGCTCATCGGCCCCGCCGGGGCCGGCAAGACGACCGTCGCCCGGCACTGGGCGCAGCGCCGCCGCGTGCCCACCGCGCACATCAGCCTCGACGACGTCCGCGAATGGGTCTGCTCCGGCTTCGCCGACCCGCAGTCCGGATGGAACGAGCACTCCGAGGCGCAGTACCGGCTCGCCCGCCGCACCTGCGGCTTCGCCGCGCGCAACTTCCTCGCCAACGGCATCTCCTGCATCGTCGACGACGCCGTCTTCCCGGACCGGCCCGTCGTCGGCCTCGGCGGCTGGAAGCGCCACGTCGGCCCCGGCCTGCTGCCCGTCGTCCTCCTGCCCGGCCTGGAGGTCGTCCTGGAGCGCAACGCCCAGCGCAGCGGCAACCGGCGCCTCTCGGACGAGGAGGTCGCCGCCATCCACGGCCGGATGGCCGGCTGGTACGGCTCGGGCCTGCCGATCATCGACAACTCCACGTACGACGTCGAGACCACCGCCCGCGTCCTGGACGACGTCCTCGCCCGCGCGATCGCGAGCCCGCCCACCTGGTGAGCCCGTGCCCGTCGCGGCCTCCGGAGCGCCCGGTCGGCCGTTCCGAACAGGCCGTCGCGGCCCGCTCCTCGTAGGCTCGGAGCATGTCAGAGGTGTATGCGGACCGCCGTGTACGGCTGCGCGACCGGTGCGCGGCCGCGGGCAGCCCGGCGGCCCTGGTCTCCCGCCCCGCCAACGTCCGCTATCTCGCGGGCGGCTCCCCGCCGGGCGCCGTCCTGCTCGTCGGCCCCGAACCGGAGGCGGACGTCCTGCTCCGCCCCGTCGCGCCCGGGGACGAACCGGCCGACGGGCGGCTCGACGAACTGCTCCGGCAGCAGGTCCTGCCCACCGGGGGAGGGGACCCGGCCGTCGCCGCCGTCGACCTCGCCCGCCGCACGGGCGCCGACGCGCTCGCCGTCGAGGAGCACCACCTGACGGTGGCCCGGCACCGGGCCATGGGCGCCGTCGCCTCGGGACCCCGCCTCACCGACCTCGACTGCGCCGTGGAGCAGCTCAGGATCGTCAAGGACGAGGACGAGATCGCCTGCCTCCGGATCGCCGCCGAGATCGCCGACCAGGCCCTCGGGGAGCTCCTCGAATCCATCCTGGTGGGGCGGACCGAACGCCACCTCGCCCTGGAGCTGGAGCGCCGGCTCGTCGACCACGGCGCCGACGGGGCCGCCTTCCCCACCTCGGTCGCGACCGGGCCGCACTCCGGCCGCCGGGGCCACCGGCCCACCGACCGCCGGGTCGAGGAGGGCGATTTCCTCTCCGTCTGCCTCGGCGCCGACTACCGCGGCTACCGCTGCGAGATCGGCCGCACGTTCGTCATCGGCACCACCCCCGCCGCGTGGCAGATCGAGCTGTACGAGCTCGTCTTCGCCGCTCAGCGGGCAGGACGGGAGTCCCTCGTGCCCGGCGCCGAGTACCGGGACGTGGACCGGGCGGCCCGCCGGATCCTGAAGGCGGCGGGGCACGCGGAGGCCGCCGTCCCCCTCACCGGGCACGGTGTGGGGCTCGAAATCGACGAGGACCCGCAGCTGTCACCCTCGGCCATGGGTAAACTGGACGCTTGTGTGCCGGTCACCGTCGAACCGGGGGTCCACCTCCCGGGCCGGGGCGGGGTCCGGATCGATGACACGCTCGTCGTGCGCCAGGAGGCGGACGGCGGACCCGAGCTACTCACCATCACGACCAAGGAGCTGCTCGCGCTCTAGGGCGCACATGCCTCCCCGGTCCCACGTCAGTCCAGAGTCCAGGAGATTCCGCAACCGTGGCTTCCACGAACGACCTCAAGAACGGCATGGTGCTCAAGCTCGAAGGCGGCCAGCTCTGGTCCGTCGTCGAGTTCCAGCACGTCAAGCCCGGCAAGGGCCCGGCCTTCGTGCGCACCAAGCTCAAGAACGTGCTCTCCGGGAAGGTCGTCGACAAGACCTTCAACGCGGGCGTGAAGGTCGAGACGGCCACCATCGACCGTCGTGACATGCAGTTCTCCTACATGGACGGCGACTACTTCGTCTTCATGGACATGGAGACGTACGACCAGCTGATGGTCGAGCGCAAGGCCGTCGGCGACGCCGCGAACTTCCTGGTCGAGGGCTTCACCGCCTCCGTCGCGCAGCACGAGGGCTCGGTGCTCTACGTCGAGCTCCCCGCCGCCGTCGTCCTGTCGATCCAGCACACCGACCCGGGCGTCCAGGGCGACCGCTCCACCGGTGGCACCAAGCCCGCCACGCTGGAGACCGGCCACGAGATCCAGGTCCCGCTCTTCGTCACCACCGGTGAGAAGGTCAAGGTCGACACGCGCACCAGCGACTACCTCGGCCGGGTGAACGACTAACCGTGGCCGCTCGGAGCAAGGCCCGCAAGCGCGCCTTCCAGATCCTCTTCGAGGCCGACCAGCGCGGCGCCTCCGTGCAGGAGGTCCTCGCGGACCAGGTCCGGTACGCGCGCTCGGACGACCGGCAGCCGCCGGTCAACGAGTTCACCATGCAGCTGGTGGAGGGGTACGCGTCCCACGTGGCGCGGATCGACGAGCTCATCGCGACCTACGCGGTGGACTGGGACCTCGACCGGATGCCCGCCGCCGACCGGAACATCGTGCGCCTCGGCGCGTACGAGCTGATCTGGGAGGACGGCACGCCGGACGCAGTCGTGATCGACGAGGCGGTGCAGCTCGCCAAGGAGTTCTCCACCGACGAGTCGCCGGCCTTCGTCAACGGCCTCCTGGCGCGCTTCAAGGACCTGAAGCCGCGTCTGCGCCGGGACGTGGACGCCTGAGTCCCGCCCGTACCCGGTAGTCGAAGGGGCCCGCGGCACCGAGTGTGCCGCGGGCCCCTTCGGCCTGTTCCGGGGCCCTCCGGCGCCCTTTCGGCACCCGGGAGCCCCTGCGGCCCCGGGAGCGCCCCGTACGGGCCCGGAAAGCACGAGATCCGTGGACGTCGTCGACGTCCACGGATCCGGCGGTACGTTTCTGCTGGGCCCTCCGAAGGGGTCAGCCCTCCTCGTGGGCGACCGCGCGGCGCGCGTCCGCGTCCAGCACGCCCCAGCTGATGAGCTGCTCGGTGAGGACCGAGGGGGACTGGTCGTAGATGACGGCGAGGGTGCGCAGGTCGTCCTGGCGGATCGACAGCACCTTGCCGTTGTAGTCGCCGCGCTGCGACTGGATCGTCGCGGCGTAGCGCTGGAGCGGGCCGGCCTTCTCCTGCGGGACGTGGGCCAGGCGCTCCAGGTCCAGGACCAGCTTCGGCGGCGGCTCGGCGGCCCCGCCCGGCGTCGTGCCCGGCAGGAGCTCCTGCACCGGCACGCCGTAGAAGTCCGCCAGCTCGGCAAGGCGCTGCACGGTCACGGCGCGGTCGCCCCGCTCGTACGAGCCGACCACCACGGCCTTCCAGCGGCCCTGGGACTTCTCCTCCACCCCGTGGAGCGAGAGACCCTGCTGGGTGCGGATGGCGCGGAGTTTGGCCCCGAGCTGCTTTGCGTATTCGCTGGACATAACGCTCCCGGACGCTGTGACGACATGCGGCTGCGCCGCGCGGCTGGTAACTCACTGTGAGGTTACGCAGCGTTACACCCACCCGTCAAGCCGAAAGGTCCGTACCGCCCCCCTCCGGGGGACGGCGCCCGGAGGGGCGCCGGGGGTGTGCGGAGGGCGCCGCGCCACCCCTGGTAGGGTTGAGGCGCAAGTACGACGTCCTTTAAGAGCCGTCCCGTGAGGCGGAGAAGGAGGTCCGTTTTCCATGGACACCCGGCTGGACACCCAGCAGCAGTACGGCGACGACGCGCGGCCCGTTCTCGAAGGCCCCGACATCGCGCGGGTCCTCACCCGCATCGCCCACGAGATCGTCGAGCGCGCCAAGGGCGCCGACGACGTGGTCCTCCTCGGCATTCCCACCCGCGGCGTCTTCCTCGCCCGCCGGCTCGCCGAGAAGCTCGCCTCCATCACCGGCACCAAGGTCCCGGTCGGTTCCCTCGACATCACCATGTACCGGGACGACCTGCGGATGAAGCCCGCCCGCGCCATCGGCCGCACCGAGATCCCCGCCGACGGCATCGACGGGCGCCTCGTCGTCCTCGTCGACGACGTCCTCTTCTCCGGCCGCACCATCCGCGCCGCCCTCGACGCCCTCGGCGACATCGGCCGCCCCCGCGCCGTCCAGCTCGCCGTCCTCGTCGACCGCGGCCACCGCGAGCTGCCCATCCGCGCCGACTACGTCGGCAAGAACCTCCCCACGTCGCTGCGGGAGACGGTCAAGGTCCTGCTCGCCGAGGAAGACGGTCGCGACACCGTCCTGCTCGGCTCCAAGCCCGCCTCCTAGCCGGACCGGCTTCCCCGCCGGGGCCGGGGCACCCCCCTGCCCCCGCACGCCCGCACGCCTCCCCACCACGGAGAGAAACCCCGATGATGCGTCACCTCATCTCGGCCGCCGACCTCACCCGCGACGACGCCGTACTGATCCTCGACACCGCCGAGGAGATGGCCCGGGTGGCCGACCGGCCCATCAAGAAGCTGCCGACCCTGCGCGGCCGCACCATCTGCAACCTCTTCTTCGAGGACTCCACCCGCACCCGGATCTCCTTCGAGGCCGCCGAGAAGCGACTCTCCGCCGACGTCATCAACTTCGCGGCCAAGGGCTCCAGCGTCTCCAAGGGCGAGTCCCTCAAGGACACCGCCCAGACCCTGGAGGCCATGGGCGTCGACGCGGTCGTCATCCGGCACGGCGCCTCCGGCGCCCCGTACCGCCTCGCCACCTCCGGCTGGATCGACGCCCCCGTCGTCAACGCCGGCGACGGTACCCACCAGCACCCCACCCAGGCCCTCCTGGACGCCTTCACCATGCGCCGCCGCCTCGTCGGCCGCGACACCGGACTCGGCCAGGACCTCGCCGGCAAGCGGATCACCCTCGTCGGCGACGTCCTGCACAGCCGGGTCGCCCGCTCCAACGTCGACCTGCTGCACACCCTCGGCGCCGAGGTCACCCTGGTGGCCCCGCCCACCCTGGTCCCCGTCGGCGTCGAGACCTGGCCCTGCGAGGTCTCCTACGACCTCGACGCCGTGCTGCCGAAGTCCGACGCGGTGATGATGCTGCGCGTGCAGCGCGAGCGGATGAACGCCGCCTTCTTCCCCACCGAGCGCGAGTACTCGCGCCGCTACGGCCTCGACGGCGAGCGGATGGCGAAGATGCCCGAGCACGCCCTCGTGATGCACCCCGGCCCCATGGTCCGCGGCATGGAGATCACCGCCGAGGTCGCCGACTCCGACCGCTGCACGGTCGTCGAGCAGGTCGCCAACGGCGTCTCCGTCCGCATGGCCGTGCTCTACCTGCTCCTGGGCGGCTCCGAGCCCGCCGTCACCACCACCCCCGCCGCGCGCACCGAGGAGAACAAGTAACCATGAGCAAGATCCTGATCCGCGGGGCGAAGGTGCTGGGCGGCGAGCCGCAGGACGTCCTGATCGACGGCGAGACCGTCGCGGAGGTCGGCACGGACCTCTCCGCCGAGGGCGCGACCGTGATCGAGGCCGACGGGCAGATCCTCCTGCCGGGCCTGGTCGACCTCCACACCCACCTGCGCGAGCCCGGCCGCGAGGACTCCGAGACCGTCCTCACCGGCACCCGCGCCGCCGCCGTCGGCGGCTACACCTCCGTCTTCGCCATGGCCAACACCCACCCGGTCGCCGACACCGCCGGCGTCGTCGAGCAGGTCTACCGGCTCGGCCAGGAGCACGGCTACTGCGACGTGCAGCCCATCGGCGCCGTCACCGTCGGCCTGGAGGGCAAGAAGCTCGCCGAGCTCGGCGCCATGCACGACTCCGCCGCCGGCGTCACCGTCTTCTCCGACGACGGCAAGTGCGTCGACGACGCCGTGATCATGCGCCGCGCCCTGGAGTACGTGAAGGCCTTCGGCGGCGTCGTCGCCCAGCACGCCCAGGAGCCCCGCCTCACCGAGGGCGCCCAGATGAACGAGGGCGTCGTCTCCGCCGAGCTCGGCCTCGGCGGCTGGCCCGCCGTCGCCGAGGAGTCGATCATCGCCCGCGACGTCCTCCTCGCCGAGCACGTCGGCTCCCGCGTCCACATCTGCCACCTCTCCACCGCAGGCTCCGTCGAGATCGTCCGCTGGGCCAAGTCCCGCGGCATCGACGTCACCGCCGAGGTCACCCCGCACCACCTCCTCCTCACGGACGAGCTGGTCCGCTCGTACAACCCGGTCTACAAGGTCAACCCGCCGCTGCGCACCGAGAAGGACGTCCTCGCGCTCCGCGAGGCGCTGGCCGACGGCACGATCGACATCGTCGCCACCGACCACGCCCCGCACCCGCACGAGGACAAGGACTGCGAGTGGGCCGCGGCCGCCATGGGCATGGTCGGCCTGGAGACCGCCCTCTCCGTCGTCCAGCAGACGATGGTCGAGACCGGACTCCTCGACTGGGCGGGCGTCGCCGACCGCATGTCCTTCGCCCCCGCCCGCATCGGCCGGGCCAAGGGCCACGGACGCCCCGTCTCGGCTGGTGAGCCCGCGAACCTGACCCTGGTCGATCCGGCTTACCGTGGAGTCGTGGACCCCGCGGACTTCGCCTCCCGCAGCCGCAACACCCCGTACGAGGGCCGCGAGCTGCCGGGACGCGTCACCCACACCTTCCTGCGGGGCCGGGCAACGGTCGTGGACGGGAAGCTGGCGTGACACCACTCATCGCAATCGCCGCAGAGGCAGCCGAACAGAAGTCGGCGGAGGTGACCGACTGGGCCGGAAGGATCGGCTGGGTCGCCGGACTGCTGCTCTTCGTCGCCTTCGTGTACTGGCTCATGCGCCAGGGATGGAAGTGGCGCGGCAGCCTCCAGTCCGACCTCCCCGCACTGCCCGCCGTGCCGGAGACGGCGGGCGAGGCGAAACTGACCCTCAGCGGGCGCTACCACGGGTCCACGACCGCCGGGCAGTGGCTCGACCGGATCGTCGCCCACGGCCTCGGCACCCGCAGCCGCGTCGAGCTCACGCTCACCGACGCCGGGATCGCGGTCGTACGCCCCGGGGCGAACGACTTCTTCGTCCCGGCCGGCGCCCTGCGCGAGGCACGCCTCGACAAGGGCATCGCCGGCAAGGTCCTCGCCGAGGGCGGGCTCCTGATCGTCACCTGGGAGCACGGCGGCACCCTCCTCGACTCCGGCTTCAGGTCCGACCGCGCGGCGGAACACACCGCCTGGGTCGAGACCGTCAACTCCATGATCAACGCAACGGAAGGCATCGCACGATGACGACCTCCACCCAGGGAGGCGCCTCGCAGAGGCAGAAGGCGGCCCCCGCCGTACTCGTCCTGGAGGACGGCCGCATCTTCCGCGGCCGCGCCTACGGGGCCGTGGGGGAGACCTTCGGCGAGGCCGTGTTCTCCACCGGCATGACCGGTTACCAGGAGACGCTGACCGACCCGTCGTACCACCGTCAGGTCGTGGTCATGACGGCCCCGCACGTCGGCAACACCGGCGTCAACGACGAGGACCCCGAGTCCGGGCGCATCTGGGTCTCCGGCTACGTCGTCCGCGACCCCGCCCGCGTCTCCTCCAACTGGCGCGCGCGCCGCTCGCTCGACGAGGAGCTGGCGCGCCAGGGCGTCGTCGGGATCTCCGGCGTCGACACCCGCGCCCTCACCCGCCACCTGCGCGAGCGCGGCGCCATGCGCGTCGGCATCTTCTCCGGCGACGCCTGGACGGGCGTCCGCGACGAGGCCCTGCTCGCCAAGGTCAAGGCACAGCCCGAGATGAAGGGCGCGGACCTCTCCGCCGAGGTCGCCACCAAGGAGACGTACGTCGTCCCCGCGGTCGGCGAGAAGAAGTTCACCGTCGCCGCGATCGACCTCGGCATCAAGGGCATGACCCCGCACCGGATGGCCGAGCGCGGCATCGAGGTCCACGTCCTGCCCGCCACCGCCACCGCCGAGGACGTCTACGCCGTCCGGCCCGACGGGGTGTTCTTCTCCAACGGCCCCGGCGACCCGGCCACCGCCGACGGTCCCGTCGCCCTCATGCAGTCCGTCCTGGAGCGCGAGACGCCGCTCTTCGGCATCTGCTTCGGCAACCAGATCCTGGGCCGCGCCCTCGGCTTCGGCACGTACAAGCTGAAGTACGGCCACCGGGGCATCAACCAGCCGGTCCAGGACCGCACCACCGGCAAGGTCGAGGTCACCGCGCACAACCACGGCTTCGCCGTGGACGCGCCCCTCGACAAGGTCTCCGACACCCCCTTCGGGCGCGCCGAGGTCTCCCACGTCTGTCTCAACGACAACGTCGTGGAGGGTCTCCAGCTGCTCGACCGGCCGGCCTTCTCGGTGCAGTACCACCCCGAGGCGGCGGCGGGCCCGCACGACGCCGCGTACCTCTTCGACCGCTTCGTATCCCTCATGGAGGCCGAGCGTGCCTAAGCGCACCGATATCCAGTCCGTCCTGGTCATCGGCTCCGGCCCGATCGTGATCGGTCAGGCCGCGGAGTTCGACTACTCGGGCACCCAGGCGTGCCGGGTGTTGAAGGCCGAGGGGCTGCGGGTGATCCTGGTCAACTCCAATCCGGCCACGATCATGACCGATCCGGAGATCGCCGATGCCACGTACGTCGAGCCGATCACTCCGGAGTTCGTGGAGAAGATCATCGCCAAGGAGCGGCCGGATGCGCTGCTGCCGACCCTGGGTGGTCAGACCGCGCTGAACACCGCGATCTCCATGCACGAGCAGGGTGTGCTGGAGAAGTACGGGGTGGAGCTGATCGGCGCGAACGTGGAGGCGATCCACAAGGGCGAGGACCGTGACCTGTTCAAGGGTGTCGTGGAGGCGGTGAAGGCGAAGATCGGGCACGGCGAGTCGGCCCGTTCGGTGATCTGCCACTCGATGGACGACGTGATCAAGGGCGTCGACACCCTCGGTGGCTACCCGGTCGTGGTCCGTCCGTCCTTCACGATGGGCGGCGCGGGTTCGGGTTTCGCGCACGACGAGGAGGAGCTGCGCCGGATCGCGGGGCAGGGTCTGACGCTCTCGCCGACCACCGAGGTGCTCCTGGAGGAGTCGATCCTGGGGTGGAAGGAGTACGAGCTGGAGCTGATGCGCGACAAGAACGACAACGTCGTGGTGGTCTGCTCGATCGAGAACTTCGACCCGATGGGTGTGCACACCGGTGACTCGATCACGGTGGCGCCGGCGATGACGCTGACCGATCGCGAGTACCAGCGGCTGCGGGACATCGGTATCGCGATCATCCGTGAGGTGGGGGTGGACACCGGAGGCTGCAACATCCAGTTCGCGATCGACCCGGCCGACGGCCGGATCATCGTCATCGAGATGAACCCGCGTGTCTCCCGGTCCTCGGCGCTCGCGTCGAAGGCGACGGGTTTCCCGATTGCCAAGATCGCCGCCCGCCTCGCCGTCGGCTACACGCTGGACGAGATCCCGAACGACATCACGGAGAAGACTCCGGCGTCCTTCGAGCCCACGCTCGACTACGTGGTCGTGAAGGCTCCGCGGTTCGCGTTCGAGAAGTTCCCGGCGGCCGACTCCACGCTGACCACGACCATGAAGTCGGTGGGTGAGGCGATGGCGATCGGCCGCAACTTCACCGAGGCCCTGCAGAAGGCGCTGCGGTCGCTGGAGAAGAAGGGCTCGCAGTTCGCCTTCACCGGCGAGCCGGGCGACAAGGACGAGCTGCTGCGGGAGTCGGTGCGTCCCACCGACGGCCGGATCAACACGGTCATGCAGTCGATCCGGGCCGGTGCCACCCCGCAGGAGGTCTTCGACGCCACGAAGATCGACCCCTGGTTCGTCGACCAGCTCTTCCTGATCAAGGAGATCGCCGACGAGCTGGCCGCCGCCGAGAAGCTCGACCCGGAGATCCTGGCCGAGGCCAAGCGCCACGGCTTCTCCGACGCCCAGATCGCCGAGATCCGGGGCCTGCGCGAGGACGTCGTGCGCGAGGTCCGGCACGCGCTCGGGGTTCGTCCGGTCTACAAGACGGTGGA
>NZ_JBIVIR010000018.1:0-226449 GCF_044749825.1 Streptomyces sp. NPDC088915
GCATCGCCCGCCTGCACAACCTCGCCCTGGCCGGGTAACGGAGAGACGGGCTGATCAACCAGCACACCGTAGATCATTTACGGGACAGCCCTTAGCCACGGTGTTCCGGCGCGCCTGGAACCCCTTCCGAACCCACAGCCTTCTTGCGAATGGAGATAGCTACTACAAGCTCTCCTGATGACCATCCCAACGGTGCTCTAGAGTTACGGGCTCTCCTGTTAAGGAGCATCCCCGGAATGGCAGACCCATTTCGGCGTCACTCCAGCCGAATGCTGGTCGCATCGGCAGCGCCTGCTTCCCCTACCGGGACACCACCTGGTCCATGAACAGCTCGTAGGTTGTTCGGTTGTGTTTGCGTGCTGCCACTACCTGCGAGCGGAAGTTGCGAAGCGCCGCGTCCACCGCCTGCCGGTTACGCAGAGTCGACGTCACCAGGGGGTCCCGAAGTTGACCCGGGGCGAAGGCCAACAGGGACTCCACGATGGGCTCCCACGCTGCGGCTGCCTCGGACATGGTCACGTTCTTCTTGAACCGCATGACGTAGGCGTCGCTGACAGCTTCTCCGACGAGCGTCTCTCTCGTGGCTCCGATGGCCTCCGCAGCAAGCATGATCGACCCCCGCAGGCCGAACCACTCAAACAGCTCGATCTCGTCCTCAGTCCGTGCCCCTGCCTCGATGCGCCCGAGTCTCGCCTTCTCTAGCTCAACAGCGCGCAGCAGGCTCGCGACGAACACGATGTGTTCGGCGGTGACGCGTTCCGGGAAGACCCGGCTGTAGATGGCATCCTGCTCCCAGATCTTGCTCTTCTCGTGGTAGGCCACGCCAGATTCGCCGTGAAAGGCGGCGAGGGCCTGTGCCGCGACCTCTGCGGAGAGATGGTTTTCTCCCGGGCGGCGGATGACATCCTCCGCACCCCCGCGCCGACCGCCGTTGTAGCCGACGACCCCCAACTTCTGAAACTCTCGGACAAGCCGCCTCTGCACACCGTCGTTGCTACGGAAGTCCGATGCTTGCGTGGGGTTCTGCCGGTTGTTGTAGCGGACGATGCTCTTGACGGTCTCGGGGTCGTTGCAGCGGATGAACCGAGTAAGGACATGGCTCTTCTTACCAATATCCCCCGCCGGGACCGAGCCGATCGCTCCGGTCGTCTGGGCGCCGTTGACGATACCCAGCCCCGTGATCTCAACCGTGCCGTCGATGAAGCTGAAGTCGTGCACGAGAGCGGTGATGCCGTTGTTGTAGGCCCACAGGTTCGCCGGCTCGTTCAGGACCGTTTCCTGGATGCCGTTGTTGATGTTGCTCTGCGACCGACGGCTCCCCAGGTAGTCACGAACGTTCGAAGAGAAGAGACCTGCACCGTGCTGCTCGAACCGCTCATGCAGCCAGCTCACCGGCACGCTCGTACACAAAGCAGTCCACTTGTCACCGCGTTCCTCGAACGCCCCCGGAACCTCAATCGTGAACGTGTCTGACACCAGGATCGGGGTTTGCGAGTTTTCATAGTGCTCAGACAGCCTTTTGCGCCCCAACTCTTCGCAAGAGACCTCAATTTCATTGCCCGGGTAGCCGTGCCTCAACTGGGCGTAGGCGGCGTCGCGAGCCGCTTCGAGCTCTCCGACGACCTGCCGTGATTCTGGAAGGTTGTGGACGTACCAGATCGCTACATGCCCGATGACGTCGTCTGCCAGTGCATCGTGAAGCTCGCGCCAAGCAACGCGAAGGGTATCCGGCACCCCGTCGGGCTCGCTCTTACTGAACAACCAGTTGACCGCCTGGTGAAGGGAAGCGGCCTTCCTGGCAGGCGCTTGCAACTTCGCGGTGTTCTCGGACTCGTAGCCCTGGGCGAGAACAACGCGGCCAGCACCACGGTCAATGTAGAGCAGATCGCACGACTTATCGTTGGGATGATCAGTCAGCGACGAGGCGGCGACCGTGCCGATGTCCTCGATGTCGAGCATGAGTTGCAGCGCGAGCAGCAACCGCTTGTTGGAGCCGTACCGATCAAGATCAGCACGCTTCTGAAGGGCTGTTTCGAGGCCATCTGTCACCGCACCAGACTACATGTTCACTCATTTTCTGTTGATGTTTCTAGCTGCGCGGCAGAGGCTCCCGGCCCCAGGAGCGCCCCCGACTCAGCTCGATGATCAACTGAGTTCGTCAGGCGTAGCCAGTGCCGCACATCTGCTGTTGGGGCTCACGAGAGCCGGGCACCTCAACCTTCCCAAAATGCAAGGTTGATCTGCACAACTAAGCAGCCCCCTGTGCAGATAACTCTTCATCCTGCAGGTCACGACCACTGTCTGGTGCAGCCTTCGGCCGCACCAGACACGCGCACTCCGAGGAGGTGGCGCCGTGGCTCACCGAGGGGTGGACGATCCCCGACGATCCCGGCTTCATGATGGTCAAGCGGCTGGATCCCGGCGTCCGCCCCGCGCCCCCGAGGGGTACGCCCGGACCGTCGAGGCCCGGGACGGCGTCGTCCGGGTCCGGGTCCACGCCCCGGACGGCACCCTCGCCGCCCGGGGGCAGATCGCCCCGACCGGGGCCACCGCCGTCGCCGACCAGATCGAGACGGACGCGGCGCACCGGCGCCGGGGCCTCGGCGCGAACGTCGTGCGCACCCTGGAGGCCGCCGCCGCCCGGGCGGGCGCCGTGACCGGCGTCCTCTCCGCGACCAGGGACGGCCGACAGCTCTACGGCGCGCTGGGCTGGGAGCACCAGGGGGCCGCTGACCGGGATCGTGCGGGGCGGGGTCTGAGCCCCGGGCACACCGGGCGGTGGCGGAATCCGGTCGTCCGGCTGCGCCGGGGCGCCCCGGCGGGCATGCTCCTCCCATGAGGAGAGGCGCGTGGGGAAAGCGATGCGGGGCCGTGCTGCTCGCGGCGGCCCTGGCCGGCGGTACGGCCGGCTGCGGGGCGGACGCGGAGACCGGGGCCCCTCCGGCACCGGGCGCGCCGGGGACCACGGCCGGGCCGGACTCCCCCGGCGCCACGACCGGGACGGTCACGCCGGGCACCCCCGGCCCCACCGCCACCCCGGGCATCCCCGGCTCCCCCACCGCGCCCGACGCTCCCCGGCAGGACCCCCGGCCGGGCGAGGTCCTCGTCCAGGTGGTCGTCACCGGTGGCTTCGCCGGGGTGCGGAACCGGCTCGTCGTGCACCGGGACGGGGAGTGGACGGTCCATACGGGCGACAAGCCGCCCCGGACCGGCCGGCAGACCGCCGCCGAGGCCGCCGAGCTGCGCGCGGCCCTGGAGGACCCCGCCTTCGCCCTCGTCCCGGCGCGGCCCACCGGACGGCCGATCGCCGACGGGTTCCAGTACGAGGTGACCCACCGCCACCGCGTGGTCGTCGCGGGCGACGGCGACCGCCCGCCCGCACTCCAGCGCGTCTTCGACGCCCTCCCCGAGGGCGGCCCGCCGACGAGCCCCTGAGACCGCCCCGGCCGGCGGTTTCCCCGGGGCCTGTCCGGCAGAGGTGGGCCCGGTCTGCGACCCCGATCCGCCGGACGGATCCCAGCCGTGAACCGGACCGGGGCCCGGCCGGCCGGCGGAGTTCGGCGCGTCGGCGGCCGTCCGGAACACCCTCGGCCCGGTGGGCCTCGCGGCGGCCTCCGCCGTCCTCCTCGGCGCCCGCCCGAGCCGGCTCCCGCCCGCCCTCTACGCGGGCGCGGTCCCCCTCCCGCCGGGACGGGCGGCGCGGCGGACCGGTGGGCCCGGGTGACGCGGCCGGGTCCGCAGGGCGGGGCGTGGGCGACGGCGGTGGGCGTCTTCGCGGCGGGTACGGCCCTGTACGCGTGGCGGGGCGCCCGGGGCGGGTCCGGCGGGCGCCGAAAGGCCGGAACGGGGTGCCGGGCGGGCCCGTGGGCGGTGCCTCCCGGGCGCCCGGCGCGTGACCTCCCGGGGTCGGGGCGGGGTCGGGGTGGGCCGGGGTGGGGGGTGCGGGAGGGGGCCTCCCGGGAGAGGGGGTGGGCCACGACTGCCCGTTCCCGTAACGCGTTTGTCGTCGTCACCGCCGTTCGACGAGGATGGCGGGCACCATCCGACGAGACGACGAGAGCGGAGCGACCGACGATGTCAGGACCCGTGACCCTCGACCGACGCGAAGGACCCCACGGAGAGGTCGTCCTGCGGCGCCGCGACGAGCACTACGAGATCATCGCCAACGGCACCTTCCTGATGGACACCTCCGACGGGCGCTCCGAACGGCTCCTGATCGACGCGGCCCTCGCCGCGCTCCCCGAGGAGCGCCGGGCCGGCGCCTCCGTCCTCGTCGGCGGGCTCGGCGTCGGCTTCTCCCTCGCCCACGCCGCCGCCGACCCCCGCTGGGGCCGGATCGTGGTCGTCGAGCGCGAGGGGGCGATCATCGACTGGCACCGGCAGGGTCCGCTCGCCGCGATCTCCGGGGCCGCGCTCGCCGATCCCCGGACCGTGATCCTGCACACGGACCTCGTCGAGCACGTCCACACCTCCGCCGACACCTACGACGCCCTCTGCCTCGACATCGACAACGGCCCCGACTGGACCGTCACCGAGGACAACGAATCCCTTTACTCCGCCCGGGGGTTGGCGGCCTGCGCCGCCCGTCTGAACCCCGGCGGGATCCTCGCCGTGTGGTCCGCGCGGCCCTCCGCGGATTTCGAAGCAACCTTGCGGAATGCCGGATTCAGCGGGGTACGGACGGAAGAGGTGCCCGTTGCCCGGGGCGTCCCGGACGCGGTCCACCTCGCGGTCCGTCCCGGCTGACTCCTGGATAGCCGGGACACCACCGGTACCTCTAGGCTGCTGCACCGACATCGGCGACGCGAGGCGGGGCAATGGAGCAGACACACACCACTCACCACGGTGCGGCGGCCACTCCGGGGGCCCAGCGGCGCGTCCTGGTGGTCGAGGACGACGCCACGATCGTCGAGGCGATCTCCGCCCGGCTGCGCGCCGAGGGCTTCCTCGTGCAGACCGCGACCGACGGCCCCGCCGCCGTGGACGCGGCCGAGGCCTGGCAGCCCGACCTGATGGTCCTGGACATCATGCTGCCCGGTTTCGACGGCCTGGAGGTGTGCCGCAGGGTCCAGGCCCAGCGGCCCGTCCCGGTCCTCATGCTGACCGCCCGCGACGACGAGACCGACATGCTGGTCGGCCTCGGCGTCGGCGCCGACGACTACATGACGAAGCCGTTCTCGATGCGCGAGCTGGCCGCCCGGGTGCACGTGCTGCTCCGCCGGGTCGAGCGGGCCGCGCTCGCGGCGGTCACCCCGCGCAGCGGCATCCTGCGCCTGGGCGAGCTGGAGATCGACCACGCCCAGCGGCGGGTCCGGGTCCGCACCGAGGACGTGCACCTGACCCCGACCGAGTTCGACCTGCTCGTCTGCCTGGCGAGCACCCCCCGCGCGGTCCTCTCCCGCGAGCAGCTCCTCGCCGAGGTGTGGGACTGGGCGGACGCCTCGGGCACCCGGACCGTGGACAGCCACATCAAGGCGCTGCGCCGGAAGATCGGGGCCGAGCGGATCCGCACGGTCCACGGCGTCGGCTACGCGCTGGAGACCCCGGCGCCATGAGCCCCCGCGGGCCCGGAGGGCCGGAGGAGCCGGGAGGGGCGCGGGAGACGGACGGGTCCGGCACGTTCCGTGGCGGGCAGCGGCGCCGCCGGATCGTGATCTCCATCAAGACCAAGCTGGGCGCCCTCGTCGTCGGGGCGGTCCTGCTGACCTCCTGCCTCGCCCTGGTGGCGATCCGCACGTCCACCGAGTTCCGGTACATCACGATCTTCGCGATGATCGCGACCCTGCTCATCACCCAGTTCGTGGCGCAGTCCCTGACCGCCCCGCTGGACGAGATGACCACGGTGGCCGGGACGATCTCGCGCGGCGACTTCAGCCGCCGGGTGCGGGGCGCGGACCGGCGGGACGAGCTGGGCGACCTCGCCTCGACGATCAACCGCATGGCGGACGACCTGGAGGCCGTGGACCGGCACCGCAAGGAGCTGGTGGCGAACGTCTCGCACGAGCTGCGGACCCCGATCGCCGCGCTGCGGGCCGTCCTGGAGAACGTCGTGGACGGGGTGTCCGAGGCCGATCCCGAGACCATGCGGTCGGCCCTGAAGCAGACCGAGCGCCTGGGCCGGCTCGTGGAGACGCTCCTCGACCTGTCACGCCTCGACAACGGTGTCGTGGCCCTGCGGGGGAGCCGCTTCGAGGTCTGGCCGTACCTCTCGGGGGTCCTGCGGGAGGCGAACCTCGCCGCGTCCCAGCGCGGCCTGTCGTCCACCTCGGGCCTGCACAACCGTACGGACGTGCACCTGCACCTGGACGTGTCGCCGCCCGAGTTGGCCGCCCACGCGGACGCGGAGCGGCTGCACCAGGTGATGGCGAACCTGATCGACAACGCGGTGAAGCACTCCCCGCCGCACGGCCGGGTCACCGTGCGGGCCCGGCGCGGCCCGTATCCGGACTCCCTGGAGCTGGAGGTCGAGGACGAGGGCCCCGGCATCCCGGAGTCGGAACGGCACAAGGTCTTCCAGCGGTTCAACCGGGGCTCGGCCTCGCGCCGGCAGGGTCCGGGCAGCGACGGCGGGACGGGTCTCGGGCTCGCGATCGCCCGCTGGGCGGTCGATCTGCACGGCGGCGAGATCGGTGTGGCCGAATCATCACGCGGCTGCCGCATCAGAGTCACTCTTCCGGGCAGTCGTCCACCGACGGATTGACGTAGGGTTCGAACCGGAAGAACACGTTCTGCGTGTACGTGGGCAGGACCTGCGCGCACGTGAACGGGGTGCGATCAGGGGTGCGGCCGAAGAGGGCCGTGCCGATGCTTTTCCGTACCCTCACACCAGCGGAACCACGCTTGTTTCCCGCCATTCACGGCTCCGAAACACCCCGTCAAGTGTGACTTGCGCGACGTTGGAGTGCCCGGCCTGCACCTCCCGGCCGGACAGGCGTAGCCTTTATTTCCGCTGTCCATCACCTTGTGAAGCGGAAGAGGGCGGTTGCCGCCGTGTCGTCTCAGTCCCCCAGTACCCCGAGCTCCCCGACCGACCAAGACGGGCAGGGCCAGAACCCTGCGACCGCCTTCGGTGCCAATGAGTGGCTCGTCGACGAGATCTACCAGCAGTACCTCCAGGACCCGAATTCGGTCGATCGTGCCTGGTGGGACTTCTTCGCCGACTACAAGCCCGGAGCGTCGGAGACCCCGGCCGCCCAGGCGCCCACCCAGAGCCCGCAGGGCACGCCGAGCGCTCCCGCCGCGCCGCAGACGGGCCCCGCACAGGCCGCGTCTGCCGCTCCGGCCTCCGTGCCCGCCCCTGCTCCGGCTCCCGCCGCCCAGAAGCCGGCTCCGGCCGCCGCCGCCCCGGCCGCGGTGAAGGCGGCCCCCGCGGCCGCTCCGGCCGCCGAGCCGGCCGCCGCCCAGGCCGCGCCGGCCGCCGCGAAGCCCGCCGCCGCGAAGGCCGCTCCGGCCTCCGAGGCCCCGGCCGGTCCCGAGCTGATCACGCTGCGCGGCCCCGCCGCCGCGGTCGCGAAGAACATGAACGCCTCCCTGGAGGTGCCGACGGCCACGTCCGTCCGCGCCGTCCCGGTGAAGCTGCTCTTCGACAACCGGATCGTGATCAACAACCACCTGAAGCGCGCCCGGGGCGGGAAGATCTCCTTCACCCACCTCATCGGCTACGCGATGGTGCAGGCCATCAAGGCCATGCCGGCCATGAACCACTCCTTCGCGGAGAAGGACGGCAAGCCGACCCTGGTCAAGCCGGAGCACGTGAACTTCGGCCTCGCGATCGACCTGGTGAAGCCCAACGGCGACCGCCAGCTCGTCGTCGCGGGCATCAAGAAGGCCGAGACGCTCAACTTCTTCGAGTTCTGGCAGGCGTACGAGGACATCGTCAAGCGCGCCCGCGTGGGCAAGCTGACGATGGAGGACTTCTCCGGCGTCACCGTCTCCCTGACCAACCCCGGCGGCCTCGGCACGGTCCACTCCGTGCCGCGTCTGATGCCCGGTCAGTCGGTCATCATGGGCGTCGGTTCGATGGACTACCCGGCCGAGTTCCAGGGCACCTCCCAGGACACCCTGAACAAGCTGGGCATCTCGAAGGTCATGACCCTGACCTCGACGTACGACCACCGGGTCATCCAGGGCGCCGCCTCCGGCGAGTTCCTGCGGATCGTCGCGAACCTGCTCCTCGGCGAGGAGGGCTTCTACGACGAGATCTTCAAGGCCCTGCGCATCCCCTACGAGCCGGTCCGCTGGCTCCGCGACATCGACGCCTCCCACGACGACGACGTCACCAAGGCCGCGCGCGTCTTCGAGCTGATCCACTCCTACCGGGTCCGCGGCCACGTCATGGCCGACACCGACCCGCTGGAGTACAAGCAGCGCAAGCACCCCGACCTGGACATCACCGAGCACGGCCTCACCCTGTGGGACCTGGAGCGCGAGTTCGCGGTCGGCGGCTTCGCCGGCAAGTCGATGATGAAGCTCCGCGACATCCTCGGCGTGCTCCGCGACTCGTACTGCCGCACCACCGGCGTCGAGTTCATGCACATCCAGGACCCGAAGCAGCGCAAGTGGATCCAGGACCGCGTCGAGCGCCCGCACTCCCGCGTGGAGCGCGAGGAGCAGCTGCGGATCCTGCGCCGGCTGAACGCCGCCGAGGCCTTCGAGACCTTCCTGCAGACGAAGTACGTCGGCCAGAAGCGCTTCTCCCTGGAGGGCGGCGAGTCCGTCATCCCGCTGCTCGACGCGGTCATCGACTCGGCCGCCGAGTCGCGCCTGGACGAGGTCGTCATCGGCATGGCCCACCGCGGCCGGCTGAACGTCCTGGCGAACATCGTCGGCAAGTCGTACGCCCAGATCTTCCGCGAGTTCGAGGGCAACCTCGACCCGAAGTCGATGCACGGCTCCGGCGACGTCAAGTACCACCTGGGCGCCGAGGGCACCTTCACGGGCCTGGACGGCGAGCAGATCAAGGTCTCGCTCACCGCCAACCCCTCGCACCTGGAGGCGGTCGACCCGGTCCTGGAGGGTGTCGTCCGCGCCAAGCAGGACGTCATCAACAAGGGCGGCACGGACTTCACCGTCCTGCCGATCGCCCTCCACGGTGACGCGGCCTTCGCCGGCCAGGGCGTCGTCGCCGAGACGCTGAACATGTCGCAGCTGCGGGGCTACCGCACCGGCGGCACGGTCCACATCGTCATCAACAACCAGGTCGGCTTCACCGCCGCCCCGGAGTCCTCGCGTTCCTCGATGTACGCGACCGACGTGGCCCGCATGATCGAGGCGCCGATCTTCCACGTGAACGGCGACGACCCGGAGGCCGTGGTCCGCGTCGCGCGGCTCGCCTTCGAGTTCCGCCAGACGTTCAACAAGGACGTCGTGATCGACCTCATCTGCTACCGCCGCCGCGGCCACAACGAGGGTGACAACCCCTCGTTCACCAACCCGCAGATGTACAACCTGATCGACAAGAAGCGCTCGGTGCGCAAGCTGTACACCGAGTCGCTCATCGGTCGCGGGGACATCACCCTGGAGGAGGCGGAGCAGTCGCTCCAGGACTTCCAGGGCCAGCTGGAGAAGGTGTTCGCGGAGGTCCGCGAGGCCACCACCGCCGCGCCGTCCTCGGTGCACGTCCCGGACGCCCAGGCCGAGTTCCCGGTCGCCGTCACCACCGCGGTCTCCCAGGAGGTCGTGAAGCGGATCGCCGAGTCCCAGGTCAACGTCCCGGAGCGGATCACGGTCCACCCGCGTCTGCTGCCGCAGATGCAGCGCCGCGCCGCGTCCATCGACGACGGCACCATCGACTGGGGCTTCGGCGAGACCCTCGCCATCGGCTCCCTGCTGATGGAGGGCACCCCTGTCCGGCTCTCCGGCCAGGACTCCCGCCGCGGCACCTTCGGCCAGCGCCACGCGGTCCTGGTGGACCAGGAGACCGGCGAGGACTACACCCCGCTGCTCTACCTGACCGAGGACCAGGCCCACTACAACGTCTACGACTCGCTGCTCAGCGAGTACGCGGCGATGGGCTTCGAGTACGGCTACTCGCTGGCCCGCCCGGACTCCCTGGTCGTCTGGGAGGCCCAGTTCGGCGACTTCGTCAACGGCGCGCAGACCGTCGTCGACGAGTTCATCTCCTCGGCCGAGCAGAAGTGGGGCCAGACCTCCGGCGTCACGCTGCTCCTGCCGCACGGCTACGAGGGCCAGGGCCCGGACCACTCGTCCGCGCGCCCGGAGCGCTTCCTCCAGATGTGCGCCCAGGACAACATGACGGTCGCCATGCCGACGCTGCCGTCGAACTACTTCCACCTCCTGCGCTGGCAGGTGCACAACCCGCACCACAAGCCGCTCATCGTCTTCACCCCGAAGTCGATGCTGCGCCTGAAGGCCGCGGCGTCCAAGGTGGAGGAGTTCACCACCGGCGGCTTCCGCCCCGTGATCGGCGACGAGACGGTCAGCCCGGCCGACGTCCGCAAGGTCGTCTTCTGCGCGGGCAAGGTCTACTACGACCTGGAGGCCGAGCGCCAGAAGCGCGGCGTCACGGACACGGCGATCATCCGTGTGGAGCGCCTGTACCCGCTGCCGGGTGCCGAGCTCCAGGCCGAGATCGCCAAGTACCCGAACGCCGAGAAGTACCTGTGGGCCCAGGAGGAGCCGGCGAACCAGGGTGCCTGGCCGTTCATCGCGCTCAACCTGATCGACCACCTCGACCTGGCGGTCGGCGCGGACATCCCGGCGGGCGAGCGCCTGCGCCGGATCTCGCGTCCGCACTCCTCCTCCCCGGCGGTCGGCTCGGCCAAGCGCCACCAGGCGGAGCAGCAGCAGCTCGTCAACGAGGTCTTCGACGCCTGATCCCGTACCGCTCGCGCGTGACGGGCGGAGGCCCGGCACCCCACCAGGGGTGCCGGGCCTCCGGCGTTCCCCGGGCCCGGGCGGGCGACAGGGGCGCGGGAGACACGGCCTATCCTGAGCGCATGTACTTCACCGACCGTGGCATCGAGGAACTGGAGAAGCGGCGCGGCGAGGAGGAGGTCACCTTCGAGTGGCTCGCCGAGCAGCTGCGGACGTTCGTCGACCTCAACCCCGACTTCGAGGTGCCGGTCGAGCGCCTCGCGACCTGGCTGGCCCGTCTGGACGACGAGGACGAGGACGAGGAGTAGGGCGCTGCCGCGCCCCCGGACGCCGTACGGTCACCGCTCCCGCAGCCGGTCGTAGGCGAGTCCGAGCGCGCCGTGCGCGACGAGCAGGGCCCCGGCCGTCGCCCAGCCGCCGCTGCGCCGGCCGGCGCCCCAGAGCAGCAGCGGCACTCCCGCGGCGAGCTGCGCCCCGCCCAGGACACGCGCGCGCGTGCCACGCAGGTACGGGCCGAGGGGCCCCTCCTCCACCACGTCGAGCTCGGCGCGGACGGCGTCCTTCCAGCCGGGCCGTTCGAGCTGTTCGGCGCCCTGCGCGAGGGCGACGGAGCGGAGCCGGTCGGCGTGGTCGCCGGGGGCGAGACCGGTGGGCAGGGCGAGGCCGGCGCGGGCGAGGACCGCGACGATCCCGACGAGCCGGCTGTGGGCGTCGGCCTCCGGGTCGGGCCCGGTGAGCGGTTCGAGGGCCTGCACGTCGAGGACGGGGTCGAGGGCGAGCCGGGCGGCGAAGGTGCGCATGGCCTCGTCCTCGCCGACGGGGGTGCCGTCCGCGAGCCAGGTGTAGCCGACCGTGCGGCGGAAGCCGGCGGCGAGGATGAGTCCGGCCCGGTCGCGGTCCCACCACAGCGCGACGACGGGCCAGGTGGCGGCCGAGACGGCGAGGGCGGTGGCCCAGCCGGTGACGACCTGTTCGACGGGCTCCCCGCCGTGGAGCCAGGGCTTCCCCTCCGGTACGAGCACGCTCCAGCCGGTGCCGGCGGGGGCGAGGAGCAGGCGCTCTCCGAGCAGCAGGGCGGGCGGCCGGACCGCCGGGGACTCGGCGCGGCAGAGCAGCAGCGCGCCGACGGGGTGCGGTCCGGATGTCGCGTTCATGCCCCTACGCTAGGCCAATTTGTCCGCGTAACGAGGTAATTGCGCCCCACCCTAAGGGAAGAGTCAGGGTTGACTTCATCGAGCCGCGATATATCGTGTTGTTCGAAGGACGCGATATGTTGCGTTGCCGATGCGGGAGGTCAGCACCATGACAGAGTGGTCCGTCGCCGAGCCGACGAAACTGGCACCGGCCGACCCCGTGACGCGCCTGCGGATCCGCGTCGTCAACGGCACGGTGAACGTGGTGGGGACGGAAGAGAGTTCCGCCCGCGTGGAGATCTCCGAGATCGACGGCCCGCCGCTGATCGTGTCGCAGGACGGCTCCACCCTGACCGTGGGCTACGAGGACCTCCAGTGGAAGCACGTCCTCAAGCTGTTCGACCGCAAGGAGTACCGGCGCCGGGCCGTCGTCTCCGTCGCCGTCCCCGCGGGGGCCGACGTCGAGGTGGGCGTGGTCGGCGCCGAGGCCGTCGTCTCCGGCATCAGGGGACGTACGGAGGTGCGCGGCGTCAGCGGCGACACCACCCTCCTGGGGCTCTCCGGCCCGGTCCGCGCCGAGAGCGTCTCGGGGAGCCTGGAGGCCCAGTCGGTCACGGGCGCCCTGCGGGTCAACTCGATGACCGGGGACGTGACGGTGATCGAGGGCGCCGGCGTCTCCGTGCAGGCCGAGACGGTCAGCGGCGACATGGTCGTCGACCTCGCCCCGGCCGGGCCCGACGGCCCGCCCGCCGACATCCGGCTCACCAGCGTCTCCGGCGAGGTCGCCATCCGGCTCCCGCACCCGGCCGACGCCCGGGTCGAGGCGAGCACCACGAGCGGCTCCGTGTCGAACGCCTTCGAGGACCTGCGGGTCGGGGGCCAGTGGGGCGCCCGGACCGTCACCGGCACCCTCGGTCCGGGCCGCGGCACCCTCAGGGCCACCACCGTCTCCGGCTCCATCGCCCTGCTCCGCCGCCCCGAGGCGGACGAGGACACCGGCGCCGGCCCCTCCTCCGCCCCCTCCGCGACCGGAAAGGTGCTCTGACATGCCGCCCGTCTTCGCCCACGGCCGCCTGCGCCTCTATCTGCTCAAACTGCTCGACGAGGCCCCGCGCCACGGCTACGAGGTGATCAGACTCCTGGAGGAGCGCTTCCAGGGCCTCTACGCGCCCTCGGCCGGCACGGTCTACCCCCGCCTGGCCAAGCTGGAGGCCGAAGGACTCGTCACCCACGCCAGCGAGGGGGGCCGGAAGGTCTACTCGATCACCGACGCGGGCCGCGCCGAGCTGGCCGGGCGCGGCGCCGAACTGGACGACCTGGAGCGGGAGATCCGCGAGTCGGTGTCGGAGCTGGCGGCGGAGATCCGCGACGACGTGCGCGGCGCGGCCGGCCGGGTCCGCAGCGAGATGCGCGCGGCGGCGGGCCGGGCCAGGACGGCGGACGCCTCCTCGTTCGCCGACGCCAAGGAGGAGCTGCGCCGGGTCGGGCAGGAGTGGAAGCAGCAGGCCCGCGAGGCCCGCGCGGAGGCCCGGTCGGCGCGCCGCCAGGCGAAGGAGTTCCAGCGGATCGCCCAGCAGGTCCAGGAGGAGGTCCAGGACCACTTCGCGCGGGGCGACTGGCCCAAGGGGGTCTGGGAGGGGATCTCCGGCATCACGGCCCAGCTCGGGGACCTGGTGACGGGCACGACCCACCCGAAGGCCGGTGCCGCCGGCCAGGAGCCGCCGTTCGCGGCGGCCCCGGCCGGCGAGGCCCCGGAGTGGGCGCGGGACGTGGAGGGTTCGGGCGATCCGGCCCGTGACCTCGACCGGCTCCTCGACCGCTTCCGCGACGAGATCCGGGACGCCGCCCGCGACCACGGGGTGACCCGGGACCAGCTGGCCGAGACCCGCCACCACCTGGCGACGGCGGCCCACCGCATCACGGGCCTGCTGCACCCCGACAGGAAGGGGTGAACGGCCGGGAACGAAGGGCCGCGGGGCGAACGGCCGGATACGGCGAACGGCCGGCGCGGGGCGAACGGTCGGCGCGGGGCGAGCGGCCGGCGCGGGGCGAACGGCCGGCGCGGCCCCGGTGTCAGCGGCGGGTGGCCGTGACCGTCACCCGGGCGTCCGGGGCCGCGAGGATCCAGGCCCTGCCCCGGTCCTTGCGGAGGGCGAGGGCCGCGCCCCGGGCCGTCACCCGCCAGTCGCCCGGCGGCAGGGAGAGCTCGGTGACCCGGGAGCCCCTGCGCCCGGCGGCGTCGTACGAGAGGCGGTAGACCCCGGTCCCGGGGTCGTACGCGGCGGAGCGGACCCGGCCCGCGACCGCCTCCGCGTACGGCTCGGCGGTCAGCTCCTTGTTGGTGCGGAAGGCGCCGGTGCCGTCGACCGCGCAGTAGCCGCCGCCGTAGCACCACACGTAACCGGCCCAGCCGGAGCCGTAGCGGCCTAGGGAGGACATCGCGTCACGGTAGAAGCGGTTCATGTTCGGCAGGGAGTTGTTGAGCGGCCCCCACTCCCCCACCACCACGGGCACGCCGTACTGCTCGGGGTAGCGGGTGACGGCCCGCTCGTAGTCCTCGATCCAGCCGGCGGCGGGGTCGTAGTCGGCGCCCGCCTCCATGCCGGTGTTGTAGAAGTGCGGGGCGTAGACGACCTTCGGGTCGTGGATCCGCCCGAGCCCGGTGGGCACCCCTTCGCCCACGACGGGGGTGGGCTCGACGAAGATCCAGGCGTCCCGGTCGACCGCGCGGACGGCGTCGGCGAGCCGGTTGTAGAGCGGGGTGAGCTGGTCCCGTTCGATGCGCCGGGCCGCCGTCGCCAGGTCCTCGCCCTCCCGGACCTCCCCCATCGGCTCGTTGATCAGGTCGTAGCCGAGGACGGCCGGGTGGTCGTCGAAGCGGTCGGCGAGCACCCGCCACATGCGGGCCTGGGCGCGCCTCAGGTCCTCGTCCTCGTACAGGTGGGTGAAGGCCCGCTGGACGGCGGGTTCGAAGTACTCGGAGAACCAGTCGTCCGGGCGCGGGGTGAAGGGCAGCCCGTCGGTCCTGGTCGCCCACGCGGGAATGCCCCGGTGACCGAAGGCGGGCCCGAAGACGTCCTGGTGGGCGTCGAGGAGGACCTTGACGTCGTACGTCTCCGCCCAGTCCAGGATCCGTTCGATCTTCCGCAGATAGGCCTGGCTGTACTGGCCGGGCCGGGGCTCCAGGTCGTCCCAGAAGACCAGGAGGCGGGCGAAATTGAAACCCTTGGCCCGCATGTCGCGGAAGTGCTTCTCGGTGACGGCGGAGAGGGCGGCGTCGCCCCGGTTCGCCTTGTCCTCGACGTTCCAGCCGCGCAGGGTGAGGACGCGGCCGTGCTCGTCGGTGAGGGCGGGGATGCCGCTGCCCGCGCCCACGGCCCCGGCGCGTGGCTCCGCGCGGGCGGCGGTCGGGGCGAGCAGCGCGGCGACGGCGGCGCTCACGAGCAGGGTGGTTCGCCAGGTGGTTCGCGGCATGGAAGACCTCCGGCACGACGGTGTGTTCGGGGTGCGCGTGCCGGAGATCCCATCAGCATTACTGACGAGTCATCAAGAGGTCGTCAGGACGACCTTTCCGAAGAGGTCGCCGGCGGCCATCTTCTCGAAGCCCTCGCGCGCCCGGTCGAGCGGCAGGACGTCGTCGATGACCGGGCGGACGCCGGTGGCCGCGCAGAAGGACAGCAGGTCCTCCAGCTCGTCCTTGGAGCCCATCGTGGAGCCGACGACCTTCAGCTCCAGGAAGAAGATCCGGGTCAGCTCGGCGTGCGAGGGGCGGTCGCCGCTGGTGGCGCCCGAGATGACGAGCGTGCCGCCCGGTCGCAGCGACTTGATCGAGTGGGACCAGGTCGCGGCGCCGACGGTCTCGATGACCGCGTCCACGCGCCCCGGGAGCCGCGCGCCCGGCTCGTACGCCTCGACGGCGCCCAGCTCGACGGCCCGCTTGCGCTTCTCCTCGTCGCGGCTGGTGGCGAAGACCCGCAGGCCGGCCGCCTTGCCGAGGGCGATCGCGGCAGTGGCCACGCCGCCGCCGGCGCCCTGCACGAGGACCGAGTCCCCGGGGCGCACACCGGCGTTGGTGAAGAGCATGCGGTACGCGGTCAGCCAGGCGGTGGGCAGGCAGGCGGCCTCCTCGAAGGAGAGCTCCTTCGGCTTGGGCAGCACGTTCCAGCGGGGGACGGCGACCCGCTCGGCGAAGGTGCCCTGGTAGCGCTCGGTGAGGATGGAGCGGGGCTCGTCCGGGCCGACCCCGTGACCCGTCTGGCCGATCACGGAGTGCAGGACGACCTCGTTGCCGTCCTCGTCGATCCCGGCGGCGTCGCAGCCGAGGATCATCGGCAGCTTCTCCTCGGGCAGGCCCACCCCGCGCAGCGACCACAGGTCGTGGTGGTTGAGGGAGGCGGCCTTGACGGTCACGGTGGTCCATCCGGCCCGCGCCTCGGGTTCGGGGCGTTCGCCCAACTCGAGGCCGCTCAGCGGCTGGTCACGGTCGATTCGGGCGGCGTAGGCAGCGAACATGGCCCCGACCCTAGGGCTCGCGGGCGGGCGGGGGAACCACACCCCGGTGTGACCCGTGTCGCCCGGCGGACCCCGGACACCGGGACCGCTCCGGTACGAGCGCCCGGCCATCGCTCCCGTACAGGCCCCGTCCGTACACCCGTACGCCGAAGGGCCCCGTCCCGGCGTGCGGAACGGGGCCCTTCGGGCGTACCCGTCGAGCAGGCGCGTCAGCGGCGGGCGACGCCCTCGGCGCGGGCGGCGGCGGCGACCGCGGCCGTGACGGCCGGGGCGACCCGCTCGTCGAACGGCGACGGGATCACGTAGTCGGCGGCGAGCTGGTCGCCGACCACGTCCGCGAGCGCGTTCGCCGCGGCGATCTTCATGCCCTCGGTGATCCGGGAGGCCCGGACCTGGAGCGCGCCGGCGAAGATGCCGGGGAACGCGAGGACGTTGTTGATCTGGTTCGGGTAGTCCGAACGGCCGGTCGCCACGACGGCCGCGTACTTGTGCGCGACGTCGGGGTGGACCTCGGGGTTCGGGTTGGCCATCGCGAACACGAAGGCGTTCGGGGCCATGGCGGCGACGGCCTCCTCGGGGACCGTACCGCCGGAGACGCCGATGAAGACGTCGGCGCCGGCGAGGGCGTCCTCCAGGGAGCCGGTCAGACCGGCCTTGTTCGTGATCTCGGCCAGCTCGCGCTTGACGTCCGTGAGGTCCTCGCGGTCGCGGCTGACGATGCCCTTGCGGTCGGCGACGGCGACGTCGCCGAGGCCGGCCTCCAGGAGGAACTTCGCGATCGCGACCCCGGCCGCACCGGCGCCGGAGATGACCGCGCGCAGGTTGCCGAGGTTCCGGTCGGTCAGCTTCGCCGCGTTGCGCAGGGCCGCGAGCGTGACGATCGCGGTGCCGTGCTGGTCGTCGTGGAAGACCGGGATGTCGAGGCGCTCCTGGAGCTTGCGCTCGATCTCGAAGCACCGCGGGGCCGAGATGTCCTCCAGGTTCACGCCGCCGAAGGAGGGGGCGAGCCGGACGACGGTCTCGACGATCTCGTCGGTGTCGGTGGTGGCGAGGGCGATCGGGACCGCGTCCACGCCGCCGAACTGCTTGAAGAGGATGGCCTTCCCCTCCATGACCGGGAGGGAGGCCTCCGGGCCGATGTCGCCGAGGCCGAGCACCGCGGTGCCGTCGGTCACGACCGCGACGACCTGGGACTTCCAGGTGTAGTCGTTGACCAGCTCGGGCTGCTCGGCGATCGCGGTGCACACCTTGGCGACGCCGGGCGTGTACGCGAGGGACAGGTCGTCCTTGTCCCGGACGGGGACGGTGGCCTGCACGGCCATCTTGCCGCCCCGGTGGAGGGCGAAGACAGGATCGAAGGGCTCCTCGGGAGCTTCCGTACCGCTGTCGTTGCGAGGGTTGACGATCTCCGCTGCCATTGGGTTGACCCCTTGAGTCTGTTTCATTTGAGGGTGGCCGCTCCCGGTTGGGGAGGGGTGGGAGGCACCGCGGCCGCCTTGTCTGGCAGCCGCTCGGGCGCGCCGCACAACGCGCCCTGAGCCCCGGATGAGGGGTGTAAGGATCCTTCTTACCGGACGGACGGCACCGCAGACGAGTCCATACCCGCTCGGTGACACGACTCATACCGAGAGCATCCGGGCACGTATGGGTGATGACACGTCACACGATGTCCGCATAGATGCCCAGGGCACCCGATTGGCGGCCTTCCCGTCGTCCGAATGGCGAGATCAACCGGAGATTTTTCGGTGTCGGGGAAGGGATTCCGCAGAAGGTCCGGCCTTGATGGAGCGGTCTGTCGTGATTCGGGGGTCACCCGTTACCCGATTTTGACATCCGTGGCCGTCGGTTTGAGGCAGTCCGAATGGCAAGATGCCGTAATCACACGAGGCCGCGACACTCGAAGATGCGTACGTGGCCACCTGGCATCTCCCTGATACGCCGGAGGAACCCGACCATGACCGCACGCTCCACGCGCTGTACGACCGCCGCCAAGACCCGCACCTCCCGTCTTGCCGCGGTCGCCGCCATCGCGGTCGCCGGCTCCATGCTGATGACCGCCTGCGGCGACCAGACCGAGGGCGGCTCGGCGGAGGGCACCTCGTCCTCCCAGAAGCCCGCCTCCACCGCGCCGCTCTTCTCGAAGCTCCCGGCCGACATCCAGAAGTCCGGCGTCATCAAGGTCGGCACGGACGCCTCGTACGCCCCCATGGAGTTCACCGAGGGCGGCAAGATCGTCGGCGTCGACCCCGACGTCGCGCAGGCCCTCAGCAAGCAGCTCGGCGTCAAGCTGGAGTTCGTCTCGGGCACCTTCGACGGCCTGATCACCTCGATCTACAGCGGTCGCCAGGACCTGATCATGTCCTCGATGACGGACAACAAGAAGCGCCAGGAGGGCCTGGACGACAGCGGGAAGAAGATCGGCAAGGGCATCGACTTCGTCGACTACTTCAGCTCCGGCGTCTCCCTCCTGGTCAAGAAGGGCAACCCGCAGGGCATCAACTCCCTCGACGACCTCTGCGGCAAGACCGTGGCCGTCCAGCGCGGCACGATCTACGAGGACACCTTCAAGGCGCAGGCCACCAAGTGCGGCGACAAGAAGCTGACCATCCAGGCCTTCGACACCGACGCCGAGGCCCAGACCCGCGTCAAGGCCGGCGGCGCGGTCGCCGACCTGAACGACTACCCGGTGGCCGCGTACATCGCGAAGACCTCGGGCGGCGGCAACGACTTCGAGGTCGTCGGCAGCCAGAGCGACGTCGGCCTCTTCGGCATCGGCGTCTCCAAGGACAAGCCCCAGCTCCGCGACGCCGTCAAGGAGGCGCTCGACGCCATCATCAAGGACGGCTCCTACGCCGAGGTCCTGAAGAAGTGGGACGTCGAGGACAGCGCGGTCACGTCGGCCACCGTCAACGCCGGCAAGTGACCTCGTCGCACCACTGAAGGGCAGTCGTCATGACTGACAAGATCCACAAGGACCCGGCCGCCGCTCCGGCCGGGTCCGGCCCCTCGGGGTCCGCCCCGTACGAGGCGATCAAGGCCGTCCCCGTGCGGCACTACGGCCGCTGGGTCAGCGCCGTGGTGGTCGTGGTCCTCCTCGGCTGGCTGGCCTACGCCTTCTCCCAGGGCAACATCATCTGGGACACGGTGCGGGACAAGGTGTTCGATCCGTCGATCATCAGCGGCCTGTGGAACACCATCCTCATCAGCGTCGCCTCGATGGCGCTCGGCCTCGTCCTCGGCATCCTCTTCGCCGTGATGCGGCTCTCCAAGAACCCGGTCACCGGCGCGGTGGCCTGGCTCTACATCTGGTTCTTCCGCGGCACGCCGGTCTACGTGCAGCTGCTCGTCTGGTTCAACCTGTCGCTGATCTTCCAGTACATCGACCTCGGGCCGATCTACAAGAACGAGACCGTGGACGTCATGACGCCGTTCATGGTGGCCCTGCTCGGCCTCGGCCTGAACGAGGGCGCCTACATGGCGGAGATCGTCCGGGCGGGCATCCAGTCGGTCGACGAGGGCCAGACCGAGGCGGCGCACGCGCTCGGCATGTCCCAGACGAAGACCATGGGGCGGATCGTCCTTCCGCAGGCCATGCGGGTGATCGTGCCGCCGACGGGCAACGAGTTCATCAACATGTTGAAGACCTCGTCGCTGGTCTCGGCCGTGCAGTACACCGAGCTGCTGCGGGCCTCGTCGAACATCGGCAACACGGCCGGTGCCGTGATGGAGATGCTGTTCGTCGCCTCCATCTGGTACCTGGCGCTGACCAGCGTGTTCAGCGTCGGCCAGTACTACCTGGAGCGTCGCTTCTCCCGCGGTTCGACCCGCAACCTGCCGCCCACCCCCTGGCAGCGGATCAAGGCGAACCTGAGCACGTTCAAGCGCCCGGAGGTGTCCCGATGACCGGCGAGCCCATGGTCAAGGCCGAAGGCGTCCACAAGTCCTACGGCGCCGCCCACATCCTCCGGGGCATCGACCTGGAGGTCCGCAACGGCGAGGTCTTCTGCCTGGTCGGTCCGTCCGGCTCCGGCAAGTCGACCTTCCTGCGCTGCATCAACCACCTGGAGCGCATCGACGCCGGCCGGCTCTCGGTCGACGGGCACCTGGTGGGGTACCGCCAGAAGGGCGACAAGCTCTACGAGCTGAAGGACAGCGAGGTCGCGCTCCAGCGCCGCGACATCGGCATGGTCTTCCAGCGCTTCAACCTCTTCCCGCACATGACGGCCCTGGCCAACGTCATGGAGGCGCCCGTCCAGGTGAAGGGCGAGACGAAGGCGGTGGCGCGCGAGCGCGCCGAGCGCCTGCTCGACCGGGTCGGCCTGCGGGACAAGATGGGGAACTACCCCTCGCAGCTCTCCGGCGGCCAGCAGCAGCGCGTGGCGATCGCCCGCGCGCTGGCGATGGAGCCGAAGCTGATGCTCTTCGACGAGCCGACCTCGGCGCTCGACCCGGAGCTGGTCGGTGACGTCCTCGACGTCATGCGGGACCTGGCCGAGTCGGGCATGACGATGGTCGTCGTCACGCACGAGATGGGCTTCGCCCGCGAGGTCGGCGACTCGCTGGTCTTCATGGACGGCGGCGTGGTGGTCGAGTCGGGCAACCCGCGCGACGTCCTGGGCAACCCGCAGCACGACCGGACGAAGGCGTTCCTGTCCAAGGTGCTGTAGGGCGCACGGGAAGGGGCGGTACGGGATCTCCCGTACCGCCCCTTCGTCCGTCTTCGGCCCGGCTACTTCACGGCGAGGAGCAGGGTGTCGGAGGGCGAGGCCCAGACGGTCCGGGCCTCGCCGAAGCCGGCGGCGCGCAGGGTGTCGGCGTGCCAGCGCGGGGAGGGCATGTCGCCGTCGGCGTGCTCGCCGTAGATCTCGAAGCGGCGGGCGGTGGGCCCGGCGAGGACGGGGTCCCTGCCGGCGAGGGCCCACCAGTCGGCCCAGTCGAGGACCCCGGCGGCCTTCTCGCGGTCCATGCGCGCGTGCCGCTGCGCCCGCTCGGCGGCGTTGATGCGGGGCGTGGCCCCGTCGATCATGTGGTCGGCGTTCATGAGGACGCCGCCGTCCCGGACGAGCCCGGCGAGCTGCCCGTAGAGGGCGGCGAGGGGCTCGCTGTGGAGCCAGTGCAGGGCGGTGGCGGCCAGGAACACCCTCTAAACACACACTCTAGCCACAGGGTGTGTCCAGGCACAGGGAAACCCCGCCCATGCGCACGGGGTACGGCGCACAGGCGGGGCAGTCTTGCGGGTCAGCCAGTCACGGGAACACGCTGATCGGGGGTGCCCAGCCATGCGGATTCGCCCGTTGCGGTCACGGTCAGACCGAACCGTTCCGGGCCGGGACGGTCGTGCAGCGCCCACCAGTCGTGAGCCGCTTCCGCTTCGTTCCAGAGTCGGCGCGGACCGTGCTGCCAGACCGTGAACCGGTCGTCCGACTTCCCGTCCCAGTCCACGGCCGCCCAAGACATGGCGTCGGTCGTCGCGACCCACAGTCGGGACGCGACCCCTTCCACGTCGGGGTTGTCGTGCCACGTCCACCACACGTCACGGAGCTGTAGCCCCATGGCGAACTGCGCGGCGAGATCACCACCGGCCACCCGCCACGGCGGAAGGCTGGTGGTCGACTCGTCGGGCTGGTGGTCGTCGCGCACCACGTCACGGAAGATCCGCAGGTCCGTGCGCTGGTTCCTCATGAGCATGAACGCGGAGTGCGGCGAGAAAGGGCCCGACGCGCTTCCGGTCTCGTCCACGGTCATGCGGAGCAGCCCGTAGCAGACCCACGGACTTTCCCATGGGGTGAGGATGACGCCCCCGGACTTCACCTGGTCGACCCACGGACGCGGGACGGACCTTACGGAGCACGTCGCCACGAGCCGGTCATACGGCGCGTTGTCCGGGTACCCCTCGGCCCCGTCCCCGGTCACGACGGCAGCAGTGACCCCCTCCTTCCGCAGACGCTCCCCGGCTTCCCCAGCCAACACGGGGTCGACTTCCATGGTCGTCACGTTCCCCGGGCCGGCGACATGGGCCAGGAGACCCGCGTTCCATCCGGTTCCGGTGCCGATCTCCAGGACCCTGTGCCCTTCGTGCACGTCGAGCATGTGCAGCATCCGGAACACGATGCTCGGGGCGCTCGCGGACGATGACGCCCACCGCTCGCCGTCGCCGGGGTCCTCGCCGTCGTTGATCTGCGTCACGACGGAATCGTTGGCGTAGACCACGCGAAGCCACGTTTCCGGAGCGTCCGCCCGGTTGCACGGCTCCAGGCCCTCACCCAGAAAGACGCGCTCGGGGACGAAGGCGGACCGGGGAACATTCCATGCCGCACGCTCCCACTCGGGCGTCACCGGCGCGTCCATGTCGTCGTTCACCGCGCCGAGCAGACCGCGCAGGGCGATTCGCTCGGACGCGGCGAATTTCGGTGTCGTCACCTGCGTCAGTCTTCCTTCTTGTGCTTCGGCGGATCCTTCGGCTTGGCCGTGTCCGACGACGGCTTGGACGTGCCCGGGTCCTTCCCTCCGGAGTGCTGCCCACTGCCCCCGCTGCCGCCCTTACCCGTTCCCCATCCCATGCTGTTCCCCTCTCTCGGTCACGTACGGCTTTTCGGAACCCGCCCGGCGGTCTCACGTCCCCACATGGGCCCCACCGAGCGGGCGTAATGCCCCCGAGCCCACCGGCGTGGATCGCGCAAAGTGGGCTCGGGGAGTCTTGGGGGCTACTCGTCGCCGCCGGAGAACTTCGGCAGCGTGGTGCCCGGCGGAAAGTACACAACGCCGGAACGGGGATCTTGGGCCCCGCCGTACTCGGTCCACCACCCCTCGGGAGAGCCCCTGTATGGGCTGTCAGGGCTTTCGAGGAGGCTCACCAGCTCGGGGGCCGGTAACGGCCGCACAGGGCGTCTCTGGAGCCGCACAGGGGTCACCGAACGCGCCGGAACGGCTTGGCGCACTTGCTGTGCCGGTAGACCACGGCGGGCGGTCCAGACTGCCGCTCCACCGATCCCCGACGGCAGGGCTCAAGCGTCCCGATCGGCTGGTTGCACTCGGGGCAGGTCACTCCCTCGGGCGCGTACGTTGCGTACTCGTCCCTGCGGGCGTCCGTGTCTCTGGTCGTACTCGCCATCGCTGGTGTCCCCTCACGTGGTCCGACGACGACCAAGCTAGGGAGATAGGAACCCCAACTCCCATGCAATTGCACGAGATTGCACGCGAGTTATCCGAGAGCACCCAGCGCGGATGTGATCAACGCGCGAGCGGCAGCCCCGTAGACGGCCAACGCAGCCAGTTCCGCGAACGTCTCGGCGTACATGGTCACCTCGCTGGGCTGCGTGATCGTGAGGTAGCCGGAGACCAATTCGACGTTGACTTGGGCCATGTCGTAGATCCAGAACCCCTCAGCCGGCCAGCGCTCCCGATCGGGCCGCATGGGCACAATGCCCAAGCTGACATTGGGAAGGGAGGCAACCGAAATCAGGTGCCCAAGCTGCCCGGACATGACCTCGGCGCCACCGATTCCGGCGCGCAACACCGACTCTTCGACGAGGAACGCAAACCGCCGGTCACCTTCGTACAGCACGCGCTGACGTTCCATGCGGGCGGCTACGGCTTCGGCCACATCGTCCACCAGACCGCGCCGCCGCTGGATCGCTTGGAGCGCTGCCGTGGTGTACGGCTGCGTCTGAATCATGCCGGGTACGAGCCACGACGAGTAGGACCGGAAACGACGGGTCCGTTGATACAGCGGCAAGCGCGCTTCCTGTGCCTGCTTGAGTCCCGCCCTCTCCATACGACGCCAGTTGACCCACATGCCTTCTGCGGTCCGCAGCGAGGCAATCAGGTCCTCGGTCTGGTCCTCAGCACCGCACGCCTGACACCAGGCCCGAATGTCGTCAGCGGACGGGGGCGTCTTGGCGTTCATGATCCGGGACGACTTGGACCGGCTCCACCCGCAGCGCTCGGCAAGGTCAAGACCGGTCAGCCCGGCATCCCGGCAGAGATCCGCGAGACGTTTCGCGAGAGCCTGCCGGGCTTGCTGGGCGCTGGAAGATGCAGAGACAGCCATGGGTACGTGATCAGGCGGGCCGGTACTCCGCGTGAGGAATCGCGCGCTCCCACGCTGCCTCATACGCGCTGACGTACTGCGCGGCCAATGCCGGATCGCGCGCGACTTCCATGCGCGGACCGGTCCACTGACCCTCGCCGCTGAAATGGTGGAGGATCACGGTTTCCTCATCCATGACCCACCCGTCCAGCGCGGGGAGCAGCAGGTCACGCGCCCGCGAGCGAGGTAGCCAACGGACGTCCTCGCCGGCTGCAACGTTCGTAAAGGTGCCGTCGTACTCGTACCGGACGTAGT
The DNA here is from genome assembly GCF_044749825.1 of Streptomyces sp. NPDC088915. Lineage (NCBI taxonomy): Bacteria > Bacillati > Actinomycetota > Actinomycetes > Kitasatosporales > Streptomycetaceae > Streptomyces > Streptomyces sp. NPDC088915. The sequence goes on from NZ_JBIVIR010000018.1 coordinate 24,826, forward strand.
CGCTCAGCGGCTCGGAGACAACCCGCAGACGGCGCATGACGACACCCCGGGCGGTCGTCTCGGCCACCACGTCCAGCCACGACCGCCACCACGACTCACGGTCTACGGGGTCGTACCGGTGCCCTTCCTGCCATCGGATGAACTCCGGGTCATCCCGCATGTAGCTGTCCCGCATCTCAAGGTGCATCGCCGAGCGCTGCGCCTTGGCGAGGCATTCACGTACCGCTGTTGCCACCGTTGCCCTCACTGTCCGGACGGGGAATGAACTGGAGCATGTTCGCAGGGAGCCGGATCACGGTCTCGTGGTCCGGAACGTCCGTCGAGTGCCCCGGCACCGAGCCGACTTCCTGTGCCTGCCGGATGGTCTCCTCGTCCGCCTTCCATGACTGGATGATCAGGTCTCCCGTCTCCTCCTCCACCCAGATCGTGGGCGAGCCGTCGTCGGGGGTGTTAGGCCAAATCCCCAGGAACTTTAGGGCCATTGGGCAGTCTCCTAGCGAGTCGGTTGCACGGACGTGCACGAGCCTCACCCTCGCGCGTGACCAACGTCAAGGGCGCATCGAGCCACCCGCAGCGGCAGGACTCCCAGTCACGGAACCGAACGCAGAAATGCCCCGTACGCGCCATCCCACTTGGGATAGCGAGCACGGGGCTCGTTGGTGTGCGTGCGTTAGCCGTTCAGTACGCCGGTGAGGCGAGCGGCTGCCTTACCGCCGAAGAGTGCGATGCCGCAGTAGAAATCGATACGAGTGCGGTAGACCGGCTTGTCGTGCGACTCGCCCAGATCGGTGACCTGAACACCACCGTTGGTGAGTCCGGAGACACCGGCGTCCGCCTCGGTCGCGCCGAAGCGGACGGCGTAGATGTCGCCGGTCTCCGCACCCCCGGTCCCGGTCGTCAGCGGCAGCACGTCCGTGCCGTCGAGACGCTGGCCGGCGTCCAGCAGCGGAATGCCGTTCCACATGACCGTGGGCTTACCGGCTATGTCCACGGTCAGCAGTTCACTGCCGCCGAGCCGCCGGAAACCGGAGGCGATCTTGGCACGAAGCGCGGTGTTCATATAAAGCGCGCCGTTCTTACCGTTTATGCCACGCACCTGGTTCGTCAGGGTGTCGAGCAGATCGAAGAAGTCATGGCCGTGGGCGACGGCGCCCTTGCCCTTGGCATCAATGACCTGGCGCCCGACCAGCCGCTTGCGCAGGCCGTCGAACCCCTTCGGATTGACCTCGACGTCGCCGTTGAAGAACTGGTCGGCAAAGTGGATCGAGGCGGCCTTAACCTTCATGTGCGTCTGAATCGCACGCTGATCGTTGAGGTTTCCACGCGTCTGGACGATGAACTTGTCGACGTCGGCGTCACCTCCCAGGATGGCCAGAGTCTCGACGCGCTGGTTCAGCGTGCCGGTGCTCTCCGGGTACGCCTCGTTGATCGCCCGGAAGGCCACACCGGGCAGGCTGGACTCCTCGTTGTACTTGAACGCGCTTCCCTCCACCTGAACAAGGGGAAGCCGATCGAGAATCGGCGACTCCTGAACAAAGGTCTCGATTACGCCGCGCTGAAGCTGGTCAAGGGTGAGCTTTGCCGATTCGGCAAGAGTGAGAGTCAAAGGAATACCTTCCATAGTTGGTTAGTTAATCAGCGCATGGCTCTCCACAGAAACGCTCAAATGAGCCATGCGAGGAAATCACCTCCCTGCCGTGCAATCTCGGGAGGGGTTGGGGGTCACCCCCTGGTCATTACGGCGGACGCTCCGCCTCACGCTGAGAGCGATGCTCGGCAGCGAACCCGCCGGGCTGGTGCTTCGCGGTCTCCCGCGAGTGGCACGACGTGCACAGCGGACGCAGACGCGACTTCCCGGCACCGGGCATTCACCGGGCCCTGATCTCCGGGCACGTCCGCGAACGTGTCCGTCCAGTCCGGTTCGGACAGCTCGGCGGGCGGCACCCGCACCCCCTCGGAAACGAGGCGCTTGCCGGGGTTGCCCTCGCGGATCACCGTCAACGGCGGCGTTTTACGCGTCGGGTCTGCCATTCCCTCACCCCTTCCACGGGTCGTGAGTCGGTCGTGTGGGCAGCGCGGAGCCCCGCGCAAAGGGCGGTAGCTGCGGCGCTAGCTTTTTGCCTCCCTGCCGCTCAATCTCGGGAGGAGAGGGGAGTACCCCCCTGGTCAGAACGGCGGGCGTTCGTTCGCCTCGCGCCGTGACCGTGCTTCCGCAGCGAATCCGCCCGGCTGATTGCGTGCCGTCTCGCGGTTGTGGCACGCGACGCACAAGGGGCGAAGGTGCTTCGCAGCGTCAGGGTTCAACTCGCCCCGAGCGATCAACTCTCGGCGGGGCAGCGGGAAATGGTCGGCGACGTTGGCCAGCCGACCGCAGAGCACGCACCACGGGTTCGCGTACAGATACGCCCGGCGGATGCGCTGCCACCGTGTGGTGTAGATGGCTCCACCGCGCGACGCACGGTCGGCGTTCGCTTCCCTGGTGTGCTTCGGGCAGCGACCACCACGGGCGGTCAGTTCGGGGCACCCGGGTACCGAGCACGGGGGGCGGGGTCGTCGGGGCATGAGACCTTCCTGACGAGCGAGGGGGTGTCAACGGGTCTGCCGGGTTCGCTAGGGCACGCGACTATTCGCCAGGGTTCGCCAGGGTGCGCCCGCTGTTCCGCCTCTAACGTCCGGGTGTCACTTAGTGCGAGACCTACAGGAGGAAACGTGCCCCGCAGCAAGGACCCGACCGATGCCCCGCCGCACTTCGAACTTCGATGCGGATCACTGCACTTGACCATTCAGCGCGTGCCGGGGTGGCTCATCGCCATAACGACCACGGTCGGCGGGGTGGCCGGGACGTGGTGGTCACAGCGCTAACACCCGGTGCTGTGTTGTCGGCGCATGGGAGACCGCCTCCAGCGGGGGAACATGGGAGTTGACTCGCCCTCCGGGATGCTGTGTCCTGCCACCATGTCTGAACTCACCGGTTCCGATGACGCGGAGCCCACGACCACAAGCAAGTTCGAACTCTCTTCGGGAAAGTTCAACTTGCGGATGGAGAACGTGTCCGAGCGGGTGCAACTGCTAGCTGTCCAAGGGGTGATTGCAATCGGACTTGCCCTGACTGGGGTCTACGCGCTGTCTGTAGCCAAGCGTCCATCATCGAACGATGAGAACCTCCCGGAAGACAGTTAGGCCGTCCCGAACTCCGTCGCCGTCTTGAGCCGGTGACACCCCCGGCACAGCACTTGAACGTTCCCGTCCGTGTCGGTCCCTCCCATCGAGAGGGGCCGCACGTGGTCCACGTCCACGTCCACCGTGGGGAAGTCGTTCAGGCACCAGTCACACCACGCGGTCCCCTTCCGCTCGATGACCCGGCGGAGCCGTGCAGCAGCGTCGTTGCGGGCCGCTCGACGTCGTCCCCGTGCTCGACGCTGCCGGACGGCCGGACGACCCTCGTACGCGGCGTGGTGGGTCTTGCAGCGGCCCCGATGGGTCGCGGGTTCCTGGCAGTCGATACAGCGCACGTGCGCCCCCTCGGTGTCGTCGTCCTGGCGCTCGTTGTGCCCACCCCCGGACTTGAACCGGGGAACTCTGCGGGTTTCCTCCGGGTCTCCCTCGCGGGGCCGGTACCGCGCACCTCTAGCCGTTGGGTCAGTGGGCGTGCTCGTCCTCGCCGGCTCGGGCCGGTCCGGACACGATGGGGGACCACACGGGCTTGCGACCCCGTTCGGCGACTCGCGGACGAGCCGGTTACTGGTGGGCGGTGTGGTCCCCCGCGCTCTGCCTCACGACCACTGCGGCCACCCCGTGAGGGTGCGTGCTGCACGGGCAGAGCATCGGAGAGGGCCGGGCACTCGGACCGCCCGTTCCGGGTCGGTGGGGTGCGCGGTAGTCCCGGCGTCCTCTTCTGGGAGTAGTAGGGACGGAAGGTTTCCCGCGCCCCTCGGGGTCGTCGGGTTCCGCTCGTCCTCCTGCTTCCGGAAGTAGTAGGGACGGAGAGATTCCCGGACGGTCGACCATGACGGCATGGCGTTCTGGTGGCTCTTTCGGTATCCCTCTTATTTTTCTATGTCCGTACGAAAAACACTCTGAATCGTCATACCGTCATGGCTCCGCCCGCTGGTCGGCCCGCTGCGGACAGCAAAGCCCCGGCGGTCCGCGAGGGACTACCGGGGCTTCGTGAGGTAGGAACGTCAGAGGTCAGAGTGCTTCCTCAGCATCCTCCAAGTCAGCCAATGCAGCCGTCTCGGCGTGGTCGCGCGCCGTGTTCTGTTCTGCCGCCCTCTGCTCCGGGTCGAGTCCGGTCACACGCACTCGGTGCTTGGCACCGCGCGGGTGCAGCGTCACCCGAACGTCGTACTCGTTCAGGATCTCCCTACGGGCGACGTCGTCCGGGGCGGTCTTCCAGTCATCAGCGATCGTCCGCCCCAGGGGCATCCACCGCATCCCCGCTGGCCGCTCGGGGAGCCGCTTGAGATCTTCGATTTCCCGCGTCATCCGGGCGTACTCGGTGCGGTACCACTCCGTGTCGCTATCAGACTCGTACAGACCCGCCTGGCGGTCTCCACGGAGCCGCGTACGGTCCGCTTCGATCTCGGCGATTCGAGCGGCGTAGCCGGTGCCGGGGTCGAACTCCTTGCGCATCACCTGGTGGTCGCCGTACTCGGCCAGGAACCACGTCGACACGTGCTCGTCCAGCATGGGGACAGACATGGTGGGGGCGGGCTTGCACCCGACGGACGACGGGACGCCGCGTGTGCGCGCCGTGCAGCCGTATGACGGGTTCTGGCCCGTCCGGGCCACCATGTAGAGCCGTTGGCCGCACCCGCCACAGAACGCGATACCCGAGAGCAGACGCACCCCCTTCGGCGCACGGGTCCCGGTCCACTTCGGGGCGGTCTTCTTGATCAGCGCGTCACGGGTGGCGTGGTCCCAGAGCGGATCGGCGATGCGCACCGCGTGCCCGTCCGGGCCGATCACGGGGCGCTCGTCGTGCATGAGGTACCCCAAGGACGCTTCGCTGGTGAGCATCCGCTTGAGAGCCTTGGCGTTCCACAAGGTCCCCTTGGACTTGCGTCCGTACATGACGGCGCGGTGGTCGGCAGGCGACAGCACGCCCGCGCGGTTCAGGCGAGCGGCCTCGGTGTGGACGGTCACCGTTCCGGTCTCGTCGGCGAGGATGCGTTCCGCGACGTCTCGGAGGATGAGGGAGGCCACGGGGTCCAGCTCCACCCGGTCGACGTTGCCGGTGGGGATGAGCCGTACGAACTGGTACCCGTACCGGTTCTTCTGCTTCGGTTGTCCAGCGCTGCGCGCCCGCTTCGTCTCGTCCCGGTTGCGCTTCTGGATGGCGCGTAGCTCCATCTGCGCGCCGAAGGACTCCATGGAGAGCCGCATCTCATCGGCGGGGTCTTCCAGGTTCCACGGTCCGTCGTGGCCGTAGGTGATCAGTAGGCGGCCCGATTCGTGGACCATGTACGCCGTGTTCAGTACGTCCCGCTGGTTGCGTCCGATCCGGTCGACCGCCGAGCCGGCGATCCCGTCGTACGGGCCCATCTCGTCGCGGAGCCACGGGCCGAGCTTCGGACGCGTCACGGGATCGGTCGCACCGGACACCTCCCAGTCGTCCGCCCACGCGATGACGTGCCCGCCGACCGCTTCCACGGCGCTGAGCACCTGGCCGAGCTGCTTTTCCGGGCTGTTGGTGGAGTCAGACTTGCGAGAGAGGCGACGTACCCCTACCAGGCACTTACCGCACCCGTCGTACTCCGTCGTAATCATGCGATCCATCTTGCGCGAACTCCGCTTCCGCACGCATGTGCGTTTTGCGGGCGCTCCCGGTGAGGACGGCGTCGTACGCGTCGTACGGCAGGTCCGCGGCCCACGCGGGGTCCTTGAGGTCGGCGGTCACGAAGGTGACGCGCTCGTCCCCGGCGAAGTACCCCTCGGCGATGGCGAGGAGGGCGGGGTCGAGGTCGACGCCGGTGCTGGTCGCCTCCGGGAACCTCTTGAGGAGCCGATCCGTGATACTTCCCGTACCGCACGCGAGGTCGAGGACGCGGGGCTTCGGCCCGACCAGCGCCTCGACCATGTCGAGCATCACGCGGAACCGCTCCTCGCGGTCCGGCATGTACCACTCCTGCTGACGGTCCCAGCTCTGCTGCCAGCCCGCCCAGTCGGTTCCGGTCATCGTCGCACCCTCCCCACTTCGTAATACCCTCGAAGGGGAAACAGCCGTTACCCCCTTCGACCGAGACACTAGCCCGCCGAAGTAAGGACTACAAGTGGAACTGGCCCATTACTCGGATTTCGCCGTGCGTCTGGTCAACACCGAGGAGCCGACCCGCGGCAAGGACTCCCTCGCCTCGGTCGAGGTGGTGCGGGACCTCTTCGGCTCGGCCTCCCAGATGGCCCGGCGGGTCACCGAGGCGGACGTGCCCCGCTTCCGCGCGATCCGGACCCGGCTGCGGGCGGTCTTCACGGCGGCCGACGAGGGCGACCACACGGGGGCCGTGGACCTGCTGAACTCCCTGCTCCTGGAGTTCCCGGTCAGCCCTCAGATCTCGGGCCACGACATCCTCGACGAGGAGGGCCGGCCGCGCTGGCACATGCACCTCGCCGACCACTCCTCGAACGCGACGACGGGGTACGCGGCCATCTGCGCGATGGGGCTCGCCTTCCACCTCACCGAGTTCGGCGCGGACCGGCTGGGCCTGTGCCAGGCGCCGCCCTGCCGCAACGCCTACCTCGACACCTCGACCAACCGCTCCCGCCGCTACTGCTCGGACCGCTGCGCGACCCGCGCCAACGTGGCGGCCTACCGGGCCCGCAAGCGCCTGGAGGCCGGGCGCACGGACCACACGGGCCTGACGCACGAGACGAGCCAGGAGAACACCACCCCGGCCGAGCGCTGACGCCCCGGCGTCACCGGCCGGTACCGCGCCCGCACCCGCCCGAGCACGAGTTCGGGCGGTACGGCCCCGAAGACCCGGCTGTCCCCCTCGGCGTCCGGGTTGTCGCCGAGCACCCACCAGCCGCCGTCGCGTCGCTCAACCAGCCGCTTCACGACGAGCAGGTCCTGCTGGAGCGGATGGCGCAGCACGGCCACGCTCCCGGGCCGCAGCCGCCCGCCGTAGTGCACGAGCAGCCGGTCCCCGTGCAGCAGCGTGGGCACCATCGACACGCCCGTCACCTCGGCGATCCCGAACGGAGCCCCGGCCTCCCCCGCCCGCTCCGGCCCCGACCCGCTCATCCGGCACCTCCCGATCCACTCGTCCACTCGTACACGAGTCCCATGGTGACCCTGGACTTTTGACCTAAGCCCCAGGGGGCGCCCGAGAAAACGCCCTTCTCACCGAGTAATGTCCCACCTGAGAAGACGATCACGAGGAAGGACGGCTCAATGCTCTCCCGCCTGTTTGCCCCCAAGGTGAAGGTCAGCGCCCACTGCGACCTCCCGTGCGGCGTGTACGACCCGGCCCAGGCCCGCATCGAGGCCGAGTCCGTCAAGGCTGTCCAGGAGAAGTACCAGGCCAACGAGGACCCGCACTTCCGGGCCCGCGCCACGGTCATCAAGGAGCAGCGCGCGGAGCTCGCCAAGCACCACGTCTCGGTGCTCTGGAGCGACTACTTCAAGGCCCCGCACTTCGAGAAGTACCCCGAGCTCAACCAGCTGGTCAACGACACCCTGAAGGCCCTCTCGGCCGCCAAGGCGTCGACGGACCCGAAGACGGGCGAGAAGGCGCTGGAACTCATCGCCGAGATCGACCGCATCTTCTGGGAGACGAAGAAGGCCTGATCTCTGGTCAAGTCGTCTGACCTGCGATTTCGCCGGTCAAGTCGCCTACCTGTCCGCACCCGGTCCGCAGGCCGCCGAGCACGGCGTCCATGACGGCCCGGGTGCGGTCTTCTTCCCCGGGCCACAGGTGCACGCAAAAGTGGCGCAGGTCGTGGGTGGGCCGTGTGCGGCAGCCCGACGGCCCCGCCCTCGGCAGCATCGCCCGCTCCCTGTCCACCCCGGCCGGACGAGGTGGAACGACAAGGGCAGTCGTCCACGCCTCCTCGCAGTCCCCACTCGTCGAGGCCGGAGTCGATCACCGCGATGCGGCCCCGGGAGAAGTCGAGTGACGTGGCCTCCCCGCCGTAGAGGGCCACCAGCGAGTCGGTCCCTCTCCACCAGGTGTCGGTCAGGCCCCGCACCTCGCGCACCGGCGGGAGCAGACCGCCCCACCGCTCCTGATAGGCCGCCATCCGATCGATCACCGCGGCTGGGACGTCCCGTTCCAGCCACCACTGCCTGTACCCCTCGACGGGGCGAACGTCGACCTTGACGCCGTGCGTGCCGACAAAGGATCGCGCTCGTCGAGTCAGCCCGTCGGGCACATCGTTGATGAGGTGAAGATTCGTCCGAGGGACGCCACCCAGTAGCCGTGGGGAGGGGGTGCCCGGACCAGCCGCACTCCGAAGCCCTCATGCGCAAGCCCGCCCTGTCCGCCGCCGCGGTCGTCATCGTCTTCGCGGCCGTGACGGCATGCGGGACGGGGAGCGACCAGAAGAACGACCGGCCGAAGAACACTGCTGCTGCTACTGCTACTGCAACGGCTGGCGTCCCGGCCGGGCCGGCAGCGGCCGTTACCCCTACCCTCGGGTAGGAACCCTCGCGCCGGCAACCTGCCGATCGCTCCCCTCCGGGCGGACGCTACAGGGAGCCCGAACGGCGCCGAGGTCGTCGCAGCGCATACGTGGTGAGGTAGCGGGCCACGACAACCTCCTGTCACATGCGGCCGTACCACTCCCTACGCTGGCAGGCGTGAACACGCCGTCGCCCCCACGACTGACCCTGGAAGCCGCCCGTGCCCTGCAAGGGATGCTTCGAAGCGAGATCGGTCCGGGCCTCACCGAGCGAGAGCTCGACGCGGTCGAGACACGGTTCGGCTTCACCTTCGCGGCGGATCACCGGGTCTTCCTTACCGCCGGGCTTCCGCAGGGCTCCTCGGGGTGGCCCGACTGGCGCGACGGTGACCCTCAGGACTTGGCCGGGCGGCTGGCGTGGCCGGTGGAGGGGGTCCTCTTCGACGTGGAGCACAACGGGTTCTGGCATCCTGCCTGGCCGTCGAGGCCGGCGGAGACATCCCAGGCACTGCGCGTCGCGAGGACCGAGCTGGAGAGCGTGCCGCAGCTGGTCCCGGTCTACGGGCACCGCTACCTGCCCGGCACGGCGGGCGAGCACGGTCATCCCGTGCTGTCCGTCCACCAGACCGACATCATCCTCTACGGGAACGACCTCACCGACTACGTCCACCACGAGTTCACCGGCCGGTCGAACGGTCTCCTCGCCCACGCGACCATCGACTTCTGGTCGTACTTCGTGGAGGGCGGGCCAGGTGTCGACGTCACCGCGCCCACGCCGTTCACACCGTACGCCATGACCGCGAGGGAGGCCGTCGACTGCATCCGGATGCTGGCCCTGGAACGCCTGATCGGCCGCCGGCACCGCCCGGAGCAGCTCATTGAAGCCGGCCTCACGGCCCTGGTCCTCGACGTCGAGACGGAGTCCCTTCCCCTCCTCGCCGGCCTGTCACGCTCCGAGCACGAGCAGGCCGACGCCCTTTTCGACCAGGTGCTGGACGAACTCGGCCTGCTCCGGGACCTCCCGGCCGACACCACCGGCCTCCCGTGGGAAGCGGCCCGCTGGGAGCTCGTCCGCTGGTGGCTCCGTCTGATCGTGAACGGCAGCCTGGACCCCGGCGCCGGCGGTGACCTGATCACGTACGAAGGGTGGGGCGCACTGGCCCGCCCGCAGCGGCTCACGCCACTGATCGAGAAGACCGACGCCTACAACGACCGGGCGGCGATCCGACAGGGAGACCGGGAACACCTGGCGGAACAGATCGTCGAGGAGGCGGGCCGCCTGCTGGACGGGCCCTGGCCGCCGCTGGACTGATCTCAGCAGCGGCAGACGAGGATCCCTCCGAGGCAGGTGACCTCGTACGCGCCGTAGCGGGCGATGTGGTCGGCGACGAGTGTGCAGGCGCGGTCGATGGTCGCGTCGTGCTGGTCCGCCCAGGCGTGGTACGAAGCCATGGGGGCGATGTCGAGGCCGAGCAGGGACAGGCCGAGGCGGTCCTGGCGAAGCCGTTGGACGGACCTGCCGTTGACACAGCCGATGTCGACGACGCGTCCGCGTACATCATCGAGTCGCTTGGCGACGAGACCGGCCAGGTCGTACCGAGGCGTCTGCCACTGGTAGAGCGACTGCCGGGCGGCCGGGTCTCGGTCTCCGTCGTAGGCGCTGCCGACCAGGACTTGTCCGGTCGATCACCGTGCCGTCCGTTCCGGATGAGTCGCCTCGTCCTGCCATCGCTTGCTGACCAGCGGATGGCAGGTCTTACGATCGGTCCGTGATGGACAAGCCGGCGCATTGGACCGTGCGCCACTTCTCGCAGGCCAACCCCGCCGGCCCCGGCTGCGACAGTGTTCCGGCACTCTTGCGGCGGCTGGCCGATTCCATCGAGGCTCTGGGCCCGGCCGAGATCCAGGACGTGGTCATCGCGTCGGAGATGACCGAGCACGGCCCTTGGCGGTCGGGGACCGTCTACTTCCACCTGCCTGAGGATGAGGACTGATTCCGGCCCTCACGAACGGAGCCGGGTGACGAGGGTTGCGGCAGGCGTTCCCAGGTTCCGTCGGCCGACCACAGACGGTGGCGTTCATAGACCGTCTTCCACGGGCCGAACCGTTCGGTCAGGTCACGCCACTGAACGCCGGTCCGCGCCCGGTGCGGAATCCCGTCGATCACCTGCCGATGATCCCGCCACCTGCCACACCGCCCATCGCTGACCGGAAGGAACGGCCGCAGCCGTTCCCACTCGGCATCCGTCGGATCACCCCGCCCCATGCGCACATCAGCGACACGGCTGCGTAGTAGTCACATGATCGGCCGGACAATTCCGAGGACGAAGAAGGCCTGGTCGGAGAAGGCCCGGTCTTCTTCCGGTCGGGTCGGCCCGTCCCGCACGTGTGCGGGACGGGCCGACCGGCTTTCCGCGCCCGGTTCACGCGCGCGTGGAGCAGGGTGACCCCTCAGGGGTGGTTCCACTCGTCGGCGGGCAGTGCGTGCCACAGGTCGAGCCAGTCGTGGAGCAGGAAGAGGGGCCGGGTCAGGACGGCGTCGCCGGCCCGCTGGGACCGGATCGCCAGGCCGAGGTCGGCGAAGACCGGATCGGCGGCGGGGCTGTACGTCAGGCTGCCGGGCCGCGGTGCCGTGCGGTGGACGAGCCAGTCCTCCACGCGGGAGGGCGCGCAGCCGGTCAGCGGAGCCGCGTCCAGCCGCACCTGGGGGCCGGTGAGGGCGTCTGCTGCGACGCACCCCAGGCGGCCTTCGTGGAAGAGGGCCCTGATCCCGCTCTCGGTGAAGTCGGCGTAATCGAGCTGCTGATGGTCTTCGCCGCGGTGGGAGTAGGACGAGAGAGTCGGTCCTTCGCCGAGGACGCGGGTGATCTGCTCCGAGGTCATCCCGAAGTGCAGGGGGCCGACTCCTACGTACGGCGTGAACGTCCACTCAGCGCGCTCCTCCTCCCGGGCGATCCGCCACGGGCCGCGGTACCCCGCCCCGCTCCCCGGGGCGGCCACAGGCGGCTCGGGGGCCGGCTCGTGCGGGGCGGCCGGACTGGGCGCGGTCAGGTCCTTGCGTCGGCGGCCGAGTCGTTCCGGAGCCGCGGTGTCCTCGGGTTGCTCTTCCAGCCAGCGGATCGCCTGCCCCTGCCCCTCCGCGAACGGGTCGTCCGCCAGCTCGCGTGCCTGGTCCAGGGCCGCGCGGCGCTCCTCCTCGGCGGTGACGAGACCGGTGACGTCCTCCCCCCAGGCAGCCAGCCGTTCCCGGGCGATCCACCGGTAGGACGAGTCCGCGCTCACGGCAAGGACCTGGCGAACGGCGGGCGCGTACCGGGGCGCGGACGAGGCGAGGGCGGGGTCGGCCAGGAGCAGGGCGGTGGCCGCGAGCGCGGCCTCCCTCACCAATGGGTCGTCGTCGTCGCAGAAATCCGCGACGCGGTCATGGAGTACGGGCCTTGCCGCACGAGCGGCAGCCGGATCCCGCGCCGTGCCGACACCGTCCTCGACATCCTCGACGTCCAGGCGGGCGATGTCGGCGAACGAAGCCAGCCAGTTCAGCAGTTCGGCGCGAAGCGACCGCCGACCGGCCCTGCGCTCCCACCGGTCTTCGACGAGGGTGCGCGGGTCGTCGAGGAGACGGGCGACGACCAGGGCCGCCGGGGCGGTCGCCGGAAACACCCGCTCCTGGTGGAGGAGCAACCGGTACAGGTCCCCCACCGCCCGCGCCCGCCGGCCCGGGTCGGCCGCGAGCAGGTCGCCGAGGACGTCCGGGGTGTCGGGCACCCCGTGCCGACCCATGCAGACGTGCGGCAACTCCTCCCAGGCGGTGCCGTCGAGTTGCATTCGCGCCGCGGGCGGCAGGAGGTCGAAGGGAGCGTCGGGAGCGTCCTGGGGTGCTTCGTCGTTCACGGTCGCAGTGTTCCAGCCTGCTCCGACAACGATCACCGTGTTCCGACCTGCTTCGACAACGGCCACAGCGTTCCGGCCTGCTCCGACAACAGCCACAGCGTTCCGACCTGCTCCGACGACGGCCGCACCGGGCAGCAGAGCCGCCCGATCCACCGGTCGCCCTCTCCGTCCGAGTTGGTGGAAACCCTCCAAGCCCCGCAGCCCATCGTTGTGCCGCTCAAGATCACCACGCTCGTCGGCGCGGCCGCAGACTTGCGGGGCGGGGCGGCCGAGACTCCGCCGCGTCCATGTCCGTGACGACACCGGGGGCACCCCACCATGAGCGAACGCGTCATCGCGCCCAAGAGCCGGGGCTTCCTGTTCCTCGACTCCCACCCCGGCGGCTGCCGCCGGTTGGTGGACGACATGTGGGAAGCCGTGCCCGCCCCCGTCGCCACCGGAGGCGAAGGGCCGGTGGCCCTGATCATCGGCTCGTCCGCCGGGTACGGCCTGGCCGCCACGGTCGCGGGCCTGGCCCGCGTCGGCATCCGCGGCATCGGCGTCTGCTTCGAGAAGGCGCCCGCGCGGCGCACCGGCACGGCCGGCTGGTACCGCACCGCCGCCACCGCCCGGCTCGCCCGGCAGCACGGGCGGGACATGGTCTTCGTCAACGGCGACGCGTTCGGCGACACGGTGAAGGAACAGGTCGCCGACCTCCTCGTCGAGCGGTTCGGGGGACGGCTCGACTTCCTGGTCTACTCGGTGGCCGCGCCCCGCCGCACCGATCCGGACACCGGCGAGGTGTACGCCTCGGCCCTCAAGCCGATCGGCTCGCCGTACACCACCAAGACGCTCGTCTTCGACGAGCACGGCGGCCCGGAGGTGAAGGAGGTCACCACCGCGCCGGCCGAGGGCGACGACGTCGAGCAGACCGTGGCGGTGATGGGCGGCGACGACTGGGAACGGTGGGTCGGCTTCCTGGCCGACCGGTCCCTGCTCGCCGACGGCTTCACCACCGCCGCCCTGTCCTACATCGGCTCGCCGCTCACCGCGGCGATCTACCGGCAGGGCACCATCGGCGCCGCGAAGACCCATCTGGAGGCCACCGCGCGCACGCTGGACGAGCGCCTCGGCAAGACCGTGGGCGGCCGGGCCGTGACCTCGGTCAACGCCGCCGCCGTCACCCAGTCCTCCACCGCCATCCCCGGCATCGCCCTGTACGTCGGGTTGCTGCGCGGCGTCCTCGGCGACGCCATGGTGGCCCCGGTCGGTCAACTGGTGGAGCTGTGGGACCGGCTGACCGGCGCGCGCCCCCTCGACCTCGACGACGAGGGCCGGGTCCGCCTCGACACCTGGGAACTCGACCCCGCCGTGCAGCACGCCGTCGCCGAGCGCTGGAACACCGCGACCGGCGACACCGTCACCGAACTCGCCGACCTGGACTGGTTCGGCGACGAGGTCCGCCGCCTCTACGGCTTCTCCGTCCCCGGCGTCGACTACACCGCCGCCGTCGAGACGGACGTCCCCTGGCCCACTCCCACCGGCTGGTCCGGGACGTCGACGAGTCGGCGGTGACCACCCGTCGGACACGCCCCTCCGGGCGTTCCGGAAGGGGTGGGGAGATCAGCCGGAGCGCCGGGCAACCGTCCGCAGGTACTCGTGGATCGAAGGATCGTCGAGACGCGTGTCGGTGACGCGGTCGCGCACTTCGGTGAGGAGCCAGCCCAGCAGTTCGGGGGCGGCGGCGTATTCGTCGTAGAAGCCCATGCGCAGGTCGGTCACGTCGGCCTCGGACATCACGTCGTCGACGAGGTCTGCCAAGTGCGCGTCGGCGGACGAGGTGCGGGTCGCGGCCCAGGTGTCCAGCCAGGGACGCAGGCTGTCGGTGGCCACGGTGACGGAACCGAGGGTCGCCCGGATGTGTACGGGGGCGGGGTGGGTGTGGAGCGTGCTCTGCCACCAGGCGGACCAGACGTCACGCAGGGCCTCGGTCAAGGATGCGTCCCAGGTGGTCCAGCCCGCCTGGACCAGGCGCGAGGCGATGAGCTCCTCGTCGACGTGGAGCCGGCCGGTGACGAGCGGGCGGACGATGCGCGGGACCAGGCGGCGGTAGAGCCGGGGAAAGGCGTCCCAGTGGTCGGGTACCTCCCCGGCGACCGAGGACACCAGGTCGTCGGGGACGAGGTCCAGCGGCCCGGAAAGAAGGGCGAAGTGCTGGTCGCCGTAACAGTACGTGCAGCCCGTGACGGGGAAGGGCTCTTCCCGGGCGAAGGCGCGATCCAGGGTTTCGAGGGCTGCCGTGAGCCGTTCGGAACGAGACATGAAGACCTGCCGGATACTCCGTCCGGGCGACCGGCGAAGAGCGCAGGCTATCAGGCCGTGTCCGGTCGGCGTTCTTCCTTTCGATGCGGCCTCTTCTTCGCCACGGGTTTCCGACGCACGGCGCCGGGCGGCCCGTCGTCCGACCCACTGCCCGTGCTTCACCGCACGCCGAGCGAGCCGGCATCACGTCACGGTGACGCCGGCCCGACGCGGTCACCGGTGGACGACCGTACGCCCGGTGCACCTTCCCCATCTGGACCCCGGGTGTCCTCTCCCCCACGGGCGCCCCTGAGGACCCGTGCCATACGGCCTCCGGCTCCGCCGGGGGATCAGCCGCGGTCGGGCAGGCCAAGGGTGCGAGCAAGGGCCTCCCGGAGCCGGGGCGCGTGGGCGGGCAGGTGGTCGGTCGTCCAGGTGGTGGTCAGGTGCAGGAAGGCCGTCAGGTCGCGTTCCGCGGTGGTGAGGAGGTCGCGGAGGTCGGTGAGGGGGAGGTCGATCACCGGGCTGTCCTCGCGGTCCGCGTCGACGGTGAGGCGGGCCCGGTCGCCGATCCGTTCGGCGAGCGGGGAGGGGTCGTGGCCGAAAGAGGCCCAGCCGTCGCCGTCGACGACCTCCGACCAGTCGCCGCGTTCCTCCAGGCCGTTGCAGCAGCCCGGTGACAGGACGGTGCCGGTCGCCGGGTCGGTCACCCGGAGGCCGCCGGGGACGAAGAGGTCGTCCAGGGTGAGCAGGCCGTGGAGGAGGGACCCCAGAGGGCCCGACGGCCTTCGCCGCCCGTCCTCCGGCTCGACGTCGTTGGCCTGCGCGATGCTCAGGACGGCGGTGCCGATCTCGGCCGGGGTCAGGGTGCCGTTCAGGGGCACGAAGCCGTACGGGGCGAGGGGCGCCACCGGCCACAGGTCGAAGCCGGCGGTGGAGCGGACCTCCAGGACGGGGTGCAGGGTGATCACCCGGAGAGTGTGCGTCGGCGTGCGGCGGTCGTGCCAGGGGCTTCCGGTCCCGTCGCTCACGCCGGTGTCAGGCACGGGCCCACCGACACCTCCGCCGCCGCCCCCTGGCCCCGTAACCACTCGCGGTACGGGGCCGCGCGCAGGGCCGCCTCGCGGTAGGCGGCGGCGAGTTCCGCGTACAGGGCGTCCAGCGGGGCGCCCGGGCGGGCGTACAGCAGGAGGCGGACCGCCAGGGGGTCGCCGCGCAGGGGGCGGACGGCCATGTCCTCGCGCGGGCCCGAGGTCGGCTGGCAGGGGGCGACGGCCTCGCCGAGGGCGATGAGCGAGGCGGCCGTGTGGTAGTCGCCGTGCAGCAGCGGCGGGTCGATGCCGGCGGCGTGCAGGACCCGGCGCAGCCCGTCCCACTCGCCGTCGACGGTCGGGTCGACCATCCAGTGGTCGTCGGCGAGGTCGGCGAGGTCCACGACGGGCCGGGCGGCGGCCGGGTGGTCGCGGGCCATGGAGACGAACTGCGGTTCGCGGGCGACCAGGACCCGCCCCGTGAGGCCCTCGGGGACCCGTAACGGACAGCCCTCCACCTCGTGCACGAAGGCCACGTCGAGCTGGCCGGCGGCGACCATGCGGAGCAGCGCGTGGGCGGAGACGTCCACCCGCAGGCCGACCTCGGTGCCGGGCAGCCGCTGGCGGAGCCGGCGCAGCCAGCCCGGGAGCGCCCGGCTCGCGGTGGAGCCGACGCGGAGCCCGGGGCCGCCGGCGCGGGCGGCCGCGGCCCGGGTCTCGGTGACGAGCGCGGCCATGTCCGCGACCAGGGGGCGGGCCCGGCTGAGCAGCGAGCGGCCGAGCGGGGTGGGGCGGCAGCCGGTGCGGCCGCGCGAGAAGAGCTCGGCGCCCAGGGAGTTCTCGATCCGGCGCAACTGGGTGGTCAACGAGGGTTGGCTCATGCCCAGTTGACGCGCCGCCTTGTGCAGGCTGCCCGCGTCCGCGATGGCGCAGAGCGCGCGCAGATGTCTCACCTCCAGCTCCATGCCCCGAGGGTAGGGCGGCTCCCTGGGACACACCAGATACCCGGAACCCCTCAATCACCTTTCATTCCAAGGCGGTTGACGGGACGAGGCGGGGTGATGCGGTGGGGCTATCGGGGGTTGGCATCATCCCCGTACGCCCCGGCTACCTCCAGACTCTCCCCAACCCCACACAGGAGGAGCCCCCCATGCGTCATCCCAAGGTCCTCACCGCCGCGTTGACCTCCGTCCTCGGCCTCGGTCTCGCCGCCTCCCTCGGCGCGGCCCCGGCCGCCGCCGCGCCCGACGACCGGGCCGTGTCCGCCGGCAACGCCACCGTGGCGTACGCCGGTTCGGCCGAGGAGGCCAAGGCCAACCAGGCCTTCTTCGAGGCCGTCGTGAAGTCGGTGGCGAAGAAGCGGGCCGCCGCTCCCGGCGCGGCCGCCGTCACCGTCGTCTACAGCGCCGCCAACGCGCCGAGCTTCCGCACCCAGATCGCCCGCTCGGCCCAGATATGGAACAGCTCGGTGGCGAACGTCCGTCTCGTCGAGGGCGGCAGCCCCGACTTCTCGTACTACGAGGGCAACGACTCCCGCGGCTCGTACGCCAGCACCAACGGCCACGGCAGCGGTTACATCTTCCTCGACTACCGGCAGAACCAGCAGTACGACTCGACCCGGGTGACCGCCCACGAGACCGGGCACGTCCTCGGCCTTCCGGACCACTACAGCGGTCCGTGCAGCGAGCTGATGTCGGGCGGCGGCCCCGGCACGTCCTGCCGGAACTCCCAGCCGAACGCGCAGGAGCGTTCGCGCGTCGACCAGTTGTGGCGCTACGGCCTCGCCTCGGCCCTCAAGAACTGACGGGACAGGAGTACGAGTACGGCGGCGGCGTCCCTCCCCGGGCGCCGCCGTCCCCGTTCCCCGGGGTCCCGCCCCCGGACCCTTCGTTCCGGGGCCTTCGTTCCGTCAGGCCGACTGGAGGAGGCCGCGGCCGAAGTCCGTCCCGGGCGGCAGCTGGCGCCGGACCCGGTCGAGCGCCCCCTCGAAGTCGCCGCCCGCGACGCACGCCTCGAAGGCGGCGCCGCCGTAGTGCAGCGTCAGGCTGAGGTCGGACCGCTCGCCGAGCGTCAACAGGCAGCTCAGCGTGGCCCGCTGGGAGGCGCCGTCCGCGACGACGGGGAGCGGGAGGTCCCACTCCAGGACGCAGCCGGTGAGGGCCCGCCCGTCGGCGGCGGTGAGCGCGGCGAAGCCCTCGCCCGCGTACTCGGTCCCCCTGATCCGGACGGCGACGTGCCGCCCGTCGGCCGTGATGACGATCGCTTCCGCGCCGCTGCGGTCCCGGTACCAGCCGGTCCAGACTTCCGTCGACTCCGATGACATGCGCGGACTGTAGCGGTATGACCGGCTCCACCGCGCGTCCGGTCACCCCGGGGCCGGACTTCTCCCGATCTCGTCGTCCTTGCCGGTCACGTGCGGTGTCGCGGCTTCCGCGCCTTCACCGCCCTCGCGCCCGTGCTCCTCGGAGCCCTCGCGCTCCTCGTGGAGCGGACACTCCGGGTTGCGGCAGGGCTGCACCTCCCACTCCGGCACCCAGGCCCCGAGGACCTTGTGCCGGGCGGCCAGTACGGTGCGCGGTCCGCCGCAGGCCGGGCAGGGGTGCTCGGCCAGCGGGTCCCGCGTCGTGCGAGACGTCTCGTCGCCCATGTCTTCAGGGTAGGACGCCCCGCCCGCACACGCCTCCGTACGCGAGTACGACTCCGCACAGGGGCGCACGGGCGCACTCGCGGGCGCTACCGCTTCCTGGAGTACCGGCGGACGAGCACGCCGTTGTCGAAGGCGCGGACGTCGTCCAGCTCGAAGTCCCGGGGCTCGAAGCCGGCGCCGAACATCGGCATGCCGGTGCCGTACACCTGCGGATAGGTCTTGATGATCAGCTCGTCGATCTCGTCGACGAGTTCGCCGGCGACGGTGGAGCCGCCGCAGAGCCAGATGTCCAGCGGGCCGTCCTCGGCCTTGAGTTCGCGGACGCGGCCGACGAGGTCGTCGCGGATCAGCTCGACGTTCGGGTGGGGCGACTCGGCCGGGGAGCGGGTGGCGACGAGTTCGCGCAGGTGGTTGTAGGGGCTGGTGACGCCGATGTCCAGGGCGAGCCGGTACGACCCCATCCCCTGGATCACGGTGTCGAAGCGCTCGTGGGGGCCGTCGATGCCGAGGGTCTCCCGGGCCTGGGTGGGGACCGTCTCCGGGTACGAGGCGTTCATCCACCGGAGGTACGCCTCGTCCACGTACTTGTACATGGAGGTGGCGTCACCCTCGGGGTCACCGATGAAGCCGTCGATGGTGCAGGCGATGTAGTAGGTCAGCTTGCGCAAACCGGTCCTCTTCTTTCGGGGGCTCGGACGTGGCCACTTCCGCAACCACGACAGTTATAGTGCTTCACTTGTAGTGGTTGCGCAAGCCCTATCGTCGGGGCGAACACGCTCAGCACGGATGGAGCCCCACATGGCGAGAAACCCGGAACGCCGTACGGCCCTGCTCGACGCGGCGATCGAGGTCCTGGCGGACGAAGGCGCCCGCGGGCTGACCTTCCGGGCGGTCGACGCCCGGGCCGGGGTCCCCACGGGCACCTCGTCCAACTACTTCACCGACCGGGACCAGCTGCTCTCCCAGGTCGGCGACCGGATCTTCGTACGGCTCACCCCGGAGCCCGGCGCCATCGACACCGCCATGCGGCCCGCGCCCGGCAGGGAGCTGATGGTCGAGCTGATGCGCTGGCTCGCCCGGCGCATGGCGGCCGAGCGCACCTGCTACCTGGGGCTCTTCGAACTGCGCCTGGAGGCCGTGCGCCGCCCGGAGCTGCGGACGCAGCTCACCAAGGTGCTCCGCTCCGACCTGGACGAGAACGTCCGGCTGCACCTGGACTCCGGGATGCCCGGGGACGCGGACACGGTCCGGCTGCTCTACTTCGCCCTCACCGGGCTGCTGCTCGACCACTTCACCGTCCCCGGCCTCCACGACGAGCGGGACCTGGACGACCTGATCGAGACCGTGGTCAACCGCGTCGTCCCCGAGACCTGACCGCCTCCGGGCCCGGAGCGGGGCCCGGCGCGAGTACGGGACTCGGCGCGAGTACGGGGCTCAGCGCGGTTACGGGGCTCAGCGCGTGCGCCGGGTGACGAACTCCGCCAGGGCGAGCAGGTCCCCCGCGGCCACCACGTCCGGGACCGCCTGCGCCAGGTGCTCGACGGCGCGCCCCATGCGCTCGGCCGCCTGGGCCTGCGCCCAGTCGCGCCCGCCGGCCCGCTCCACCGCGTCCGCCGCCGCCCGTACCCCCGCCACGTCGAGGGTCGGGCGGGAGTACAGCTCGGCCAGCTCCTCCCCCGCCGGGGTCCCGGAGGTGAGCGCCGCCACCACGGGCAGCGACTTCTTGCGGGCGGCCAGGTCGGCCCCGGCCGGCTTGCCCGTGCGCTCCGGATCCCCCCAGATGCCGATGAGGTCGTCGATCAGCTGGAAGGCGAGGCCCGCCTCCCGGCCGAAGGCGTCCATCGCCGCGACCTCCTCCTCGCCCGCGCCCGCGTAGAGCGCGCCGAGGGCGCAGGCGCAGCCGAGCAGCGCGCCGGTCTTGGCGGTGGCCATCGCCGTGCACTCGTCGAGGGAGACCTCGCGCGGACCGCGCTGCTCGAAGGCGCAGTCCGCCTGCTGTCCCGCGCAGAGCTCGATGATGCAGGCGGCGAGGCGCGCGGAGGCGGCCGCCGAGGCGGGGTGCGGGTCCTCGGCGAGCAGCCGCAGGGCGAGCGCGCTCATCGCGTCGCCCGCGATCAGCGCGTCCGGGATGCCGAAGACCGTCCAGGCGGTGGGCCGGTGGCGCCGGGTCGGGTCCCCGTCGACGATGTCGTCGTGGAGCAGGGTGAAGTTGTGCGCGAGCTCCACCGCGGCCGCCGCCTTCACGGCGCGGGCCTCCTCGGCGCCGAGCGCGCGGGCCGCGGCGAGGACGAGGGCGGGCCGGATGGCCTTGCCCGCCTGCTCGGCGGCCGGGGAGCCGTCGGCGTGCTCCCAGCCGAAGTGGTACATCGCCACCCGCCGTATGGAACCGGGCAGGGTCTCGACGGTCGAGCGGAGCTGGGGCTGGACGGCCGTCCGCGTCCGGTCCAGGAGCGCCGCGGCCCCCTGGCCGCCGGTGGCGGCGTCCGCGCTGGTCATGGTCACGGTCACTTCCTTCGCGTCCTTCGCGGCGGTCGTCCGCCGCGGCGGGCCGGGGGCGCCCGGGGGCGGGAGGGTCCACTCCCCCGCCCCCGGGCGCCGCGGGCTCAGCGCCAGCGGCTGACCTCGACGTTCTCCAGGACGCCGAGCGCGTCCGGGACGAGGACCGCCGCCGAGTAGTAGGCGGTGACCAGGTAGGAGATGATCGCCTGCTCGTCGATGCCCATGAAGCGGACGGAGAGGCTGGGCTCGATCTCGTCGGGGATGCCGGTCTGGTGCAGGCCGATCACGCCCTGGTCGGCCTCGCCGGTGCGCATGCAGATGATCGAGGTGGTGCGGGCGTCCGAGACCGGGATCTTGTTGCACGGGTAGATCGGCACGCCGCGCCAGGTCGGGATGCGGTTGCCGTTGACGTCGATGGTCTCGGGCACCAGACCGCGCTTGTTGAGCTCGCGGCCGAAGGCGGCGATGGCGCGCGGGTGGGCGAGGAACATCTTCGAGCCCCGGCGGCGGGAGAGCAGCTCGTCCATGTCGTCCGGACCGGGGGCGCCGTCGTGGGGCTGGATCCGCTGCTCGTAGTCGCAGTTGGAGAGGAGGCCGAACTCCTTGTTGTTGACGAGCTCGTACTCCTGGCGCTCGCGGAGCGCCTCGACCGTGAGCCGCAACTGCTGCTCGGTCTGGTTCATCGGCTGGTTGTAGAGGTCGGCGACGCGGCTGTGGACCTTCAGGACGGTCTGGGCGACGCTCAGTTCGTACTCGCGGGGCGAGGCGTCGTAGTCGACGTACGTGTGCGGGACGACGGCCTCGCCGACGTGGCCGGCGGAGAGGTCGATGGCGGCCTCGCCGTACTTGTTGGTGCGCTGCTCGGGCAGGGCGGCGACGGTCGCGAGGTGGGTGGCGAGGGAGCCGGCCCGGTCCGCGAGGTTGCGCACGTCGGCCCGGGTGAGCTCCAGGACCGTGCAGGCGGTGGCGGCCCGGGCGGTCCACTCCCAGGTGGCGTCCTCGCGGATCAGGGCGGTCTCGCCGAGGTAGGCGCCGTCGGCGAGGACGCCGAGGACGGCCTCGTCGCCGTACGGCCCCTCGCCGATCTGCTCGATCCGGCCGTGGGCGAGGAGGTACACCCGGTCGGTGGGGGTGCCCGCGACGGCGAGGGTCTCGCCCGCCGCGTACTCCCGCTGGGTGCAGCGGGAGGCGAGCTCGGACAGCGCGTCCTCGTCCTCGTAACCGCGCAGGGCGGGGAGTTCGCCGAGTTCGGCGGGGATCACCGCGACGTGCTCGCCCGTCTGGACGAAGGTGACGCGCCCGTCCCCCACGGAGTAGCTGAGCCTCCGGTTCACCCGGTACGTGCCGCCCTGCACCTGGACCCACGGCAGCGTCCGCAGCAGCCACCGGGAGGTGATCTCCTGCATCTGCGGGGCCGACTTGGTGGTCGTGGCGAGGTTCCGCGCGGCGGCGGTGCCGAGACTCTGCTGCGGCGCCTGCTGCTCCGCGAGGACCTCGTCGCCAACCGAACCTACGGACATGGAACTCCCTCTCGTATGACTGAGTTGCGGGAGAAGCCTTTCAGTACGCAGCGTGTCGGCGCCATTACACGATCGAGTGGGACTGTTCGAAGATCTTCGGGGCATGTCACCGGTTTTCCCGTCGGACGGTCGATCCCCGGCCGCCCCTTCGGCCCCGTGTCCGGATCGGCTCGCACACCGTCCGAACGGATGGCGGCGGAGCGGCGCGCTCCGGTACTCCGGAGGTCCGATCCGTCCCCCGGAAGGAGTCGTCATGGCTGCCCCCATGTCCGCGAACAGGTTCCTCACCGCGCTGCGCGACGAGGGCCTCACGGTCGTCCAGGTCGGCGACTGGGCCACCCACAACCGCAACCACAAGGGCCCCTGGGGCCCGGTGCACGGCGTGATGATCCACCACACCGTGACCCGAGGCACCGCCGGCACCGTCCGGATCTGCCGGGACGGCTACGCGGGCCTGCCGGGGCCGCTCTGCCACGGCGTGATCGCCAAGGACGGCACGGTCCACCTCGTCGGCTACGGGCGCGCCAACCACGCCGGGCTCGGCGACGACGAGGTGCTCCGGGCGGTCATCGCCGAACGGGGTCTGCCGCCCGACAACGAGGCCACCACGGACGGCAACCGGCACTTCTACGGCTTCGAGTGCGAGAACCTCGGGGACGGCGTGGACCCGTGGCCGAAGGTCCAGCTGGAGGCCATCGCGAAGGCGGCCGCGGCCGTGTGCCGGGTGCACGGCTGGACGCACCGGTCGGTCATCGGCCACCTGGAGTGGCAGCCGGGGAAATCGGACCCGAGAGGCTTCACGATGGCCTCCATGCGGGAACGGATCGCCGAGCGGATGCGGTAGCCGGGGCGGCGGAGACCGGGAGGGAACGGGCTTCCCGGCTCCCGGGCTTCCCAGCTCCCGGGCTCCCGAGCCCCCGGGCGACACAATGGTCCCGTGAACGCGTTCGACCTCTCCCGGCTGCGGCCCCGGCTCCCCTCTCCCCTGGCCCCGGTGGAGGACGAACGTTTCGCCCGGCGCGGCCTCACGCTGCTCCTGAAGCGCGAGGACCTCATCCACCCCGACCTGCCGGGCAACAAGTGGCGCAAGCTCGCGCTCAACCTGGAGGCGGCGGCCGGGCGGCCCGTGCTCACCTTCGGCGGGGCGTACTCCAACCACCTGCGGGCGACGGCGGCGGCCGGCCGCCTGCTCGGCTTCCCCACGGTCGGAGTGGTCCGGGGCGACGAGCTGGCCGGGCGCCCGCTCAACCCGTCCCTGGCGCGGTGCGCGGCGGACGGGATGCGCCTGGAGTTCGTGGACCGGACCACGTACCGCGCGAAGAGCGACCCCGCCGTCCTCGCGGCGCTCCTGGAGCGCGCCCCCGCGGGCGCGTACGTCGTCCCGGAGGGCGGCAGCAACGCGCTCGCCGTGCACGGCTGCGTGGAGCTGGGCCGGGAGCTCGCGGGGGCGGCGGACGCGGTCGCCGTCGCCTGCGGCACGGGCGGCACCCTGGCGGGCCTCGCGGCCGGTCTGGCCCCCGGGCAGCGGGCCCTCGGCTTCCCGGTCCTCAAGGGGGGCTTCCTGGGCGGGGAGGTCCGCGCCCTCCAGGAGGCGGCGTTCGGCGGCCCGCGCGGCGACTGGTCCCTGGACGAGCGCTTCCACGGCGGGGGCTACGCGCGCGTGTCCCCGGCTCTGGAGGCGTTCACACAGGATTTCGAAGAACGGCATGAACTCGCCATCGAGCGACTGTATGTGGCCAAAATGCTCCATGGGCTCGTGACCCTGGCGGAGGAGGGCGCGTTCCCCCCGGGCACCCGGATCGCGGCGGTGGTCACGGGCGCCCCGGACGGGGTTCAGCCGTCGGTCTCCTCGCGGTAGGCGGCCGCCTCCTCCAGGTCGAGGCGGCGGAGCAGGACGCGCATCATCTCGTCGTCGATCCGGCGCGCGTCGCGGAGGCTCACGAAGACCTCCCGTTCGGCGTCGATCATCTCGCGCGAGAGGCGGCGATAGGTGTCGTCGGCGGTCTCCCCGGTGACCTCGTTGACCGAGCCGAGCCGCTCCCAGACCGCGTTGCGGCGCCGTTCGAGCACGGTCCGCAGCCGGTCGGCGAGGGGCGGCGGCAGGGCGTTGCGCTCGTCCGCGAGGAGTTCGTCGAGGCGCTCCTCGGCGGCCCGCGAGGCCTCGCTCTGGGCCTGCGCCTCGGCGAGCGTCTCGGCGTACCGGTCGCGCCCGGGGAGCTTCAGGAGCCGGATGAGGGGCGGCAGGGTGAGGCCCTGCACCACCAGGGTGCCGATCACGGTGGTGAAGGTGAGGAAGAGGACGAGGTTGCGGGACGGGAACTCCTCGCCGTCGGCGACGACGGGGATGGAGAAGGCGATGGCGAGCGAGACCACTCCGCGCATGCCGGCCCAGCCGACGACGAGCGGCGCCTTCCAGTCCACCCCCGGCTCCCGCTCCCGGACGCGGGCGGAGAGCCACCGGGGCAGGAAGGTCGCCGGGTAGACCCAGAGGAAGCGGACGAGGACCACGGCGACGAAGACGCCGACCGCGTACCCGGCCGCCTCGCCGACGCCGTACCGGCCGAGGCCCTGGACGACATAAGGGAGTTGGAGGCCGATCAGGGCGAAGACGGCGGATTCCAGGACGAAGGCGACCATCTTCCAGACGGCCTCCTCCTGGAGCCGCGTCGCGAAGTCGACCTGCCAGGCGCGGTGGCCGAGGAAGAGGCCGAC
This sequence comes from Streptomyces sp. NPDC088915, assembly GCF_044749825.1. Classification (NCBI taxonomy): domain Bacteria; kingdom Bacillati; phylum Actinomycetota; class Actinomycetes; order Kitasatosporales; family Streptomycetaceae; genus Streptomyces; species Streptomyces sp. NPDC088915. The sequence continues at coordinate 50,025 of NZ_JBIVIR010000018.1, forward strand.
CACGACGACGGCGAGGACCCCGGAGGCGCCGACCTCCTCGGCGGCGGCGTAGGCGACGAAGGGGATGAGGAGGGAGAGGGTGTTCTGGAGCAGGGAGTCCCGCAGGTGGAGGCGGAGCCAGTGGATGGGGACCATCAGGACCAGGCCGACGCCGACGCCGCCGACGGCCGCGAGCGCGAACTCCCCCACCCCGCCGGCCCAGCTGACGCCCTCGCCGACGGCCGCCGCGAGGGCGACCTTGTAGGCGGTGATCGCGGTCGCGTCGTTCACCAGGGACTCGCCCTGGAGGATCGTGGTGATCCGGTTCGGCAGGCCCAGCTTGCGGGCGATGGCGGTGGCCGCGACCGCGTCCGGCGGGGCGATCACCGCGCCGAGCACGAGGGCGGCGGTGAGCGGCAGGTCGGGCACGAGGACGTACGCGAGCCAGCCGACGGCGACGGTGGCGAAGAGGACGTACCCGACGGAGAGCAGGGCGACGGGCCGGACGTTGGCCCGCAGGTCGAGGTAGGAGGAGTCGACGGCGGCCGTGTAGAGGAGCGGGGGCAGGATCAGCGGCAGCACGATGTGCGGGTCGAGCGTGTAGTCGGGGACGCCCGGGACGTACGAGGCGGCGAGGCCGGCGGCGACCAGGAGCAGGGGGGCGGGCACCGGGGTCCGGCGGGCCGCGCCCGCGATCGCGGCGCTCGCCGCCACCAGCCCCACCAGTTGCAGTGCGTCCATGCCGCCGCCCGCCCTCTCGTCCCGTACCGCAACGTAACCTGGCCATCATGAGCGAGTGCCTCCACCTTGCCGAACTGCCGCGCCCCGAACCGGCGCCGCTGGCCGACACCTGTCCCGACTGCCTGGCGGACGGCACGCATCCGGTCCAGCTGCGACTCTGCCTGACCTGCGGGCACGTGGGCTGCTGCGACTCCTCGGTGGGGCGCCACGCGACCGCGCACTTCTCCTCGACCGGGCACCCGGTGATGCGGACCTTCGAGCCGGGCGAACGGTGGCGCTGGTGCTTCGTGGACGGCGCGATCGTCTGACGGTTGCGCGGCGGGCGGTTCGACGGGCTCCCGCTTGGGTACGTCACCCCTCCGCCGGTCGCTCGGTTCCGTTGTCCACAGGCCTCCGTCCACCGTCCGCATCCATGGGCCTACCATGGGTGACGGGCCGTGACGGGGGCGGGGAACGCACGGCGACACGGCGGGAAGGATCGCGATAGCGTCACGGCGGACTGCGCAGTTCCCTGCGTACCGCCCGGTTCGGGGGCCTCTCCCCCGGGCCCCGAATGAGTTTGTGCCACCTTGGAGGTGAGGGTGTCCCAGATCGCAGGCGAGCCCGGGACCCAGGACTTCGTGGAAGTCCGGCTGCCCGCTGCGGGTGCCTATCTGTCCGTGCTGCGTACGGCCACGGCCGGCCTCGCGGCGCGCTTGGACTTCACCCTCGACGAGATCGAGGACTTGCGGATCGCGGTCGACGAGGCCTGCGCCATCCTGCTCCAGCAGGCCGTACCGGGATCCGTCCTCAGTTGCGTCTTCCGGCTGGTCGACGACTCGCTGGACGTGACGGTCTCCGCCCCGACGACGGACGGCCGCGCTCCCGAGCGGGACACCTTCGCCTGGACCGTGCTGTCGGCGCTGGCCGGGAAGGTGGAGTCGTCGGTGGCCGACGACCGTACGGTCTCGATCAGCCTGTACAAACAGCGCGGCGCGGGGCCAGGCCCGGCGTGAGGAGCGGGGACGCAACGGCCGGCATCCCCGGGCAGAAGGCGCGGCCGCATGAGGTCGCTACGGAGCGGGCGGACCAGATGAGCGAGCACGAGCAGCAGCACGAGGGTGCCGGGGCGCCGGGCGTCCCCGAGGACCCCGCGAAGGCTCCTGGGGCCCGGGAGCCCGGTGCCGGCGGGGTCAACGGGGTCAACGGGGCGGGCAAGGCCGACGGGTCCGGGGCCGCCGGGACGGCGACGGAGGCCGGTGCCGGTGCCGGGACCGGGGACGAGGCCGGGTCCGAGGACGAGAACAAGGGCGGGGCCGACGAGGCTCCGGAGATCCACCCCGTCCCGGTCCCGCACGACCGGAACGGCGCCCGCGCCCTCTTCGTCGAGCTGCGCGAGCTGCCGGAGGGCTCCCCCGAGAAGGCGGAGCTGCGCAACCGGCTGGTGCGGATGCACCTGCCGCTGGTGGAGCACCTGGCCCGGCGCTTCCGCAACCGCGGCGAGCCGCTGGACGACCTGACGCAGGTGGCGACGATCGGCCTGATCAAGTCGGTGGACCGGTTCGACCCGGAGCGCGGGGTCGAGTTCTCGACGTACGCGACCCCCACGGTGGTCGGCGAGATCAAGCGCCACTTCCGGGACAAGGGCTGGGCGGTACGGGTGCCCCGCCGGCTCCAGGAGCTGCGGCTCTCGCTGACCACGGCGACGGCGGAGCTCTCCCAGCAGCACGGCCGCTCCCCGACCGTGCACGAGCTGGCCGAGCGGCTCGGGATCTCGGAGGAGGAGGTCCTGGAGGGCCTGGAGTCGGCGAACGCCTACTCGACGCTCTCCCTGGACGTCCCGGACACCGACGACGAGTCGCCGGCGGTGGCGGACACGCTGGGCGCGGAGGACGAGGCCCTGGAGGGGGTCGAGTACCGCGAGTCGCTCAAGCCGCTCCTGGAGGACCTGCCGCCCCGGGAGAAGCGGATCCTGCTGCTCCGCTTCTTCGGGAACATGACCCAGTCGCAGATCGCGCAGGAGGTGGGCATCTCGCAGATGCACGTCTCCCGGCTGCTCGCCCGGACGCTGGCGCAGTTGCGGGAGAAGCTCCTGGTGGAGGAGTAGGGCCCGGCCCTATCTGTTCACAGGACGCCGTTCACGTGATGCCGCCCACGGGGCGCCGTTCACGGGGTGTCCTGGCCGGGGCGCCGGATGCCGAGCGCCTCGGTCGTGGCCGGGTTCACCAGGAGGACGAGTCCGGTGACGGCCAGGACGCCGAGGACGACGCCCGCCGGGATCAGCGCGCTGTTCGCCTGGAGCATCTGCCAGGCGACCGGCAGGGCCAGGATCTGGGTGATGACGGCCGGGCCGCGGCTCCAGGACCGGCGCAGCCACAGGCCGCGGGCGGCGGCCAGCGGGATCAGGCCGAGCACGACGAGCGTCACGGCGCCCGTCACCGCGCCGGTGAGGTCGCCGGGCGTCCCGGTCAGGGCGTTCACCAGCATGTACACACCCCCGGCGACGAGTCCGAGCGCCTCGGCGCCGGCCACGGCCGCCGCGGCGGCGAGACGGGTGGGCCGGGGGGTCTGCTCCGCACCGCTGACGGGGGTCTGCTCCGCACTGCTCATGGAAGGCAGGGTAACGGGACCGCTCCCGGGACCGCCGGGGCCGGGTGCGGTCGGACGGGCCGGAGCGACGCCGAAGTGACGCCGGGGGCGGGATCGGGGCCGGGTCCCGCGGAACGGACCGGACTGGGCCCGGTACCGCCGGGTAGGTACGCTGGCGACCATGCGCGCACTTCTCGTGGTCAACCCGGCAGCCACCACCACCAGTGCCCGCACCCGTGACGTCCTCATCCACGCCCTTGCCAGCGAGATGAAGCTGGAGGCGGTCACCACCGAGTACCGCGGACACGCGCGCGACCTGGGCCGACGGGCCGCCGAGTCCGGGAACGTCGACCTGGTCGTGGCCCTCGGCGGGGACGGCACGGTCAACGAGGTGGTCAACGGTCTGCTGCACGGCGGGCCCGATCCGGACCGGCTGCCGGACCTCGCGGTCGTCCCCGGCGGGTCGACCAACGTCTTCGCCCGCGCGCTCGGACTGCCGAACGACGCCGTGGAGGCGACCGGCGCCCTGCTCGACGCACTGCGTGAGGAGCGGACACGCACGGTGAGCCTCGGGCTCGCGTCCGGGACGCCGGGCACGGAGGACGAGTCGGTGCCGTCCCGCTGGTTCACCTTCTGCGCCGGCCTCGGTTTCGACGCGAGCGTCATCGGCCGGGTCGAACAGCAGCGGGAGCGCGGGAAGAGGTCCACGCACGCCCTCTATCTGCGCCAGGTGGTGCGCCAGTTCCTGGGCGAGACGAACCGCCGGCACGGCACGATCACCCTGGAGCGCCCCGGCGAGGAGCCGGTGGAGGACCTGGTCCTCTCCATAATCTGCAACACCTCTCCCTGGACCTACCTGGGCAGTCGTCCGGTGTACGCGTCACCGGAGGCCTCCTTCGAGACCGCCCTGGACGTGCTCGGGCTGAGGCGTCTCTCTACCCCCGCCGTCGCCCGGTATGCCACCCAGTTGCTCACTTCGTCCCCGGAGCGCGGCCCGCGCGGCAAGCACGCGGTGTCCCTGCACGATCTGACCGACTTCACCTTGCATTCCAAGGTCCCCCTCCCCCTCCAGATGGACGGAGACCACCTCGGACTGCGTACGAGCGTGACGTTCACAGGCGTTCGCCGTGCACTGCGTGTGATTGTGTGAGTGGAAGGGCCCAAAGTCCTTTCACTCGAACGTTTAGGCGCGCATCCACCCCTAAGAAGTACGGCTGTGACCTAGCCGACACCGAGGAATCAAAAAAAACTTTCCGGAAGGGGTTGTATCCGCTGCCGAGGTTTGCGAGTCTCTTCTTGGCGATCGGGACGGCCCGCAAGACCGGCCTCCACTGAGAGCCAGAACCCCTCCTCAGTCCAAGGACCACACCAGTTCATCTGGCAGTCGGCCCTTCCCTTGCGGAGGGATTCGTGAAAGCGTTCACATTCACAAGCAACCTGCACGTAATACCAAGAGAGGTAGCAGCCATGGACTGGCGTCACAACGCCGTTTGTCGTGAGGAAGACCCCGAGCTGTTCTTCCCCATCGGCAACACCGGTCCTGCGCTGCTGCAGATCGAGGAAGCCAAGGCCGTCTGCCGCCGCTGCCCCGTCATGGAGCAGTGCCTGCAGTGGGCGCTCGAGTCCGGCCAGGACTCCGGCGTCTGGGGTGGCCTCAGCGAGGACGAGCGCCGCGCGATGAAGCGCCGTGCCGCTCGCAACCGGGCGCGCAACGCCAGCGCCTGACGCCCCACTTACAGCCTCAGGCGAGCGGCGCACACATCGCGTGTGCAATCACCGCCCTTGAGTCGCAGCGCGCAGTAGTAACCCACAGCATTCGAGCCCCGGACCGAATTCCCTTCGGTCCGGGGCTCGCTGCTCTGTTCCCCCGCCCGCTTCCCGGTCCTGTTTCCCGGTCCGTTTCTCCGCCGCGATGGCGGCGGAGGTCACTTCTGGGGCTGTACGGGAATGTCGAGGACCACCTTCGTGCCGCGCTCGGGGCCCGGCAGCATGTCGAAGGTTCCGCCCAACTCCCCCTCCACCAGGGTCCGTACGATCTGGAGGCCGAGGTTCCCGGCCCGCTGCGGGTCGAAGCCCTCGGGCAGGCCGCGGCCGTCGTCCTTGACCGTGATGAGGAGGCGGGCGTCGGCCCGGGCCTCGCCGCGGACGGCGGAGACCTCGACCGTGCCCTGCTCCCCCTGTGCGAAGGCGTGTTCCAGGGCGTTCTGCAGGACCTCGGTCAGCACCATGGAGAGCGGGGTGGCGACCTCGGCGTCGAGGATGCCGAAGCGGCCGTTGCGCCGGCAGGTGACCTTGCCCGGGGAGATCTCCGCGACCATCGCGATGACGCGGTCGGCGATCTCGTCGAACTCCACGCGCTCGTCCAGGTTCTGGGACAGCGTCTCGTGGACGATGGCGATCGAACCGACGCGCCGCACGGCCTCGTTGAGGGCCTCACGGCCCCGGTCGGAGTCCATCCGGCGGGCCTGGAGGCGGAGCAGGGCGGCCACCGTCTGGAGGTTGTTCTTCACCCGGTGGTGGATCTCCCGGATGGTGGCGTCCTTGGTGATCAACTCGCGCTCGCGGCGGCGCAGTTCGGTGACGTCCCGGAGCAGGACGAGCGAACCGATGCGGGTGCCCTTGGGCTTGAGCGGGATCGCCCGCAGCTGGATCACCCCGCCGTTGCCCTCGACCTCGAACTCGCGCGGCGCGTAGCCGGAGGCCAGGGTGACCAGGGCCTCGTCCACCGGGCCGCGCGAGGGCGCGAGTTCGGCGGTGATCTGGCCGAGGTGCTGGCCGACGAGGTCGGCGGCGAGGCCGAGCCGGTGGTAGGCGGAGAGGGCGTTGGGCGAGGCGTACTGGACGACGCCCTCCGCGTCCAGGCGGACGAGACCGTCGCCGGCGCGGGGCGAGGAGTCCATGTCGACCTGCTCGCCGGAGAAGGGAAACGTTCCGGCGGCGATCATCTGGGCGAGGTCGGAGGCCGACTGGAGGTAGGTGAGCTCCAGTCGGGAGGGGGTGCGGACGGTCAGCAGGTTGGTGTTGCGGGCGATGACGCCGAGGACCCGGCCCTCGCGCCGCACGGGGATCGACTCGACCCGCACCGGGACCTCCTCGCGCCACTCCGGGTCGCCCTCGCGGACGATCCGCCCCTCGTCGAGGGCGGCGTCGAGCAGCGGGCGGCGGCCGCGCGGGACCAGGTGGCCGACCATGTCGTCCTGGTAGGAGGTGGGGCCGGTGTTCGGCCGCATCTGGGCGACGGAGACGTACCGCGTGCCGTCGAGGGTCGGGACCCAGAGGACGAGGTCGGCGAAGGAGAGGTCGGAGAGCAGCTGCCACTCCGACACCAGCAGGTGGAGCCACTCGAGGTCGGAGTCGCTCAGGGCGGTGTGCTGGCGTACGAGGTCGTTCATGGAGGGCACGGTGCGAGCGTACCCGCGGAATTCGGGGGCGGTGAACCTGGATCTCCGGGGCCGCGTGTTGGAGTATGGGCCGGGAAAGACCGCGTTCCCGTGGATGGACAGACAAGAATGGTCTAGTCCACAATGAACGCAACGAGCCTCCATCCTCCCCGCACAGGAGGGTGGAACGAGGTACCCGACGCCCTCTGCCCTGATCGCGTCGAGACCTCCCACACGGCCGAGGGACCGCACACCCCCGGCCGGGCAAACTCCGGGCTGCGGTGCCGGGCGGGCCGAGGGTCCCGCCGGGTGCCGCGGCCCGCGGGTGCTTCCGGGGGCTTCGCCGGGATCGCCGCCGGGTTCGCGGCCGGGGCCCTACTCGCCCGCCTCTCCCGCCCCCTCCGCCGGCCAGGCGCGCATCGCCGCCCCGGCCACGGCCGCGAGCTCCTCCGCCGTCGCCCCGTCGCGGGCCTGCTGCGACATGCCCTGGAGGACGGCGCCGCTGAAGCGGGCGAGGGCGCGCGGGTCGGTGCCGGCCGGGAGCTCGCCGGACTCCACGTCCCGGCGGATCCGGTCCTCGAAGAAGGCCAGGTTGGCCTTCCTGCGGTCGCGCAGGGCCTCCTCGACCTCGGGGGTCGAGCAGTTGGTGGCGGCGGAGATCACCAGGCAGCCGCGGGGGTGACCGGGCTCGGTGAAGAGGTCGGCGGCCTCGCGCAGCATGCGGCCGACGGCGCCCCGGGCGGTCGGCTCCTCCGCGAAGGCACGGCCGCCGTAGGCCCCGTGCGAGAGCACGTACGCCTCGACGACCTCCTCGAAGAGGGTCTTCTTGTCGCCGAAGGCCGCGTAGAGGCTGGGCGCGCTGATGCCCATGGCGCGGGTGAGGTCGGAGACGGAGGTCGTCTCGTAGCCGTGCTCCCAGAAGGCCATCGTGGCCTGCTCCAGGGCCGTGGGCCGGTCGAAGGAGCGGGGGCGGCCGCGCTGTCTCGTCACCATGGAGTGAATTCTATAGCGCACGTTAAGGAAGTGGGGTACGGTCTTTACGTAACGACCGCTACAGATATGGGGGCATCGTCATGAGCGTGCGCGACGTGAGGGCGGCGGGGAAGCTGGCCGGGAAGACGGCCCTGGTCACAGGCGGCAGCCGGGGCATCGGACGCGGGATCGCCGAGCGACTGGGGCGCGACGGGGCGCGGGTCGCGGTGCACTACGGGACGAACGAGGCGGCGGCGAAGGAGACGGTGGCGGCGATCGAAGCGGCCGGCGGCGAGGCGTTCGCGCTCGGCCAGGAGCTGGGGGTGCCGGGGGACGCGGCGGCGCTCTGGGCGGCCTTCGACGCGCGGGCGGACGGGCTGGACATCCTGGTGAACAACGCGGGGATCGGCGCGTCGAGCCCCTTCGCGACGATCGCCGAGGAGGAGTTCGAGCGGGTCTTCGCGGTGAACACGAAGGCCCCGTTCTTCCTGGCGCGACTCGGCGCGGAGCGGCTGCGGGACGGCGGCCGGATCGTCAACGTGTCGACGGGGCTGGCGAGGACGGCGCTGATGCCGGACCTGATCGCCTACTCGATGTCGAAGGGGGCGCTGGACGTCCTCACCCGGGACCTGTCGAAGCTGCTGGGCCCGCGCGGGATCACGGTCAACTCGGTGGCGCCCGGGGTCGTGGCGACGGACAACACGGCGTGGCTGGAGGGCGACGAGGAAGCCAGGGCGCGGGCGGCGGGGTACTCGGCGCTGGGCGGGATCGGAAGCACGGCCGAGATAGCCGACGTGGTGGCCTTCCTGGCCTCGAATGACGCGCGGTGGGTGACGGGGGCCTGGATCGACGCCACGGGAGGTTCGCTGACCTGAGCCGCCGGGGCCGCGCGCCCGGGCTCCGAGCCGCCGGGGCCGCGTGCCCGGGGCCGCGTGTCCAGGGCCGCGCACCCGGGATCCGAGTGGCCGGTGGGGCGGGTGCGGCAGACGATGGGAGCGGGGCCGTCCGGGGGGCGGAACGGCATGGGAGGGGCGCCTCTCCTCTGCTAGATTTGGCCTTAGATTGGTCTATACCACCGGACCCCTTCCCAGCCCCTCACCAGATCGGCAGGCACAGCGTGGAAGTTGTCATCGTCAAGGACGCCAAGGCGGGCGGAGAGCTCATCGCGGACGGCATCGCCGGCCTCCTGCGCCGCAAGCCGGACGCGCTGCTCGGCGTGGCCACCGGCTCGACTCCGCTGCCCATCTACGACGCCCTGACCGCCCGGGTCAAGGCCGGCTCGGTGGACGCCTCGCGGGCCCGGATCGCCCAGCTGGACGAGTACGTCGGCCTTCCCGCCGGGCACCCGGAGTCGTACCGCTCCACCGTGCTCCGGCAGGTCGTCGAGCCGCTCGGGCTCTCCCCGGAGGCCTTCATGGGGCCGGACGGCTCCGCCGAGGACGTCCAGGCGGCCTGCGAGGACTACGACCGGGCCCTGCGCGACGCCGGCGGCGTGGACCTCCAGATCCTCGGCATCGGCACCGACGGGCACATCGGCTTCAACGAGCCGTGCTCCTCGCTCGCCTCCCGGACCCGGATCAAGACGCTCACCGAGCAGACCCGGGTGGACAACGCGCGCTTCTTCGACGACGACATCGAGCAGGTGCCGCACCACGTCATCACCCAGGGCATCGGCACCATCCTGGAGGCCCGCCACCTGGTGCTGCTCGCCACCGGCGAGGGCAAGGCCGAGGCCGTGGCGCAGACCGTCGAGGGCCCGGTGGCGGCGCTCGTACCGGCTTCCGCGCTCCAGCTGCACCCGCACGCCACGGTCGTCGTGGACGAGGCCGCCGCCTCCAAGCTGAAGCTCGCGGACTACTTCCGCCACACCTTCGCCGACAAGCCCGCCTGGCAGGGCATCTGACCCCTCCGGAGCCCCCGGTGACAGCGTGAAGGGGCCCGGCACCCGAGGGCGGGTGCCGGGCCCCTTCGCGTACGGGCGGCCGGGGCGGCCGTCAGGCGCCGGTGCCGACGACGGCCTCGGCGGCGGCGCGGCCGCAGACCCGGGCCGCGCCGTGCGTGGCGATGTGCAGGGCCCCGCGGGGCTCCGCCTCGTTGAGGCCCATCTCGACCACGACGGTGTCGGGGCGGGCCGCGAGCAGGCCGTCGAGGGCCCGGATCATCCACGGGTGCCGGTGGAGGTCGCGTACCACCGCCACGACGCGCCGCTCCCCCGCGGCGGCCAGGGCGGTGTCCGCGGTGGTCTCGTCGTACGAGCCGGTCTCCGTGCCGGGCAGCAGGCGCTCCAGCTCGGCGGCGATCCCCCAGGGGGTCTCGTCGCCGACGGCGAAGTTCGCGACCGGGGTGAAGGAGGCCACGTAGGGGGCGCTGGTGACCGGGGCGTACGGGCGCTCCCCGCGGGTCACCTTCAGGGCCCGGCGGGCGGCGACGAGCCCGATGTCGGCGCCGGGCGCGGTCCCCTCCTGCACTGCCGCGCCCGGCACCGATCCAGCCCCCCTGGCCCGGTGCGCCTGGGTCCAGGCCGCCAGGGCGCGCACGCGCGCCGCGGCGTCGGCCAGCCGCTCCTCGGGCAGTTCACCGGTCCGTACCGCGGCGACGAGCGCGTCGCGCAGTCGCAGCACGGTGTCCTCGTCGCACAGCCCGCCGCCGACGCAGATGGCGTCGGCGCCCGCGGCGATGGCGAGGACGGATCCGCGCTCGATGCCGTACGTCGCCGAGACGGCCTGCATCTCCATGCCGTCGGTGACGATCAGCCCCTCGAAGCCCAGCTCCTGGCGCAGCAGACCGGTGAGGATCTGCGGGCTCAGGGTGGCCGGGCGGTGCGGGTCGAGCGCGGACAGAAGGATATGCGCGCTCATGACCGCTTTGGTACCCGCGGCGACGGCCGCGCGGAAAGGCACCAGCTCACGGGCGTGCAGTGTGGCGAGGTCCACATCGATCCGGGGCAGCGCGTCGTGCGAGTCGACGTTGGTGTCGCCGTGTCCGGGGAAGTGCTTCGTGCAGGCCGCGACCCCGACGCCCTGGAGGCCGTCGACGTACGCCACGGTGTGCCGGGCGACCAGGTCCGGGTCCGGCCCGAAGGACCGGACGCCGATGACCGGGTTCTCGGCGTTGGAGTTGACGTCGGCGGAGGGGGCCCAGTTGAGGTCCACGCCGCACTGCGCGAGCCGGCGGCCGAGCTCGCGGGCCACGGCCCGGGTGAGCTCGACGTCGTCGACGCTGCCGAGGGCGTAGTTGCCGGGGAAGGACGAGCCCTGCTTGACCTCCAGGCGGGTGACGTCGCCGCCCTCCTCGTCGATGGCGACGAGGACGTCGTCCCGTTCGGCCCGCAGTTGCGCGGTGAGCGCGGTGAGCTGCTCGGGGGTGACGATGTTCCGGCCGAAGAGGCCGACCGACGACAGGCCCTCGCCGATGCGGCGGAGCAGCCAGTCGGGGGCGGTGGTGCCGACGAAGCCGGGCTGGAGGACCGTGAGCGCGTCACGGGTCAGGGTGTCCGAGCCGTGTACCAGTGTCGTCATGGGGATCCGTTATCCCTTCACCGCGCCGGCGGTCATGCCGCCGACGGCCTTGCGCTGGACGAAGATGAAGACGATCAGCACGGGGAGCGCGAAGAGGGTCGAGGCGGCCATGGTGGCGCCCCAGTCGCTGCCGAAGGCGGTCTGGAACTCGGTCAGCCAGCGGGTCAGGGTCTGCGACTCCCGGTCCTTGTTGAGCATGAGGATCATCGCGAACTCGTTCCAGGCCGTGATGAAGCCGAAGATCGAGGTCGACATCAGACCCGGGGCGAGCAGCGGGAAGATGACCTTGCGGAAGGCCTGGCCGCGGGTGCAGCCGTCGATCTGGGCGGCCTCCTCCAGCTCCACCGGGACGGCGGCGATGAAGCCGCGCAGGGTCCAGATGGTGAAGGGCAGGACCATCACGAAGTAGATCGCGGTGAGCATCGGGATGCTGTTCAGCAGGTCGTTCTCGCGCGAGATCATGTACATCGCGATGACCATGACCTCCCAGGGGGCCATCTGCGCCATCATCACGACGAGGATGATGCCCTTGCGGCCCCTGAACCTCATCCGGGCGAGCGCGAAGCTCGCGGCGAGGGCGACCAGGAGGGCGAGGAGCACGGCACCGAGGGTGACGGTGAGGCTGTTGCGGACGTAGGTCCAGAACAGGTCGACGCCGGTGGAGGTGCCGTAGTTCTCCAGGGTCGGCTTGAAGAGGAAGACCGGGTCCTTCGTCAGGATCTCGTGCTGCGGCTTCAGCGAGGACGAGAACATCCAGTAGACGGGGAAGACGAAGACGGCCGCGACGACGAGCGCGACGACGTTCTTGACGACCGCGCCGGCCGTGAGCTTCTTGCGGGTGCGCAGCTTCTGCGGGGCGGAGGCCGGGGCGCCCAGCGGGGCGGCGGCGTCCTGCGGGGCGGGGGCGGGGGCGGTGGCGCTCACAGCTCGTCCTCCTCCTTCAGGATCAGGCGGAAGTAGAAGGACATGATCGCGACGAGCATCACGATCGTGAGGACCGAGATGGCCGCGGCGACGCCGTAGTGGAACTGGCCGACGCCCTCGATGTAGGCGAAGACGGGGAGGGTCTCCGAGGCGCGGTTGGGGCCGCCCAGGTTCATCGCGTAGACCTGCGTGAACGCCTTGAAGATCCAGATGATCTCCAGGAACGTGGTGATCATGAAGAAGGACTTCAGGTTCGGGAAGACCACGGCCCAGAAGGTCCGCCAGCCGCTCGCGCCGTCCATCTTGGCCGCCTCGTACAGCTCGGTGCCGACGGTCGTCAGGGCGGCGTACATGTTGAGGGCGACGAAGGGGATGGAGCCCCAGACCAGCAGGATCAGGGAGATGGTGAGGGTCGAGAAGCCGGTCTCGAACCAGTTGTGCTGCTCGTAGCCGGAGAAGCCGAGCGTGCGCATCATCCAGTTGGCGACGCCGAACTGCTCGTCGAAGAGCCAGCGGAAGACGGTCACGGAGGCGACGATCGGCATGGCCCACGCGAGGACGAGGGACAGCGAGAGCACCAGCCGCATCTTCTTGCCCAGGCGGTCGAGGAGCAGGCCGATGCCGGTGCCGATGACCATGATGAGCACGACGTTGACGGCGGTGAAGACGGCGGAGCGGAGGGCGACGGTCCAGAACTGCGAGTCGCCCAGCAGGTGGGTGTAGTTGTCGAAGCCCGTCCACACCGTCTCGCGGGTGATGAACTCCTTCCGGTTGAGCGACTGGAAGGAGAGGATCACATTGCGGATCAACGGGTAGAGGAGCAGTCCGGCCATGGTGAGCAGGGCCGGTGCGACGAGCAGGTACGGCAGCAGCCCGCTGGGCAGGGAGCGTCTCCCGCGCGAGGGCTGAAGGACTTCCTTCGGGCCGGAAGAGGCCGGCGGGGGAGTCTGAGACGTCCCTGCCGCCCTTCCGGGCGCGTCCTGGGTGACGGCGGCCGCCGTCCCCGGGGAGTCCACGGTCATGGTCTTATTCCTCGCGGTCTTGGGGCTCCCGCGCCCACCGGGTCGCGGCCCGGGGGAGCGGGCCACTGGTCGCTGCGGAACCCCGGTGGTGCGGCCGGTGTCGCACGGCCGCACCACCGGGGTCGCGGATCACTGCTGGTTGATGCGCTCGTTGATGACCTTGTCGGCGGCCTCGGCGGCGGCCTTGGCGTCCTCGCCCTTCAGGACCTTGCTCATGTAGTCCTTGATCGGGTTCGGGGCGGTCTCGACGTTCGCCCAGCCCGGGGTCACCGGGGTGACCTTGCCGGAGACGGAGGAGGCGGCCATGGCCTCGGCGAAGGAGCCGGCGGCCGGCTTGAACTGCGCCGCGTCGGTGTTCGGAAGCAGCGCGCCCTCGGTGGCGGCGGCGTACTTCGTCATGTACTCCTTGCCGGCGGCCAGGGCCAGCCACTCCTTCGCGAGCTCCTTGTTCTGGGAGCGCTCGGCGATGGCGAGGTTGGAGCCGCCGAGGAAGACGGAGCCCGGCTTGTCGGCCGTCTTGCCCGGGATCGGGAAGTAGCCGAAGTCGGCCGTCTTGCCGGCCTTCTTGATGGCGTCGATCGCGCCGCCGGCCTCCCAGCCGAGACCGATCCAGGACGACACGCCGCCCTTGGGAACGACGTCGGTGGACTGCTGCGGGGTCGCCTCGTCCTTGTCCTTCGGAGCGGTGGAGTAGGACGCCAGCTCCTTGTAGAAGTTCATGGCGCTGACGGCCTCGGGGGAGGACAGGTTGCCCTTCCACTTGTCGCCGTCCTTGACCGCGAGGTCGCTGCCCTCGTCCCAGATGAGACCGGCGAGGACGTACCAGGACTGGCCGGGCAGGTAGATCGCCTGCGACTTCGGGTCGGAGGCCTTGAGCTTCTTCAGGCCCGCGATCCACTCGGCGCGGGTCTTCGGCGGGGTGACGCCGGCCTTCTTGAAGGCGGCCTTGTCGTAGACGACGACGCGGTTGGCGGCGTACCAGGGGGCGGAGTAGAGCTTGCCGTCCAACTCGTTGGAGGCGACCATGCCCTTGTTCCAGCCGTCGTAACCGAGCGTGGCCTTGTCGCCGCTCAGGTCCGCGAGGCCGCCGGTGACCGCGTAGCCGGCGGTCTGGGTGTTGCCGAGCTCCAGGACGTCCGGCGGGGTGTCCTCGGAGAGGGCGGTGGTGACCTTCTCCTGGATGCCGTTCCAGACCTGCTTCTCGACCTTGACCTTGACGCCGGGGTGCTTGGCCTCGAACGCCTTGTTGACCTCGGCCATCCAGGCGTCGGGCGCCGAGCCGTCCATGACCCAGACGGTCAGGTTCTTGTTGCCGCCGGCCGTGCCCTTGTCGCCGTCCTTGGCCTTGTCGCTGTCGGAACCACATGCAGCGATGGAGACCATCATGCCCGCGACGCCGATCGCCGCGATGAGCTTGCGCTTCACGCCACCCTCCTCAGGGATGCCTGCAACCCCCCTGCCCACCGCGCGAAGACATACGTCGGGTAATGCTCGTGGGGCTGGGACCTGGTCTTTAATGGTTTAGACCAGTACTCGGAGCTTGGCCTAGACCTTTTTGGGTGTCAAGGGTGCGCAAGACGGGTATGGGCGTCCGTTATCGGACCGACACCTGGTCGACGTCCGGCCACGACCGCCGGATTCACGCCAGTCGCCGCCCCCCGAAGACGCCGTGCGCGCCCCGGCGGACCGGAGGATCCCTTCCGTTCCGCCGGAAGAAGCCTCTCACCTCTCGGCCGGAATGGCCTAGACCAACGGGGGATATCACGGTGTATAAGAAGCAGGGAACGACTCCTCCTCGCCGGCGGTCCGCCGACGCCCCACCGGAGCGGCACGGATCGGCAGGAGAAACCGTGGCGGTACGGGAAGCGTGCCACCATGTGAGCCGCGACAGACGGAGGAGCCGGTGACGGCAACAGCACAGGAGTCGGGAAGGCAGGCCATGGCCACGGACGCGGGGAGCACGGAGACAGAGAGCGGGACGCCCACCCGTACCGCGCGCGTGCCCAAGTACTACCGGCTGAAGCGGCACTTGCTCGACATGACCGAGACCCTGCCGCCCGGCACGCCCGTCCCGCCGGAGCGGACGCTGGCCGCCGAGTTCGACACCTCCCGCACCACCGTGCGCCAGGCCCTCCAGGAGCTGGTCGTCGAGGGACGCCTGGAGCGCATCCAGGGCAAGGGCACCTTCGTCGCCAAGCCCAAGGTCTCCCAGGCGCTGCAACTCACCTCGTACACCGAGGACATGCGCGCCCAGGGCCTGGAGCCCACCTCGCAGCTCCTCGACATCGGCTACGTCACCGCCGACGACACCCTCGCCGGGCTGCTCGACATCTCGGCCGGCGGCCGGGTGCTCCGCATCGAGCGCCTGCGGCTCGCCAGCGGGGAGCCGATGGCGATCGAGACCACCCACCTGTCGGCGAAGCGCTTCCCGGCCCTGCGCCGCTCGCTCGTCAAGTACACCTCGCTCTACACCGCGCTCGCCGAGGTCTACGACGTGCACCTCGCCGAGGCCGAGGAGACCATCGAGACCTCCCTCGCCACCCCGCGCGAGGCCGGCCTGCTCGGTACGGACGTGGGCCTGCCGATGCTGATGCTCTCCCGCCACTCGCTGGACGCGCAGGGCGAGCCGGTGGAGTGGGTGCGGTCCGTCTACCGCGGCGACCGGTACAAGTTCGTGGCCCGCCTCCGGCGCCCCCACGACTGAGCGACCGCGCGCACCCCGCGCGAAACGGCCGCGCCCCCGGCGGGTGCGGCCGTTTCGCGTTTCCTGGAATGTCGTATTCCCGCCCCGCGCCAC
This sequence comes from Streptomyces sp. NPDC088915, assembly GCF_044749825.1. Lineage (NCBI taxonomy): Bacteria > Bacillati > Actinomycetota > Actinomycetes > Kitasatosporales > Streptomycetaceae > Streptomyces > Streptomyces sp. NPDC088915. The sequence goes on from NZ_JBIVIR010000018.1 coordinate 65,926, forward strand.
CGCGGACGACCGAAGAGGACCGCTTCCGACAAAACGCATCCGTTATGCGGACGGGGGTTCCATGCAGCGGACGCGTCCCCTAGATTTCCCCAGCATTACCGAGGTGATCAGTGAGGGGACGGAATCGCCATGTCAGAAGTGGCACAAGGGAAACAACCGACCATCACCCCCCTGCGGGTGGTGATCGCGCTCTGTCTCGTCGCCCCGTTCGTGGCGATGCTCTGGGTGGGCTCCTACGCGAAGGTCGAACCCCTCTTCGCCGGCATCCCCTTCTTCTACTGGTACCAGATGCTCTGGGTGCTGGTCTCCACCGCGCTCACCATGATCGCGTACAAGCTGTGGCAGCGGGACCAGCGGTCCCGCGAGGGGGGTGACGCGCGATGAAGGACGGCGTGAACGGCGTGGCGCTCGGCGTCTTCGTCTTCTTCTTCGTGGCCGTCACGGTCATGGGCTTCCTGGCCGCGCGCTGGCGCAAGGCCGAGAACGAGCACAGCCTCGACGAGTGGGGCCTGGGCGGCCGGTCCTTCGGCACCTGGGTGACCTGGTTCCTGCTCGGCGGCGACCTCTACACCGCGTACACCTTCGTCGCCGTCCCGGCGGCCATCTACGCGGCGGGCGCGGCCGGCTTCTTCGCCGTGCCGTACACGATCCTCGTCTACCCGCTGATCTTCACCTTCCTGCCGCGCCTGTGGTCGGTCTCGCACAAGCACGGGTACGTGACCACCTCCGACTTCGTCCGGGGCCGCTTCGGCTCCAAGGGCCTGTCGCTCGCGGTGGCGGTCACCGGCATCCTGGCCACCATGCCGTACATCGCGCTCCAGCTCGTCGGCATCCAGGCCGTCCTGGACGTGATGGGCGTCGGCGGCGGCGAGAACACCCACTGGTTCGTCAAGGACCTGCCGCTGCTCATCGCCTTCGGCGTCCTCGCGGCCTACACGTACTCCTCGGGCCTGCGGGCCCCCGCGCTCATCGCCTTCGTCAAGGACACCCTGATCTACATCGTCATCGCGGTGGCGATCATCTACATCCCGATCAAGCTGGGCGGCTTCGACGAGATCTTCGCCGAGGCGGGCAAGGCGTACGCGCAGACCAACCCGGCGACCGGCAAGCCGCGCGGCGCGCTCGTCCCCGGCGAGGCCGGCCAGTGGACGTACGCGACGCTCGCGCTCGGCTCCGCGCTCGCGCTCTTCATGTACCCGCACTCCATCACGGCGACGCTGTCGTCCCGGAGCCGCGAGGTCATCCGCCGCAACACCACGATCCTGCCGCTGTACTCGCTGATGCTGGGCCTGCTCGCGCTGCTGGGCTTCATGGCGATCGCCGCCGGGATCCAGGTGAAGAACGGCCAGCTCGCCATCCCGCAGCTCTTCGAGACCATGTTCCCCGACTGGTTCGCGGGCGTCGCGTTCGCCGCGATCGGCATCGGCGCGCTCGTCCCGGCCGCGATCATGTCCATCGCCGCGGCCAACCTCTTCACGAGGAACATCTACAAGGACTTCATCAAGAAGGACGCCACCCCGGCGCAGGAGACCAAGGTCTCCAAGATCGTCTCGCTCCTGGTCAAGGTCGGCGCGCTCGCCTTCGTCCTCACCATGGACAAGACGGTCGCGATCAACTTCCAGCTCCTCGGCGGCATCTGGATCCTGCAGACCTTCCCGGCCCTGGTCGGCGGCCTGTTCACCCGCTGGTTCCACCGCTGGGCGCTGCTCGCGGGCTGGGCCGTCGGCATGGTCTACGGCACGGTCGCCGCCTACGGCGTCGCCAGCCCGACCCAGAAGCACTTCGGCGGCTCCTCCGCCGAGATCCCGGGCATCGGCGAGATCGGCTACATCGGCCTCACCGCCTTCGTCCTCAACGTCGTGGTCACCGTGGTCCTCACCTTCGTCCTCAAGGCCGTCAAGGCCCCCGAGGGCGTCGACGAGACCTCCCCGTCGGACTACACGGCCGACGCCGGCGACCCCGGCGTGCAGGTCGAGATGGAGAAGGTCACCGCGCCGACCCACTGACGCCGGCCGTACGCAAAGGGCCCGGGACCTCCACCAGGAGGCCCCGGGTCCCGTCACGTACCGGGCAGGCACACTTCCCCCCATGGACTTCACGATCAGGGCGGTACGGCCCGAGGAGTACGAGGTGCTCGGCGAGCTGACCGGACGCGCCTATCTGGACGACGGACTGCTGACGTACGGGACGGAGGACTCCTACCTGGAGGTGCTGCGGGACACGGCGCGCCGGGCCCGCGAGAGCGAGGTCCTCGTCGCGGAGGACACCCGGGACGCGGCGGGCCGGATCGTCGGCGGCGTGACCTTCGCCCGGGGCGGCACCCCGTGGGCCGACATCGCCGTGCCCGGCGAGGCCGAGTTCCGGATGCTCGCGGTCGCCCGGGAGGCCCGCGGCCGGGGCATCGGGGAGGCGCTCGTACGGACCTGTGTCGACCGGGCGCGGGCCCTGCCGGGGTGCGCCCGGATCGTGCTCTCGACGGGCGCCGAGATGGTCGCGGCGCACCGGATCTACGAGCGGATGGGCTTCGTCCGCACCCCGCACCGGGACTGGGAGCCGATCCCCGATCACTCTCTGCGCACCTACTCCCTGGACTTCTGAGCCCACGTCCCGTCCAGGGGACGACACAACATGTGGGGGGTGCCACGAGCGGCGCCCCCCACATGTATGCTCGTCCTCGCTGTCGACGCAGGGGAATCCGGCGCGAATCCGGAACTGTCCCGCAACGGTGTACTTCGTGCGGTTTCGTCCGGGGTGAGTCCGAACACCTGCCGACAGTGCGCCCGGTCCTTCCGTTCCGGGTGCCCAGACGTCCGGGCCTCGCGGAGTGGGCCGGTGGACGCGGCGCGTCATGCCTGGACGCCCGCCCGTCCGCCCTCCCCCGCCGAGGCCCCGAGCCGAGCGAGGGAGAGCCCCCACGTGACCATCGCGCCCGCCGATCCGGCTTCGGCCGAGGCTTCCGCGGTCGAGAGCGACGGCCCCGGGACCGTACTGCTGCGGACCCTGACCGACCTCACCGCCGATCTCCCCGACACCGACCCCGGCAAGGTCGCCGCCGCCGCGCTCCGCGGCCGCAGCTCCGCCGCGGACGAGGCGGAGCTGCGCGAGCTGGCCACCGAGGCGGCCGCCGGCCTGATCGCCGAGGACCCCGCGTACTCCCGGCTCGCCGCCCGGCTCCTCACCATCACCATCGCGGACGAGGCCGCCTCCCAGGGCTCGGTGAACTTCTCCTCCTCGGTGGCCGTCGGCCACCGCGAGGGCCTGATCGCCGACCGCACCGCCGAGTTCGTCGCGCTGCACGCCGACCGCCTCGACGCCACGATCGACCGCGCCGGCGACGACCGCTTCGGCTACTTCGGCCTGCGCACCCTCTACTCGCGCTACCTGCTGCGCCACCCGATCACCCGCAAGGTGATCGAGACCCCGCAGCACTTCATGCTGCGCGTCGCCTGCGGCCTGGCCGAGGACGAGAGCGTCCGCGCGCTCGACGAAGTGGCCGCGCTGTACGGCCTGATGAGCCGCCTGGACTACCTGCCGTCCTCCCCCACGCTCTTCAACTCCGGCACCCGCCACCCGCAGATGTCCTCCTGCTACCTCCTGGACTCCCCCCAGGACGAGCTGGACTCCATCTACGACCGCTACCACCAGGTCGCGCGCCTCTCCAAGCACGCGGGCGGCATCGGCCTCTCGTACTCCCGCATCCGCGCCCGCGGTTCGCTGATCCGGGGCACCAACGGGCACTCCAACGGCATCGTGCCGTTCCTCAAGACCCTCGACGCCTCCGTCGCCGCCGTGAACCAGGGCGGCCGCCGCAAGGGCGCCGCCGCGGTCTACCTGGAGACCTGGCACGCGGACATCGAGGAGTTCCTGGAGCTCCGCGACAACACCGGCGAGGACCAGCGCCGCACGCACAACCTGAACCTGGCGCACTGGATCCCGGACGAGTTCATGCGCCGCGTGAACGCCGACGCCGAGTGGTCGCTGTTCTCCCCCTCGGACGTGCCCGAGCTCGTCGACCTGTGGGGCGAGGAGTTCGACGCCGCCTACCGCAAGGCCGAGGCGGCCGGCCTGGCCCGCAAGACGATGCCAGCCCGCGACCTGTACGGCCGGATGATGCGGACCCTGGCCCAGACCGGCAACGGCTGGATGACCTTCAAGGACGCCTCGAACCGGACGGCCAACCAGACCGCCGAGCCCGGCCACACCGTCCACTCCTCCAACCTCTGCACGGAGATCCTGGAGGTCACCGACGACGGCGAGACCGCGGTCTGCAACCTGGGCTCGGTCAACCTCGGCGCGTTCGTGGTCGGTTCGGACATCGACTGGGAGCGCCTGGACGCGACCGTCCGCACGGCCGTCACCTTCCTCGACCGGGTCGTCGACATCAACTTCTACCCGACCGAGCAGGCGGGCCGCTCCAACTCCCGCTGGCGTCCGGTCGGCCTGGGCGCCATGGGCCTCCAGGACGTCTTCTTCCAGCTGAAGCTGCCCTTCGACTCCCCCGAGGCGCGGGCGCTCTCCACCCGCATCGCCGAGCGGATCATGCTCGCCGCGTACGAGGCCTCCGCCGACCTCGCCGAGCGCAGCGGTCCGCTGCCGGCCTGGGAGAAGACCCGCGCGGCCCGGGGCGTGCTGCACCCCGACCACTACGACGTCGAGCTGAACTGGCCGGAGCGCTGGACCGCCCTGCGCGAGCGGATCGCCGCCGTCGGCATGCGCAACAGCCTCCTCCTCGCCATCGCGCCGACCGCGACGATCGCCTCGATCGCCGGCGTGTACGAGTGCATCGAGCCGCAGGTCTCCAACCTGTTCAAGCGCGAGACGCTGTCGGGCGAGTTCCTCCAGGTCAACTCGTACCTCGTCGACGAGCTGAAGAAGCTCGGCGTGTGGGACGCGCAGACCCGTGAGGCGCTGCGCGACGCCAACGGCTCGGTGCAGGGCTTCACCTGGGTCCCGGCCGAGGTGCGCGAGCTGTACCGCACGGCCTGGGAGATCCCGCAGCGCGGCCTGATCGACATGGCCGCCGCCCGCACCCCGTTCCTGGACCAGTCGCAGTCGCTGAACCTGTTCCTGGAGACGCCGACCATCGGCAAGCTGTCGTCGATGTACGCGTACGCCTGGAAGCAGGGCCTCAAGACGACGTACTACCTGCGCTCCCGCCCGGCCACCCGGATCGCCCGCGCCGCCCAGGCGTCGACGGCCGCCGCCGCGCCCATCCCCGTCCAGCAGGTCGCCGACCCCGACGCGGTCGCCTGCTCCCTGGAAAACCCCGAGTCCTGCGAGGCCTGCCAGTAATGTCCACCGAACAGAAGAACCTGCTCGACCCGGGCTTCGAACTCACCCTCCGCCCCATGCGCTACCCGGACTTCTACGAGCGCTACCGGGACGCCATCAAGAACACCTGGACCGTCGAGGAGGTCGACCTCCACTCGGACGTCGCCGACCTCGCCAAGCTGACCCCGGCCGAGCAGCACATGATCGGCCGTCTGGTCGCGTTCTTCGCGACGGGCGACTCGATCGTCTCGAACAACCTGGTCCTGACGCTCTACAAGCACATCAACTCCCCCGAGGCGCGGCTCTACCTGAGCCGGCAGCTCTTCGAGGAGGCCGTGCACGTCCAGTTCTACCTGACGCTGCTCGACACCTACCTGCCCGACCCGGACGACCGCGCCGCCGCGTTCGACGCGGTCGAGGAGATCCCCTCCATCCGCGAGAAGGCGCAGTTCTGCTTCAAGTGGATGGACTCGGTCGAGAAGATCGAGCGCCTGGAGACGGCCGCCGACCGCCGCCGCTTCCTGCTGAACCTGATCTGCTTCGCGGCGTGCATCGAGGGCCTGTTCTTCTACGGCGCCTTCGCCTACGTGTACTGGTTCCGGTCCCGGGGCCTGCTGCACGGTCTGGCGACCGGCACCAACTGGGTCTTCCGCGACGAGACGATGCACATGAACTTCGCCTTCGAGGTCGTGGACACCGTCCGCAAGGAGGAGCCCGAGCTCTTCGACGACGCGCTCCAGCAGCAGGTCACGGACATGCTGAAGGAGGCCGTGGAGGCGGAGCTCCAGTTCGGCCGCGACCTGTGCGGCGACGGCCTGCCGGGCATGAACACCGAGTCGATGCGCGAGTACCTCCAGTGCGTCGCCGACCAGCGCCTCCAGCGCCTCGGCTTCGCCCCGGTGTACGGCTCGGAGAACCCGTTCTCCTTCATGGAGCTCCAGGGCGTCCAGGAGCTGACCAACTTCTTCGAGCGCCGCCCGTCCGCCTACCAGGTGGCGGTCGAGGGCTCGGTGGACCTCGACGAGGACTTCTAGACGGTACGTGGAAGGGCCCCGCACTCCGGAGAGTGCGGGGCCCTTCCGCATACGTACGCGATACGTACGCGCGCGTGGATCAGTCGTTCGGGACCGTCTCGTAGCGCGGGGTGCCCTCCTCCATCTGGCGCAGGGCGTCCTTGCGGTCCCGCTTGGAGAGGCGGTCGATGTAGAGGCGGCCGTACAGGTGGTCCGTCTCGTGCTGGAGGCAGCGGGCGAAGTAGCCGGTGCCCCGCACCTTGATCGGGTTGCCCTGCGCGTCCCGGCCGTGGACCTCGGCGTAGTCCGGGCGGGCCAGCTCGGCGTAGGCGGTCGGCACGGAGAGGCAGCCCTCGTTGGACTCGTCCAGGACGCGGCGGTCCGCCGGCAGCTCCTGGAGCACCGGGTTGATCACGACGCCGGTGTGCCGGACGCCCTCGTCGTCCGGGCAGTCGTAGACGAAGACCTTGAGGTCCACGCCGATCTGGTTCGCGGCCAGGCCCACGCCCTCGGCGGCCTTCTGGCTGGCGAACATGTCGTCGATCAGCGCCGCGAGCCCGTCGTCGAACTCGGTGACGTCCTTGCACTCCTTGTGCAGCACGGGGTTGCCGACGACCGTGATCGGGCGGGCCTTGCCGCGCTCACGGTGGGCGAGCTCACGCGCCTCGCAGTCCTCCGTGTCCACGACGAAGCCGTCGTCGTCGATCTGCGTCTGCTCGTCCGTCTCCTGCTGCGCCATGTCCGGCCGCGCCTTCCTGAAAACCCGATTCCGTCGGAGGACAGCCTACGGGGAAGGGACGGACCGCTCAGCAGACCTCTTCGAGATCCCGCCACTCGCGGCTGTCCGGGCTGTCCGCCACCCAGCCGTCGAGGAGCCCGCGCACGAGCCCGGCCGGGGCCGCGATGCCGCACTCCCGCTCCGGCACCCACAGCTCGCCGGGCGAGCGGTGGCCGAGCGGCCCGGGGTGGCCCGGCTCGCTGTGGTCGTGCGGGTCGGAGTGCTCGCCCTCGCCCTCGGCGCTCGGCATGGTCGACTCCGAACAGGCGCGGCAGAGCAGCCGCACGGAGGACGACCAGTCCTCGGCGGCGAAGCCCGCCTCGGCGGCCAGCTGCTCCAGGGCGTCCCTGTCGGCCTCGGTGGCGGCCTCCAGGAGGACCACCCAGGTGGGGACGGGCGAGGGCGCCCACAGCTCGATCTCGTCGAAGACCGGATAGGAGGGCCCGGCGGTGGTGGTCCGCTCGCCGTTCGGCACGCCGTCGTGGAGGACGACCTCGCCCCAGCGGCGCCCGGAGGACGGCAGCGGGATGGAGAGCACCTCCATCCGGGCCGGGTCGAGCCGGCGGCCCCACACGACCTCGGCCTCGCCCTCGGGCGAGAGCCGGACGGCGGCGCTGCCCAGGTCCATGCCGGCGGGCTCGCCCGTGCCGGAGGCGGCCCCGGGCACCCGCAGTCCGTACGCCTGCCAGGCGCGGCGGGCCAGCGGCCAGTCCTGGAGCGCGGTGGCGGCAATGCCGACGTTCCACCAGTCGGGAGCGCCGGTCTCCTTGTCGAGCAGGGCGACCGCGCGCAGCCCGGCGGCCCGGGCCTGCTCCCAGTCGTGCCGGAACTTGTGCAGCAGCGCCAGGTTGAACCAGGACTCGGAGAGCCAGGGCTCCAGGTCCGCCGCCCGCGTCAGGAGCGCGCCCGCGTCCTCGTACCGGCCGTCGCCGATCAGCGTGAACGCGCGGTCGGTGGCCTGCCGCCACGAGGCGGAGGGCCGATGCCGTACCTTCCCGAAGATCTTCACGATTCCCGCCTGCCGGTCGCTTCACCCTCTTGTTCGCATCCAACCATGCCCGGTCGGACGCGCGCTCATTACCCATGGGTTACCCAGGGACGACCGGGGTCATCCCGGCGGCCCCGCCCCGGGCCAGGACCCTGGCCAGGCACTCGACCACGTCCGGGTGGTGGTCCCGGGCGGTGCCGAGCCGGAGCCGCTCCAGGGCGTCGAGGACGGCGCCCGCTCCCCCTCCTGCCCCGGTTCCCGGCCCGGCACTCGTCAGGTCGTCGTAGGCGTTCACGGTCCGGACGATCCGGGCGGGCAGCGGCTGCTCGCGGTACGGGTCGGCCTGCCGCTCGACGATCACGGCGACGGCCGGCGGGACCCCGGTCCTGCGGACGACCTCGCCGCCGAGGAGGGCGATCCGGCGCTGCTCCTCGGCCGGCAGGAGGGCGGTGGCGCCGCCCTCGACCGGGTCGACGAGGGAGAGTTGGCCGATGTCGTGCATGAGCGCCGCGTGTTCGAGGACGGTCAGCTCGGCCCCGGAGAGGCCCAGCTCGCGTCCGACGGCCGTGCTGAGGGCGGCGACCCGGCGGGCGTGGCCGGGCGGGGTGCAGCCGGCGACCTCGGTCGCCCGCGCGAGGGAGGCGATGGTCTGCCGGTTGACGGTGCGCACGGCCTCGTACCGCCGGTAGGAGACCTGGGTGAGCAGCAGCGGGACGGCGAGCACGGGCAGGGCCCAGAGTCCGGCGGCGGCGACGCCGAGGGCCATGACGGCGCCGGTGGCGCAGACGGCGGAGCCGATGCCGAGGAGGGCGCGCAGCTCGTCGCGGAGGAGGGGCCCGTACGGGAATCCCGTACGGGCGCGGAGCAGGAGGGCGGCGAGCACGGCGTCGCACAGGGCGGTCAGGACGAGCAGGAGCCCGAGGAAGAGGGCGTACGGGGGGCCCTCGCCGAGGTGCCGGACGACGGCGCCGGAGTTGTAGAGGGGCTGGAAGCAGAGCGCGGCGAAGCCGACGGTGAGGAGGCGGCGGGCGAGGTGGTCGGGGCCCGGCCCCCGGCCCCGGGCGAGGTGGGGGACGATCCCGGCGAGACCCCCGGCGGCGACGACGGCGACGGTCTGGAGGACGCCGTGGGTGGTGGCGTTCCCGGCGCTCTGCCCGAGCAGGGCGTACGCGAGGGCTCCGGCGGCGGCGAGCGGCGCGGGTTCCCGCTCGCCGGGGGCGGCGCCCCAGCGGGCCAGTTCGCCGAGGGCGACGAGGGTGCCGAAGGCGAGGGCGTTGCCGGGCTGGTCGACGCCGTGCCGGAGGGTGGCGCCGAGGGCGGTGAGGACGAGGAGCAGGGCGGCCGCGCGGACGGCGCCGACGGTGGCGGTGCCGGGCCTCACGCGCGCTCCCCGAAGGGGGCGGAGGACGGGGCGGACGCCTCCCGGGCCTTGGGGACGCCCCCGCCGGACGGGGTCTCGTCGGCGGTGACGGCGGGCCGCCAGCCGTGCCGGTCCAGGGCCCGGACCAGGGCACCGACCATCCGGGGGTCGAAGTGGGTGCCGGCGCACCGCTCCAGCTCGGCGACGGCCACGGGCACCGGCCGGGCGCGGCTGTAGGAGCGGTTGGAGGTCATGGCGTCGAAGGCGTCGGCGACGGCGACCATCCGGGCGAACTCGGGGATCTGCTCGCCGCGCAGCCCGTAGGGGTAGCCGCTGCCGTCCATCCGTTCGTGGTGGTGGAGGATCGCGGCCCGGGCCTCGTCGAGGAAGCCGATGCCCCGGACGATCTCGTGCCCGTACTCGGGGTGCAGTTCGATGACCCGGCGCTCCTCGGGGGTGAGGGGCCCGTCCTTGCGGAGCACCCGGGTGGGCACGCCCAGCTTCCCCACGTCGTGCAGGATGCCGGCGAAGCGGACGGCGTCGAGCCGGTCCTCGGGCATGCCGAGTTCGCGGGCGATGAGGACGGAGGCGTGGCCGACGCGCTCGCTGTGGCCCCGGGTGTAGCGGTCCTTGATGTCGACGGCCTGGACGAGGGCGCGGATGGTGGCCCGGTGGGCGGCGCGCTCGCGGTGGTACTGGGCGAAGACCCAGCAGGAGATGTACATGGGCAGGAGCACGAAGAGGCCCGCGACCGGCCCGTGGCTGCTGCTCCACAGGACGGCCATCATCAGGCCGGCGAGGCCGTGCACGGCGTGCGGGGCGAGCGCCCGGCCGAGCAGGCCGCGCCAGGCGGCCCGCACGGGCAGTCCGTCGGCGGTGGCGCGGATGCCGCCGTCGAGGGCGGTCAGGACCAGGCAGAAGGCGAGGGCGGCGGCGCCGGCGGGCAGCAGCGCGTACGGGAAGTCGGGGGCGCTGCGGCCGTGTCCGAGGGCGGCCGGGCCGCCCAGGGCCCCGGCGGTGTGGGCGGCGGCCCAGGCGGCGAGGGCCGTGGCGGCGGCCCGCCAGGCGCGGCGCGGTGCGGCCGGGGGTTCCTCGACGCGGGCGAGGAGGCTGCCGGGCACGGCGGTGAGCGCGGCGGCGGCGGGCGGCAGGAGCAGCGCGGCGGCGAGGAGGACGGGGAAGAAGGAGCCGGTGCCCATGGGGACGGAGCCGCCGAGCGCGCGGCCCAGGAGGGGGCAGCGGGCGGGCAGCTCGCAGAGCGCGTACAGGGCGGCGAGGAGCGCGATCGACTCCCAGGGCGCGCCGGGGCGCAGCGCGGGCAGGACGCACGCTCCGGCGGCGAGCAGGGCACAGCCGATGTACACGCGGGCCGCCGGGGGGACGACCTTCACACCCGTCATCCCCGTCACGCTAGCGAGTCGGGCGGCCCGCGACGGCGCGCCGGGACCGATTCGCACCATCGGGTGATACAAGCCGACTTACGCCGGAGGCCGCCGCGATCGCGTCGTGGCGGCCTCCGTTCCCGTCGGTGCGGGAGGGGTGCTACTCCTGTGGCGCGCTCGCCGTGACGTCCTGCTCGACCTGCTCGGGCGCCAACTGGCCGGCGCGGATCAGCTCGATCCGGCCCATGACCTTGGCCCTCAGGTCGGTGGGGACGTCGTCACTGCCGCAGCAGCGCTTGACGAGCTTCTTCACGGCCTGCTCCAGGCCGTACTTCTCCAGGCACGGGGAGCACTCCTCGAAGTGCACCTCGAACTTGGTGCAGTCGCTGTCGGGCATCTCGTGGTCGAGGAACTCGTAGAGGTGGTCCAGGACCTCCGAGCAGTCCGTCTCGTGCGGCTCTCCGCAGCTCATGAGCCCGAGCCTTTCAGATCGTTCGACGACTCTCCGGCGCCCGCGGGAACCAGCCCGCGGTCGCGGGCGTAGTCCTCGAGCATGCCGCGCAGCTGGCGGCGGCCCCGGTGCAGCCGGGACATCACCGTACCGATGGGCGTCCCCATGATGTCCGCGATCTCCTTGTACGCAAAGCCCTCGACGTCGGCGAGGTAGACGGCGATGCGGAACTCCTCGGGGATCGCCTGCAGCGCTTCCTTCACGTCGGAGTCGGGAAGGTGGTCGAGCGCCTGGGACTCGGCGGAGCGCAGGCCGGTCGACATGTGCGACTCGGCGCGGGCGAGCTGCCAGTCCTCGATCTCCTCGGCGGCGCTGCGCTGGGGTTCGCGCTGCTTCTTGCGGTACGAGTTGATGAAGGTGTTGGTGAGGATGCGGTACAGCCACGCCTTGAGGTTCGTGCCCTCGCGGAACTGGTGGAAGGACCCGTACGCCTTGGCGTAGGTCTCCTGCACCAGGTCCTCCGCGTCCGCGGGGTTGCGCGTCATGCGCAGCGCGGCCGAGTACATCTGGTCGAGGTAGCCGAGGGCGTCCCGCTCGAAGCGCGCGTTGCGCTCCTCGGTCGTCTCCTCGGGGCCGTCGTCGGTCCCTGTGTCGGTCCCAGTGACCGGACCCACCTCCTCCAGCGCGCCGGCGAGCCCGGGGGCGGACCCGCTCGTTTCGGAGGATAGACGAGGAACCGCTCCGCCCGCCGCCCGAATCGAGACGCCCTTGGGCGCGGGCAGCACCGTCCAGTCGAGGTCAGCGCCCTGCGCGCGCTCCGGGCAGATGGTCGAACCCATGCGACGGACTCCCTCTCCTTGCTCTTCCCTGCTGTCGTACGACGTACGGAACAACAGTGCTCCCCCGCCCGGCATTCCCGGGGCGGGGGCGCGGCGGACGGGGCGTCAGCGCAGGGCGCCGAGCCATTCGGCGACGCCGTCCACGAGGAGTCCGAGGGCCTCCTCCTGGCCGAGGGGGGCGCGCTTGGGCAGGGCGAAGCCGTGGTCCCCGTACGGGACCTCGACGAGGCGGTACGGGCCGTCCGGGAACTCCTGGGGGCGGCCGAAGGGGTCGTTGCCGCCCTGGACCACGAGGGTGGGCAGGCCGGTGGCGAGGAGTTCGCCGGCGCGGGTCTTCTCCGGCTTCCCCGGCGGGTGCAGCGGGAAGCCCAGGGCGAGGACGGCCGTCGCGCCGAGCTCGCGGCCGGTGCGGCAGGCGACCCGGGCGCCGGCGCTGCGGCCGCCCGCGACCACGGGGAGGCCGGGCTTCGCGAGGGCGGGCCAGAGGCCGCGCCAGGCGGTGTCGAGGGTCTTGGGGGCGGGCGCGAGCTTCTTGCCCGCGACCCGCCAGGGCTGTTCGACGAGGGCGACGGTCACGCCCCGGGCGGGCAGGGCTCCGGCCAGGGCCCGCAGATCGCGGGCCCCGATCCCGCCGCCGGCGCCGTGGCCGAGGGCGAGGACGGTCCGCGGCTCCGTGCCCGCGTCCGGCTCGTACCAGGTGACGCGGGCGTCGCCGGCGTCGGTGGGGACGGTCTCGTGCCGCGTCGCTCCGCGGGTCGTTTCGTCGGTCACGGCCCCATCCTGCCGCCCGGGCCCTCCGGGGCGGCGGTTCAGAAGAGCGTGCCCTCCTCCGGGCCCTCCAGCTCCGTCAGGAGTTCGGGGCCGTTGTTGCGGACGTTGCTGACGGCCGTCGGCACCGGGTAGGCCCGCATCAGGCCCTCCGGCGGCGGGGCGAGCAGCCCGCGCAGCTCGTCGGGGTCGGTGTTCTCCGGGGTGAGCCAGGCGTCCCAGCGGTCCTCCGTCAGCATCAGCGGCATCCGGGGGTGGATCTCGGCGAGCGAGCGGGGCCCCTCGGCCGGGGCCACGCCCAGCGGCCCGGTCTCCGCCTCCGTGGTGATCACCGAGCAGGTCACCCACCAGGAGGAGGGGTGGTCGTCGGGGAGGGTCCGGTCGCGCCAGAACTCGTACAGGCCCGCCATCGCGAAGACCGAGCCGTCCGCCGGGGTCACGAAGTACGGCTGCTTCCGCGGCCGCTTCTTCTTCCCCTCGACCTCCAGGTCCCGCTCCGCCGTCCCGGTCACCCATTCGTAGTAGCCGTCGGCGGGAATGACGCAGCGGCGGGAGGCGAAGGCCCGCTTGAAGGAGGGCTTCTCGTGGAGGGTCTCGGCCCGCGCGTTGATCATCCGGGCGGCGCCGTCCGGGTTCTTCGACCAGGAGGGGACGAGTCCCCACTTCAGGGTGCGCAGCTGGCGAACCGGCTCCTTGGAATCCGCGTCCTTCAAAGGACGCTCCAGAACGGCCCAGACCCGTTTGGTGGGGGCCACGTTCCAGTCGGGCTCCAGGGTCTCCTCCGGGTCCCACCGCTCCACCCCGAAGGTCTCCACCAGGTCCTCGGGCCGTCGACTCGATGCAAAGCGTCCGCACATACGTGCCACACTGCCACGATCCCGCCCGCGACCGAGGAGCCTTCAGCCGAATGAACGACGTCCTCGGCACCCAGCCCGCCCCGGACGAGTGGATCGTCTGGTTCACCGCCGGGTGCGCGCTCTCCCTGGTGCTGTTCCGGCGGCTCTGGCTGCCGGCCCGCAACGCGATCACCATCGCCCACGAGGGCGGGCACGGCGTCGTGGCCCTGGCCACCGGCCGCCGCCTCGAAGCGATCCGGCTGCACTCGGACACCAGCGGCCTGACCGTGTCCCGGGGCCGCCCGACCGGCCTCGGAATAGTCCTCACCCTGGCCGCCGGCTACCCGGCGGCGCCGCTGCTCGGGCTCGGCGGCGCGGCCCTGCTCGGCACCCACCGGACCACGCTGCTGCTGTGGGCGGCGACCGCGCTGCTCCTCGCGCTCCTGGTGATGGTCCGCAACGCGTACGGGGTCCTCACCGTCCTGTTGACGGGCGCCGCCTTCCTCCTCGTCTCCCTGTTCACCGGGCCCGACGTGCAGGGGACCTTCGCCTGCGCGGCGGTCTGGTTCCTCCTTCTGGGCGGTGTCCGGCCGGCCTTCGAACTCCAGGCGAAGCGGCGCCGGGGCGGCACCCCGGACTCGGACGCGGACCAGCTCGCGCACCTCACCCACGTGCCCGCCGGGGTGTGGCTGGTCTTCTTCCACACGGTGTCGATCTGCTGCCTGATCGGCGGCGGGCGCTGGCTCCTGCGCTTCTGACACCCCCGTACAGTGAGGACATGACCGCAGCAGCTTCCCCGCACACCGACCCGTCCACCGACCTCTGGCCCGCTCCGTACGCGCGTGGCGCCGTCGACGCGACCGTCACCGTGCCCGGGTCGAAGTCGGTCACGAACCGCGCCCTGGTGCTCGCCGCGCTCGCCGCCGAGCCCGGCTGGCTCCGCCGCCCGCTGCGCTCCCGGGACACCCTCCTGATGGCCGAGGCGCTCCGTACGCTCGGTGTGGGGATCGAGGAGGGCGTGGGCCCGGACGGGTCCGGCGAGGCCTGGCGGATCATCCCCGCGCCGCTGCGCGGCCCCGCGGCCGTCGACGTCGGCAACGCGGGCACGGTCATGCGCTTCCTGCCGCCGGTCGCGGCGCTCGCGGACGGCCCGGTGCGCTTCGACGGCGACCCCCGCTCCCACGAGCGTCCGCTGCACGGCGTGATCGACGCGCTGCGCGCGCTGGGCGCCCGGATCGAGGACGGCGGCCGGGGCGCGCTGCCGATGACCGTGCACGGCACGGGGGGCCTGGACGGCGGCACGGTCGAGATCGACGCCTCCTCGTCCTCCCAGTTCGTCAGCGCCCTGCTGCTCTCCGCGCCCCGCTTCAACCAGGGCGTGGAGGTGCGGCACGTGGGGTCGCGGCTGCCCTCGATGCCGCACATCCGGATGACGGTCGACATGCTGCGCGCGGTCGGCGCCCGGGTGGACGAGCCGGAGCACGGCGGCGAGCCGGACGTGTGGCGGGTGGCGTCCTCCGCGCTGCGCGGCCGCGACCTGGTCGTGGAGCCGGACCTGTCGAACGCGCAGCCGTTCCTGGCGGCCGCGCTGGTGACCGGCGGCCGGGTCACGGTCCGGGACTGGCCCGCGCGGACCACCCAGCCCGGTGACGCGCTGCGGGAGATCTTCACCGAGATGGGTGGTTCCTGCGAGCTGACGGACAGGGGCCTGACCTTCACCGGCACGGGCCGGATCCACGGCATCGACGTGGACCTCGGCGAGGTCGGCGAGCTGACCCCGGGCATCGCGGCGGTCGCGGCCCTCGCCGACTCCCCGTCCACCCTGCGCGGGGTCGCCCACCTGCGGCTGCACGAGACGGACCGGCTCGCGGCGCTCACCAAGGAGATCAACGAGCTGGGCGGGGACGTGACGGAGACCGAGGACGGTCTGCACATCCGACCGCGCCCGCTGCACGGCGGCGTCTTCCGCACGTACCACGACCACCGGATGGCGACGGCGGGCGCGGTCATCGGCCTGGCGGTCGAGGGCGTGGAGATCGAGGACGTGGCGACGACCGCCAAGACCTTGCCCGACTTCCCGACGATGTGGACCGAAATGCTCGGGGTCTGAGCGATGCGGCGCTACGGCAAGAACACCGACGAGGACGACATCCGCCAGCGGCCCAACCGCAAGGGGACCCGCCCCCGGACCAGCATCCGGCCGAAGCACGAGGACGCCGTCGAGGGCATGGTCCTCACCGTCGACCGGGGCCGGCTGACCTGTCTGGTCGGCGACCGGCCCGTGACGGCGATGAAGGCGCGCGAGCTGGGCCGCAAGGCCGCCGTGGTCGGCGACCGGGTGTCGCTGGTGGGCGACCTGTCCGGCGAGAGGGACACCCTCGCCCGGATCGTGCGGATCGGGGAGCGCTCCTCGGTGCTCCGCCGCACGGCCGACGACGACGACCCGTACGAGCGGGTGGTCGTCGCCAACGCCGACCAGCTGGCGATCGTCACCGCGCTCGCCGACCCCGAGCCGCGGCCCCGGCTGATCGACCGCTGCCTGGTCGCCGCGTACGACGGCGGCCTCTCCCCGCTCCTCGTGCTCACCAAGTCGGACCTGGCGTCGCCGGACGCGCTCCTGGAGATGTACGGGGCGCTGGGCGTGCCGCACGTGGTGACCACCCGGGACGAGTTCGTCGACGGGGCCGCCGCCGAGCGGGTCCACGAACACCTCAAGGGCCGGACCACCGCGTTCGTGGGGCACTCCGGGGTCGGCAAGACGACCCTCGTCAACGCCCTGGTGCCGCCGGAGCGGCGGCGCACCACCGGCGTGGTGAACGCGGTCACGGGCCGCGGCCGGCACACCACGACCTCGGCGCTCGCCCTGCCGCTGGACGACGAGGAGGGCGGCTGGGTGATCGACACCCCGGGCGTGCGCTCCTTCGGCCTGCACCACGTCGACCCGTCCCGGGTGATCCTCGCCTTCCCCGACCTCGTGCCGGGCACGGAGAACTGCCCGCGCGCGTGCAGCCACGACGAGCCGGACTGTGCCCTCGACGCGTACGTGGCGGAGGGGCACGCCGATCCGGCGCGGCTCGTCTCACTGCGGCGGCTCCTGGCGACCAGGGAGCGACGCGAGGGGGACTGAGACGCGGGGGGCTGAGACGTGAGGGGACTGAGACGCGAGGCGGCTGGGCCGTTCGCGTTTGCGCCCGTTCGGTACAGGTAAGTGCATAATCGCACCAAGTGCGACGAAGCAGTCACCGACGGCGTGGGAGGCACTGACGATGGCGTGGCTGCTGGTGGTGGTGGCCGGGTTCCTGGAAACGGGCTTCGCGGTCTGCCTCAAGCTCTCGCACGGCTTCACGCGCCTGTGGCCGACGATCGCCTTCGCCTCCTTCGCCCTGGGCAGCTTCGGGCTCCTCACGCTGGCGCTGCGGAAGCTCGACGTGGGTCCGGCGTACGCGGTGTGGACGGGGATCGGCGCGGCGGGGACCGCGATCTACGGCATGGTCTTCCTGGGGGACGTGGTCTCCACGCTCAAGATCGTCTCGATCACCCTGGTGATCGTGGGCGTCATCGGGCTCCAGCTCTCCGGCTCCGCACGCTGACCCTCCGCCCTCCGCGCCCCCGCGGCCGTTCCGTACGGCACCGGGGGCGCGACGACGTGACTGAGGGCGATCCTGACGGCGAGTTCGCAGCCGGCCGCCCACCGCTCGTCCGCGCAGGCCACGACGGCCGCCACCAGCTCCCCCGGCGCGGGCGGCCCGGCGTCGGCGCGGCGCTGGGCGGGGACGGCCGCGGGCCGGGCGCCCGGTCTGGCCGGCCGGGGCGCCGGGAGCCGCGCGTCCCAGGCGCCGGTGAGCAGGGCCCGCAGGACCGGCCGGGCGGCGGCCCGGACCACGATCCACTCGGCGAGGGCGGCGAGGGTCCGGCCGGGCGGACCGGGGGCGGCGAGCAGCTTCCGGACGCCCTGGAGGTAGGTGTCGGCCTCCCTGCGCACGAGCGCGCGGGCGAGCCCGTCCTTGCTGCCGAACTCGTTGTAGAGGGTCTGCCGGGAGACCCGGGCGGCCGTGGCGAGGTCGGCCATCCGCACGGCGGACCACGGCCGGTGCGTGAGCGCGGCGAGCGCCGCGTCGAGCAGGGCCTCGCGGGCAGTCGGCATGGGCGCCTCCCGGGCCGTACGGTTCGGTGCGGGGCCCGGCACGCTCCGCGTCCGGACCCGTACACAGCGTCGACAGGCGTGCGCGCCCTGTCAAGGAGCCGGGGGTCCGTGGACGGTTCCGCCGGCCGCGATCACCCGGGGATAGAGTGCCGACCATGGCCGATTACCACGATGACCTGCGCCTCGCCCACGTCCTCGCCGACGCCGCCGACGCGGCCACCACGGACCGCTTCCAGGCGCTCGACCTCAAGGTCGAGACGAAGCCGGACATGACCCCGGTGAGCGAGGCCGACAAGGCGGCGGAGGAGCTGATCCGCGGTCAGCTCCAGCGCGCCAGGCCGCGCGACGCGATCCTGGGCGAGGAGTACGGCGTGGAGGGCTCGGGCCCGCGCCGCTGGGTGATCGACCCGATCGACGGGACGAAGAACTACGTGCGCGGGGTGCCGGTCTGGGCGACCCTGATCGCGCTGATGGAGGCCGGGGAGACCGGGTTCCAGCCGGTGGTGGGCGTGGTGTCGGCCCCGGCGCTCGGCCGCCGCTGGTGGGCGGCGAAGGGCCTGGGGGCGTACACGGGCCGCAGCCTGGCCTCGGCGACCCGGATCGGGGTCTCGAAGGTCGCCTCCCTGGCGGACGCCTCGTTCGCGTACTCCTCGCTGAGCGGCTGGGAGGAGCGGGGCCGGCTCGACGGCTTCCTGGACCTCACGCGCGCGTGCTGGCGGACGCGGGCGTACGGCGACTTCTGGCCGTACATGATGGTCGCGGAGGGCTCCGTGGACATCTGCGCGGAGCCGGAGCTGTCGCTGTGGGACATGGCGGCGGTGTCGATCGTGGTCCAGGAGGCCGGCGGCACGTACACGGGCCTGGACGGGCGGCACGGGCCGCACAGCGGGAACGCGGCGGCCTCCAACGGACTGCTCCACGGCGAGCTGCTCGCGTACCTGAACCAGCGGGCGCCCGAGGAGGGCTGACCGCCCCTCAGGAAGGGCCCGGCGCTTCCGGACGCCCCCGGCGCTCCCGGGAAGCACCTCGCGCGCCCCCTTGTCGGCCTCCTCCCCCGGTGCCACTCTGAGACTCCCCCACTTGTGAACTTGTGAAAAAGTTCTCGAACCGGAGGTGGTCCCTTCCATGCTCGTCCGCGACGCCATGAGTCCCGTGACCCTCACCATCGGCCCGGCCCACACCCTCCGCCAGGCGGCGCGCCTGATGTCGGCGCGCCGCGTCGGCGCCGCCGTCGTCCAGGACGGGGATTCCGGCGGCATCGGCATCCTCACCGAGCGCGACATCCTCGACGCCGTCGGCGCCGACCGGAACCCCGACCACGAGACCGCCGACGCCCACACCACCCGGGACGTCGTCTTCGCCGCGCCCACCTGGACGCTCGCGGAGGCGGCCGAGGCCATGACCCGCGGCGGCTTCCGCCACCTGGTCGTCCTCGACGACCACGGGCCGGTCGGGATCGTCTCCGTGCGCGACATCGTGCGCTGCTGGATCCCGGTGCACAGCGCCGGCGCCGCCGCCTGAGCACGTGCGAGGGGGCCGGCCCCTTCCCGTACGGATACGGGTGGGGCCGGCCCTCTTCCCCTCGGCGGGCCGCCGTCAGCCGCGCAGGGCCTGGACCGCGGTCTCCAGCCGCTTGCCGAAGTCTCCGTCCGCGCCACTCTCCGTCCGCGCTGCGGAAGTCGTCGTCCTCGGCGCGGAGCGGGGCGGCGTGGTCGCCGAGGCCGCCCGCGACGGTGGAGAAGCGCAGGAAGGTCTCGGTCCCCTTGCCGACCTCGGAGAGGAACGCGGCGCGCGTCCACCGCGAGACGTCCCGGGTCGCGGTGAAGGTGCCGTAGGCGCCCGCCCCGCGCGCGTGGACCACGCTCCCCCACTGTCTTGAAGGCGTGGGGGGACCCCCGCCGGGACGCGCTCGCGGTTGAAGTGGGCGAGCTTCTCCAGGAGGAGCCGGTCCCGGACGAGGACCGGTCCGCCGACGCCCGCGGTCTCGCCGTTCCGGTTGTCGGCGACCGGAGCCCCGGCCTCCGTGGTGAGCGGTCCCCGCGTCACATGCGCCTCCTGCGTCATACCTGTGTCCTGTCTCCGGCCCACCCCTCATGGACCGCGCCAGTGCCGAGCTCGATCCCGCATTGGACAAAGTCCAAATCAATCTCATATCCAAAGTCACACTCGTTCGCGATCTTGTCACCGACTGTTAGGCTGGCCCTCATGAGCGACCTGTTGGAACGACTGCGCGGACATGGCTGGCGCATGACCGCGCAGCGGCGCGTCGTGGCCGAAGTCCTCGACGGGGACCACGTCCACCTGACCGCCGACGAGGTCCACGCGCGTGCCGTGACGCGGCTGCCGGAGATCTCGCGCGCGACCGTCTACAACACGCTGGGCGAGATGGTCACCCTCGGCGAGGTCATCGAGGTGGCCACCGACGGGCGCGCCAAGCGGTACGACCCGAACGCCCACCGCCCGCACCAGCACCTGGTCTGCGGCCGGTGCGGCGCGATCCGCGACGTGCACCCGGGCGGCGACCCGCTGGCGGACCTGCCGGACAGCGAGCGCTTCGGCTTCACGATCTCCGAGGTCGAGGTCACGTACCGGGGCGTCTGCCCGAGCTGCGCCACGACGGCCTGAGACGGACGGAGAAGGCCCCCGCCCCGAGCCCCCGCTCCGGCGGGGGCCTTCTCTCGTGTGTCGATACGACGAAGGCCCGGATCCGAGTGCATCGGATCCGGGCCTTCGTTTGCTACTGAGTAGCGGGGACAGGATTTGAACCTGCGACCTCTGGGTTATGAGCCCAGCGAGCTACCGAGCTGCTCCACCCCGCGTCGGTGAACCCAACCTTACGGGTCCTCCGTCACCAGCGCAAATCCGTTAACGTCCGCCACCTCCGGCCCGGCCGTCACGCCGCGAGCCGGCCGTCACGCCGTGAGCTCCTGGTGCAGCGCCTCGCTCAGCCGCGCGGCCCGCTCGGCGACCTCCGCCGGACCCAGCTCCACCGCGCGGGCGCACCAGCGGCGCCCCTCGGTGAGCTCGCCCCGGCGCGCCGCGAGCAGCGCGAGCCGGAGCGCGGCGCGGCCGTGGCCGGCCCGGGCGGCCCGGGTCCACCAGAGGGAGGCCTCGCGCTCGCTGCCCTCGCGGGCGAGGAGCAGGCCCAGGTTGAAGGCGCCGTTGCGGCTGCCCGCCTCGGCGGCCTCGCGGTACCAGCGGTCGGCCTCCGCCAGGTCGCCGCGCGCGGCGGCGAGCATCCCGACCCGCACCTGGGCGCGCCGGTGGCCCTGCCGGGCGGCCCGCTCGTACCACTCCTCGCACTCGCTCTTCTCCTCGCGGGAGGCGCCGAGCACGGCGGGGCCGGGCTCGGGGCGGCGCGCGTCGAGCACCGAGGCGAGCCGGAAGGCGGCCTCGGCGCTGCCGCCGCCCGCCGCGCACCGCAGGTGCCGCTCGGCGGTCAGCTCGTCGCCGTCGCGCAGGGCGGCGATGCCGACCTGGAGGGCGGCCTCCGTGTGCCCGGCGGCGGCGGCCCGCTCGTACCAGACGAGGGCCGTGCGGTCGTCGTCGCGGCCCGCGTGCAGGATGCCCAGGTTGAAGGCGGCGTCCACGCTGCCGGCCTCGGCGGCCTTGGAGAACCACGGCTCGGCGCCGTTCGCGTCGCCGGCCTGGAGGAGCAGTACGGCCAGCGCGTTGGCGGCCTCGCGGTGGCCCGCGTAGGCGGCCCGCCGGTACCACTGCTCGGCCTGCGGGATGCGGTCCTGGGCGGCGCAGAGCAGCCCGAGGTTGTAGGCGCCGTTGACGTCGCCGGCGTCCGTGGCGGCCCGGTACCAGCGCTCGGCGGTCTGCTGCTCGCCCCGGGCCGCGTGCAGGGCTCCCAGGGCGTTGGCGGCGTTGCCGTCGCCGTCCTGGGCGGCCCGCAGCCACCACACGGCGGCGCTCTCCTCGTCGCCCGCGTCGCGGAGCAGGAAGCCGAGCGCGCAGGCGGCCCTGGCCTCGCCCTCCTTGGCGGAGCTGAGGTACCAGCGGCCGGCCTCCTTCAGCTCGCCGCGCTGCTCCAGGAGGGCGCCGAGGTGGAGCGCGGCCCGCCGGTGGCCGCGCGCGGCGGCCTGCCGGAACCACTGCTCGGCCTCGGCGAGTTCGCCCACGGGCTCGGCGGCCGGACCGTCCGGCGCGGCGCCGGGGGTCGCCCCCGCGGCGCTCCTGGCGGCGCCGGGGACCGGGAGCCGGGTGCCGGTGGCGTGCGGGCCGCGGGGCGTCTCGGTGGCGCGCCGCTCCAGGGCCATGGCGAGCCGGTAGGCGGCCTCGCGGTGCCCCTGCTCGGCGGCGGCGCGCAGCCAGCGCTCGGCGCCGACGTCGCCCCGGTGCTCCAGGAGGTCGGCGAGGGCGTACGCGCCGAGGGCGTGGCCCTGCTCGGCGGCCTGGCGCAGCCAGTACTCGGCGGCGGGCTCGTCGCCGCGCTCGCGGTGGTGGCGGCCGAGCGCGTGGGCGGCGGGGGCGGAGCCGGCGACGGCGGCGACCCGCCACCAGCCGGCGGCCTCGTCGGCGTAGCCGCGCTGGTGCAGCAGGACGCCCAGGTTGTTGGCGGCGGCCCGGTCCCCCTCGGCGGTGGCGGCGCGCAGGTAGGGTTCGGCGCCGTCGAGGTCGCCGCGGCGCAGCAGCATGGCACCGAGGGCGCTCATCGAGGCGAGGTCGCCGTGCTCGGCGGCACGGCGGTGCCGGGCCTCGGTCTCGGTCTCGTTCTCGGCGTCGGCATCGGCCACGGCGGTGGTGCCGAGGACCGGGTCGGCGGCCCCCGCCGCCTCGATGATCTCGTCCGCGGCATTCCTCGCATGCCGCTGCACAAACCGCCCTGTCTCCAACAGAGTTGCCCTGTCCCCCATAAATACCATCGTCGCACCACCCGCCACCCGAGCACACCTGTAAACCGCAGCCAGTGAGGTCACTCAGCGTTTTGTCGACATGCCCACAGAGAGACAAGTCAAACACGACTCACGCCAACTCGCCCCTTCCCTACCGCTCTTCGGTACCCCCTGGCACGCCGACACACGACGAGGGCCCGGATCCTTATGGATCCGGGCCCTCGTTTGCCACAGAGTAGCGGGGACAGGATTTGAACCTGCGACCTCTGGGTTATGAGCCCAGCGAGCTACCGAGCTGCTCCACCCCGCGTCGGTGACGTAACAGTATCACGACGCGGAGGTGGAAAACCTCAGGTCAGCCCCCTGCTCCCGGGGACTTGAGCTTCGCCCCGGCGTCGGCGGCCTTCTGGAGGGCCGCCTGCAGGTCCTCCTGCGCCTTGCCGTACGCGGTCCAGTCGCCCTTCTGCAGGGCGGCCTCGCCCGCGTCGTACGCCTTCTGGGCGTCGGCGATCGCCTGCTTCAGGGCGGCGTCGTTCGACACCGGCGGCGTGGTGCCCGGCTGGTCCGGGTTCGGCTGCTCCGGCGTCGGCTGCGTCGGCGCCTCCACCCCGAAGACCGCGTTGAGCGCCTGGGTGAGGTTGTCCTCGAACACCGTGGTGTCCTTGGTCGTGTCACCCGCGGGCTGGTCCGCGTCCACGTACGAGACCGCGACCTTCTTCAGGAGCGGGTAGAGCGCGTTCCGCCCCTGGGCGTACACCGGCTCCACGTACAGGAACCCGCCGTCGAGCGGCACGGTCAGCAGGTTGCCGTACTGGATGTCGGAGTCGGCGCCCCTCATGTCCCGGACGAACTGGGCCACGGACGGCAGACCGTTCAGCTTGCTCTGCACCTGGGCCGGGCCCGGCACGTCCTGGGTGACCCGCAGCAGTCTCAGCCGGCCGTACTCCTTGCTGGTGGCGTCGGCGTCGACCGCCATGAAGCCGCCCAGGTTGGGCCGCCCGTTCGGCGTGAACGTCGTCGTCAGCGAGAAGCGCTGCGCCGTGTCCCCGGGCATCTTCATGCTCAGGTAGTACGGCGGGACCGCGTTGCCCTCCTTGTTGGTCGGGTCGTCCGGCACCTGCCAGGCGTCCGAGCCGCTGTAGAACTGCGCCGGGTTGGTGACGTGGTAGCGGGTCAGCAGCTCGCGCTGGACCTTGAACATGTCCTGCGGGTAGCGCAGGTGCTCCAGGAGGTCGCCCTTGATCTCGGACTTCGGCTCGACCGTGTCCGGGAAGGCCTTCATCCAGGTCTTGAGGACCGGGTCCTCGGCGTCCCACTGGTAGAGCTTCACCGTGCCGTCGTAGGCGTCGACGGTGGCCTTCACCGAGTTGCGGATGTAGTTGACCTGGTTCTGCTGGGCGACGACCGTGCGCTGCTGGTTGCCGACGGTCAGCGAGTCGGCCGTGGTGTCGCCGAGCGTGGTGCGCGAGGCGTACGGGTAGCCGTTGGTCGTCGTGTACGCGTCGACGATCCACTGGATCCGGCCGCCGACGACCGCCGGGTAGGCGTCGCCGTCGATGGTCAGCCAGGGCGCGACCGCCTCGACGCGCTGCTTGGGCGTGCGGTTGTAGAGGATCCGCGAGCCGTCGCCGATGGCCCCCGAGTAGAGGATCTGCGGCTCGCTGAAGGCCACCGCGTACGCGGCGCGGTTGAAGGTGCTGGAGAGGCTGACGCCGCTCTTCTCCTTGTAGCTGGTGGTCTTCTCGCCGTTCTCCTCGTAGTCCAGCTCCCGCTGGGGGCCGCCCACGATCGAGTACTGGTCGGTCTTCTCGCCGTAGTAGATCCGCTGCTCGTACGTCGGGAGCTGACCGGTGGTCGGCAGTCCGGCCTCGGTGAAGACCGGGGAGCCGTTGGCGTCCGTCTGCGTGCCCGCGGCCATGATCGCGCCGTAGCCGTGGGTGTAGGTGAAGTGGTCGTTGATCCAGTTCCGCTTCGGGATGCCCCGGATGTTGAGCTCGCGGAGACCGATGACGGTGTCCTTGCCCTGGTAGCGGTCCACGTCCAGGGTGGTCGGGAACTGGTAGTACTTCCGCTTCTGCTCCAGCTGCTGGAACGTGGGCGAGACGATGTTCGGGTCGAGGAGCCGGTAACTGGCCGCCGTGTTGGCGTCCGTCCGCAGCCTGTCCTTGTCCTTGACCGTCGACTTGCCCGAGTAGTTCTCGGGCTTCGTCCCGTCGATCGCGTACGCCTTGCGGGTCGCGTCGATGTTCTTCTGGATGTACGGCGCTTCCTTGGCCTGCTCGTTCGGCTGGACCTGGAACTTCTGCACGATGGCCGGGTACAGGCCGCCGATCAGGACCGCGGAGAGCACCATCAGGCCGAAGCCGATCACCGGGAGCTGCCAGGTGCGGCGCCAGAGCGTCGCGAAGAACAGCACGGCGCAGATCGCGGCGATGCAGAAGAGGATGGTCTTCGCCGGCAGGTAGGCGTTGGCGTCGACGTACCGCAGGCCCGTCCAGTTGCCGGTGGCCTTGAAGTCGCTCGACTTCACGGCCAGGCCGTACCGGTCGAGCCAGTACGCCACGGCCTTCAGCGACACGAAGACGCCGAGCAGCACCGAGAGGTGGCCCGTGGCCGCGGCGGTGGCGCGGGCGCCCGGGCTGGTGATCCGCAGCCCGCCGTACAGGTAGTGCGTGAGCGCGGCGGCGATCAGCGACAGGACGGCGGCGGCGAAGCCGAACGCGAGGAGGAAGCGGTACCAGGGCAGGTCGAAGGCGTAGAACGACACGTCGAGCCCGAACTGCGGGTCCTTCTGGCCGAACTTCACGCCGTTGACCCACATCAGCCAGGTGCGCCACTGGCCGGAGGCGGAGGCGCCGGCGATCAGGGCCACCAGGACCGTGACCGCGAGCAGCACCCACTTCTTGAAGGGGGCGAGGCCCATCCGGTACCGGTCGAGGCTCTGCTGCTCCAGCGACATCGCGCTGAGCGGCGGCCGCAGCCGGTACGCCAGCCAGATGTTGAGGCCGACGGCGAGCCCCATCAGGAGGCCGAAGACCGCGAAGAGGCCGATCTTGGTCCACAGGGTGGTGGTGAACACGGACGAGTAGTGGACCGAGCGGTACCAGAGCCAGTCCGTCCAGAACCCGGCGAACATCACGAACGCCATGGCCAGGACGGCCAGCACCCCGAGTGTCATGAGCAGGGTACGGGCCCGCCGGGACGGCCGGCCGACTCTCATCCTTGGCCCTGACGGGCCTCCGCCGCGGTCCGGCATCTGGAAAGCCAACGTACGCCCCTCGGTGTTGATGCGTCTCGGTGTCGATGCGTGTCGATGCTGCTGGTGGGTCCGACAGCAGGCCCCGCGATCGTAGGGCCCACTGATGCAACTTACCGAGGCTTTACCTAGTTCCCGGCTTCGGGGGAAGAGGAGGCAGGATATTGGTCATGTCCAACGTTTCCCCCTCCGGCCCGGCGATGGCCGCGAGCCCCCTCACCCGCGCGGTGCTCGAGATCGACGAGTACGCGTCGGGCCTCGGCTGGGACCAGCCCGCCCGCCTGTTCGCCCTGGTCGACACCGCTCGGCTGCGCGCCCGGGAACCCAAGCTCGCCTCCCAGCTCGGCCTGGGCGACGACGCCGCCTCCTACACCCCGATCGAGCAGGACAAGCTGCCGCGCGGGAAACCGCTCGACGAGTTCCTCGGCACGGTCGCCTGGCCCGACACCGTCGCCGGCTGCGCCATGACGGTGGAGCGGCTCATGCTGCCCCCGTCGGCGGAGGCCCAGGTGCCGCAGGGGCTGAGCGAGAAGCAGCTCGCCAAGTGGGTGGCCGGGCACCCCGACCGCCAGGAGGTCCGGATGACCGTGGCGGTGCTGCGGGGCGGGGCCCGCGAGGCGGCGATCCGGCTGCGCGAGAAGGACTCGCCGACCGAGGTCCTGACCGGCCCGGACCTGGTGCCGGGGCTCGCCGAGGCGCTCGCGGCCACCTTCGAGGGCTGAAGGCCCCTACGTACGCAGAAGAGGAGGGCGCCCTTGCCGGGGCGCCCTCCTCCCTTCTTCCGCGTGCTCTCAGTCCTTCGCGCAGTGCGGCAGGGACGCCGTGTCGCCCTTGCGGAGCTTCTCCAGGGACTTGGTGGCGTCGTCGATGGTGTCCACCTTGACGAGGGTGAGCCCGTCGGGGGTGTCCGAGGCGGCCGCGGCGCAGTTGTCGGCCGGGGTGAGGAAGTACTCGGCGCCCGCGTTGCGCGCGCCGACCAGCTTCATCTCGATGCCGCCGATCGGGCCGACCTCGCCCTTGTCGTCGATGGTGCCGGTGCCGGCGACGAACCGGCCGCCCGTGAGACTGTCCGGGGTGAGCTTGTCGACGATGCCGAGCGCGAACATCAGTCCGGCGCTGGGACCGCCGACGTCGGCCAGCTTGATGTCGATCGTGAACGGGAAGACGTGGTCGGTGCCGGCCTGGATGCCGACGACGGCCCGGTCGCCCTCCTCGGAGGTGGTGGTCGTGATGACCACCTTCCGCGTGGCGGTCGGCTCCTTGCCGGCCTTCTCGGCGGCGGCCGCCTCCTTGGCGGGGACGATCGTGAACTCGACCTTCTGACCGGGCTTCCGCTTCGTCACCTGGGCGGCGACGCCGCTCTGCTCGGTGATCGGCACGCCGTCGACGGCCTTGATGACGTCCCCGGCGTGCAGCTTGCCCTCGGCCGGGGCGCCCTTGACCACCGTGCCGACGACGACCCGGGAGACCACCGGGACGCCCAGCTCCCCGAGCGCCGCCACCTTGGCGCTCTCCTGGGACTGGGTGAACTCCTCGGCGTTCTCCTGGCTCGACTGCTCCTCGGTCTTGCCGTCCGGGTAGAGCGTGTCGTGCGGCACCACCACGTTGTCGTGGGCGAGCCAGCCGTAGACGGCCTCGACGGCATTCATCCGGTAGTCCGCGCTGGTGACGCGGACCGTCGTCATGTTGAGGTGGCCGTCGGTCGGGTAGGTCTTGCGCCCGGAGATCTGGAGGACGGGCTCCCCCCTGGCCTCACCGAGGGTGTTGACCGTCGGTCCGGGACTCATCTCCGCGTACGGCACCGGGATCAGAACGCCGGCGATGAGCAGGCAGATCAGGACCAGGGTGGAGGCGAGCATCGTCGCGGTGCGGCGTGGCATGGAACGACAGTACGGGACTCGCCTGTGGGCGCACCCCCGGGGCGGGTCCGTACGAGGCGGCCCGCGTCAGCCGGAGGAGGACGGGGTGACGGCGGTGGCCGCCGCGGCCGGTTCGCGCTCCTGGTGGACGGATTCGGCGAGCGTGGGGTGGGCGCGTTCCATCGCGTCCCGGAAACGGGCGTAGCCGGCGAGTTCGGCCACGTCGCCTATCGTCTTGTTCCTCGAAGCCCAGCTTCCCCATATCGCCGCGCCGACGACTGCGAAAAGCGGAATCAGCAA
This sequence comes from Streptomyces sp. NPDC088915, assembly GCF_044749825.1. Classification (NCBI taxonomy): domain Bacteria; kingdom Bacillati; phylum Actinomycetota; class Actinomycetes; order Kitasatosporales; family Streptomycetaceae; genus Streptomyces; species Streptomyces sp. NPDC088915. The sequence goes on from NZ_JBIVIR010000018.1 coordinate 94,012, forward strand.
CCAGGCCAGCGCTGCCATTCCGACCTCCCATCCCCAGTGAGTTGATCAGCAGACTGTTTCATCCCTGCCGTCAACGCTCGCGCGCGGGGGTCGGTTACGCAAATCGGGCGTTCGGCTACGCCGTGTCGGCGCGTCGCCTTGCCTCCCGGTCCTCCCTAGCAGGCACCCACCCATTCCTCGGTCCCGTCCGAGAAGGTCTGGTGCTTCCAAATGGGTACTTCGTGCTTGAGGTCGTCGATCAGCCTGCGGCAGGCCTCGAAGGCCTCCGCGCGGTGGGGGCAGGAGACGGCCACGACGACCGCGATGTCGCCGACCTTCAGGTCGCCCACGCGGTGGACGGCGGCCAGGGCGCGGACCGGGTGGTTCGCGACGACCTTCTCGGCGACGCGGCGCAGCTCCGCCCCGGCGGTGGGGTGGCAGGAGTAGCCGAGCGCGTCGACGTCCGCGCCGCCGTCGTGGTTGCGCACGGTGCCGACGAAGAGGGTCGTGCCGCCGGAGGCGTCGTCCCCGACCGCCCGGAAGACCTCGTCGACGGAGAGCGGGGTCTCCCGGATCGCGAGGAGCTTGATGGGGTCGGCCGCGGCCCGCTCGCCGGGGTGGTCAGACGTCAGTGCCATGAGCCCATCGTGCCGTACGCCGCCGACAACCCGGAATAGCGGTTTCGACCGGCGCTCCGGACCCTCCGTAGGAGGGTCCTACAGTCGGCCGGAAGGCCGCCTTCCGGATGGGGCCGACCCGCCGGAGGGCCGCCTCCCGGGCCGGGTCAGATCCCGCGCCGCTTCCGCATCTGCCGGACGAGCGCCGCCGTGCCGAGCAGCGCCACCGTCGCGCCGGCCGCGCCGGCCGCCGTCGCGTCCTTGCGGCCCAGGCGGCGCCCGGCGACCGTGTGACGGCCCTCGACCTCCTCCAGGAGCGCGGCGAGGACCTCCTCGTTCGTCCACTTCGGCCGCCAGCCGGCGTCGTGCAGGCGCCCGACGCTCACCACCCAGGGGTGCATGGTGTACGCGAGGTCGCCCGCCGGGGACGGGGTGAGGCCGATCCGGTGGAGGCGGGCCGCCGTGCCGAGGGCGACGGCGGAGGGCAGCTCCATGCGCCGGATCCCGGAGAGCTCCTCGACCTCCTCCTGCTCCAGCCAGCCCTCGCAGCCGACCGCGAACTCCCCGTCGACCTTCCCCAGGGCCGCGTACTCCAGGGCGCTCACCAGGTCCTCGACGTGGCAGAACTGCCAGGTGGGCCGGGAGCCGGCGACGACGAGCAGCCGGGGCGACTCGAAGTAGCGGGTCAGCGCCGTGTCCGTGCCGCCGACGAGGACGGCCGGGCGGACCACGGTGACGTGGAGGCCGGGGTGCGCGCGGGGCGCCCGGCGGCCCAGGCGCTCGATCTCCAGCAGGTCGCCGACGCCGGTGGCCTCCGCCGTGGCCTTCAGCTCGGCGTCCTCGGAGAGCGGGACGTCGTTGTCGGGCAGGGCGCCGTAGACCATCGCGGAGGTGCAGAGCACCACCCGGTGGACGCCGGCGGCCGCGGCGGCGGTCAGGACGGTCTGCGTGCCGCGCACGTTGTAGGCCGTCCGGGCCGCAGGGTCGGTCTCCAGGTCGAGGTCGACGGCGAGGTGCACGACGACGTCGGCGCCGCGCAGCTTCTCGGCGATGGCCGGGTCGCGCACGTCGAGGACGTGCCACTGCGCCTCGGGGACCTCGCCGCGGCGCTCGTCGATGGCGACGACCCGCTTGACCTCCTCGGAGGCGGCGAGGCGCCTGGTCAGCAGGTCGCCGACGCCGGAAGCGGCGCCGGTGACCGCGACGACGGGGCCACGCGCGGTGGACCGGGTCGAGTGGTTTCGCGCTCCGCGAACCTGTGGATCTGGGGAACTCACCGGGCGTCTCCAGCGGTTGTCTTCAGTACGTACGCCGCACGACGTACGGACCAGGTGGCGTCCATCCTGCCGCAGGGCACGCCCCGGCGGAGCACCGAGCCCGTTTCCGGCCCGGATGTCTACGCTGGTGGTGTGCGGAGCCTGTCGCGGGCAGGCTCTGGTCGGGCAGTCGCCGTCGGCAGGAGGCCGGCGGCCCTACGAGCCGAGGAAACCTGTGAGTGACACCCCATTCGGATTCGGCCTTCCGCCGGAGGAGCCGGAGGACGGCGACGAGGGCAAGAAGAAGGACCCCGCCGGAGGTGGCCAGGGGTCCGGTGGCCAGGGCGGCAACCCGTTCGGGGCGAACCCGTTCGGTTTCGGCGCACTGCCGGGCATGGGCGGGCCGGGCGGTCCCGGCGGCGCGGACAATCCGTTCGCGGCGATGTTCGGCTCGCTGAACCCCAACGACCTGGGCGCGGCCTTCCAGCAGCTCGGGCAGATGCTGAGCTACGAGGGCGGTCCCGTCAACTGGGACATGGCCAAGCAGATCGCGCGCCAGGTGGTCGCCCAGGGCACGCCCGACGGCACCAAGGACACCAGCGTGGGCCCGGCCGAGAAGTCCGCGGTCCAGGAGGCGCTGCGCCTGGCCGACCTGTGGCTGGACCAGGCGACCTCGCTGCCCTCGGGCGCGAACGTCGCCGTGGCGTGGAGCCGCGCGGAGTGGGTCGAGGCGACGCTGCCGGCGTGGCAGCAGCTCGTGGACCCGGTCGCCGAGCGGGTCGGCACGGCGATGGGCGACGTCCTGCCGGAGGAGATGCAGGCCATGGCGGGCCCGCTGATCGGCATGATGCGCTCCATGGGCGGCGCCATGTTCGGCCAGCAGATCGGGCAGGCCGTGGGCGCGCTCGCCGGTGAGGTCGTCGGCTCGACCGACGTCGGCCTGCCGCTGGGCCCGGCCGGGCGCGCCGCGCTGCTGCCGCTGAACATCGAGGCCTTCGGCAAGGACCTGGGCGTGCCCTCGGACGAGGTGCGGCTCTACCTGGCCCTGCGCGAGGCGGCCCACCAGCGCCTCTTCGCGCACGTGCCGTGGCTGCGGGCGCACCTGTTCGGCGCGGTCGAGGGGTACGCGCGCGGGATCAAGGTCGACACCTCGAAGCTGGAGGAGGCGGTGGGCCAGCTCGACCCGACGCACCCCGAGCAGCTTCAGGAGGCGCTCCAGCAGGGCATGTTCCAGCCGGAGGACACCCCGGAGCAGAAGGCGGCCCTGGCCCGTCTGGAGACGGCGCTCGCGCTGGTCGAGGGCTGGGTGGACGCGGTGGTCCACGAGGCCGCCAAGACCCGTCTGACCTCGGCGGACGCGCTGCGCGAGACGCTGCGCCGGCGCCGGGCGTCGGGCGGTCCCGCCGAGCAGACCTTCGCGACCCTGATCGGTCTGGAGCTGCGTCCGCGGCGGCTGCGGGACGCGGCGCGCCTGTGGGCCTCGCTCACCGATGCGCGCGGGGTCGACGGCCGGGACGGCCTGTGGGAGCACCCGGACATGCTGCCGACGGCGACCGACCTGGACGACCCGGACGGCTTCGTGCACCGCGAGCACCTCGACTTCTCCGAGCTGGACAAGATGCTCGGCGAGGCCGCGAAGGGCGACGCCCCGAAGAGTGACTCCCCGGAGGGTGACTCCCCGAAGGGTGACTCCCCGGAGGACGACGGCCGGGACGGGACCGGCGGCGGGGACGGCAAGGAGTGACCCTGCACGACGACGCGGTCCTCGTACTGAAGGAGTACGGGGGCCAGGAAGAGCTGCGGCAGGTCTATCTGGACCACCTGGACGCGCACCCGGACGGCATGTACAAGCCCTGCTCGGCCGGGCACCTGACGTCCAGCGCGCTGGTGGTCGACCCCGCGCGGGGCAGGGTGCTGCTGACCCTGCACAAGAAGCTGGGCATGTGGCTGCAGATGGGCGGCCACTGCGAACCGGGCGACGCGACGGTCGAGGCCGCCGCGCTGCGGGAGGCGACGGAGGAGTCCGGGATCCCGGGGCTCGTCCTGCTGCCGGGCGGCCCGGTGCGGCTCGACCGGCATCCGATCCCGGCGCCCTGCCACTGGCACCTGGACGTGCAGTACGCGGCCCTGGCGCCGGCGGAGGCGGTGGAGCGGATCAGCGAGGAGTCGCTCGACCTGCGCTGGTTCGCTTACGAGGACGTGGCGGGCGTGGCGGACACCTCGGTGGTCCGCCTCCTGGAGGGCACGCTGGCGCGGCTGTGAGGACGCGGGAAGGGGGCGGGCGCCCGACCGGCGCCCGCCCCCTTCTCCGTACCCCCTCCGTGCCCCCGGCTAGTTCCAGGCGTTGTTCTGGTTCTGGCCGTGGGCCCCGTGCTGTCCGGCGCCGTACTGGGCGGCGATGCCCTGGCCGATGGCCGCGTGCTGCGGGGGCATGACCTCGCTGGGCTGGACGAGGGCGAAGCCCTGCCCGAGGAAGCTGAGCTCCCAGCCCTCGCCGGTGTCGCCGCGCCGGCGGCGGATGCTGGAGTTGTGCGTCTGTGCCTGCATCTGGACCCGCAGACCGGTGGACCAGGCGACGATCGCGTCCGCGTCGACGCTGACGTACTTGTCGGGCGTGACCTGCATCATCAGCGGCTGCCCCGAGGTCATCAGGGCGACCTTGCCGCGGCCGGAGATGTTGAGCTGGTACTTGCCGGAGCCGGAGATGCCGTACTGGCTGTCGACGGCGATGACCTCGGTGTGGAGGGTCGAGTCGAGCGCCAGGACGTAGGCGCTGTCGACGGTGAGGCCCTCCTGCTCGACCTCCACGACGTGGACGTACTGGGCGAGGTTGGCGAAGTAGACCGTGCCCTGCCCGGAGCAGCGCATCAGGTCGAGGCCCTCACCGGTGCGGGCGCGGGCCCGGCGCTGGTTCGCGGTCTGGTACTCGCCGTCGAAGTCGATGAGCCCCTGGTAGGCGACCATGGCGCCCTTGCGGGCGAGGACGTCGTCCTGCCCGGTCAGGCTGACCCGCAGGAGCTGCGGGTTCTGGATGACGTACCGCTCCTGGCTCTGCTGTTCGGCGTGGTTGAAAAGCGGGCTCTGCATGGTGTGTTCTCGCTCCCCCTCAGCCCCGGACCCGCAGGCGGTCGGTGCTGTCCTCGCTCGGCTGTACGACGACGATGCCCTGGCCCGAGAAGGCCATCTGGTAGGCCTCGCCGCTGCCCCGTCCGATGAGGGAGGAGGCCTTGAAGCTGCGCTTGCCCTTGACCTTGAGCGCGGGCGACCAGGCGACGAGCGCGTCGGGGTCGACGTACGTCTCGTCCTCGCCGCGGCCGCAGTCGACGACGATCGGGGTGCCGCGCGAGGTGAGCGCGACCCAGCCGGTGCCGGCGATCGTCACGTTGAACAGGCCCTGGCCGGCGAACTTGGCGAGGCCCTTGACCCGCTCGACGCCCCACTGGAGGTGCGCGTCGAAGGCGAGGAGGTTGGTGCCGTTGACCGACAGGGAGTCGTTGTTCAGGTTGATCACGACGACGTCGGCGCCGTAGTCCGCGAGGTAGAGCAGTCCGTCGCCGGAGCACTTCATGATCGGCGCGCCTTCACCGGTGACCCACTGCTGGGCGTACTGGCGGACGGCGGGCGGGTTGGGCTCGTAGGTGATGAAGCCCTCGTAGGCGACCATCGAGCCCGACCGGGCGTAGAGGTCCTGGCCGCTCGCCATGGCGACCTTGAGCATGGCGCTGCCGTGGTTCTCCATCCGGGCCGCGACGGGGGTCGGGGCGTAGCCCGCGAGTTGCTGGTTCATGACTTCGGGCTCCCTCAGACCTCGTAGGGCTGGACGACGATGAAGTTGCCGGGGGCGCCCCGGAACTGCAGGTTCACGGTCTCTCCGCTGTGGCCCGGGTAGGCGTTGCGGCGCAGGCGCACCTGGCTGGAGAGGACGACCTGGGAGGCCGACGACCAGGCGACGACGGCGTTGCAGTCGGCGAAGGTCGTGGGCGTGACGGGGAGGACCACGGGGATGCCGCGGGTCTTCACGACGACCGTGCCGCTGCCCTGGAACTGCATGGCGAACAGGGCGCCGCCGGGGATGCCGTGGCCCTCGATGCGGCGGACCTCGTACTGGAGGGTCTCGTCGAACGCGAGGACGTTCTCGGCGGAGACGCAGATGCCGTCGCCCTGGAGCTCGATCGGGTGCAACTGTGCGCCCTCCTCGGCGAGGAAGACCTGGCCGCGGCCGGTGCAGCGCATGAGCTGCATCTCCTGGCCGGTGGCGTTGCCGACGATCCGGCCGGCGAAGCCCGCGCCCTTGTAGCCGAAGTCGACCTTGCCCTGGTACATGACCATGGAGCCCTGCCGGGCCAGGACGGGCGTGCCGCCCATGCCGAGGTCGACCCGCATGAGCTGCTGGTTCTGCGGGGTCCAGCGGGAGCCGGTGGCGGTCTCCTTGTACGGCGCGAGCGCGGCGGCGAGGCCCGCGCCGGCGGCGGGGACGCCCTGGGGCACGCCCGCGTGCTGCTGCCCGTACGCGGGCGGCTGCTGGCCGTACGGGGGCGGGGTCTGCCCGTAGGGGGGCTGCTGGCCGTACGGCTGCTGGTGGCCGTGGGGCGGGGTCTGCGGCGGCTGGCCGTGACCGGGGTACTGGCCCGGGGGCTGCCCGGGGACCTGGCCGTACGGGGGCGGCGTCTGCCCGTACGGGGCGGGGGCCGGAGCGGGCGGGGGCACGGGAGCCGGGGCCAGGGGCGCGACCATCGTGGGCGCCGTGTGGACCGGCGGCGCCGGCGGGGCGGGCGCGGGGGCCGGGGCGGGCGGGGCCGCCGGGGCGCCGAACGCGGGCGCGGGGGCCGGTGCCGGGGCGCCGAAGGCCGGGGGCGCCGTCGCCTGGGGCGGCGGGGCGAAGCCCGGGGCGGCCTGCTGCTGCGGGGCGGCGGGCTCCTCCTCGGCGACCTCGCCGCCGAAGTTCCGCAGGAGCGCCTCCAGGCCTCCGTCGAAGCCCTGGCCGACGGCGGCGAACCGCCAGACGTCCTTGAGGTAGAAGTCGCCGAGCATCACCGCGCGCTCGGTGGAGAACTCCGCTCCGGTGAACGCGTACCGGGCGACCTCCTCGCCGCCCGCCACGATCCGCAGGTGGCCGGGGCCGATCTGGGACATCTGGCCGGCGCCGTCGACCGTGGCGGTGAAGGACAGCTTGTGGATGTGCGCGGGGACGCGGTCCAGGGTGACGCGGAAGGACTCGGTGTCGCCGGCCTGGGCGCCGAGGAGCTGGACGGACTCCTCGGGCGACTTCGGCTGGTTGAAGAAGACGAAGTAACGGTCGTCCGAGAGCCTCTCGTCGGCGTCGAGACCGAAGCAGCTGATGTCGAAAGTCAGTCCGGGCGCCGCGATCTGCACGCCCACGTACAGATCGGTCCCCGCGGTCAGATCACTGATCTTGGCCTTGTGGCCGCGTTGGAATTCCCTGGCCATGCGTAACGACCGTCCCCCATCCCGAATGGCGAATGCTCGCGCCAGGCTAACCGCTGTGTGCGACATTGAGACAGGCCAGGCGGTTTTCGGTACGGAATCGGGAAATCCGCGTACCGCCGTGCGGGGGCGCCGTCACTCCTCGCGAGCGTCCGGGCCGTCCGGGTGATCCGGGTGATCCTGGTCGTCCGGGCCGTCCTGGCGGCCCGGAAGGTTCGGGAGGCGCTCGGCGGCGGCCACCCCCTCCAGGTAGCCCCGGGCCCGCTCGGTGCGGGGGTAGACCTCCAGGAGCCGCCAGAACCGGGGACCGTGGCCGGGGACGAGCAGATGGGCCAGCTCGTGCAGGAGGACGTAGTCGACGACGTACTCGGGCATGCCCTGGAGCCGGTGGGAGAGGCGGATGCTGCCCTCGGAGGGGGTGCAGGAGCCCCAGCGGGTGTTCTGGTTGGTCACCCAGCGGACCGAGCCGGGGCGGGCCCGGCCGTCGAAGTACTGGTCGGACAGGCGGCGCGCCCGCTCGGTGAGCTCGCGGTCGCCGAGGACGCTCCGGCTCTCCTTGGCGGCGAGCTTGTCCAGCATGACGCCGACCCAGCGCCGCTCCTCCGCCTCCGACATGCGGGCGGGGATGAGCACGATGGTCCGGTCGCCCTCGCGGTAGGCCGAGACGGTCCTGCTCCGCCGCGCGCTCCTGCGGACCTCGACCGCGCTCGTCCCCGTGTCGCGGGGCGGCTTGCTGGTCACGCTGCGTCGTGGATCGGCGGGCACGGCCCCGACGTTACCCGCCGCCGGGGCGGTTTCGGGAACGGTCCGGCCGCACCGCGCCCCATTTGAATGACTAATCCCCGGGCCTGTGGACAACTTTCGGCAGCGGCCGGAGCGACGGGGCATTCTCACTCACGGACGACGGAAAAACCGTTGTCGATCATGAATGCGGATCATGGTGTGCGGATCACGGTGTGCGGATCACCGATCACTGGTCGGCGATCACGGCGTGCGGACGGACGGGGGCGGGAAATGCATCCGATGGTGAAACCGGCGCTGCGGCGGGCCTGGCGGAGTCTGCGGTGCGTCCAGTTCGGGGTCGCCCCGGCCCACGCCGTGGTGCTCGATCCGGTCGGTCCGGAGACGGAGGCGGTGCTCGGGCTGCTCGACGGGACGCGCGGGGTCGAGCTGCTGCGGGCCGAGGCGCGGGCGCTCGGCCTGCCGGACGGACGCCTGGAGGCGCTCCTCGGCCGCCTGGAGTCGGCCGGTCTCCTCACGGACGCCGCGACGGGACGGCCCGGAAGGGCGGGGCCGGCCGCCGGGGCGGCGGGCGCGGCCCTCGATCCGCTCCGGGCCGACCTGGCCTCCCTGTCCGTGGTCCATCCCGCGCCGGAGGGGGCGGCGGGGGTCCTGGCGGCCCGCCGGGCCCTGCGCGTCCAGGTCCGGGGCGCGGGGCGGGTGGGGGCGACGGTGGCGGCCCTGCTCGCCGCGGCGGGCGTGGGCCGGGTCGAGGTGCTGGACTCGGGCCGGGTCGAGCCCTGGGAGACGGCGCCGGGCGGCCTGCCGGACGAGGCCGTCGGCGAGCGCCGGGCGACGGCCGCCCGACGCCTGGTCGGCCACTGGTCACGGGGCGGGCAGCGCGGGACCCGGCGCTCCGGGGGCGGCAGCGGGCCGGGAGCGGGCGGTCGCGGGCCAGGCGGAGGCGGCACCGGACCTGGCGGGGGCGGCAGCGGACCGGGCGGAGGCGGCACCGGAACGGGCGGCACGGGCGGCGGGCCGCGCGGAGGAAGCGGCGGCGCGGGTGAAGGGAGCGGCGGGGCCGGGCTTTCACTCGTGGTGGTGACGCCCCGGGACGGCCTCGGCGCGTACGTCCCCGATCCGCTCCCGGCCGAGCGGTGGATCTCCACCGGCACCCCCCACCTGTACGCAGGGGTCGTCGAGGCCACGGGGACGGTCGGCCCGCTCGTGCTGCCGGGCGGCACGGCCTGCGCCCGCTGCCTCCAGGAGGAGCGGACGGACCGGGAGCCGGTCCGGCCCCGGCTGCTCGCCCAGTGGCGCTCCGGCGCCCCGCACCCGCTGCCGGCCTGCGACCTGGCGCTGGCCACCGCGGTGGCGGGCCTGGCCGCCGCGCACGCCCTCGCCTTCCTGGACGGGGACCTGCCGGCGAGCACGGGCACCCGCTGGGAGGCGTCCCTGCCGTTCCTGGAGTGGCGGGCGGAGCGGCTGAGACCCCATCCGGCCTGCCCCTGCGGGGCGGCACCCCGGGGGAAGGGGGAGCGCGCCTCGGCAGCGGAGGACGCGCACGACACAATGGCGGGGAAACGGCCCGCGCGGCACGACAGTCTGGGTTTTGGAGGGGCGCATGTCTGATCTTCCCCGGAAGGCGGTCACCCGGACCGCCAAGCTGGCCGCGTTGCCCCTGGGCTTCGCGGGCCGGGCCACCTGGGGCCTGGGCAAGCGGATCGGCGGCAGGTCCGCGGAGATCGTCGCCCGCGAGCTCCAGCAGCGCACGGCCGACCAACTCTTCAAAGTATTGGGCGAGTTGAAGGGCGGTGCCATGAAGTTCGGGCAGGCCCTCTCCGTCTTCGAGTCGGCCCTGCCGGAGGAGGTCGCCGGGCCCTACCGGGCGGCCCTGACGAAGCTTCAGGACGCGGCGCCGCCGATGCCGACCCGGACGGTGCACACGGTCCTGGAGGAGCGTCTCGGCGCCGACTGGCGGGAGCTGTTCCTGGAGTTCGAGGACAAGCCGGCGGCCGCGGCCTCGATCGGGCAGGTGCACCGGGCCGTGTGGTACGACGGGCGCGAGGTCGCGGTCAAGGTGCAGTACCCGGGCGCCGGGGAGGCGCTGCTCTCGGACCTGACGCAGTTGAGCCGCTTCGCCCGGCTGCTCGGCCCGCTGGTCCCGGGCATGGACATCAAGCCGCTGATCACCGAGATGCGGGACCGGGTCTCCGAGGAGCTGGACTACGGCCTGGAGGCGACGGCCCAGCGGAAGCACGCGGAGGAGTTCGCGGACGACCCCGACGTGGTGGTCCCGGCGGTGGTGCACCAGTCGGAACAGGTCCTGGTGACCGAGTGGATGGAGGGTCTTCCGCTCGCGGAGGTGATCGCGGACGGCACCCGGGAGCAGCGGGACCGGGCGGGCCAGCTCCTCGCCCGCTTCCTCTTCTCCGGCCCGGCGCGCACCGGCCTGCTGCACGCCGATCCGCACCCGGGGAACTTCCGGCTGCTGCCCGGGTCCGGGGAGGACGAGGGGCCGGAGGGCTGGCGGCTCGGCGTCCTTGACTTCGGCACCGTGGACCGGCTGCCGGGCGGGCTGCCCGAGACGATCGGCACCTGTCTGCGGATGACGCTCGCCGGCGACGCCGAGGCGGTCTACGACCTGCTGCGCGCGGAGGGCTTCGTCAAGGAGACCGTCTCGCTCGACCCGGACGCGGTCCTGGAGTACCTGCTGCCGATCATCGAACCGGCCGAGGCGGAGTCCTTCCTCTTCACCCGCTCCTGGATGCGCGCCCAGGCTGCCCGCATCGCCGATCCCCGCTCCCCCGCGCACCAGTTGGGCAAGCAGTTGAACCTGCCGCCCTCGTACCTGCTGATACACCGGGTGACGCTGAGCACCATCGGCGTGCTGTGCCAGCTGAACGCGGCGGTCCGCCTGCGCGACGAACTGGACGCGTGGCTCCCGGGCTTCGCGCAGCCGGAAGCCGACTAGGGCCTGTCCGGCGGATCAGGGTCGGGTAGGCCGCGGCGTCTGGTGCATGGGGTCTCCCCAGGCCCTCAAGGGCCTAGGGGAAGCATCGCAAGGCGCCGGAGCGGCTCGATAGCGGAGCTATCGGGACGTTTCGGCAACGCGGCGAGGTACCGTGCCAGGCGTCGCGGCCCCGGCCATGATCCGCCGGACAGGCCCTAGGGGGTGTCCGGCGGAGGCGTCACCACCAGGAGGAGTCGAGCCTGCCCTCGATGGCGCGGAGGTTGTCCCGGGAGCAGTCCTCGCAGAAGTACACCCGGCGACCGTCCTCGACCGAGAAGGTCCAGGTCAGCGGCAGGGTGTCGGCGGTCCTGCCACAGCGCGCACAGGTGAGGGGCTCCTCGGGGGCACCGGCGTCGTTCACCCTCGCGACGATAGCCCGGCGGGACGTCCGCGGTCCCGCGCAACGCACCGCGGGGGCCGGTCCTGACGGACCGACCCCCGCGACGGCGCCCCGGAGGGCGCGGGTTCTCAGTGCATGACGGCCATGGCGAGCGCGCGGCGGGCGCGCAGCGAGACGCGCTCGGCGCGGCGCTGCATGCGCCGGGCGGCGACCAGGCGCACGGCCTGGCGTTCCGCGTCGGCCTCACGCTGTCGGTCGTGCATATGGGCACGAGCCAGGGCTTCGGGGATGAGTTGCATTTCACGGGTCCTGTTCTGACGCGCCACGGGAGCGGCGGCGGGGGAGAAGACTGAGGTCGCGGAGCCGGCGGGCTCGCTGGGGGAAGAGGTCATCGGGGCCTGCTTCTGGGGATCGTGCGTGTGGGGGCGGTCGATGGTTCCGGTGGCGTTCATGCCGCGACCGGGTTCTTGCGCGGGCGACCACGCGGCCGCTTGCGGGCGACGACCACGCCCTGGACGAAGAGCTCACCGCCCCAGACGCCCCACGGCTCGCGCCGCTCCTTGGCGCCGGCGAGGCAGGCGGCCATGAGCGGGCAGGTGCGGCAGAGGGACTTCGCGTACTCCACGTCCGCCGGGGACTCCGCGAAGAAGACCTCGGGGTCGTAGGAGCGGCAGGGGACGGGGACGCCGAGGTTCTCGATGGCGTCGTCGAGCGCGGTGAGCGCGGTGAGGGGGGTCAAAGCGGGGTCCTCCGTGAGGCCGGGCTGGGGGATCGATTCGGAAGGCGGTACGGACGGGGCGTGCGCTTCGAGTTGCACGGTGTTCTTTCCTCGTCTGGTCGTTCCGGCCTGTTGGCCGGGGTTTCGGCTGGTACCGGGTGTTTCTGTCCCGAGGCCCCTTCTCCCGCCCGCCTCCTCTCGGAGACGAACCGTCCCCGTTCGGGGACAAACAGAAGGGCCGCGGATCCCGGGTGGGGTTCCGCGGCCCTGAAGGCGCCTGCCTGATCCTGGATCAGGCTGGATCACTCCAGGGTTCGAGCCCACGGAAGGCCCACATCGTGTGGTGCATCGTCTGCTGCTGGGTGCCGGCACCGGTCGCCGCAAAGGCATAGGCCTTGGCCTTGCCCGCTGCTCCTGCTTCCAGTGCCTTGGTCGGTCGCTCATTGCGCAGGGCCACGGAGGGCCGCAGCTCCACGGCGACGGACGTGCCGAGGCCGGAGAGACCGGTGGTAGGCAGACCGGTGCCGATGAACGCCGAAGCCGAGAGGCCGAGCGTGCAGGCGGAGACGACCGAGCGATCGGTCATTTTGGCGGTGCTGACGAAGCTGACGGTGCTGGTCTGAATCGTGTAGCTGATCACTGGAATCGCCTCCTCTCGGCGTCTCGGAGGGCTCGGGTGCGAGCCGGACCCTCATGTTTATTTGGACAAGTACAGCACGAAGACAGGGCTTCGAAGAAGCCGCCGTTTCCGTGGTTAAGAACCTATGGGGCTTGACGGGGCGGGCGCAAACTATTTTTCCGACGAGTTTTCCTCAGAGCTCGTCGACACCCGCCCCTCCCTCCTCACCTGCGCAGATGGCCAGGACGTCGGCTCCGAAGCGGTTCAGCTTGCGGGTGCCGACGCCGGCGATCGAGGCGAGCTCTCCGCCGGTGCCGGGGACCCGCTCGGCGATCGCCATGAGCGTCTTGTCGGTGAAGACGCAATAGGCGGGCTGGCCGAGCTCCCGCGCCCGCTCGGCGCGCCAGTCGCGCAGCCGCTCGTACAGCCCCTCGTCCATGTCCGAGGGGCAGTCCTCGCAGCGCATCAGCTTCATCGCGCCCGCCTCGGTGAGGGTCGCGCCGCAGACCCGGCAGAGGACGGGGCCGCGCGGCTTGCGCCGGACGGGGCCGCTCCCCCGCTCGACGGAGCCCGGACCGCCGCCGTAGCCGAGGGTCCCGAGGGAGCCGGAGCCGGGGCGCAGGCCCTTGAGGAAGCGGGTGGGGCGCCGGGAGGGCCGGCCGCCCGGGGAGCGGGAGAGGGCCCAGGAGAGCGTGAGGTGGACCCGGGCGCGGGTGACGCCCACGTACAGCAGGCGCCGCTCCTCCTCGACCTGCTCGTCGGTCTTGGCGTAGGTGATCGGCATCATGCCCTCGGTGAGGCCGACCAGGAAGACGGCGTCCCATTCGAGGCCCTTGGCCGCGTGCAGCGAGGCGAGGGTGACGCCCTGGACGGTCGGGGCGTGCTGGGCGGCGGCCCGCTCGTCGAGTTCGGCGACCAGGTCGGAGAGGGTGGCGCCGGGCCTGGCGCGGGTGAAGTCCTCGGCGAGCCGGACGAGGGCGGCGAGGGACTCCCAGCGGTCGCGGACGGCGCCGGAGCCGGCGGGCGGCTCGCCGGTCCAGCCCTTGGTGGAGAGGACCGCCCTGACCTGCGCGGGAAGGTCCTCGGCGTCGTCGAGGAGGGAGTCGTTGCCCCCGGCGCGGGCCGCGCCGCGCAGGGCGACGCCCGCCTCCCGCACCTCCTGGCGCTCGAAGAAGCGCTCGGCGCCGCGGAGCTGGTAGGGCACCCCGGCGTCGGCGAGGGCCTGCTCGTAGACCTCGGACTGGGCGTTGATCCGGTAGAGGACGGCGATCTCGCCGGCCGGGACGCCGGCGGCGATCAGGTCGCGGACGCGGCGGGCGGTGCCCTCGGCCTCGGCGGGCTCGTCCACGTACTCCGCGTACACCGGCTCGGGACCGGGGTCGCGCTGGGAGATCAGCTCCAGGCGGTGCTCGGCGGCCCGGCCGCGGGCCTGGGAGAGCAGTCCGTTGGCCAGGTGGACGACCTGGGGGGTGGAGCGGTAGTCGCGGATCAGCTTGACCACGGTGGCGCCGGGGTGCCGGGTGCGGAAGTTCAGCAGGTGGTCGGGGGTGGCGCCGGTGAAGGAGTAGATCGTCTGGCTGGCGTCGCCGACCACGCAGAGGTTGTCGCGGTCGCCGAGCCACAGGTCGAGCAGCCGCTGCTGGAGCGGGGAGACGTCCTGGTACTCGTCGACCACGAAGTGCTGGTACTGGCGGCGGACCTGGTCGGCGATGTCGTGCCGGTCCTGGAGGATGCCGACGGTGAGCAGCAGCACGTCCTCGAAGTCGATCACCGAGCGGTCGCGCTTGAGCTGCTCGTACGTGGCGTAGATCTGGCCGATCTCGGCCGGGTCGCGGGGGGCGTCCCTGAGGGCCTTGGCGACGACCGCCGGGTAGTCGGCGGGGACGGTCTGGGTGACCTTGGCCCACTCGATCTCGCCGGTGACGTCCCGCAGCTCGTTCCGGTCGAGCCGGAGCCGGCAGCGGGCCGCGGCCTCGGCGACGAGCTGGACCTTCCGCTCCAGGAGCCGGGGCAGCTCGCCACCGATCGCTTTCGGCCAGAAGAACTGGAGCTGGCGGAGGGCTGCGGAGTGGAAGGTGCGGGCCTGGACGCCGCCCGCGCCGAGCTGCCGGAGCCGGCCGCGCATCTCGCCCGCGGCGCGGTTGGTGAAGGTGACGGCGAGGACTCCGGCGGGCTGGAGCACGCCCGCCCGGACCCCGTACGCGATCCTGTGCGTGAGGGCCCGCGTCTTGCCCGTGCCGGCTCCCGCAAGGACGCACACCGGGCCGCTCAGGGCGAGCGCGACCTCGCGCTGCTCGGGGTCGAGCCCGTCGAGCACCGCGTCGGCCGTCTCCGGGACCCGGGGGAAGAGAGTGGAGTGCGTTGCTGCTGTCACCCCGCCATGCTGCCAGGTCCCGTGGGGTGGGTGCGGCGGGTTGTCCACAGGCGGGAGGCGCCGGTCATACGAATCCGGGGCGTGGAACCGGGCCCGGGACCGGTTCCGGGAATGGGACGGGCAGGGCGTACGTTCTCCTTCTCGGACCCGTCAGCGAACGCGAGCGAAGAACCAGAGGAGCGCCTGGCCATGCAGGGCACTGTGACGATGTACAGCACCACGTGGTGCGGCTACTGCCGTCGGCTGAAGAGCCAGATGGACCGCGAGGGCATCGCGTACACGGAGATCAACATCGAGCAGGACCCGGACTCGGCGGCGTTCGTCGAGAAGGCCAACGGCGGCAATCAGACCGTGCCGACCGTGCTTTTCCCGGACGGCTCCACCCTGACCAACCCGAGCCTCGCGCAGGTCAAGCAGAAGATCGGCGTCTGAGTCTCCGCCGCCCCTTCGTGGTGGCCGAAAAGAGCCCCTGCCGGACACGTTGTCCGGCAGGGGCTCTTCCACGTGCGCGGAAGGCCGCGCGGGTCAGGTCACGTCGCCCGGCTTCGGGAGCGGTCTGCCGTACCAGCGTTCGATCAGGCGGGAGGCGATCGAGATGCCGTACGGGGGGAGGACCTCGCCGGTCTCGAAGGCCGCGGCCAGTTCCTCGCGGGAGAACCAGCGGGCCTCGTGGATCTCCTCGCCGTCCACGGTGATCTCCGAGGAGGTGGCGCGGGCGAAGAAGCCCAGCATCAGGCTGGACGGGAAGGGCCAGGGCTGGCTGGCGACGTACTCGACCTCGCCGATCGTGACGCCCGCCTCCTCGAAGACCTCGCGGACCACCGACTGCTCGATGGACTCGCCCGGCTCGACGAAGCCGGCGAGGGTCGAGAAGCGGCCCTCCGGCCAGTGGACCTGGCGGCCGAGCAGGGCCCGGTCGTGCTCGTCCGTGACGAGCATGATCACCGCGGGGTCGGTGCGCGGGTAGTGCTCGGCGCCGCAGGCCTGGCAGCGGCGGATGTGCCCGGCCGCGGCGATGACCGTGCGCTCGCCGCAGCGCGAGCAGAAGCGGTGGAGGCGCTGCCAGTTCTCCAGGGCCACGGCGTGCACCATCAGGGCGGTGTCCCGGTCGGAGAGCAGCAGTCCGGCCTCGCGCAGTCCGGCGGGGCGGGCGGACTGGTCCATGCGGCCGGGCAGGGAGTCCTTCTGGAGCGCGAAGTAGGAGACCCCGTCGGCGTCCGTGCCCAGGAAGTAGCGGTGGGTCTCGGTGACCGGGGCCTCGAAGGCCGGGGTCATGACGAGTTCGGTGGTGCCGTCGGGCCGGTCGTCGATCAGCACCTGGCCGCCGGAGACCACGAAGACCCGGGTCGTGGGGTGGCTCCAGGCCGCCGCGAGCCACGCCTCGTCGAGGCGGTGGTGGGCGGCGCGGTCGATGCCGCTCGGGGCGGTGAGCGAGATCGGGCGGTCCGCCGCCGGCGGGGTCGTCGGGGCCTTCTCCGGGGCGGGCTCGGTCGTCGGGACCTGGGCGTTCCCCGGGGCGGGCTCGGTCGTCGGGGCCGGCGCGTTCTCCGGGGCCGACGGGTCGTTCGGGGCCGGCGCGTTCTTCAAGGTGCTCACAGGTTGCTTCCAACTCCCCCGGTTCGGTGTGGTGGGTTCAGCGCTCGGCGGCCCGGAGGGCGACGGGCAGGTCGCCCCAGAGATGAGCGGTCGTCTCGACGCCCTTCATGAGGAGGTCGAGCTCGACCTTCTCGTTGGGGGCGTGCCAGCCGTCGGACGGGACGGAGATGCCGAGGAACAGGACGGGTGCCTCCAGGACGTCCTGGAGGTCGGCGGCCGGACCCGAGCCGCCCTCGCGGGTGTAGCGGACCTCGGCACCGTCGAAGGCCCGGCTCATGGCCCCGGCCACCGCCTTCAGGGCGGGGTGGTCGAGGGGGGTGAGGCAGGGGCGGGTCGGGGCGCCGAAGACGATCCCGTACCGGATCCCGGCCGGGACGAGTCCGGCGAGCCAGTCCCGTACGGCGAGTTCGATCTTGGCGGGGTCCTGGCCGGCGACGAGCCGGAAGGAGAGCTTGAGGTGGGCGGAGGCGGGGACGATCGTCTTGCCGCCGGGGCCCTGGTAGCCGCCGCCGATGCCGTTGACCTCGGCGGTGGGGCGGGCCCAGACCCGCTCCAGGGTGGAGAAGCCGGCCTCGCCGAGGGTGCCGTGGGACCTGGCGGTGCGCAGCCAGGCCGCCTCGTCGAAGGGCAGCTCGGCGACGAGGGCGCGCTCGGTGTCGGTCAGCTCGGTGACCCCGTCGTAGAAGCCGGGGATCGCCACGCGCTCGTCGGCGTCGTGGAGGGCGGCGACGATCCGGCCGGCGACGGTGGCCGGGTTCGGCACCGCGCCGCCGAAGGAGCCGGAGTGGATGTCCTGGTCGGGGCCGTACAGCTCGATCTCGCAGTCCGCGACCCCGCGCATGCCGGTGCAGACGGTGGGGGTGGTCTCGGACCACATGCCGGTGTCGGAGACGATCACGACGTCGGCGGCGAGCCGTCCGGCACGGGCCTCGACCAGCTCGCGGAAGTGCGGGGAGCCGGACTCCTCCTCGCCCTCGATCAGCAGCTTGAGGTGGACGGCGGGGGCCGTGCGGCCGGTGGCGGCGAGGTGGGCGCGGACGCCGAGGGTGTGGAAGAACACCTGGCCCTTGTCGTCGGCCGCCCCGCGCGCGTACATCCGGCCGTCGACGACGGTCGGCTCGAACGGGTCCGTGTGCCAGCCGTCCTCGCGTGCGGCGGGCTGCACGTCGTGGTGGCCGTAGACGAGGACGGCCGGGGCGTCCGGGTCGTCCGAGGGCCACTCCGCGAACACGGCGGGGGCGCCGGCGGTCTCCCAGACCTCGACCGTCGTGAAGCCGGTCTCCGTGAGCTCGGCGGCGAGCCAGTCGGCGCTGCGCCGCACGTCACCGGCCCGCTCCGGCTGCGCCGAGACGGACGGGATGCGCAGCCACTCGGCGAGGTCGTCGAGGAAGGCGGCACGGTGCCGCTCGATGTACGCGCGCACTGCGTGGACGGCGCTGTCCGGGGTCTCGCTCATACATATGAGCCTATCCGGCGTCCGGGGGTGCCCCGCCCAGCAGGATCGCCTCCAGGCCGGCCCGGCCGGGCAGCCGGGCGGGGCGGGCGACCTCGCCCGTCCGGACGTACACGAAGGCGGCGGCCACCTCCTCGGGCGCGAGGCCGTGCTGCTCGGCCCAGGCGAGCCGGTAGATCGCGAGCTGGAGCGGATCGGCGCTGCGGGTGCGGCTGGTCTTCCAGTCGACGATCTCGTACGCGCCGGTCTCCGGGTCCCGGTAGACGGCGTCGATCCGGCCCCGGACGACCCGGCCCGCGAGGGTGAGGTGGACGGGGACCTCGACGCGGTACGGGGTGCGGCGGGCGTACGGGGTGCGGGCGAAGGCCTCCTTCAGCTCCTCCAGGTCCCGTTCGTCGAGGATCTCGGGCTCGCCCGCGAACTCCTCGCCGCCGGGCAGCTCCTCCGGGCCGAGGAACGGCAGCGGCAGCTCCTCGTGGCGGGACTCCACCCACGCGTGGAAGCGGGTGCCCCGGCGGGCGGCGGGCTGCGGCGGCTTGGGCAGGGGCCGGGCCAGCTCCCGCGCGAAGCCGTCGGGGTCGGCGGCGAGGCGGAGCACCTGGGAGGCGGAGAGGTACGCGGGCAGCAGCACGTCCCGGGTGGTGGCGCGGGCGCGGCGGAGCTCGGTGGTGAGGGAGGTGAGGTCGCGGTCCCAGGAGGCGATGGTCCTGGCGTCCTCGGCGGTGAGGGCGTCGGGCCCTGCTCCTTCGAGCTCCTCCGGCTCCTCGGGCGCCTCCGGCTCCTCCGGTTCCGGGGTTCTCGGGCCCGGAACCGCGTCCGCGTGGGTGTCCTCGGGGAGCGACTCCTCGTCCTCGTCCCAGACGGGCTCCTCGTCCCAGGCCGGCTCCTCGTCCTCCCAGGGCTCCTCGGGGTGCGGGTCCCAGGGGCCGGGCGCCGCGCTCGTGGGGTGGTGCTCCCCCGTTCCCCCCTGCGGAACGACCGTCCACAACCGGTCCCGGACAAGCGCGGCGGCCGCCCGGCGGCGCTCGAAGGACTCCCGGTCCAGCGGCAGCGGCCAGGCCTGGTCCCGGTCGGCGTCCGCCAGGGTCGGGTTCTCCGCGTCCTCCTCCGGTTCGTCCGCCCAGGCCTCGATCTCGCCGTGGCCGGCCGCGCAGTGGTCGTACAGGTCGAGGAGGAAGTCCGAGGGGCCGCGGGGCTTCTTCTGGCTCGGGCCCCACCAGTGGCCGGAGCCGAGGAGGAGGGAACGGGGGCGGGTGAAGGTGACGTACCCCAGGCGCAGTTCCTCGGTGTGCTGGTGCTCGCGCATGGCGGTCTTGAAGGCGGCGAGGGACTTGGCGTCCCAGGTGTCGATCGACGGGAGCGTGGCGGCGTCGCCGCGCAGGGCGTGCGGGAGGACCTGCGGCTGGGAGGTCCACGCCTCGCGCGCGCGTGCGCTGGGGAACTGGCCGGTGACGAGGCCGGGGACGGCGACGACGTCCCACTCCAGGCCCTTGGACTTGTGGGCGGTGAGGACCTTGACGGTGTTCTCGCCGCCGGGCAGGGCGCTGTCGAGGCCCTTCTCGAACTGGACGGCCGTGCGCAGGAAGCCGAGGAAGGCGAGGAGGGTGGCCTCGCCGTCGAGGGAGGCGAAGCCGGCGGCGACGTCGAGGAAGTGGCCGAGGGTCTCGCGGCGGCGGGCGGCGAGGGCGTGCGGGGAGGCGGAGAGCTCGACCTCCAGGCCGGTCGTGGTGAGGACCCGGTGCAGCACGTCCATGAGGGGGTCCGCGAGCGAGGTGCGCAGGGAGCGCAGTTCGGCGGCGAGGCGGGCGAAGCGGACCTTGGCCTCGGCGGAGAACGCGAGGCCGTCGTCGGGGGTGCCGCCGGAGTCGAGGAAGGTGTCGAGCGCGTCGGCGAGGGAGATCACCTCGGCCGGGTCGACGCCCTCGACGGCGGCGGCGAGCCGCTGCTCGGGGTCGGTCTCCTCGCTCCCCCGGTGGACCAGGAGGCGGGCGCGGCGGCCGAGGAGGGCGAGGTCGCGGGGGCCGATCCGCCAGCGGGGGCCGGTGAGGAGCCGTACCAGGGAGGCGTTGGCGCCCGGGTCCTGGAGGACCTCGCAGACGGCGACGAGGTCGGCGATCTCGGGCAGGTGGAGGAGGCCGGAGAGGCCGACGACCTCGACGGGCACGTCCCGGGCGACGAGGGCCGCGTGGATCGCGGGGAAGTCGGTGGCGGTGCGGCACAGGACGGCGATCTCGCCGGGTTCGCGGCCGGTGCGGACGAGGTGGGCGAGGGAGTCCGCGAGCCAGTCGATCTCCTCGGCGTGGGTGGGCAGCAGGGCGATCCGCACGGTGCCGTCGTCCTCGGCGCCGGGCGCGGGCCGCAGCGCCTCCACGCCCGCGTGCAGGGCGCGCAGGGGAGCGGCGAGGCCGTTGGCGAGGTCGAGGAGGCGGCCGCCGCTGCGCCGGTTCTCGGAGAGCGCGTGGCGGCTCGCGGGGCTGCCGTCGCGGTGCGGGAAGTGCTCGGGGAAGTCGTCGAGGTTGGCGACGGAGGCGCCGCGCCAGCCGTAGATGGCCTGGCAGGGGTCGCCGACGGCGGTCACGGCGTGCCCGGTGCCCTGGCCGAACAGGCCGGAGAGCAGCAGCCGCTGGGCGACGGAGGTGTCCTGGTACTCGTCGAGGAGGACGACCCGGAACTCGTCGCGCAGGATCGTGCCGACCTCGGGCCTGGTGGTGGCGAGTTCGGCGGAGCGGGCGATCTGGTCGCCGAAGTCGAGCAGGTCGCGGGAGCGTTTGGCGGCGCGGTAGCGGACGACGAGGTCGAGGAGTTCGCGGCGTGCGGCGGCGGCCTCGGGGACCTTGCGCAGCTCGGCGTTGCTGAGCCGGACGCCCGCGAGGGCGGTGAGCAGCTCGGTGTCGTACGCGCGGAGCCGGTCGGGCGGTACGAGGTGCTCGGCCAGCTCGGCGTCGAGGGCGAGCAGGTCGGTGATGAGGGTCGGGAAGGACCGGGTGAGCGCCGGGTACGGGCCGGGGGCCTCGCGGAGCACGCGGGCGGCGAGCTGGTAGCGGGTGGCGTCGGCGAGGAGCCGGGAGGTGGGCTCCAGGCCGATGCGGAGGCCGTGGTCGGTGAGGAGCTGCCCGGCGAAGGCGTGGTAGGTGGAGATGCGGGGTTCGCCCGGCGGGTTGTCGGGGTCGATCGCGTCCGGGTCGGTGACGCCGGCGCGGACGAGGGCGGTGCGGACGCGCTCGGCGAGTTCGCCGGCGGCCTTGTTGGTGAAGGTGAGGCCGAGGACCTGCTCGGGGGCGACCTGGCCCGTGCCGACGAGCCAGACCACGCGGGCGGCCATCACCGTCGTCTTGCCGGAGCCGGCGCCGGCCACGACGACCTGCGGGGCGAGCGGCGCGGTGATGCACGCCGTCTGCTCCGGGGTGAACGGGATGCCGAGCAGCTCCTTGAGCTCCTCGGGGTCGGCGATGCGTGCGGTCACCGGAAGAGGCTAGCGGGGCGGTCGGACAGCGCCGGCCGGGTGCGGGGCTCCGGGGCCGGGAGTTCCGGGGGCGGGGCTCCCGCGCGCGTGACGGACCTCTCTTTCCGACGGGGCGTCACACACGCGCGCGCGCGTGGTCGGTCGCCCGTGACGGCGGAACGTCACGCGCGGGGCCGGTCGCCCGTGCCGGGACCCCTGCTGTTGTTCGATCTACTCGCTCTACTCGATGACGTGCCGGCCCTCCGGCCTGGCGCTGCACGAGGCGCGGAAGGAGCAGGTGGCGCAGTGCTGCCCGGTGGTGGGGGTGAAGCGCTCGTCGAGGACCCGGCCGGCGGCGCCGGCGAGCAGCTCCCCGACCCACTCCCCGGACAGCGGCTCCTGCGCCTGCACCTTCGGCAGGGCGTCGCCGCCCTCCTTCTTCGGTGCGGCCTGCCGCAGTTGTACGAGCTCGGCGCCGCCCGGCTCCGGGCGGCGCCCGTCGAAGACCTCGTCGAGGGCGCCCTCGCGGACGGCGAGCTGGTAGACGGCGAGCTGCGGGTGGCGGGCGACCTCGTCCCTGGTGGGGGCGGACTTGCCGGTCTTGAAGTCGACGACGTAGGCGCGGCCCTGCGCGTCGGTCTCGACGCGGTCCATGGAGCCCCGGATGCGGACCTCGTACTCCCCCGCCTCCAGGGTCACGTCGAAGTCGTGCTCGGAGGCGGCGGGGGTGCGGCCGGCGCGGTCCATGACGTGCCAGCTGAGGAAGCGTTCGAGCGCCACGCGCGCGTTCCGCTTCTCCTGGGCCGACTTCCAGGGGGCGTCGAAGGCGAGGGCGTCCCAGACGGAGTCCAGGCGGGCCATGAGGACGTCGAGGTCGGCGGGGGTGCGGCCGGAGGCCACCTCGTCGGCGAGGACGTGGACGACGTTGCCGAAGCCCTGGGCGGCGGTGGCGGGGGCGTCGGCCTTGACCTCGCGGCCCAGGAACCACTGGAGGGAGCAGGTGCTGACGAGGTTGTCGAGGGAGCTGGGCGAGAGCGCGACCGGCCGGTCGCGGTCGCGGAGCGGGGTCGTGGCGCGGGTCGGCTCGAACAGGCCCCACCAGCGGTCCGGGTGCGCGGCCGGGACCAGCGGCTGGCCCTCGTCGTCGGTGAGGGCGGCGAGCCGGGCGAGGCGGTGGGCGGCGGCGTCGCGGAGCGCGGGCGAGGCGTCGGGGTCGACGGTGGTGGCGCGCAGCTCGGCGACCAGGGCGGAGACGGCGAGGGGGCGCCGGGGGCGGCCGGGGACGTCCTTCGGCTCGGCGCCGAACTCGGTGAGGAAGCGGGAGGGCTGGTCCCCGTCCTCGGCGGCGGCCTTGACGGCGGTGACGACGAGTCGGTCACGCGCGCGCGTGGCGGCGACGTAGAAGAGGCGGCGCTCCTCGGCGAGGAGGGCGCCCGGGGTGAGGGGTTCGGCCAGGCCGTCGCGGCCGATGCGGTCGGCTTCGAGGAGGGAGCCGCGGCGGCGCAGGTCGGGCCAGAGGCCCTCCTGGACCCCGGCGACGACGACGAGGCTCCACTCCAGGCCCTTGGAGCGGTGCGCGGTCATGAGCCGGACGGCGTCCGGGCGGGTGTGGCGGCGGGTGAGGGTGTCGGCGGCGATGTCCTGGGCGTCGAGCTCTTCGAGGAAGTTGACGACGCCCCGGCCGCCGACGCGCTCCTCGGCGCGGGCGGCGGTCTCGAAGAGGGCGCAGACGGCGTCGAGGTCGCGGTCGGCGTTCCGCCCCGCGGGGCCGCCGCGCAGGGCCGAGCGCTCCAGGCGGCCGGACCAGGGGGTGCCCTTCCACAGCTCCCAGAGGGCCTCCTCGGCGGTGCCGCCCGCGGCGAGCAGCGTCCGGGTGTCCCGGAGGAGCCTGCCGAGCCGCTGCACGCCGTGGGTGTGCGCGGGGTCGTGCGCGACGAGCCGCTCGGGCTCGGCGAGCGCGCGGGCGAGCAGGACGTCGGAGGGCGGCGGCACCTTGTTGCCCGCGGCCCGCTCCTCGTCCCGCAGCGCCCGGCCGAGGCGGCGCAGGTCGGCCGGGTCGACCCCGGCGAGGGGCGAGGCGAGCAACGCGAGCGCGGTCTCGGTGTCGAGCCACCCGCCGTCGCCGTGGCGGTCGGGAGGGGTGCCGGTGCCTGCGCCTGTCTCTGCGCCTGAGCCTGCCTCCGCGTCTGCGCCTGCCTCTGCTCCTGGGCCTGCCTCCGCGCCTGTGCCTGCCTCTGCCTCTGAGCCCGCCTCTGCCTCCGCGTCCGCCTCCGCGCCTGGCGGCTCATCGGAAGCAGTCCCGCCGTCGGTGACGGTCCCGTCCGGAGCCGCGTCGTCTCCGGAGCCGCCCCGCGTCCCCGTCCCGGCGGGGGCCCCCGCCCCCGACACCGCCCGGAGGGCGAGCAGCAGGGGTGCCACCGCCGGTTCGTGGCGGAGGGGGGTGTCCGCCGCGTCCGTCTCGACCGGGACGCCCGCCGAGGTGAGGGCGCGGCGCAGGGCGGGCAGGGAGGCCCCGGCGCGGGCGAGGACGGCCATGTCCTGCCAGGGGACGCCGTCCTCCAGGTGCGCGCGGCGCAGCAGGTCGGCGATGTTCTCGGACTCCGCCGAGGCCGTCGGGTAGGTGTACGCCTCCGCCCGGCCCCCGTCCCGTACCGCCGTCAGCTCCCGGTGGGCGCGGACCCGGTCGGCGGGGAGCCGGGGCATCGGCATCCGCCGGGCGAGCTCCCGGGTCGCGGCGAGGAGCCGCGCGCCGGAGCGCCGGGAGGTGCCGAGGACGCGGATCCCGGCGCCGCCGAAGGAGTCGGGGAAGTCGAGGATGCCGTTCACGTCGGCGCCCCGGAACGCGTAGATGGACTGGTCCGGGTCGCCGAAGGCGACGACCGTGCTCCGGCCGCCGCCCGCGAGCGCGTGGAGGAGCCGGACCTGCGCCGGGTCGGTGTCCTGGTACTCGTCGACGTACACCGCGTCGTACCGGGGCAGGGTGACGCTCCCGGCGAGCAGGACGGCCCGGTGGACCAGCTCCGTGTAGTCGAGGACGCCCTGGAGGTCGAGGACGTCGAGGTACTCGGCGAGGAAGCCGGCCGCCGCCTTCCAGTCGGGGCGGCCGACCCGGTCGGCGAAGCGGGCGAGCGCGTCCGGTTCGAGGCCCAGTTCCCGCGAGCGCGCGAGGACGGCCCGCACCTCGTCGGCGAAGCCGCGGGTGGTGAGGCAGGCGCGCAGTTCGTCGGGCCAGCGGATGCCGCCGAGGCCGCTCTTCTCCAGGTCGATCTGACCGGCGAGCAGCTCGCGCACCGCGAGGTCCTGTTCGGGTCCGGAGAGCAGGCGGAGCGGTTCCGCGAAGAGTCCGGCGTCCTGGTGGGCGCGGATCAGGGCGTAGCAGTACGAGTGGAAGGTCGTCGCCTGCGGCGGGCGGCGGCCGCCGAGCCGGGCCGCCATCCGGTCGCGGAGTTCGACGGCGGCCTTGCGGCTGAAGGTGAGGACGAGGAGGCGCTCGGGGTCGGCGCCCGCCTCCACGCGGGCCGCGACCGCCTCGACGAGGGTGGTCGTCTTGCCGGTGCCGGGTCCGGCGAGGACGAGGAGCGGTCCGCCGTCGTGCTCAACCACTTCCCGCTGGACCGCGTCCAGTCGAGGGGGATCCAGCGGGGCCGGCGCGGTGCGCACCAGTCGGTACGCGCCCGGGGTCCGCTGCCGCCCCGGACCCGGGTGCGGCTGTCCCTGGTGCGGCGGCGTACGCCGGGTGGTGGAGGAGGAGCTCACGTGGATCGCCGGTCCTGGTGGGTGTGGTGGTGCGGGTGAGGCGGCCGTGTGCCGTGGCCGCCCCGGAACGGCCGGGTGCCGTGGCCGTCCTGGAACAGCCGGGTGCCGTGGCCGCCCCGGAACGGCCGTGTGCCGTGGCCGCCCCGGAAGACGCGAACGACGACGTTACGCGAAGCCGGGCGGCGGCGAGCCGCACTCCGCACCGCTTCCCGTACCGCGCCCGGTCCGTCCGCCCCGCCCGGCCCGTGCCTCCTGGGGCGATGCCCTCACGTGTGAGTTCCGGCACCCCCGCCGGCGTCCGTACCGGCGCTCCCGCCGGTCTCCACGCCCGCGCCCGGACCCGCGTCCGGCACCCCGTCCCAGCGCGCCCGCCGCATGTCGATCCTGGGCACGTGCCCCTCGGACGCCGGGCCCGCCTGCCGCAGCGGCGTGCCCTCCTCGCGGTAGTGGGCGAGGGCCCGCGGCTCGGCGCCGGGCAGCAACGTGCCGTCCGCGCGGACCACGCGCCACCACGGTGCCGCCCCGCCGTACAGGGCCATCACCCGGCCGACCTGGCGCGGCCCGCCCTCGCCCAGCCACTCGGCGATGTCGCCGTAGCTCATCACGCGGCCCGGCGGGATCGCGTCCGCGACGTCGAGCACCCGCTCCGCGTACGCGGGCAGCTCCCCGGCCGCCTCCTCCGGCGCCTCTCCGGCCTCCCCCACGGGCCCCTCCAGCCTCGTCCGTCCCGTCGCACGGGCCCCTCCGGACCCGTCCGTCCCATCCTGCCTCACTCCACCGACATGGCCCTGATGCCTCCGCCCGGGAGCTCTTCGTGCCACCATCGTGCGGGCGGTGACTGGTGATACGAGATCAAGAGCGACAAGAACGACACGAAGAAGAACGCGTACGAGGACGAGAGCGACACGGCGCGCGGGCAGGGACGGACAGGGTGATGGGGCAGGAGACGCAGCCTCCCGAGGAGGGCAGGGCCGACGTGCCCGAGCGGGTCTCCGGCGACGAGCCGCTGCTCGCGGCCCGGGTCCACCGGCCGTCCGACCTGATGCGGCTGCTGGGCGGCCTGCTCGCGATCGGGCTCGTGCTCGCCGTCGCCGCGTTCGCGCACTTCACCACCTCCGGCCTGGAGAAGGACATCAACGCGGGCGCCGGCGGCGCCCCCGACGTCTTCGTCAAGATCGCCGGTCTCGTCTCCTCCATCGCCGTCCTCCTCGTCCCGGTCGCCTTCGCCATCGAGCGGCTGGTCAAACGCGACGGGCTGCGGATCGCGGACGGCGTCCTCGCCGCCGTCCTCGCGCACGGCGTCACCCTCGCCACCGACCTCTGGGTCGCCGAGGCCGCGCCCGGCGCGATCCGGGACGCGCTGACCCAGCCGCAGTCCGGGGGCGGCCTGACCGACCCGGTGCACAACTACCTCGCCCCGGTGATCGCGTACATGACCGCGGTCGGGATGGCCCGCAGACCCCGCTGGCGGGTGTCGCTCTGGGTGGTGCTGCTGCTCGACGCGTTCACGATGCTGGTGGCCGGGTACACCACGGCGCTCTCGATCGTCCTGACCGTCCTCATCGGCTGGACGGTGGCGTACGGCACGCTGTACGCGGTCGGCTCCCCGAACGTCCGGCCCACCGGCCAGACCCTGCTCGCCGGTCTGCGCCGGGTCGGCTTCCGGCCGGTGACGGCGCTGCGCGCGGAGGGCGTGCCCGACGCCGCCGACAGCGGGGACCGGGGCCGCCGGTACATCGTGACCCTGGAGGACGGTCCGCCGCTCGACGTCACCGTCGTCGACCGGGAGCAGCAGGCGCACGGCTTCTTCTACCGCGCGTGGCGGCGGATCAGCCTGCGGACGATCACCACCCGCCGCTCCATCGTCTCGCTGCGCCAGGCCCTGGAGCAGGAGGCGCTCCTCGCGTACGCGGCGATCGCCGCCGGGGCGAACGCGCCGAAGCTGATCGCCACCTCGGAGCTCGGTCCGGACGCCGTGATGCTCGTGTACGAGCACATCGGCGGCCGCAGCCTGGACGCGCTGGACGACCACGAGATCACCGACGACCTGGCCCGCAGCGCCTGGCGGCAGGTGAAGGCGCTCCAGTCGCGCCGGATCGCGCACCGCAGGCTCACCGGGGACGCCATCCTGGTGGATCGTTCCGGCAGGGTGGTCCTCACCGATCTGCGGGGCGGCGAGATCGCGGCCGGCGACCTGGTCCTGCGGATGGACGTCGCGCAGCTGCTCACCACCCTCGGCCTGCGGGTCGGGGCCGAGCGGGCGGTCGCCGCGGCCGTCGAGGTGCTCGGTCCGGACACCGTCGCGGGCTGTCTGCCGCTGCTCCAGCCGATCGCGCTGAGCCGCTCCACGCGCGCGACGCTGCGGAAGCTGGCCCGGGAGCGGTCGGCGCGGGAGCGGGAGGCCGTCCTCGCGGCCTCCGCGGCGGCCAAGCGCGAGCGGGAGCTCGCCAAGGCCGAGGCCGCCGGGGCCGTCGACGCCTCGGACCACACGGCCGTACGGATCCCGGCCAAAGCCGGGAGCAAGGCCGAGAAGGCCGAGAAGAAGGCGGACAAGAAGGCCGAGAAGCGGGCCCTGGACACGGCGCTGGACGAGGCCCGCGAGGAGGACCTGCTCGCCCAGATCCGGCAGCAGGTGCTCCTGATCCGCCCGCAGGCCCCGGTGGAACCGGTGCGCCTCGAACGGATCAAGCCGCGGACCCTGGTCAGTCTGATCGCGGGCGCGGTCGCCGCGTACTTCCTGCTCTCGCAGATCGCCAGCACCCCGCTGTCGACGATCAGCGAGGCCGACTGGCGGTGGGTGGCGGCGGCGGTGCTGTTCTCGGCGCTGAGCTACGTCGCGGCGGCGATGAGCCTGCTGGGCTTCGTGCCCGAGCGGGTCGGGTTCCGGCGGACGGTGGTGGCGCAGGTCGCCGGCTCGTTCGTGAAGATCGTCGCCCCGGCGGCGGTCGGCGGCGTCGCCCTGAACACCCGCTTCCTCCAGCGGGCGGGGGTCCGGCCGGGGCTCGCGGTGGCCAGCGTCGGCGCCTCGCAGCTCTTCGGGCTCGGGGCGCACATCCTGCTCCTGCTCTCCTTCGGCTATCTGACGGGGACGGAGAAGTCGCGGTCCTTCACCCCGTCGAGGACGGTCATCGCCGGGCTGCTGACGGTCGCGGTGCTCGTCCTGGTGGTGACGGCGATCCCGTTCATGCGCAAGTTCGTGTCGACCCGGCTGCGCTCGCTCTTCGCGGGCGTGGTGCCGCGCATGCTGGACGTGCTCCAGCGGCCGGTGAAGCTGGTGACCGGCATCAGCGGGATGCTGCTGCTCACGGGCGCGTTCGTGCTCTGCCTGGACGCCTCGATCAGGGCCTTCGGCCACGACAGTCAATCGATCAGCTTCGCGAGCGTGGCCGTCGTCTTCCTCGCGGGCAACGCGCTCGGCTCGGCGGCGCCGACGCCGGGCGGTGTCGGCGCGGTCGAGGGCGCGCTGATCGGCGGTCTGGTGGCGGTGGGACACCTGCCGATCGAGGTCGCGACCCCGGCGGTGCTCCTCTTCCGCCTGCTCACCCTGTGGCTGCCGGTCCTGCCGGGCTGGCTCTGCTTCAGCTGGCTGACGAAACGCGAGGCGCTGTAGGGGCGTCGCGGGGGCAGGCCGGCCTGTACACGCCCGGGCCACCCGCTTGGCCCCTCTCCCGCGCGAACGCGCGGCCGACGGCCCACCATGGATCCATGCCGACCTCCGCAGCCCACCGCGCCGCTCTGCTCGCCGCCTCCGCCGTGCTGCTCGCCGCCGGGTGCTCGGACGGGGGGAGCGACGCCTCGGAGCCGCCGAAGGAGTCGGGCCCCAGCGGCCGCCCCGCGCTGACGGCGCAGAAGCTGTCCTGGGCGCCCTGTCCGCCGCCGTCCCCGGCCGAGGGCGGCGGGCCCGCCCCGTCCGCGCTCCCCGGCGGGGGCGCCTGGGAGTGCTCCTTCCTGCAGACCCCGCTCGACTGGTCGAAGCCGGAGGGCGAGACCATCGAGTTGGCCCTCATCCGGGCCCGCGCCCGGGACGCCTCGCGCCGGATCGGCTCGCTCGTCTTCAACTTCGGCGGCCCCGGCGGTTCCGGCGTCACCGGCCTGCCCAGCTTCGCCGAGGACTACGAGACCCTGCGCGGCCGTTACGACCTGGTCTCCTTCGACCCGCGCGGGGTGGGCCGCAGCGACCCGGTCGAGTGCCTCGGCGACAAGGAGCTCGACGCGTACTACGCCCTCGACTTCACGCCCGACGACACGGCCGAGGAGCGGACGCTGTCCGACGCGCAGAAGAGGTACGCGGCCGGCTGCGAGAAGGACTCGGGCCCCTCCCTGCCGCACGTCGGCACCGAGAACGCCGCCCGGGACATGGACCTGATGCGCCAGGTCCTCGGCGACGGGAAGCTGCACTACTTCGGCATCTCGTACGGCACGGAGCTGGGCGGCGTCTACGCCCACCTCTTCCCGAAGAACGTCGGCCGGGCCGTCTTCGACGCCGTCGTCGACCCGGAGGCGGGCGTCGAGGACGGCGCCCTCGGCCAGGCCAAGGGCTTCCAGCTCGCCCTGGACAACTTCGCCCAGGACTGCGTGGACCGGGGCGACGAGTGCACGCTGCCCGGCTCCAGCGTCGCCGGGATCGAGACCTTCATCACCGACCTGCTGGCGTCCCTCGACAAGAAGCCGATCGCCGGCATCGGGGACCGCAAGCTGACCCAGACGCAGGCCACCAACGGCATCGCGCAGGCCCTGTACTCGAAGGAGTTCTGGACCTATCTGGAGCAGGGGCTCGACGCGGCCGACGGCGGCGACGGGGCGCTGCTCCTCTCGCTCTCCGACTCGATGAACGGGCGCAGCCAGAACGGCTCGTACAGCAACATCCAGGCCGCCAACGCCGCCATCAACTGCGTGGACTTCAAGGAGCGCTACACCCTCGGCCAGGCGAAGGAGCGGCTCGGCGGGTTCCGCGAGGCCTCCCCCGTCTTCGGCGACTTCATGGGCTGGTCGCTCGCGGGCTGCTCGCAGTGGCCGGTGCCGGGCGCCTGGGAGCACCCGGACGTCTCCGCGCCGGGCTCGGCGCCGATCCTGGTGGTCGGCAACACCGGTGACCCGGCCACGCCGTACGAGGGCGCCCGGGCCATGGTGAACGCGCTCGGCAAGGGCGTCGGCGTGGAGCTGACGTACGAGGGCGAGGGGCACG
Organism: Streptomyces sp. NPDC088915; assembly: GCF_044749825.1. Taxonomy (NCBI): domain Bacteria; kingdom Bacillati; phylum Actinomycetota; class Actinomycetes; order Kitasatosporales; family Streptomycetaceae; genus Streptomyces; species Streptomyces sp. NPDC088915. The sequence goes on from NZ_JBIVIR010000018.1 coordinate 124,525, forward strand.
GCGCCTACAACGGCGGCAGCGCGTGCGTGAAGAAGGCGGTGGACGCGTACCTGATCGACGGGAAGGTGCCGAAGTCCGGGACCGTCTGCAAGTAGGGGCCCACGAAGCACCCACCGGAAAAGATCTCGAAAAGCGGAATGCCTGCCGGCCGGAAACCATTATGGTTTCCGGCCGGCAGGCATTCCGGGGAAATGCGGGCCCCGTCCCGGGGGTCAGATCCGCGGACCGTGGCCGTGGTAGTAGCCGCCGACCTCGTCGTGGTAGCCCGGGTTGCCGAGGTGCTTCTCCTTGTCGAACTCCGGGGCGCTCTTGATCTCGTCCTTCGTGCGGGCCACGTGGACGGTCTCGTTGGCGGTGTCGATGTGCTTCACCGTGCCCGCCGGCAGCAGGACCTCCTTGCCGAAGATCCAGACGCCGGTGTCGACCACGATGTACTGCGAGTCGACGTCGTTGGAGTGCTTGTCGACCTTCCCGATGTGGCCGTCGGTCGCCTCGACGCGGTAGCCCGTGATGTCCGTCCCGGCGTCGTAGCCGGAGGCGGATCCGTAATTCCACACGTTGTTTTCGGGGGTGGTCACGAGAATCCTCCTGGAGCGAATGCGATTTCCGGGGTCATCGGGTCCGGTTGTCCGACCGGCCCTGCACTCCTTCTCTCTCGGATTCTCCGGCTCAAACCCGGGAATTCTCACGCCGCCCCGTCCGGAAACAGCGACGGGGGTCGTCGACCACGAGAAACCTCGTGGTCGACGACCCCCGGCCGCTGCCGTGTCCGGCCGCGCGGTTCCGCCTAGTAGACCGGCTTCTCGGGCTCGATCTGGTGGACCCAGCCGATCACGCCGCCGCCGACGTGCACCGCGTCCGCGAAGCCCGCGGACTTGAGGACGGCGAGGACCTCCGCACTGCGGACACCCGTCTTGCAGTGCAGGACGATCCGCTTGTCCTGCGGGAGGTCCTGGAGGGCGGTGCCCATCAGGAACTCGTTCTTGGGGATCAGACGGGCGCCGGGGATCGAGACGATCTCGTACTCGTTCGGCTCGCGGACGTCGATGATGTCGATGTTCTCGCCGTCGTCGATCCACTCCTTGAGCTGCTTGGGAGTGATCGTCGCGCCGGCCGCCGCCTCCTGGGCCTCCTCGGACACGACGCCGCAGAAGGCCTCGTAGTCGATGAGCTCGGTGACGGTCGGGTTCTCGCCGCAGACCGCGCAGTTCGGGTCCTTGCGGACCTTGACCTGGCGGTACTGCATCTCCAGGGCGTCGTAGATCATCAGGCGGCCGACCAGCGGGTCGCCCACGCCGGCCAGGACCTTGATGGCCTCGGTGACCTGGATGGAGCCGATGGACGCGCAGAGCACGCCCAGGACGCCGCCCTCGGCGCAGGACGGGACCATGCCCGGCGGCGGGGGCTCCGGGTAGAGGCAGCGGTAGCAGGGGCCGTACTCGGACCAGAAGACCGAGGCCTGGCCGTCGAAGCGGTAGATCGAGCCCCACACGTACGGCTTGTTCAGCAGCACGCAGGCGTCGTTCACCAGGTAGCGGGTGGCGAAGTTGTCCGTGCCGTCGACGATGAGGTCGTACTGGCCGAAGATCTCCAGGACGTTCTCGGCTTCCAGCCGCTCCTCGTGCAGGACCACGTTCACGTACGGGTTGATGCCGAGCACGCTGTCCCGCGCCGACGCGGCCTTGGAGCGGCCGATGTCGGCCTGGCTGTGGATGATCTGGCGCTGGAGGTTCGACTCGTCGACCTCGTCGAACTCCACGATGCCGAGCGTGCCCACGCCGGCGGCGGCCAGGTACATCAGCGCCGGCGAGCCGAGGCCGCCGGCGCCGACGCACAGCACCTTGGCGTTCTTCAGCCGCTTCTGCCCGTCCATCCCGACGTCCGGGATGATCAGGTGGCGGGAGTACCTGCGGACCTCGTCTACGGTGAGCTCGGCGGCCGGCTCGACCAGGGGTGGCAGCGACACGGGGACTCCGGTGGTCGGTATGTCAGTACGGTTGTTCTCCCCGTAACACTGCCACGCCCCTTCTCATTCCGAGACACCCGGTCCGATCCGCGAGACGATTTCGTCCCAGTAGCCGGGCAGCGAGTGGAACGGGTCGGTTTGTCCGGAGCGGCCCGGACGGTCGGTGAAGAAGATCGTCCCCGCGCCCTGCCAGCGGGCGATCCGCAGGGCCTCGTCGAGGTGGGTCCGCGGGACGCCGTGCACGAGGTGGACGAACTTCGCCTCCGTGTACTCGGCGGTCCACTCGGCCACCTGCGACCAGCGGTAGTCCGTCCAGGCACCGGAGAAGGTCACGAGCTGGTCGGCGGCCTCGGCGTACCCGGGGTGGGGGTGGGTGCCGTGGCCGAGGACGAGGTGGGCCTCGCCGCCGAGGACGGTCTCCAGGGTCGCGCAGACCCGCCGCACCCCGGCCAGGTCGGCCCGGTCGGCGGGGCAGCGGTCCAGGTAGTAGCCGTCCACCTCGTACCAGTCGAGGAAGCGGTGGGCGTCCGTGACGAGCTCCCCGAAGGGCCGGGAGCCGTGGGCGGCGTCCAGGTGCCCGAGGACCCTGACCCCGGCGTTGCGGAGCTTCCCGGCCGCCTCCAGGCAGTGCGGGTCGGGGCGACTGCCCGGCCCGTCCGCGACGTTGAGCACGGCCCAGTGCAGGGGGGTGCCGGGACGGGTCAGCCCGGCCCACTCGACGGGGGCGAGCAGCGGGTGGGCGTAGCCGGGGACGCCCACCCCCAGGGCCTGGACCGCTCCGGTGGCCGTGGTGCCCGTCAGATGCGACACGCCGCCTCCATCCAGATGTCGGCGAGCGACTCCTCCAGGTTGATCCGGGGCCGCCAGCCGAGCCGGTCGCGGGCGGTGCGCACGTCGGCCTGCTGCCAGGGGCCGCAGCCGTCGGGGTACGGGTAGGGGGCGGAGGCCAGCTGGTCGGCGATGGTCCCCTCGGTGCGGGGGGCGCCGATCATCGGGCGCTGCGGGATGCCGTGCGGGGCGTCCAGCTCGTTGAGGTTGCCGGAGTAGCCGGCGACCCGGGCCAGGACGGCGGCGGCGTCGCGGAGCCGGACCGCGCGGCCGGTGCCGATGTTGACGACGCCCTGGGCGGCGGAGAGCGAGGCCGCGTGGACGGCCCGGGCCACGTCCCGCACGTCGACGAAGTCCCGCTGCACGCCGAGTCCGCTGAGCTTGAGCTCGCCGTCCCCGGCCTGCATGGCCCGGCGCATCGCCTCGGCGAGGCGGCCGAGCGGGGAGCCGGCGGGGGTGCCGGGGCCCACGGGCGAGAAGACCCGCAGGACGACGGCGTCGAGGCCCGAGCCGAGGACGAGTTCGGTCGCGGCCAGCTTGGACACGCCGTACGGGCCGCCGGGGCGGGGCACGGCGTCCTCGGCGGTGGAGGAGCCGGGCTGGCTCGGCCCGTACTCCGAGGCGCAGCCGACCTGGACGAGCCGGGCGCCGCAGCCGCTGCGGCGCAGGGCCTCGCAGACGGTGGCGACGGCGACGGTGTTGTGCCGGGTCAGGTCGCGGGCGCCGCCGCGGGTGGCGCCGGCGCAGTTGACGACGACTCCGGGGTGGACGGCGTCGAGGAAGCGGGTGAGCGCGCCGGGGCTGCCGGACGCGAGGTCGAACCGCACGTCGGCGTCGTCGCCCCGGCCCAGGGCGGTGAGGTGGACGGCCGGGTCGGCGAGCAGCCGGTCGGCGACGAAGCGGCCGATGAAGCCGTTGGCTCCGAGCAGGAGGACCCTCATCGTGCGGCCCCTTCGTGCCGACCGGCCGTTCCTCGGGATTGCGGGGTCATGGTCTTCGTTCTCCTTGCGGGGTGATGAGGGATGAGAGGTGGGGGCGGGGCACGCCCGCGGCGTCGGCTCCGCGGGTGTGCGGGGGTTCACGGGCCGGCGTGGGCCGAGGCCCGGGCGAGGGAGCCGGTCGCGTGGGCCAGGAGGCCGAGCGCGGCGGCGCCGCAGACGAGGGTGGGGACGGCCCCGGGACCCCAGGCGTCGACGAGGGTGCGCACCGGGACGGCGAGCGCGTCGAAGCCGGGGACGGGGAGGCGGGAGGAGAGGACGCTCGCGAGGGCGAGCGCCTCGGCGGCGCAGGCCGCGGCGAGGGCGGCCGAGGCCGTCTCGGGGTGGCCGTGGACGGTGAGGAGGCGGGCGAGCAGCAGGAGCGCGCCGAGGGCGAGGGCCCCCGGGCCGGCCCCGGTGGGGACGAGGAGGGCGGCGAGGGCGAGGAGTTGGAGGGTCACGGTGCCGAGGAGCAGCGGCCGGACGGCGGCGGCGAAGTCGGCGAGGCCCCGGCTGTCGGCGATCCGGCGGCGGGCCCGGCGGGCGAAGAGGTGGGCGCACCAGGCGGCGGGGGCGACGGCGGGCGCGAGGCCCAGGAGGGGGCCGGGGGTGAGCTCCCAGAGGTCGTCGGGGCCGCCGGTGAGCACCTCCGCGAGGAGTCCGTCGCCGCCGACCGCGTACGCCAGGAGCCAGAGGGTCCAGAGGCGGGCGGCGGGCACGGTCCGTCCGCCGGGCGCGCGGAGGGGGCCGCGCCGGACGGCGAGGAGCAGCGCCCCGCCGAGCCCGAGGGCCCCGGCGGCGCCGACGGCGGCGCGCACGGGCCCGTGGGTGAGGGCGAGTCCGAGCCCGGCGAGGGCGGCGACGGCGCCGGGCGCGAGCACGGCGAGCGCCCAGGGGGCGGCGGGCTCCCGCCGGTCCTCGGCGGCGCGCGTCTCCTCGCGGCGGCGCGGCACGCGCGCGTACAGCTCCTCGGCGAGCGAGAACACGTCCCGGTGCCGGTAGCGGGCGGCGGTCCGGTCGGTGAACCCCCGCGCTTCGAGCCCGGCGGCCACGTCGAGGGGGTCGACGGCCCGCTCGCACAGCTCCCGGTGCCGGTGCATGAGCACGCGGACGGGGTCGGCGGTGCCGTGGCGGGGGCGGGGGGCGGCCGGGACGGCCTGCGCGGCCGGGGGCGGCGGGGGTGCGGGCGCCGTGTCCGGGGAGGGGGCCGTGTCCGGAGCGGGGGCCGGGGCGTCCCGGTCCGCCGACGGCTCGTCCCGGTCCTCGCCTCCGCTTCCGCTTCCGCGAGCGTTCCGGTCTCCGCTCCCGTGGGCACCCTCGTCTTCGCTCCCGCGAGCGTCCTGGTCTTCGCCCTCGCGAGCGTTCTCGCCTTCACTCCCGCGAGCGTTCTCGCCCTCGTCCCCGTGGGCTTCCTCGTCCCCGCTCCCGTGGGCGGGCACGGGCGCGAGCGGTGGCCGCGGCGGTTCGGCGGGCCGTTCCCCCCGGTCCTCCTGGTCCTTCCGGAGGGCGGGGGCGGTCGGGTGGGGCCGCAGGGGTGTCGCCGTGGCCGCCCCCGGGGCCTGGACTATCCCGGGCGGGGGGTCCTCGACGGTGCCGGCCCTGAGGGCGGGGGCGCCGAGGAGGGCCTCGGAGCGGGCGTCCCAGGCTCCGGGGCTGGTCGGGGCGGCGGAGCCGCGCATGGGGTCGTCTCCTTCAGGCATCGGGGGCTCCCGTGCCCGCGGTCACGGCTCCGGGGTTCCAGCTGCCCGGCACGTGCGCCTCGGCGGGGTGGGCGAAGAGGGCTCCGTCGCCGGGGCGGTGGCGCACCGGCGCGCGGGAGAGGAGTTCGAGGTAGATGCCGTGGAAGGCGGCCAGGTTCTGTTCGACGGTGAAGAGTTCGAGCGCGCGGGCGCGGGCGGCGGCGCCGAGCCGGTGCCGCCGTCCGGGGTCGCGCAGCAGCGCGAGGCACGCGTCGGCGAGCGCCCGGGGGTTGCGCGGGGGCACGACGAGCCCGGTGCCGCCGATGATCTCGACGACCGCGCCGACGTCGGTCGAGACGGTGGCCCGCGCGCAGAACATCGCCTCGACGAGGCCGGCCGGGAAGCCCTCGACGGTGCTGGAGAGGACGACGACCGCGGCGGAGGCGTAGGTGTCCTCCGGGGTGGGCGCCTCCGGGCCGCCGAGCTCCTCGAAGGAGACGGGGTTCTCGCCGACGGCGTGCGCCCCGGCGGCCTCGTCGGGGAAGAGCTGCGCGGCGAACCCCTTGCAGTGGGCGAGGTACGCGTCGGCGCCCGGGTCCCGCACGGGGACGGTGACGATCCGCAGCCGGGCGTCGGGCTGCCGGGCCCGGACGTCGGCGAAGGCGTGCAGCAGGGCGACGAGGTCCTTGGCGGGTTCGGCGCGGCCGACCCAGACCAGGGTGGTGGGGTCGCCGCTCTCCTCGTCCTCGCCGACCCCGTCGAAGCGGTCGGCGGCCATGCCGGGGTGGACGGTGCGGACGCGGGCCCGGTCGGCGCCGCACTTCTCCTGCCAGCGGCGGGTGTGGGCGTTGCCGGGGGTGAGCAGGGCGGCCTGCCGGTAGACCTCGGCGGCGAGCCGCCCGTGGAGGGAGGCGAGCAGGGTGCGCAGGGGCGCGGAGCGGTCGGCGCCGGCGGCCGAGAGGTAGTGGGCGCGGAGCTGGACGCCGTACTCGGTGACCAGGAGGGGGGTCCCGAAGAAGCGTGCGGCCAGGAGTCCGGGGAGGGCGGTGGTGCCTCCGGCGGCGGCGTGGCAGAGGTCGGCCGCGCCGAGGGCGTCCTCCTCGTACCAGTCGAGGGAGAGGGGGCGCAGGACCCGCTCCAGGTGCTCGGCGAAGGCGAGGTGGTCGGGGAGTCCGGCGGCGGCCGCGCCCCGGCGTGCGCCGGGCGCGCGGCAGGCGGTTTCGAGGGCGCGGACGGCGTCGTCGGAGCGGAGCGCGCCGGGCAGTCCGCCGCGCTCGCGGGCGAGTTCGGCGAGCGCGTAGAGCCCTTCGGCGAAGGCGTCCGCGCCGTCGCGGCCGCCCGCCTCCTCCTCCGCGCAGAGGCCCGTGGCGAGGAGCTCGTACGCCGCGGTGAAGCGGTGGCGGTCGCGGCGGCCGTAGGCGCGGCGGGCGGCGCGGGGCGTGCCGGGCGCGGTCCGTTCGAGGAGGGTGCCGGAGGCGTCCCCGGGGTCGGCGGCGCGGACGAGCCGGGCGTTGGGGGGCAGCGGCGGGGTGGCGCCGGTGGAGGACGGACGGCCGACGGCGTACAGGTCGAACCGGTGCTGTCCGAGTCCGCGCACGAGCCGCTCGCACCAGACGCCGGACTCACCGACGGCGTACGGGTAGCCACCCTCCGTGAGCAGTCCGATCCGCACGCGTGCACCCCCGATCTCCCTTGACGGCGGCCACCGTTGGTCCGGTGACTCGCAGCGGGAAGAACGTAAACAAAGAAGTCGGTGGTGCGACGGACGGTTGTCCGTCGCACCACCGGAAGGGGTGAATGCTCGTAACTTTCCCACCCCGGTCGCGTTCTGTCGCGGTAAGCAGCGGAACGGTGACGGAGGGTCAGGCGACGGCCAGCTCCTTGCCCTGCCCACCGAGTCGTTCCCGGCGCTGTGCGCGGCGCGCCGCCGCGAGGACCGGGTCGAGCGAGGGGACGGCGGCGAGCAGCTGCCGGGTGTACGGGTCCCGGGGCGCCCCGTACACCTCCTCGACCGTGCCCTGTTCGACGATCCGGCCGCCGCGCATGACGGCGACCCGGTCGCTGACCTGCCGGACGACCGCGAGGTCGTGGGCGATGAAGACGAGCCCGAGGCCGAGTTCGGCCTGGAGCTCGGCGAGCAGCGCGGTCACCTGGGCCTGGGTGGTGACGTCGAGCGCGGAGACGGGTTCGTCGCAGACGACGATCCGGGGTTCGGCGGCGAGCGCGCGGGCGATGCCGACGCGCTGGCGCTGGCCGCCGCTGAACTCGTGCGGATAGGCGCCGTACCGGTCGGGTTCGAGCCCCACCCGGTCGAGCAGCTCCCGCACCCGGCCCCGGATCCGCCGCTCGTCGCGCTCCCCCGCCGCCCGGAGCGGGTCGGCGATCGACTCGCCGACGGAGCGGCGCGGGTTGAGGGAGGCGACGGGGTCCTGGAAGACCATCTGGAGTTCGCGGCGGTACGGGCGCAGCTCCCGCTCCGGCAGGACGCCGATCTCCGTCCCCCCGTAGCGGAGCCGGCCGCCGGTCGGGTCGAGGAGCCGCACCAGCATCCGGCCGAGGGTGGTCTTGCCGCTGCCGGACTCCCCGACGACGCCGAGGGTCTCGCCCGCGCGGACGGTGAGGGAGACATCGTCGACGGCGGTCACGATCCGCTTGCCGCGCCCGAACTCCCGCCGCAGGCCCACCGCTTCGAGCAGCACCTCGCCCTCTTCCGACACACCTCTGACCGGCCCGTCGAGCCGGGGCACGGCGGAGAGGAGCGTGCGCGTGTACGGCTCCGAGGGAGCGGCCAGGAGGCCGGCGACGGGGCCGCGTTCGACCTCGCGCCCGTCGCGCATGACGAGCACCTCGTCGACGCTCTCGGCGGCCACGCCCACGTCGTGGGTGACCAGGAGCAGCGCGGTGCCGGTCTCGCGGCGCAGTTCGTGCAGCAGGTCGAGGATCTGGGCCTGCACGGTGACGTCGAGGGCGGTGGTCGGCTCGTCGGCGACGAGGAGCCGGGGCTCGCAGGCGAGGGCCATCGCGATGAGGGCGCGCTGGCGCATGCCGCCGCTGAACTCGTGCGGGCGGGAGCGGGAGCGGCGGGCCGCGTCGGGGATGCCGACCCGGTCGAGGACGTCCACGGCGCGGGCGCGGGCGGCCTTCCGCGAGCCCCCGGCGTGGATCCGGTACACCTCGGCGATCTGGTCGCCGACGGCGTAGTAGGGGTCGAGGGAGGACAGCGGGTCCTGGAAGACCATGGCGGCGACCCCGCCGCGCAGTCGCCGCAGGTCGGCGGGGCCCGCGGTGGCGACGTCGACGCCGCCGACGCGCACGGTGCCGGCGACCCGGGCGCCGGTTCCCCGGTGGAGGCCGAGGAGGGCGCCGGCGACGGTGGACTTGCCGCTGCCGGACTCCCCGACGAGGGCGAGCGCGCGGCCCTCGGCGAGGGTGAGGGAGAGCCCGTCGACGGCCCGTACGGAGCCGCCGTCGCGGTCGAAGGAGACCGTCAGGTCCCGCACCTCGACCAGGGGGGCCGGGGTGTCGGACGGGGCCGGTCCGGAAGCGGTCCCGGTCGTCACGTCGGGACCACTCTTCTCCGTCGTCACATCGGGACCACCCTTCTCCGTCGTCACGTCAGGACCACCCTTCGGTCGGCGGCCGCGTACAGCAGGTCCGCGAGGACGTTGGCGAGGACGACGGCCGTGCCCATCACCATGACCACGCCGACCACCACGGGCAGGTCGACCTGGCGCACCCCGTCGATGAGGGTCTTGCCGAGGCCGGGGATGCCGAAGAGGGACTCGGTGAGCACGGCTCCGCCGAACATCGAGCCGAGGTCGACGGCGCTGATCGCGATCACCGGCGGGACGGCGCCGCGCAGGGCGTGCCGGGTGACGACGGACCGCTCCCCCACCCCGTAGGCGCGGAAGGTGCGGATGTGGTCCTCGGCGAGCGTCTCCAGCGTGGAACTACGGGTGAGCCGGGCGTACTTGGCGGATTCGAAGAAGCCGAGGGTGATCCAGGGAAGGAGCATGTTCCAGGCCCACTGCTCGGGGTCCTCGCCCAGCGGCACGTAGCTGGGGAAGGGCAGCCACTGGAGGTGGGCGCAGACGGCCATGAGGAGGAGCAGGCCCAGGATGAAGACGGGCGTGCCGGTGCCGGCGAGGGTGAGGACGGTGAGGACGCGCTCGGTGATCCCGCCCCGGCGCAGGGCCGAGAGCAGTCCGGTGCCGACGCCGACGAGGAGCCAGACCACCATGGCGCCGAGGGCGAGGGAGGCGGTGGCGGGCAGGCGCTCCAGGACGAGCCGGGTGACCTGTTGGTCGCTCTGGTAGGAGAGGCCGAGGCAGGGCGCGTCGCAGTGCACGACGGAGGTGCCGGTGGAGTGGTCGCGGCCGGTGAACACGCCCTGGAGGAAGTGCAGGTACTGCGCGAACACACTCTGGTCCAGGCCGAGTTGCTCGCGGACCTGGGCGATCTGCTGGGGGTTGCAGCGCTCGCCGCAGGCCAGCCGGGCGGGGTCGCCGGGGGCCAGGTAGAACAGGGCGTACACGAGGACCGAGAGCGCCAGGAGGACGAGCGCGGCACCCGCGAGCCGCTTGAGGACGAAGCGGGTCATCGGGAGGACTCCTTACGGGTGCCCACGCGCAGCCGGCTCGCCTCGCGCGGGTCGAGGGCCGTGCGGACCGCGTCGCCGAGGACGGTGAAGGCGAGCACGGTGGCGAAGAGCAGTCCGGCGGGCAGCAGGACGTACGCCGGGTCGGCGCGGAACCAGGTCTGCGCGGTCGACAGCATCTGCCCCCAGGACGGGGTGGGCGGGGTGACGCCGACGCCGAGGAAGGAGAGGGACGCCTCGACGACGATGTTGGTGGGGACGAGGATCGCCGCGTAGGTGATGACGGGGGCGGCGAGGGCGGGCAGCAGTTCCCGGCGGGCGGTCCGCCACCGTCCGGAGCCGGCGAGGCGGGAGGCGGCGACGAAGTCGAGGCTCTTGAGGGTGAGCGTCTGGGCGCGCACGATCCGGGAGGTGCCGGCCCAGCCGAGGAACCCGATGACGAGGATCAGGAGCAGCGGCCGGGGGAAGTCGCGGGGGACGACGGCGGTCAGCGCGACGGCGAGGACCAGCATCGGGAGGGCGACGAGGACGTCGGTGGTCCGGCCGAGGACGGTGTCGACCCAGCGGTTGCCGAGTCCGGCGGCGAGGCCGACGAGGACGCCGATGAGGATCTGGACGGCGGTGGCGCCGATGCCGACGAGCAGCGAGATCCGGGCGCCGTACAGGAGCCGGACGAACAGGTCGCGGCCGGTGCCCGGTTCGACGCCGAGCCAGTGGTCGGCGCTCGCGCCGCCGAAGGAGCCGTACGGGACGCCGCCGCGCGCCGAGTCGACGAGGTCGTCGTGGTACGCGTACGCGTCCTGGCCCTCGATGGAGGCGAGCAGCGGCGCGGCGAGGGCGAGGAGGACGAGCAGGAGCAGGACGGCGGAGGCGGCGAGGGCGGCCGGACGGGTGCGCAGCCGTCGCCACACCTGCCGGGCGGCGCCCGTGGCGGGGATGCCCGCCACGGGCGCCGGCGTGTCGGTCAGGGCGGTCACTTGACCGCGACCTGCGAGACGTCGAGGACTCCGGTCCAGTCGCTGATGACGACGTTCTTGACGTCCTTGCCGACGAGGCGCTTGTAGACCGGGTGGAAGAGCGGCACGTCGAGGGCCTGCTCGCCGATCTTCTTGTCGAGGGCGCCCCAGCGCGCGGCGGCGGCCTTGAGGTCGGTCAGCTTGTTGATCTCGTCGATCTCCTTGTTGACCGCCGGGTCGTTCAGCTGCGCGTGGTTGTAGTTGGAGCCGTTGGTGACGATCTGGCGTCCGTCGAAGATCGGCGCGAGGAACGGGCCGCCGGCCGGCCAGTCGGCGCCCCAGCGGGAGAGGAAGAAGCCGGGGGCGTCCTTGACGCTCCAGCGCTTCTCATTGAAGGAGTTGGGCTCTTGGCCGTCGAGCTCGACGGTGATGCCGGCCTTGCCGAGGGCCTCCTGGACGGCGGTGGCGATCTCGGGGCTGGTGGTGCGGTTCTGGGCGGTGGAGTGCAGCAGGGTGACGGTCAGGCCGTTGGGGAAACCGGCCTCCTTGAGCAGCTCCTTCGCCTTCTCCGGGTCGCCCGTCTTGCCGGCCGGGAAGTGGTCGTACGGCGTGAAGCCGAAGGCCTTCTGCTCGGGCAGGAAGGTGGTGGCGGGCTCGGCGAGCGCGGAGCCGCCGGCGGCGTTGACGACGCTGGTGCGGTTGACCGCGTACGAGATGGCCCGGCGGACCTTGGGGTTGTCGAAGGGCTTCACCTTCGGGTTGAAGGCGATGTAGTTGGTGAAGCCGAAGTGGCCGGTGCCGACACGGGCGGCGAGCGCCTTGTCCGAGCCGATCTGGGCGAGTTCGGCGGGGCCCAGGTTGGTGTCGGTGGTGACGGCGGCGGCGTCGGCGCCGGAGGAGGTGGCGAGGCGCTGGTTGATGACGGCCTCGTCGAGCCCGGACCGGACGTCGATCTTGTCCGGGTAGGCCTTGCGCTCCTCGTCGGTCTCGGGGTCCCAGTGCTCGTTGCGCTCCAGGACGAGGCGCTCGCCGTCGTTCTCGTTGCTCACGACCTTGTACGGGCCGGAGGAGACGGGGTGCTCCTCGTACGTCGCGCCCTTGTCCTTGGCCTTGGGGACGGGGGCGAACTGCGTCTGGGTGGCGACGAAGGGGAACTCGCCCTCGGGCTTCTTCAGCTTGAAGACGATGGTCTTCGGGTCGGGGGTGACGATCGAGGCGAGGCCCTTGGGGTCCTTGTAGGGGCCCTGGTAGGTGTCGCCGCCGACCAGCCAGTCGCGCAGGTAGGGGGCGCCGCCGGAGAGCTCGGCGGCGAAGGAGCGCTCGATGCCGTACTTGACGTCGGCGCTGGTGATGGGCGTGCCGTCCTCGAACTTCAGCCCGTCCTTGAGGGTGTACGTCCACTCCGTGGCGTCCTTGTTGGGGCGGCCGGTGTCGGTGGCCAGGTCGGGGACGACCTGGGTGCCGGCGGCGCCCGCCTCGCGGTTGCGGGTGGTGAGCGTGCGGAAGACGAGGGAGGGGACGTTGCCGCCGCCGGAGGTGTAGAGGCGGGCGGGGTCGAAGTCGGTCTGGGCCTCGGCGTTGAGGACGGTGAGCGTGCCGCCCTTCCGCGGGGCGGCCGAGCCCTTGCCGGAGGTGCCGTCCTTGGCGCCGGCGTCCTCGGGTCCCGCGCAGGCGGCGGCGCCCGAGACCAGGACGACGCTGACGGCGGCCGCTGCCACGCGGCGGGAAATGACGGACGGTTGACGCATCGGAGAAGACCTCTCGGAGAACTGCGGCGGAAGGAGGGGGAATTCCTCGCGGGCAGCGGCGAGAGACGGTGTTGCCGGTGTTTCCGTTGTTCTCAGGGAGTTGCCGAGCATTCCTGACACACGGAGGCCGCGCCCACGGGGACGGAACCCGGGCGCGGAAAGGCGTCGGCGATGGCGGGAAACGCGAAGGGGCCGACCTGCGCTCGGGCGGTGGTCAGCGACAGAGAACGTCGGACACGGCATGTCCGGACACGCCGATGAGCGCCAGCTCAAGGGCGGCGCGCTCGGAAACGGCGTGACGGGTCGACATGCCGAGAAATATGGACGAACACGCGAGCGATGTCAACGCAGTTCGCACTGCTTTTGAGACAAGCGTCTCGGCATACGATCGGCCACGAAAGGGCCGTCGGCCGGGATCGACCTCAACTTCCGGGGTGTACCCAGGGGTTGGGACGGCACGCGATGCCGTCGATGTTCAGGGACTTGGTCTGCTGCTGCATCACGGGGGCGAGCGCGCCGGGAGTGCGGCAGGACACGTGGTTGTGCCCGAGCCGGTGGCCGACCTCGTGGTTGATGAGCATCTGGCGGTAGGCGTACATGGCCTTGGGCCCGAAGGTGCTGGAACCCTGGGCCCAGCGGAACGCGTTGATCATCACGCGCTCCGTGGAGGCGGAGTCGCAGGACACGTTGTCGACCGTCGTGTCGAGCCCGGACTTCCGGCACCAGGCGGCGGTGGTGCCGGGGCTGGCGAGCGTGATGACGAACTCCGGCTCCCCGCTGGAGACCCGCTCGAACGTCATCGCGCCGTCGCCGGCCCAACTGCGGGGGTCGTTGAGGGTCTTCTGCACGGCGTCGGCGAAGAGCCCCGGATCGAGCCCGATCCCCTTCTCGACGTCGACCCGGTAGCGGATGAGCCGCCCCTTCCCGGGCGCCTTCTGGAACCCCTGGACGGCCTCGAAGGCACCGGCCCCCTTCAGCTCGGGGTCGATGGGGAACTGACGGGTCATGAGCTGTTCGTACGTGGGCGCCGGGGGCTTCGAGGGGAGCGCCGGGAGCGACGGGGCGGTCCGGCCGTCGGAGCGGGAGGCGGAGGAGTCGTCCACGGCCCGCTCGGCCGGTTCCCCGGCGGCGCGCGGGGCGGGCGAGGACGCCTCCTCGTCGGTGACCTGTCCGGCGACGACGACGGCGAGGACGGTGGCGACGGCGGCTGCCGCGACCCCGGCGAGGGTGCGGCCGAGCCCGCCCCGGCCGGCCGGGGTCCCGGCCCCGTCCTCGTCCTCGTCCTCGTGACGGGGCGCGGGGACGAACGGCTCCTGCTCGCCGGCCTGTTCGGGCTCGGCGGTCAGGGTCCGGCCGCGCCGGCCGCCGTACGGAGCGGGACGCGCCCCGCCCTCGTCGTGCTGCGGGTGCCCGCCCCGTACGACACCCGCCCGGTGGACGGGGACGCCGCGGGCGGGGGTCTCGTGCGCCGGGGTGCCGTACACCGGGGTCCCGTGGGCCGGCGTGCCGTGCGCCGGAGTGCCGTGCGCGGGCGTCCCGTACGCCCGGGGTCCCGGTGCGGGAGCGCCGTGCGGCGGCGGTCCGTACGCCGGTGTGCCGGCGGGCGGTGTGCCCGTCGGGTCCCGGCCGTCGTCGGCCGCGGTCGCGGTCCTGCGGCGGCGGCCCGTACCGGCGGGGGCCGGTCCGGTCGCGCCCGGTTCCGCCCCGCTCCGTCGCTGTCCCGCGCCCCGCGCCCGGCCGGTGTCGACCGGCGGGGGCGCGGCGCCCTTGCGGCTGTGTCGTCCCACGCCCCGGATCAGCTCCCGCCGTGATCGGCGATCAGTTCCCGGGCGGCCTGGGCGACCGTCTCGGGGTACTCCATCATCGCCACGTGCCCCGCGTCGGGCAGGGTCAGCAGGCGCGAGCCGCGGAAGGCGGTGGCCGCCCTCCGGGCCATCCGGAACGAGACGAGCCGGTCGCGCCCGCCGTAGACCAGCAGCGTCGGGGCGAGGACCCGCTCGGCCTGCCGCCACAGGCCGTGCTGCCCGCCGAGGGTGTAGGCGTCGACGATGCCGCGCGAGGAGCGGGCCATCGCGTCCCAGAAGTACGGCAGCTCCAGGCGCCGCTCCATCTCCTCGACCGCGTGCAGGAAGCCCTCGTCGGTCACCCGGCCGGGGTCGCCGTAACAGAGCGCCATGACCCCGCGGACCCGCTGCTCGGGCGTCCAGCCCCGGGTCAGCCGGGCGAAGGAGGAGGAGACGCCGGGCAGCGCGAGGAGCGCGGTGGGCCAGGCGCTGCGCTGGGCGCGCAGCTCGGGCAGGGCCGGCGAGATCAGGGTGAGGGTGCGGACCAGGTCGGGCCGGACGGCGGCGACGCGGGTGGCGACGGCGCCGCCCAGCGAGTTGCCGAAGAGGTGGACCGGTCCGCGCCGCTCGGAGTCGAGGAGCCGGATGACGGCGCGGGCGTGCCCGGTGACCGAGTAGTTGCCGTCCGCGGGCGGCGGGGAGACGCCGAAGCCGGGCAGGTCGACGGCCTCGCCGTCGACGAGGTCCGCGAGCAGCGGCATCAGGGCGGACCAGTTCTGCGAGGAGCCGCCGAGGCCGTGGACGTACAGCGCGGACGGCAGTCCCGGCCGGTCGCCCGGCCGGGCGCGGACGTTCAGGCTGAGGCCGGGCAGGGTGACGGAGCGGAGCTCCTCGCCGTCGGCGACCCGTACGGCGCGGGACCGTGACGCGGGTGGTGCGGCGGCGGTCCGGGTTTCCGGCAGCTCGGTCGAGGACATGGCCGCAATATTACGAGACGATCACGCGCCCCCGTGTGTGGGTGCGGTCACAAGTCCGTGTGCGGCGGGGCGCATGTACTCCTAGGCTCGAAGGGAAGTCGTCGGGCAGGACCTCGATCCGTCCACCGGAGGGAGCCGCATGACTGTCGATCCGACCGAGCCGGACACGTTCGCCGAGGAGGAGGTCGTCGAGTTGCACGAGGAGACGCCGGAGGCCGACGCCGCCGAGCAGCACGCCGAACTCAGGCCGAGCGAGGACGAGCCGCTGACCCACGTCGAGCGCGATTCGGCGAACGAGGCCGACGCGTCCGAACAGGCCCGCGTCGTCGCCCTGGACGAGGACGACTACCGCTGAACGCCCGGACGGGCGGGCGGGGGAACGGGCGGGCGGACACGGGAGCGGCCGCCGCCGGGCCGCACGCGGCGCCGATTCGTTCGGTTCAATCCTGAACCGGCTGTCGACCCCGGTGTCCGGTCCGTGAAATTCTGCGTCCGCACCGCGCACAGCCGGGTTACCCAAAAGTACGATGGCGGCGCGTCGCTACAGCGCGCATGGATCGATTCTTGGGAGGCCGCGTGAGCGCCATCGAGCAGACAGAGGCAGCACGCCCTCGGGGCACGCGCCTGCCGCGACGTGCCCGACGGAACCAGCTGCTCGGCGCGGCCCAGGAGGTCTTCGTCGCCCAGGGGTACCACTCCGCCGCCATGGACGACATCGCCGAGCGGGCGGGCGTCAGCAAGCCGGTGCTGTACCAGCACTTCCCGGGGAAGCTGGAGCTCTACCTGGCCCTCCTCGACCAGCACTGCGAGTCGCTCCTCCTGGCGGTGCGCACCGCCCTGGCCTCCACCACGGACAACAAGCTCCGGGTCGCGGCGACCATGGACGCGTACTTCGCCTACGTCGAGGACGAGGGCGGCGCGTTCCGGCTGGTCTTCGAGTCCGACCTGACCAACGAGCCGGCCGTGCGCGAGCGCGTGGACCGGGTCAGCCTCCAGTGCGCCGAGGCGATCTCCGAGGTGATCGCCGAGGACACGGGACTGTCCAAGGACGAGTCGATGCTGCTCGCCGTGGGCCTCGGCGGCGTCTCCCAGGTCGTGGCGCGCTACTGGCTGTCGAGCGAGTCCCCCATCCCGCGCGACAAGGCGGTGGGGCTGCTCACCTCGCTCGCCTGGCGCGGCATCGCGGGCTTCCCGCTCCACCCGGTCGACGGCCAGCTGAGCGCCGAGGGCCACTGACTCGCGGCTCCTCGCCGCGTGTTCGCTCCTGGCGTGCGGCGACCGCACCGTGCGCGTCCCCTCACCGGGCTAATGTGTGCAGCGTACGGCGCGGAGGAATCGCGCAACGCCGACGTTCGGAGGGACATAGCCGTGGAGGTCAAGATCGGCGTGCAGCACGCACCCCGGGAGATCGTTCTGGAGAGCGGGCAGTCCGCCGAGGAGGTCGAGCGCGCTATTGCCGACGCGCTGGCCGGCAAGACGCAGCTGCTCAGCCTCGCGGACGAGAAGGGCCGCAAGGTCCTCATTCCGGCCGACAGGATCGCGTACGTGGAGCTCGGCGAGCCCAGCGTCCGCCGTGTGGGGTTCGGCGCGATCTGAGCCCGGGAGCCATCGGAAGGGCCCGGCGGACCGTCCTCGGTCCACCGGGCCCTTTCGTCTGTCCGTATGCCCGTATGTCCACGTCGGGCGGTACGGGAGGATTGCGCGCCGGACGCCACGGGTAGGGAAGACCTCGACCGCAGCACCCGCCCCGCACCCCTCGCGAGGTGATCCCCCGATGTACCTGGAAGCCCTCGGCTCCGCCCTGTTCGGTCTCGTCCTGGCCTGGGCCGCCGTGCACCGGCTGCCCGACCGCCTCCCCGGCCGGGGGCCCGTCCTCGCCACCGGAGCGCTCGGCGGGGTGTTCGGCGCGTTCGTCACCCACGGGGCGCTCGGCCCCGGCCACCCCTTCGCCACCCTGGTGGGCGCCGTGGCGGTGGCGGCGGTGGTGCTGTCGCTCCTGGTCCGCCCCCGGGCCGCGCGCCGGCTGCGCCGATCAGCGACGGGCCGGTCGGCGACGGTCTGAGCGCCGCCGCCCCTCCGTACGGTCCGTGACTAGGCGGCGAGGCCCAGGGCGGCCATGCGCTTGGTGTGCGCCTCGGTGATCCGGGAGAACATCCGGCCGACCTCCGCGAGGTCGAAGCCGTCCGCGACCCCGCCGACCAGCATGGTGGAGAGCGCGTCCCGCTCGGCGACCACGCGCTGGGCCTGGGAGAGCGCCTCGCCCATCAGGCGGCGCGCCCAGAGCGCGAGCCGGCCGCCGACGCGCGGGTCGGCGTCGATCGCGGCGCGGACCTTCTCCACGGCGAAGTTGCCGTGGCCGGTGTCGTCGAGGACGGAGAGCACCAGGGCGCGGGTGTCGGAGTCGAGCCGGGCCGCGACCTCCCGGTAGAAGTCGCTGGCGATCGAGTCGCCCACGTACGCCTTGACCAGGCCCTCCAGCCAGTCCGACGGCGCGGTCTGGCGGTGGAAGTCGTCGAGCGCCTTCGCGAAGGGCTCCATGGCCTCCGTCGGCTCCGCGTCGACGGCCGCGAGGCGGCCCCGGAGCTGCTCGAAGTGGTGGAACTCGGCCGAGGCCATCTTCGCCAGCTCCGCCTTGTCCGCGAGGGTCGGCGCCAGCTTGGCGTCCTCGGCGAGCCGCTCGAAGGCCGCCAGCTCTCCGTAGGCGAGGGCGCCGAGGAGGTCGATCACGGCGGCGCGGTACTGCGGCTCGGCGGAAGCCGCCGCCCAGTCCTTGGCGGCGATCCCGGTGGGTGTGGCGTTGTCAGGCGTCTCCATGCAGCGCACAATAGCCCGCCCGCGCGGCCCGGGAAGGTCCTGGTCAGTCAGTGTGACCGTGCCCTCATCACGTTTTCCCCCGACACACATGCGCGATTCCGGGGTACAGTGGTAAGGCGCCTGCTGAGTATGCGGACATGCTTTCGCACGTTCGGACGTATCCGGTGGGCCGACTCATGAATGAGGATGCCCGGTCGGTGGCCCGATCGGCTCCGGCCCGACAGCCCTTCCGGCGGACCCGCGGAAGGGTCACCCTCAGCGGTACGACGCTCGAGCGACGGCAGTGGTCCCGTGCCACCCGGCGGCGGTCTTTCCGATCGCGCCGACAGTGATCCGGCACGGTACGACCCCCTTCGTTCGCCTCGCGCCGCGTCTCACAGAAGAGGCAGCACCCTGACTACCACTTTCCGAGAGCTCGGAATCCTTTCCGAGACGGCCGAGGCCCTGGAGGCCGTCGGCATCGTGAACCCCTTCCCCATCCAGGAGATGACCCTCCCGGTCGCCCTCACCGGCACCGACGTCATCGGCCAGGCCAAGACCGGCACGGGCAAGACCCTCGGCTTCGGCCTGCCGATCCTGGAGCGCGTGACCGTCCCCATGGACGTCGAGGCCGGCCGGGCCAAGCCCGAGCAGCTCACCGACGCCCCGCAGGCGCTCGTCGTCGTGCCCACCCGCGAGCTGTGCACCCAGGTCACCAACGACCTGCTGACCGCCGGCAAGGTGCGCAACGTGCGCGTGCTCGCCATCTACGGCGGCCGGGCGTACGAGCCGCAGGTCGAGGCGCTGCAGAAGGGCGTCGACGTGGTCGTCGGCACCCCCGGCCGCCTGCTCGACCTGGCCGGCCAGCGCAAGCTCGACCTCTCCCACGTCAGGGTCCTCGTCCTGGACGAGGCCGACGAGATGCTCGACCTGGGCTTCCTGCCCGACGTCGAGAAGATCATGAACATGCTTCCGGCGAAGCGCCAGACCATGCTGTTCTCGGCCACCATGCCGGGCGCGGTCATCGGCCTGGCCCGCCGCTACATGTCGCAGCCGACGCACATCCGCGCCACCTCGCCCGACGGCGAGGGCGTCACCGTCGCCAACATCAAGCAGCACGTCTACCGCGCGCACTCGATGGACAAGCCGGAGCTGGTCTCCCGCATCCTGCAGGCCAACGGCCGCGGGCTCGCGATGATCTTCTGCCGCACCAAGCGCACGGCGGCCGACATCGCCGAGCAGCTGGAGCGCCGCGGCTTCGCCTCCGGCGCCGTCCACGGCGACCTGGGCCAGGGCGCCCGCGAGCAGGCGCTGCGCGCCTTCCGCAACGGCAAGGTCGACGTGCTCGTCTGCACCGACGTCGCCGCGCGCGGCATCGACGTCGAGGGCGTCACCCACGTCATCAACTACCAGTCGCCGGAGGACGAGAAGACGTTCCTCCACCGCGTGGGCCGCACCGGCCGCGCGGGCGCGAAGGGCACGGCGGTGACCCTGGTCGACTGGGACGACATCCCGCGCTGGCAGCTGATCAACAAGGCGCTCGGCCTGGACTTCCACGACCCGGTCGAGACGTACTCCAGCTCCCCGCACCTGTACGAGGAGCTGGACATCCCGGCGGGCACCAAGGGCATCCTGCCCCGCGCCGAGCGGACCCGCGCGGGTCTGGGCGCGGAGGAGCTGGAGGACCTGGGCGAGCCCGGCGGACGCCGTGCCCGCGGCCCGAAGGCGGCGGAGAGGACCGAGGAGCGCCCGGAGCGCACCCGGACCCCGCGCCAGCGCCGGCGCACCCGCGGCGGCGGCGACGCCGTCGACGCCCCGGCGCCCTCGGAGCGCACCGACGCCGCCCAGGCGGCTCCGGCCGCCGTGCCGGCGGGTGACGAGGCCCGGACCGAGTCCGGTCCGCGCACCCCGCGCCGCCGCCGTCGCACCCGGGTCGGCGCCCAGGGCTCCGCGCCGGTCGCGCA
Source organism: Streptomyces sp. NPDC088915 (assembly GCF_044749825.1). Lineage (NCBI taxonomy): Bacteria > Bacillati > Actinomycetota > Actinomycetes > Kitasatosporales > Streptomycetaceae > Streptomyces > Streptomyces sp. NPDC088915. The sequence goes on from NZ_JBIVIR010000018.1 coordinate 144,794, forward strand.
GACGGCCTCGGTCGCCGTCGCCGAGGCCCCGAAGGCCGTCGAGACGCCGAAGACCGAGGCTCCGGCCCCGGCCCCGGTCGTCACCGAGACGCCGAAGGCGGAGGTTCCGAAGGCTGACGCGCCCAAGGCCGAGGCCCCGAAGGCCGAGACGCCCAAGGCCGAGGAGCGGAAGGCCGAGGAGCCGAAGGCTCCCCGTCGCCGTGCCCGTGCCGCCCGTCCGGAGGCCGTCCAGGCCGCCCCGGCGGTCCGTACCCCCGCGGCCCCCGCCGTCCAGGAGCCCGCTCCGGTCGTGCGCCGTCGCCGCGCCCGGGTGCGTCCGGCCGAGGAGACCGTCTCCTTCCAGACGCCCGAGACCGCCGCGGCCGCCCTGCGGGCGCAGTCGGCCGTCGAGGCGCCGAAGACCGAGGCCCCGGTCGCCGTCGAGGCGCCCAGGGCCGAGGAGCCGAAGCGGGCCCCGCGCCGCCGTGCGGCCGGTAAGGCCGTCGAAGCCGCTCAGGCCCCCGAGGCCGTCGAGTCGGCCGTCAAGACCGCCGAGCCCGTCGCCGCCCCGGTGGCCGAGCCCGTCGCCGTCGTCGCCGAGGCCCCGGCCGAGGTTCCGGCCCCGCGCCGTCGCCGTACGGCCCGCAGGCCCGCCGGTTCGCCGGTGACCGCCGAGGCCCCGGCCGCCGAGCCGGTGGCCGAGCCGGTCGCGGCTCCGGTCGTCGAGGAGGCGCCCGCCCCGCGCCGCCGCCGCGCCGCCACCCGGGCCGCCGGTTCCCCGGCGTCCGCCGAGGCCGCGGTCATCGTCGTACCGGCCGTGGCACCGGCGCCGGTGGCCGAGGAGGCTCCCGAGCCCGCCCCGCGCCGCCGCGCCGTCCGCAAGGCCGCCGCCGCGCCGGTGACCGCAGAGGCGCCGGTGGCCGAGGCCCCCGCCGAGCAGGTGGCGGAGCCGGTCGTCGAGCCGGTCGCGGAGGAGGCCCCCAAGAAGGCCGCCCCGCGCCGCCGCACGGCGAAGAAGGCCGTGGCCGAGGCCGTTCCGGCGGTCGAGGCCCCCGCCGTCGAGGAGGCCCCGAAGGCTCCCCGTCGCCGCGCGGCGAAGAAGACGGTCGCCGCCGAGGCGCCCGACGCCTCCGAGCCGCAGGCGCCGAAGGCTCCGGCCCGTCGCCGTACGGTGAAGAAGGCCGTCGCCGAGCCGGTCGCCGAGGCCGTGGCCGGGGACGAGGAGCCGAAGAAGGCCCCGCGTCGCCGCACCGCCAAGAAGACGGCGGCCCCGGCCGAGAGCTGAGCCCGTCCCGCACCACCGCCGCGGCCCGTCCCCTTCCCGGGGGCGGGCCGCGGCGGTGTCCCCGGGCCGCGCCGCCCCGCCGTCCCCGGACTACAGTCCGGGTCATGAGCAAGCCCAGGTCCCTGACCCTGCCGCCGCGCACCCGCGCCCGCCGTCTCGACACCGTGCGCGGACCGTTCGCCGTGCTCGACGCGGAGCCCGAGGGGGAGCGGCGGGGGACGGTGCTGCTGCTGCCCGGGTACACCGGCAGCAAGGAGGACTTCCTGGCCCTCCTGGAGCCGCTGACCGGCGCCGGGTACCGGGCCGTGGCCGTGGACGGGCGCGGGCAGAACGACACCCCGGGCCCCCGGGGCCGGGCCGCCTACCGCCGCCGGGCGCTCGCGCTCGACGCGGTGGCGCAGGCCCTGGCGCTCGGGGACGGCCCCGTGCACCTGGTGGGCCACTCGTTCGGCGGTCTGGTGGCCCGGGCGGCGGTGGCGGTCGCGCCGGACGCCTTCCGCTCGCTCACCCTGCTCTCCTCGGGCGTCGGGCGGGTCTCCCGGCCGCAGCGGATCCGGGTGCGGGCGCTGCGGGCCGGACTCGCGCTGCTGTCGAAGGAGCGGGTCTGGGAGGCGATGTGCCGGCTGGACAGCCGGGGCGAGGAGCCGGACACGTCCGACGTGCCGGGGCTCGCGGACTTCCTGCGGCGGCGCTGGACCCGCACCCGGATCGCCCAGCTGCGGGGCGCCGGGCGGCTGCTGCTCGACCGCCGGGACGGTACGGAGGAGCTGCTCGCGCTGCGGACGCCGCTGCACTTCGCGTACGGGACGGACGAGATGGTCTGGTCGACGGCGGACCTCGCCGCGGCGGCGGCCCGCACCGGCGCGCACCACACGGTGGTGGCGGGCGCGGGCCACTCCCCCAACGTGTCGCACCCCGGGGAGCTGACGGCCCGCCTCCTCGGCTTCTGGGAGCGCGTGGTCGCGTCCCCGGAGGTCAGTACTGCGCCTTGAGGTGCTGCCAGAAGCCGTCCCGCAGGGAGCGCCGGAGCGCGGCGTGGCCGCGCAGGGAGCGGCTGAGCAGGCGCTCCGCCTCGACGAGCAGGTCCTGGTCGAACGATCCGGGCAGATAGGGCGCGCCGGGCAGGAGCTCGGCGAGCCGGTCCCGGCCGCGCTCGGCGAGCCAGGCCGCCGCGATCTGCGCGCCGACGAAGCGCACCTCCTCGCGGGAGGGCGGCGGCTCGCCCTCGTTCTCGTACGTGGTGACGGGGCGGCGGGTGACGTACGGGCGGCAGAAGTCCAGGTCGAAGGTGCGCTGGCTGTCGACCTCCCAGAGGAGGGCCTCGGCCTGGTTGCGGCCCTCGGCGGCCTCGATGCCCCAGAGGTGGACGCGGGCGCCGTAGCCCTGGGCGGCCTCGACGGCGGAGACGAGGTCCTCGTCGCCGCCGACGAGGGCGGCGTCGCTGATGGCGCGGTGGCGGGCGAGGGACTCCAGGTCCGTGCGGATGAGGGAGTCGACGCCCTTCTGCTGGTTGTTGGCGTTGAGGTTGCCGAGGCGGACCTTGACGTCGGGCAGTTCGGCGATGGCCTGCTGCTCGGGGGTGTGGATGCGGCGGCGGGCGCCGTCGTACCAGTAGACGCGCAGGAGCCGGCTGTCGGCGAAGATCGTGCGGGCCTTGTCGATGAAGGCCTCGATGAGCCCTTCCGCGTCGAGGTCGAAGGAGCGCCGGTCCTCGGTGCCGACGACAAGCAACCCGGCCGCAGCATGGACGTAACCCGCGTCGACGAAGATGGCGTGTGTGGAAGGGGTCTTGGCGACCTCGGCCAGCATCCGCCGGAGGAGCTCGTTGGTGCGCTCCAGGCGTGCGTCGAGTGCGCGCAGGCGGGCGTCGGTCTCGGTCACCTGTGTGGTGTCTGCGTCGTTCATACGCGGCTCATTGTCCGCCATGCGCGGCTCGTTGTCCGCCGCCGTCGGTCCGGCCGCCGCACCCCCTTACTCGCCAGTATTTAGACATCCGAAAATTTTCCTTAGCGTAAGGAATGTTTGCAGGATGCATGTCGTTGTAGAGATACGTAACGCAGTTCTCCATCAGGAGGATCAACTCAGACGAAGGGAGAAGCCCGTGCGCTTCGAAATCCTGCGACTCGACGACGTCGACGGCACGCCCGTCGACCGGACGGTCGTGGACGCCGCCTCCGTCAACCGGATCGTGCAGCAGGCCGCCTCGATCGGCCAGCGCATCTGGATCCGCCCCGCCGAGACCTCGGCCTCGTAACAGGCCGGGTCCACCCCGACGCACCGCGCCCCCGCGCGGACTCCGCGACAGCGGAATCCGTACGGGGGCGCAGTGGCGTCCGGGCCCGTCCCGGCGGGCTCAGGAGCCCCGGACGACCTGGGTGACGCCGTTGATGATCTGCTGCACCGCGATGGCGGAGAGCATCATGCCGGCGAGCCGGGTCACCAGCACCACGCCGCCGTCCTTGATGATCCGGATGATCACGAGCGAGTACCGCATGGTCAGCCAGAGGACGACGTGCATGGCGGCGATGGCGGCCCAGACGGAGATCTGCGAGGCCACGCCGTCGGCGTGCTGCACGGCGAGGATGACCGAGACGATCGCGCCGGGCCCGGCGAGCAGCGGCATGCCGAGCGGGACGAGGGCGACGTTGACGTCCTTGGTCTGCTTGGGCTCGTCGGTCTTGCCGGTGAGCAGGTCGAGCGCGATGAGCAGCAGGAGCAGTCCGCCCGCGATCATCAGGGCGGGGACGGAGACGTGCAGGTACGCCAGGATCTGCTGGCCCAGGATGCCGAAGACGGTGATGACGCCGAAGGCGACGGCGACGGCCTGCCAGGCCATCCGGCGCTGCACCTTGGCCGGGCGGCCGGAGGTGAGGGCGAGGAAGATCGGGGTGATCCCGGGGGGATCCATGATCACGAAGAGGGTCAGGAACAGCGAGCCGAAGACGGCGACGTCGAACACGGTGGGGTGCCTTGCGGGAGAGGTGGAACGGTGGGGTGTCGCCCGTGGGATCCGGAACGTGGGATTCCGTCACCGGGGCAGGGGGTGTGCCGCCCCGCGTACGGCACAGGGCGGTACGAAGGGTGGACCGGGAGCGGTGATGAGGCCTGCGGACGGCTCCGCGGACGCGCGTCGGCGCGGCGGGTTCCGTCGAGCGAGGTACGGCCCAGGGCCTGTCCGGCGGATCATGGCCGGGGCCGCCGGGCAGGCCCTAGGCGGTGACGGGTCCCCCGGCGCCGGGGACCGGGAAGGCACCCGCCGCGCGGCGGGTGATCTCGCCGTAGATCTCGGGGTCGGTGGTGTACTCGCCGAGCCGGCAGGTCTTGCGGCTGCCGTGGTAGTCGCTGGAGCCGGTGGTCAGCAGGCCCAGCTCCTTGGCGAGCCCGCGCAGCCGCGCCCGCGTCGCCTCGTCGTGGTCCATGTGGTCGACCTCGACGCCGTCGAGCCCGGCCTCGGCGAGCCGGGCGATCGCGGCCTCCGGGAGCACCCGGCCGCGCTTGACGGCGAGGGGGTGCGCGAAGACGGTGACGCCGCCGGCCGCCTTGACGAGGCGGATCGCCTCGACCGGGTCCAGCTCGTGCTTGCCGACGTGGGCCCGGCCGCCGTCGGCGAGCCACTCGGGCGTGAAGGCGCCGGACACGTCGGGGACGACCCCGAGCTCGACGAGCGCCTCGGCGACGTGCGGACGGCCCACGGAGCCGTCGCCGGCGATCCGGGCCACCCGCTCCCAGGTGACGGGGACGCCGAGGTCCCGGAGCTTGTCGACCATCGCCCGGGCGCGGGGCACGCGGTCGTCGCGGACGAGTTCGCGCTCGGCGAGGAGCGCGGGCTCCTCCGGGTCGAAGAGGTACGCGAGCAGGTGCAGGCCGATGCCGTCCATCCGGCAGGACAGCTCGGCCCCGGTGACGAGGGTCAGCCCCTCGGGCAGCGCGGCGATCGCCTCGGCGTGGCCGCGGGTGGTGTCGTGGTCCGTGAGGGCGACGACGTCGAGCCCGGCGGCGGCCGCGTTCCGGACGAGCTCGGCCGGGGAGTCCGTGCCGTCGGAGGCCGTGGAGTGGGTGTGCAGGTCGATGCGCACGACGCGGTACTCCGGGGGCTCGGGACGGACGGGGACGCTCCAGCATAACGGGCGAATCGAACACGCCCGTACGGAAGGAACGCCCCGGCCCGACGAGAACTCGGCGCGGTGAAACCGTGGTCCGGCGGCGGTCTCAGCCCAGCAGTCTCGGGGTGAGCGCCCCGCACGGCAGCAGTTCGACCTCGGCGCCGGCGTCCCGCAGGTCCGTCAGGACCAGTTCGTCGTACATCAGGAGGCCGGACTGCTCGGGCCAGACGATCGCCCACAGCCACAGGCCGCGCGCCTCGCCCGCGAAGACCGCGCGGTCGTGCGGGGCGCCGGTGACGTGCCAGAGCGGGGTGGGGCGCCCGGCGGCGAGCACCTTCGTCTGGGGCGGCTTGTCGATGGCCATGCCGGAGCCGGGGTCGAGCCCGTCGATGCCGGCGTACCGCGCGCCGAGGCCGACGCCGAGCTCCTCGGCGACCAGGAGCAGCTCCCCGATCCCGCCGAGCGGGCCGGGGCCCGAGCAGGCGACGGCGGTCGCGCGTCCGCCGCTGCGGTCGTCGCCCGCGTACGCGACGCCGGTGAAGAGCCAGCCGACGGGCAGGGGCCACGGCATCCACACGGGCACCCGGGAGCGGTGCACCACGACGCCGAGGGCCTCGACGCTGGGCGGGACGACGGGCTGGAGCGGGTGCACCGAGCCGTGCACGTCACACTGCCAGGAGTCGGCGAAGAGGCCGGGCGCTCTGACCCGGCCACCGCACTTCGGGCAACTGGGTTCGCCCCTCATAGGGCTCAACGGTCCTACCCCTTCCGTCCCGCGTCAAGGACGACCCCGAACGATCACCCGTCCGACACGGGCCGCCCACTCGCACATCCCTTCCGCTATACCCGCACACCGCCTCCCCATATAGGTGTAGCTTGCACTCATTAGGCCGTCTAACTTATTCTGTGTATATCGCACCCATCCGGTCGCCACGGAGGAACAGCACCCATGGAGAGAGAAGCAGCGCCCGCGGAAGACGCGCCCACGGGCGGGAGCATCCTGCGCCAGCCCCCCGCCGTCTGGGCCACGGCCGGCGCCTCGGTCGTCGCCTTCATGGGCATCGGCCTCGTCGACCCGATCCTGCCGTCGATCGCCCAGGGCCTGCACGCGACCCCGAGCCAGGTGTCCCTGCTCTTCACCTCGTACTTCCTGATCACCGCCGTCGCGATGCTGGTCACCGGCTTCGTCTCCAGCCGCATCGGCGGCCGCAGGACCCTGCTCGCCGGGCTCGCCCTCGTCGTCGTCTTCGCCGCCCTCGCCGGCACCTCCGACATGGTCGGGCAGCTCGTCGGCTTCCGGGCCGGCTGGGGCCTCGGCAACGCGCTCTTCGTCTCGACCTCGCTCGCCGTCATCGTCGGCGCGGCGGCCGGCGGCAGCGCGGCGGCGATCCTGCTCTACGAGTCGGCGCTCGGCCTCGGCATGGCCTGCGGACCGCTGCTCGGCGCGGTCCTGGGCGACGCGAGCTGGCGCTACCCCTTCTTCGGCACCGCCGCCCTGATGGCGATCGGCTTCCTCTGCATCGCGGTCTTCCTCAAGGAGCAGCCGAAGCCGGCCCGGAAGACCTCGCTGCTCGACCCGGTCCGGGCCCTGGGCCACGGCGGCCTCGCCTCGGCCGCGGCGGCGGCGTTCTTCTACAACTACGCCTTCTTCACGGTCCTCGCCTTCACCCCGTTCGTGCTGGACATGACGCCGTACAAGTCCGGCGCGGTGTTCTTCGCCTGGGGCGTGCTGCTCGCCGTCTTCTCGGTGCTCGTCGCGCCCCGGCTCCAGCGCCGGTTCGGCTCGCTCACGGTGCTCACCGGCTCGCTGGTGCTGCTCGCGGCGGACGTCGTGGTGCTCGGCTACGGCGGCCACACCACCGCGATCGTCTGCACGGTCCTGTCGGGCGCGTTCATCGGCGTCAACAACACCGTCTTCACCGAACTGGCCCTCGGCGTCTCGGACGCCCCGCGCCCGGTCGCGAGCGCGGGCTACAACTTCGTCCGCTGGTTCGCCGCGGCGGCCGCCCCGTACTTCGCCCCGAAGATCGAGGAGTGGACCGACGTCCACGTGCCGTTCGTGGTGGCCGGCGCGGCAGCGCTGCTCGGCGCCGTCGTCGTCACGGTCCGCCGCGCCTCCCTCACCCACGAGGCCGAGGAGCAGGCGCCGAAGCACGCCACCGAGGACGGCGTCGGCGTCTTCGCCAACTGACCGGCGACGCGAAGGGTTTACGGGCCCGTCAGTCGAGAGGCACGGACCTGCGCAGGGGATCGCGCAGGTCCGTCCCGTGCGCCAGCCAGCGCTCCTCCAGGGCCTGCGCCCCGTGCACCCGCTTCCACGCCGCCTCGTTCGAGGTCATCGGCAGCAGCGGCAGGAACCGCACCGGGTCCATCGGCTCGTCCAGCTCCAGGTCCTCCACCAGGCCGCCCGACTCGGCGACGAGCACCGAACCGAAGGGGGCGTCCGGCCAGAGCGGTTCTCCCACGTCGAGCGAGGCGCCCGGGGCCACGACCACGCCCTCCACCTGCGGGGTGGAGGCGAGCACCGCGAGCGGGCGCAGCACCTTGTCGGTGTCGGCCAGGCCCGCCCGTACGGTGAGGACGAGTTCCGCGCGCGGACCCTTCACCGGATCGGCGAGCACGGCGGTCGGATCGGCCATCGGCCGCGCGGACATCCCGAGGGTCGCGTACCGCACGAGATCGCCGTCGACGAAGCGGAGCACCTCGATCCGGTCCGTGCCGAGAAACGTCACCGCGGCGCGCGCGTCCGGTTCCCCGAGGGCCGTGCGCAACCGGGCCTCGACCAGAGCAAGAACTTCTCCCATGGGTTGAGCATAAAGCGCGTATGGAACGGGCAAAGGAAGGGATTGACCCTCTGTCGGCTGATAGTCTTGGCCGCTGGCCGGGAGCGTTGGATCCCCGACCACTCGTCACACGTCATCCCTCACGGGGGACCGGCCGGAGGAGGTGGGGCTGCGATGGACCGAAGTCGGTCGGGCAGTACCAGCGGCTCTTCCGCCCCGCACCCGAGCCCGGTGCGCTTTTCCTCCCGGTGATTCCGGGTACGCGACTCCAGGACCGCGCGATCCCCCGATCCGCACGGACCGCGCGACCCCCTTCTCCGGCATCTCGCACGACGGAAGAGCATTTCGCCCTCGCCTGTCCGTAGCGAATGTCTGTAGCGAACGCCGTCACCGCGATCCCCCGGTGCCGCCCGCTTTGTGGACGACGTAGCTCCACGTCCCCATTCCGGGCTGTGCCACGCTCGCCGACGGCCTCTCCGTGAAGGAGCATGCCCATGTCGATGATCCGTGACCTGCGTGCCGCCGTCCGTCCGAGCCTGCGGCACCCCCTGCGCAAGACCCCCACCACGTACACCGCGTACGACCCCACCCGCGACCACTCGGCGTCCACCGCCGTCGTCGACTGCGCCGTCTACCGCGACGGGCGCCGGGTCGAGGACGACGCGTGCCTCACCCCGCGCGGCGCGATGCGGCGCGTACGGGAGAAGGGCGGCTTCGCCTGGATCGGCCTGCACGAGCCGACCGAGGCCGAATTCGCCGTCATCGCCGCCGAGTTCGGGCTGCACCCGCTCGCCGTCGAGGACGCCGTCCACGCCCACCAGCGGCCCAAGCTGGAGCGGTACGACGACACCCTCTTCACCGTCTTCAAGACGATCCACTACGTCGAGCACGCCGAGCTGACCGCGACCAGCGAGGTCGTCGAGACCGGCGAGGTCATGTGCTTCACCGGACCCGACTTCGTCATCACCGTCCGGCACGGCGGGCAGGGCTCCCTGCGCAACCTCCGCCACCGCCTCCAGGGCGAGCCCGAGCTGCTCTCCAAGGGCCCCTCGGCCGTCCTGCACGCCATCGCGGACCACGTCGTCGACGGCTACATCGCGGTCGCCGACTCCGTCGAGCTGGACATCGACCAGCTGGAGATCGACGTCTTCTCGCCGGCCGTGAAGGGCTCCACGCGCGGTACGGACACCGGCCGGATCTACCAGCTCAAGCGCGAGGTCCTGGAGTTCAAGCGGGCCGTCACCCCGCTGCTGCGGCCGATGCAGCTGCTCAGCGAGCGGCCGATGCGGCTGGTGGACCCGGACATCCAGAAGTACTTCCGGGACGTCGCGGACCACCTCGCCCGCGTCCAGGAGCAGGTCGTCGGCTTCGACGAGCTGCTCAACTCGATCCTCCAGGCCAACCTGGCGCAGGCGACCGTCGCGCAGAACGAGGACATGCGCAAGATCACCTCGTGGGCGGCGATCGTCGCCGTCCCCACGGCGGTCTGCGGGGTGTACGGCATGAACTTCGACCACATGCCGGAGCTGCACTGGAAGTACGGCTACCCGATGGTGCTCACCGGCATCGTCGTGGTCTGCCTCACCATCCACCGCACCCTCAAGCGCAACGGCTGGCTGTAGCGCCGGCCCCGGTGGATAGGCTGCGGGCATGACCGATCAGTCGCTCGGGCCCGCCCTCGTCGAGGAGGCCACCAAGAAGTCCGGCCTGGTGTGGGTGCGCGGCACCGGGCCCGCCCGCGCGCTCTGGCACGTCTGGCACGACGGCGCCGCGCTCGTCGTCGGCGACGGGCCCGGCGAGCAGCCGCTGCCGGGCCTGGCGGACGGCGGCACGGCCGAGGTGACCGTCCGCAGCAAGGACAAGGGCGGCCGGATCGTCGCCTGGACGGCCGCCGTGCGCGAGCTGGCCGCCGGTACGGAGGAGTGGAACGCGGCCGTCGCGGAGCTGAAGGGCAAGCGGCTCAACGCGCCCGACGGCGAGGCGATGCCGGAGCGCTGGGCGCGCGAGTGCCGGGTGGTGCGGCTCGTACCGCGCGAGGTCGCCGCCGAGCTGCCGGACGGCTCCCTGGCGGCCGTACCGCTGCCCACGGCGGCGACGACCCGCCGTCCCGTGCCGGCCGCGCTCCCGCGCCTGCTCCTGAAGCGCCGCAGGCGCCGCTGAGGACCCGCGAGCCCGTCAGGTGCGGGGCAGCTGCTTGCCGTAGTCCACGGTCTCGTCCTTCGTCGGCGCGGCCAGCGGGAAGTCCTTGTTCCAGTCGGAGAGCGTCACCACGCCCCCGCCCCCGCCGCGCGCGAACTGCACGGGGTACGGGGAGCCGTCCAGGGACACGTCCAGGACGCCGCCCTCGCCCCCCGCGCCGCCCTTGACCTTGATCGTGCGGACCCCGCCGACCCGCGTGCGGTCGCCCTTGACCTTCTCGCCGTGCAGCCCGATGAGGCCGTCGAGCAGCGGCTTCATGTCGGTGAAGCCGCGCAGCTGCTTGTACGAGGGGTCGTCCTGCGGCACCTTCACGTACTTGCCGTCGAGCTTCTCGGCGGCCTCGACGTCCGTCTCCGTCGGCTTGTCGTCGCCCTTGCCGTGGGACCAGAAGCCGGCGTCGGCCTTCAGGTAGAGCGTGTCGCCGACCCGCGTCAGCTCGAAGGTGCCGTTCCGCGTCGTCACCGAGCCGCTGGCGCCATCCCGCTTGAGGCGCATGTTGAGCTTGAAGGTGCCGCCCTTGCTGACCAGGGTGCCGGCCAGGCGCACCGCCTTCGCCCCGTCCGCCACCGTCCGCGCCTTGCGCTCGATGTCGGGGGCGGCGAGCCGCCCGACCCCGTTGGTCCCCTCGTCCGGGTCGGCGGCGCAGGCCGTGAGCCCCGCCGTCAGTCCGGCGCAGAGCGCCAGGGGCACGACGGCCCCGCGGATACGCGATGCCGGGGTGCGGACGGTCATCTGCGCTGCCTCTCGTGATCGTGCGGGCGTACGGGCGCCGGGCCCCGGCCGGGCGGAAGGGCGGGGTCCGGTACCCGTAGCGGTACCGGGGGTTCCGGCTCCGGTACCGGGGTAACAGCAGACCGCAGCGTACCCGGGCCGGCCGGCGGCCCCCGCAGGCAGCCGTACGGAGGCACTGCCGGAGCGGGTCGGAACGGCACGGGCTAGCCTGAACCGGTAGCGCTCCGCGATCACCGGCGGGGCGCTGCGAGGACTCGAATCGTGCGACACCGAGGAGGCGCGTGGCATGGCGGCAGGCGCCCCCCGGATCTTCGTCTCCCACCTGGCGGGGGTCCCCGTCTTCGACCCCGTCGGCGACCAGGTCGGCCGGGTCAGCGACCTGGTGGCCATGCTCCGGGTCGGCCGCCGCCCGCCGCGCCTGCTCGGCATGGTCGTGGAGGTGCTCAGCCGCCGCCGGGTCTTCGTGCCCATGACCCGGATCACCGGCGTCGAGTCCGGGCAGGTCATCACCACCGGCGTGGTGAACATGCGCCGCTTCGAGCAGCGCCCCACCGAGCGGCTCGTCCTCGGCGAGCTCCTGGACCGGCGGGTGCGGCTCGTGGGGAGCGACGGGCGGGAGGGCGAGGAGGTCACCGTCCTCGACGTCGCCATCCAGCAGCTGCCCGCCCGCCGCGACTGGGAGATCGACAAGGTCTTCGTCCGCAAGGGCAAGGGCGGGGTGCTGAGCCGCCGGGGCGAGACCCTGACCGTCGAGTGGTCGGCCGTCACCGGCTTCTCCCTGGAGGAGCACGGCCAGGGCGCCGAGAACCTGCTCGCCACCTTCGAGAAGCTGCGCCCGGCCGACCTGGCCAACGCCCTGCACCACCTCTCCCCCAAGCGGCGCGCCGAGGTGGCCGCGGCCCTGGACGACGACCGGCTCGCGGACGTCCTCGAAGAGCTCCCCGAGGACGACCAGATCGAGATCCTCGGCAAGCTGAAGGAGGAGCGGGCGGCCGACGTCCTGGAGGCGATGGACCCGGACGACGCGGCCGACCTGCTGTCCGAGCTGCCCGAGGAGGACCAGGAGCGGCTGCTGACCCTGATGCAGCCGGACGACGCGGCGGACGTGCGCCGCCTCCTGGCGTACGAGGAGCGCACGGCGGGCGGTCTGATGACGACGGAGCCGATCGTGCTGCGGCCGGACGCGACCGTCGCGGACGCGCTGGCCCGGGTCCGCCAGCAGGACCTGTCCCCGGCGCTTGCCGCGCAGGTGTACGTGTGCCGGCCGCCGGACGAGACGCCGACCGGGAAGTACCTGGGCACGGTGCACTTCCAGCGGCTCCTGCGGGACCCGCCGTTCACCCTGGTCAGCTCGATCGTGGACAGCGACCTGCCGCCGCTCGGCCCGGACACCCCGCTGTCGGCCGTCACCAGCTACCTCGCCGCGTACAACATGGTCGCCGCGCCCGTCGTGGACGAGGGCGGCTCCCTGCTCGGCGCGGTGACCGTCGACGACGTGCTGGACCACCTGCTGCCGGACGACTGGCGCGAGACCGAGTTCCACGAGGAGGAGGGGGCGGGGCATGGCCGCTGAACGCACGCAGGACCGGGAGCGCGAGCGGGACCGGGAGCGGGCCGTGCCCCGGATCCGGCTCGACCTGCCGAGGGAGCGGCGGGCCCGGCTGCTGCCGGAGTACGACCCGGAGGCCTTCGGGCGCCTGTCGGAGCGGATCGCCCGCTTCCTGGGGACGGGCAGGTTCCTCGTCTGGATGACGCTGACGATCGTCGTCTGGGTGCTGTGGAACATCTTCGCGCCGGGGCCGCTGAAGTTCGACGAGTACCCGTTCATCTTCCTGACGCTCGCGCTGTCCCTCCAGGCCTCGTACGCGGCGCCGCTGATCCTGCTCGCCCAGAACCGGCAGGACGACCGGGACCGGGTCAACCTCGAACAGGACCGGAAGCAGAACGAGCGGTCGATCGCGGACACCGAGTACCTGACGCGGGAGATCGCGGCGCTGCGCATGGGCCTCGGCGAGGTCGCCACGCGCGACTGGATCCGCTCCGAGCTCCAGGACCTCCTCAAGGAGATGGAGGAGCGCCGGGATCCATTCCCGCCGGGCGGCACCCGGGGAAGTGACGTACCCGACCGTTGACGGCCCTTCCACGGGGCGGTGGTCGGCGCCGTACCATCGTCGGTATGGCTACGGAAGACGCGGTGCTCGCGGCACTGGCGACGGTGAACGACCCTGAGATCAACAAGCCGATCACTGAGCTCGGCATGGTCAAGTCGGTGGAGATCGAACCGGACGGCAGGGTCGCCGTCACGGTCTACCTGACGGTCTCCGGGTGCCCGATGCGCGACACCATCACCCAGCGCGTGACCGAGGCCGTCTCCCGGGTCGAGGGCGTCACCGCCGTCGACGTCTCGCTGGACGTGATGAGCGACGAGCAGCGCAAGGAGCTGGCGACCGCGCTGCGCGGCACGACCGCCGAGCGCGAGGTGCCGTTCGCCAAGCCCGGCTCGCTGACCCGGGTCTACGCGGTCGCCTCCGGCAAGGGCGGCGTCGGCAAGTCCTCCGTCACCGTGAACCTGGCCGCGGCGATGGCCGCCGACGGCCTGAAGGTCGGCGTCGTGGACGCCGACATCTACGGCCACAGCGTGCCCCGGATGCTGGGCGCGGACGGCCTTCCGACCCAGGTCGAGAACATGATCATGCCGCCGTCGGCGAACGGCGTGAAGGTCATCTCGATCGGCATGTTCACCCCGGGCAACGCGCCGGTGGTGTGGCGCGGCCCGATGCTGCACCGCGCGCTCCAGCAGTTCCTCGCGGACGTGTACTGGGGCGACCTGGACGTCCTCCTCCTCGACCTGCCCCCGGGCACCGGCGACATCGCGATCTCGGTCGCGCAACTCGTGCCGAACGCCGAGATCCTGGTCGTCACGACCCCGCAGCAGGCGGCGGCCGAGGTCGCCGAGCGGGCCGGCTCGATCGCCGTCCAGACGCACCAGAAGATCGTCGGCGTCGTGGAGAACATGGCGGGCCTGCCGTGTCCGCACTGCGACGAGATGGTGGACGTGTTCGGCACCGGCGGCGGCCAGAAGGTCGCGGACGGCCTGACGCAGACCACGGGCGCGACCGTCCCGGTCCTCGGCTCGATCCCGATCGACGTGCGGCTGCGCGAGGGCGGCGACGACGGGAAGCCGGTCGTCCTGTCCGACCCGGACTCCCCCGCGGGCGCGGCGCTCCGCGCCATCGCCGGCAAGCTGGGCGGCCGCCGGCGCGGCCTGTCGGGCATGAGCCTGGGCATCACGCCGCGCAACAAGTTCTGAGTCCCGGCGCACGCCGAAGGGGCGCCCCCGTGCGGGGGCGCCCCTTCGGCGTTCTCGCCCTACGCGTACGCGTCGAGGTCCTTGATCTGCGCGAACCCGAGCCCGTACGCGCTCATCCCCCGCCCGTACGCCCCCAGGTGCACGCCCGCCGCCGAGCCGGCCAGGACCCAGCCGAACTCGGACTCGCGGTAGTGGAAGGGCACCGGCACCCCGTCCACGGGCAGCGAGAGCGTCGTCCAGGCGGGCCCGTCGAGGTCGTCGGCGAGCTCGAAGGCCGTCTCGGTCTGCTGGTCCAGCCAGTGGTCGCGGGTCACGTGGTCGAGCGAGGCCGGCCAGGTGTGGACGAGCAGCCCGGAACCGGCCAGCCAGGCGGCGGAGGAGACGGTGGTGGCGTCGAGGACGCCCGTCCCGTCCCCGGTCCGCCGGACGGGGCTCGCCGCGACCGTCACGACGACGGCGAAACGCTCCTTCTCCGCACCGCTCGCGTCCGACCTTATCGACGGCGCGTCACCGTGCCCGATCGATCCGTGCTGCACGCTGCCGTCCGCCGCCGTGCCGACCTGCATCAGCCGGCGTGGCCCGGTGAAGGCCTCGTCCAGGCCGTACCAGGCGAAGGGCGCCCGCAGGAAGCCCTCGTCGATCCGCCGGGCCACGGGCGTGCCCTCCACCCGGCTCGTGGTCTCCATCTCGGCCGCCTCCTCGTTCCGTCAACAGAGCGAGGATAGCCACCGGGGCGCGCCGGGGCGGTGACAGCCCGTCGTCAGGTCGCGTCGGAGTCGTACGGGGGGCGCTCGGCGGCGCCCGGTTCGTCCCGCTTCTCGAGGAGGTCCGGGGTGCCCGCCGGGGCGCCGCCGACCGCCGTCCCGCCGGTCGCCGAGCCGTTGACGGCGGGCAGGGTCTCGCGGCCGTGGACCGCGTCGGCGACCTCGTTCATCTCCTTCTTGAGGTCGAAGGTGCCGCGCAGGTCCTTGAGCTCCCTGAGGTCCTCGTTGCTCTCCATCTGCTTGCGGAGGAACGTCTTGGGGTTGAGGTCCTCGAACTCGAAGTCCTTGAAGTCCGGTCCCAGCTCGCTGCGGATGTCGTTCTTCGCGCTGTCGGAGAACTCGCGGACCTTCCGGATGAAGCGCGAGACGTCCTGGATCACCTTCGGGAGCTTGTCCGGCCCGAAGACGAGCACGGCGAGGACCACGAGCGTCACCAGCTCGAGTGCGCCTATGTCGCTGAACACCTAGTAGCTCCTTCACGCCGGTCCGGGGCCCGGTCCACGGTACCCGCCGAAACTGCCGGGCGGGTACCTCGCGGTGTCCGCCGCATGGCGCTCAGGTGCCCTGCGAGGAGCCGAGCGTCAACGTCTTTGTCAGCTCTTTGCCGTCGCGGCTCAGGGTGAGCTCCAGGCGGTCGCCGGGGCGGTGGGCGCGGATCTTCACGATGAGCTCCTCGCCGTTGTGCACCCGCTGGCCGTCGACCTTGGTGATGACGTCGCCGGGCCGGAGCCCCGCCTCGGCGGCCGGGCCGCCGGGCGTGACGGAGGCGGTGCCGTCCTTGCCCTTCTCGCCGACGCGGGCGCCGTCGCCGTTGTACTGCATGTCGAGGCTCACGCCGATGACCGGGTGGGTCGCCTTGCCGGTGCTGATGAGCTCCTCGGCGACCCGCTTGCCCTGGTTGATCGGTATGGCGAAGCCGAGGCCGATGGAGCCGGGCTGGCTCGCGCCCTCGCCCTCGCCGTCGCCGGAGCCGCCGGCCGCGCGGATCGCGCTGTTGATGCCGATGACCCGGGCCTTGGAGTCGAGGAGGGGCCCGCCGGAGTTGCCGGGGTTGATGGGGGCGTCGGTCTGGAGCGCGTCGACGTAGCTGATGTCGCTGCCGTCGCCCTTCTCGCCGCCGGCGGTGATCGGGCGCTCCTTGGCGCTGATGATGCCGGAGGTCACGGTGTTGGAGAGGTCGAAGGGGGCGCCGATGGCGACGACGGGGTCGCCGACGCGCACGTTGTCGGAGTTGCCGAGCGGCAGGGCCTTGAGGCCGGAGACGCCGGTGACCTGGACGACGGCCAGGTCGTAGCCGGTGTCCTTGCCGACGAGCTTGGCGCGGGCGGTCTCGCCGCTGGCGAAGGTCACCGAGATGTCCGCGGAGGACCGGGCGCCGTCCACGACGTGGTTGTTGGTGAGGATGTGGCCCCGGGTGTCCAGGACGAAGCCGGTGCCGGTGCCGGACGAACCGCTGCCCTTGACGTGCAGGGTGACCACGCCGGGCAGGGCGCTGGCGGCGATCCCGGCCACGCTGTCGGGGGCGCGGCCGGTGTCCTCGGCGGCGGCCTGGGGAAGTTCGACGGCGGTGATCCCGCCGTTGCGCTCGACGTACGCGCCGATGCCGCCGCCGACGACGCCGGTGATCAGCGCGAAGACGAGCGCCCCGGCGACGGCGAGCCCCTTGCGGGACCGCTTCGCGGACGGGGGCGGGAGGGCGGGCCCGCCGACGCCCCAGGGGTCGTACTGCCCCCAGGGCGCGGGCCCCTGCGGGTGCGGCTGCGGCTGGTGGTGCGCCTGGGGCGGTACGGGGCCCTGCTGGGGCGGTACGGGGGACGGGGGCCGCTGCACGGGCGGCGCGGGCGCCCACGGCCCGGGCTCGCCGTAGGGCGGCGTCCGGTACTCGTCGGGGGCGTGCAGGGGCGGGGCGGCGGCCTGCGGCTGCGCCTGTTCCCGCGGCGCGGGGGCGGTCTCGGGCGCCGGGCCCCGGACCTGCTCCTGTGCCGGGTCCCGGTCCTGCGGCTCGCCCTTGGTCAGGACGACGGAGGGGGCGGCGGGCGCGGAATCCGGGGAGCCGGACGCGGCGGGCGCGACGGCCTCGGGGTCGGCCCCGGCGGCTCCGGCGGCCAGCGCGGAGGAGTCCCGGGTGTCCGTCCCGGCGGGCGCGACGCCCTCGGGGCCGGCCGGGGCCGCGTCGGCCGGGGTGGTCGCCGTCGGCGGCTCCGGGGCCGCCGGCGGCTGTGGTGCGGGCAGGGGGAAGTCGCCGTCGCCCTCACCGGACGGAGACGGCGCGGGTATCCGCGCCGCCTCCGGTGCGCTCGAAGGACGGCTCCACCAGTTCGGCTTCCCGTTGTTCATGCTCTCCCCGCAACCGCTGACCCGTCCGCGCCCCTGGGTCGGACGCCGCTCTCCCTGGATTCAACCAGGTCGCGGGTCAACGGGGGGAGCCGAGCGGCGTGGTCGTCGGGCTCGGTCCCGGACCGGGCCCGGGAGCGAGGGCCGGCGGAGGGACCGGACCCGCCGGACGCACGAGCGGAGAGAGGGGGAGTAGGGGACGGGAAGACGGGTACGAGAGGCCCACGGCCACCCGGGGCGAGACGAAGGAGTGCCCGGCCATCAACGGGACCGCGGCCGCCACGGGACCCTGCGGAAGCGCCGCCGGGGTGATCGCGGCGAGCGGCTCGGCGGCGACGAGCGCCTGGGCGCCCGTGCGCTCGCCGGAGCGCGCGCCGCGGGCGAAGGGCGTGCCCGTGCCGCCGCCCGCGGTGGTGGTGCGGAACGGGGTGACCGCGCTGCCCGTGCCCTGGGCGCCGCGCCCGGCCGCGCTCACCGACGCGTCCAGCGGCAGCGTGCCGCCGAGGGCGATGGCCGCGAACGAGACGGCGCTGGCCGCCGCGAAGGCGAAGCGCCGGCCGCGTCCGCCGGAGCCCGGGGAGCGGTCGCCGACCTCGTGTATGCGGAAGCCCGTGGCGGGTCCCCCGGGGTGCGGGGTGACGACCGCCGCCGTGGCGAAGCCGTCCGACTTCATCCCCCGGGTGCCGAGGAGCTCCTCGAGGGGGCTTTTGGGGCCCCCGGAACCCCTGAGGTCGGAGCCGCCCCTGAGACCGCCCGGGCCGCCGAAGCCCCCGGCACCCCCCGACGGATCGCCGGGTCCTCCGGGAAGGCCCTGGAGGCGGGCGAGGAAGCCCTCGGAGGGCGGTGGGGGCGCGGCGGAGGCGAAGACGCTCTTGAGGGTGCGCTGCGCGTCGGCCTCGGCCTTGCAGCGGGCGCAGGTCGCCAGGTGGGCGAGGACCCGCTCGCGGGCGTCGTGGCCCAGCTCGCCGTCGACGAGCGCGGCGAGCCGGTCCCCGAGGTGGTGCTCCGCGGGGGTCGGTGACGTGGGGAGTGTGCCGCTCACGCTGTGCCCGCCTCCCATCCGACGGAGGCGAGCGCACGCTCCGCCCGGGCCTCGGGCGAGCGGTGCTTGAGCGCCTTGCGGAGGTGGGAGCGCCCGCGGTGGATCCGGCTGCGGACGGTGCCGAGCTTCACGCCGAGGGTCGCGGCGATCTCCTCGTACGACAGTCCTTCGATGTCGCAGAGGACGACGGCCGCGCGGAACTCGGGCGCGAGGGTGTCGAGGGCCTGCTGCACGTCGGCGTCGAAGTGCGTGTCGTTGAACGCCTGCTGCGGCGAGGGCTCGCGGCTGGGGAGCCGCTCGGCGGCGTCGTCGGCGAGCGCGTCGAAGCGGATGCGCTGCTTGCGGCGGACCATGTCGAGGAAGAGGTTGGTGGTGATGCGGTGGAGCCAGCCCTCGAAGGTGCCCGGCGTGTACGTCGACAGCGAGCGGAAGACGCGGACGAAGACCTCCTGGGTGAGGTCCTCGGCGTCGTGCTGGTTGCCCGTGAGGCGGTAGGCGAGGCGGTAGACCCGGCCACTGTGCGTGCTGACGATCTCCTCCCAGGTGGGAGGGGTCCACGCCTGCGATTCCGCATCCGATGCGAAGGTCGCCGTGGTGGGTGCGGAGTCCGCGGTGCGGGAACGGTCAGCGGTGTCGGTCACGGATTTCGGCTCACCCGCCGACCTGAGAAGGCGCCGAAGCACTCCTCCCCGATCCCCAGGCGCAGCCGCACCTCCCCTGTCGGCTCTGGTGGTGTCCAGTGGAGCCCCTACCATAGCCACCTCGCCCGTTAGTTCCGGATAAGAATCTTTACGCGAATTTGGGACCGGCTCGCCCGGCTGTCCCCGTCGCGTCCCTCCCCTGGTGAACGCCCGGTCCCATCTGCGGGTTCCCGTCGGCAGCGGATACAGTCACCGTTGCGTCAACTACGGGGACAGGAGAGGGCCATTACCGCCAACCGGCAGACGAGCTGGGCGTTCGCCGACGCCTTTGTCGCCGAGGACGAAGCGCTGCGCTGGGCCCGTGAGCGGGCCCACGAGGCAGGGCTCCCCTCGGTGTCGCCGGGCACCGGCGGGGCGCTGCGCCTGCTCGCCGCGACGGCGGACGCCAAGGCGGTGGCGGAGATCGGCACCGGTACGGGCGTGTCGGGCATCTACCTGCTGCTCGGGATGCGGCCGGACGGGGTCCTGACGACGGTGGACCTCCAGCCGGAGCGGCAGCAGCTCGCCAAGACGGCCTTCCGGGCGGCGGGCTTCGCGGGCAACCGGGCCCGGTTCATCCCCGGCCGCGCCCTGGACGTGCTGCCCCGGCTCGCGGACGGCGGGTACGACCTCGTGTTCTGCGACGGCGACCGGCTCGAGTACCTGGACTACCTCGCTGAATCGTTGCGCCTGCTGCGACCTGGGGGTCTGGTCTGCTTCGAGGGCGTCTTCGCGGACGGCCGCACGATCGACTCGTCGGCGCAGCCGGCGGAGGTCCAGCGGGTCCGCGAGCTGCTGCGGACGGTGCGGGAGAGCCAGGACCTGGTGGCCTCGCTGCTGCCGGTGGGCGACGGCCTGCTGTGCGCGGTGCGCCGCGGCTGACCGGCCGCGCCGACACCGGAACCGTACCCCCGCCGGAGGGACCGCCGGACCCGGAGGCCGTACGGGCCCCGGAGCCGTACGGGCCCGGAGACACCGCCGCCCCGGCACGGCGGACCGTACCGGGGCGGCGGTGGAAATCCTGGAGAGAGGGTCAGCCGACGACCTTCTTGAGGGCATCGCCGAGCGCCTCGGCCTCGTCGGGGGTCAGCTCGACGACAAGCCGACCGCCGCCTTCGAGCGGAACGCGCATGACGATGCCCCGCCCCTCCTTGGTCACCTCGAGCGGGCCGTCACCCGTCCGCGGCTTCATGGCCGCCATGCTTGTTCCCCTTCCTGAAACCAGCCCATCGGCAACCGGGCAGCTCCTTGGTGTGGAGCACGCGTCACCGGCTTCGAACACATTGCTTCCAGGTCATTATCCCGCATGGCAGGACCCGATGACCAACATCGAATGGCATCGCTTGCGCAACGCGCCCTCTCATAACCCCACATTTCGGCGATCGGCCTGCGATACTTCGCCGCCCGGCGTCCGGTCGGCCGCCCCCTTTCTTTGACGCAGCTCACATGTGCGGCGGGGGTGATCTCCGCCATGCTGTGCTGGTCAACCACGCGACGAGGCGGAGGAAACCCATGGCCGACACGGTGCTGTACGAGGTGAGCGACGGGCTCGCCACCATCACGCTCAACCGGCCCGAGGCCATGAACGCCCTGAACGTGGCGACCAAGGTCGCCCTCAGGGACGCGGCGGAGACGGCCGCGTCGGACCCCGCCGTACGGGCGGTGCTGCTCACGGCGGCCGGGGACCGGGCGTTCTGCGTCGGACAGGACCTGAAGGAGCACGTGGGGCTGCTCCTGGCGGACCAGGAGTCCGGCACGCGCGACACCATGAACACGGTCCGCGACCACTACAACCCGATCGTCCGGGCGTTCGCCGGCATGCGGAAGCCGGTGGTCGCGGGCGTGAACGGCGTCGCGGCGGGGGCCGGCTTCGGCTTCGCGCTGGCGGCGGACTACCGGGTGGTCGCGGAGACGGCCTCCTTCAACACCTCCTTCGCGGGCGTCGCGCTCACCGCCGACTCGGGCGTGTCCTGGACGCTGCCGCGCCTGATCGGCGCGAGCCGCGCCTCCGACCTGCTGCTCTTCCCGCGCTCGATCGGCGCGCGGGAGGCGTACGAGCTGGGCATCGCGAACCGCCTGGTCCCGGCCGCCGACCTCGCCGCCGAGGCGGCGAAGACGGCCCGCGCCCTCGCGGACGGCCCGACGGTGGCGTACGCGGCCCTGAAGGAGTCCCTCGCGTACGGCGCCGACCACTCGCTCTCCGAGGCCCTGGACAAGGAGGAGGAGCTCCAGACCCTGGCGGGCGCGTCGGAGGACCACACCATCGCGGTCCGCGCCTTCGTCGCCAAGGAGAAGCCGGTCTACCTGGGCCGCTAGACGGTCTCCGCCGGGGCCTTCCCCGGGGTGACGGCGAGGCCGCCGCCCCGGGCCGCGCAGTCCGCGAGGTGGTCGTCGACCAGGCCGCAGGCCTGCATCAGGGCGTAGGCCGTGGTGGGGCCGACGAAGCGGACGCCGCGCTTCTTGAGGGCCTTGGAGAGGGCCGTGGACTCGTCGGTGACCGCCGGGACGTCGGCGAGGGTGCGCGGGGCCGGACGGGTCGCCGGGTCGGGGGCGTGCGACCAGATCAGGGCGTCGAGTTCGCCCGGCTCCCAGCCGGCGAGCAGCTTCGCGTTGGCGAGGGTGGCGTCGATCTTGGCCCGGTTGCGGATGATGCCCGCGTCCAGGAGGAGCCGCTCGCGGTCCGCGTCGCCGAAGGCCGCGACGGCGGCGATGCCGAAGTCCGCGAAGGCGCGCCGGAAGCCCTCGCGGCGGCGCAGGATCGTGATCCAGGACAGTCCCGACTGGAAGGCCTCCAGGCAGAGGCGCTCGAAGAGCGCGTCGTCACCGTGGACCGGGCGGCCCCACTCCTCGTCGTGGTACGCCACGTAGTCCTCGGTCGACAGGCCCCAGGGGCAGCGCGCGAGGCCGTCCGGACCGATGAGCGTCCCCGCGGCGGTCACGGGCGGTCGTCCTCGGCGTCACCGGAACCGGAGCCGGGGGCGGAACCGGAGCCGGGAACGGGACCCGCGCCGAGGGCCGGGCCCGCGCCGAAGCCGGGGCCCGGGCCCGTACCCCCGCCCCCTCCCCCGCCCGTGAGCGCCTCCTCCAGTTCCGCGATCCGGGCGTCCCGCTCGGCCAGCTCCGCGCCGAGGCGGACCAGGACGTCGTCCACGTCCGCCATCCGGTAGCCCCGGGCGGCGACCGGGAGGCGGAGCGCCTCGACGTCGGCGCGGTCGACCGGCCGGGCGGTCGGCAGGGGGTCGACGAGCTGCTCGGGCGCCGCCTCGGGCAGCACCTCGCTCTCACCGCCGCCGACCACGGCCAGGGTCACCGCGGCGACGACCACGACCATCGTGATGAGCAGAAACCAGAACACCTGCGTGCCTCTTCCCGGAGTGGAAACCGTCCGGTGCCGATCGTGCCATGCGTCACCGACGGTTAGGGTCGCAGGCGAACGGATGCGAGGGAGGGCACAAGGGATGCTGCGCTTGGGACGGCGTGAGTTCGGGCCGCACGAGCCGGTGGTCATGGCGATCGTGAACCGGACCCCGGACTCCTTCTACGACCGGGGCGCGACCTTCCTGGACGAGCCCGCGCTCGCCCGGGTCGAGCAGGCCGTGGCCGAGGGGGCGGCGATCGTCGACATCGGCGGGGTGAAGGCGGGCCCCGGCGAGGAGGTGACGGCCGAGGAGGAGGCGCGGCGCACGGTCGGTTTCGTCGCCGAGGTCCGCAGGCGCCACCCGGACGTGGTGATCAGCGTGGACACCTGGCGGGCGGACGTCGGCGAGGCGGTCTGCGAGGCCGGGGCGGACGTCCTGAACGACGCGTGGGGCGGGGTCGACCCGCGGCTCGCGGAGGTGGCGGCGGCGTACGGGGCGGGGCTCGTCTGCACCCACGCGGGGGGCGCGGAGCCGCGGACCCGGCCGCACCGGGTGGAGTACGAGGACGTGATGGCCGACGTGCTGCGGGTGACCGTGGGCCTCGCGGAGCGGGCGGCCGCGCTGGGGGTGCGCCGCGACGGGATCATGATCGACCCGGGGCACGACTTCGGGAAGAACACCCGGCACAGCCTGGAGGCGACCCGGCGGCTCGGCGAGATGGCGGAGACCGGCTGGCCGGTGCTCGTGTCCCTGTCGAACAAGGACTTCGTGGGCGAGACGCTCGACCGCCCGGTGCAGGAGCGGCTGCTCGGCACCCTGGCGACGACGGCCGTCTCCGCGTGGCTGGGCGCGCGGGTGTACCGGGTGCACGAGGTCGCGGAGACGAAGCAGGTCCTGGACATGGTGGCGTCCATCGCGGGCCACCGCCCGCCGGCCGTGGCGCGGCGCGGACTGGCGTAGGGCGGCGAGAGGGGGCGCCGCGCCGCGGCGCCCCCGGAAGCGGACCGGTCCTACTTGCCGGTCTCCTTGCTCACCAGCGCGACCGCCTCCTCCACGTCGTCCGTGACGTGGAAGAGCAGCAGGTCCTGCTCCGCGGCCTTGCCGCCCGCGACGACCGCGTCGCGCAGCCAGTCGACGAGGCCCTTCCAGTACTCCGTCCCGAACAGGACGATCGGGAAGCGGGTGACCTTGCGGGTCTGCACCAGGGTGAGCGCCTCGAAGAGCTCGTCGAGGGTGCCGAGGCCGCCGGGCAGGACGACGAATCCCTGGGCGTACTTCACGAACATCGTCTTGCGGACGAAGAAGTACCGGAAGTTCATGCCGATGTCGACGTACGAGTTGAGGCCCTGTTCGAAGGGCAGCTCGATGCCGAGGCCGACCGAGACGCCCTTGGCCTCGCTGGCCCCCTTGTTGGCCGCCTCCATGGCGCCGGGGCCGCCGCCCGTGATGACCGCGAAGCCGGCCTCGACGAGCGCCCGGCCGATCCGTACGCCCGCCTCGTACTCGGGCGAGTCCGGCTTCGTGCGGGCCGAGCCGAAGACGCTGATCGCGTTCGGCAGTTCGGCGAGGGCGCCGAACCCCTCGACGAACTCGGACTGGATGCGCATGACCCGCCAGGGGTCGGTGTGCACCCATTCCGAGTCGCCCTCGGTGTCGAGCAGCCGCTGGTCCGCCGTGCCCGGCTGGACCTGGTCCCTGCGCCTGAGCACCGGGCCCTGACGCTGCTCCTCGGGCTTCGCCACTCCCTCGGGAATGCCCATGGCCTGCTCCCTCCGCCGATCGGCGGTCCGCCGTGGACCGCCAACTGATCTTCTGGTCCGGTCAGGGTAGGACGACACAGGTGACGAAACGCGAAATTACGGAAGTCGGGCAGTCAGCCAGTCGCGGAGCCGGGCCTCGCAGTGGTGGATCCGCTCGACGACGACGTGCTCGTCCCGCTTGTGCGCGTACATGGGATCGCCGGGCCCGTAGTTGACGGCGGGGACGCCGAGGGCGCTGAAGCGGGAGACGTCGGTCCAGCCGAACTTGGGGTGCGCGCTGCCGCCGACGGCCTTCATGAAGGCCTCCGCGGCGGGGTGGGAGAGGCCGGGCAGGGCGCCGGGGCTCTCGTCGTCGACGACGAGCTCGGCGACGTCGCAGTCGGCGAAGACCTCGCGGACGTGGGCCAGGGCCTCGGCCGGGGAGCGGTCGGGCGCGTACCGGTAGTTGACGGTGACCGTGCAGGCGTCGGGGATGACGTTGGTGGCGACGCCGCCCTCGATCGCCACGGCGTTGAGGCCCTCGTGGTACTCCAGGCCGTCGATGACCGGCTTGCGCGGCTCGTACGCGGCGAGGCGGGCGAGGATGGGGGCGGCGGCGTGGACGGCGTTGGAGCCCATCCAGGAGCGGGCGGAGTGGGCGCGCTCGCCGGCCGTGTGCAGGACGACGCGGAGGGTGCCCTGGCAGCCGCCCTCGACCTGGCCGTCGGAGGGTTCGAGGAGGACCGCGAAGTCGCCCTCCAGCCACTCGGGGTGCGCGGCGGCGATCTTCCCGAGGCCGTTGAGGTCGGCGGCGACCTCCTCGTTGTCGTAGAAGACGAAGGTGAGGTCGCGGTTGGGCTCGGGGACGGTGGCGGCGATCCGGAGCTGGACGGCGACGCCGGACTTCATGTCGGAGGTGCCGCAGCCCCACAGGACGCCGTCCTCGTCGAGGCGCGAGGGCACGTTGTCCGCGATCGGGACGGTGTCGACGTGCCCGGCGAGGACGACCCGCTCCCCGCGGCCGAGCGTCGTGCGGGCGACGACGTTGTTGCCGTACCGGTCGACGGTGAGGTGCGGCAGGGCGCGCAGGGCCCGCTCGATCGCGTCGGCGAGCGGCTTCTCGGTCCCGCTGACGGACGGGAAGTCGACGAGGGCGGCGGTGAGCGCGGCGCCGTCCAGGGACAGGTCGAGGGGGGCGTCGAGCGGGGTGATGTCAGCCATGTGCCGACCCTAACCCGGCCTCCAGTACGGTGGGCCCCGTGTCCGAGCCCATCCGTCCCGCCCGCCGTGGCCGCCTCGCCCGTTCCGGGGTCGCCTTCGCCGTGCTCATCGGCCTCGCCTCGTACGTCGGCCTCCACCAGACGACGGGGAGCAAGGGCACTCCGCGGTGCGCCGTGGGCAGCGGCGACCACCGGTACGAGTTCACTCCGGAGCAGGCGTCCAACGCGGCGACGATCTCGGCCGTGGGCACCACCCGGGGGCTGCCGGAGCGGGCGGTGACGATCGCGCTCGCGACGGCGCTCCAGGAGTCGGCGCTGCGGAACATCCGGCACGGCGACCGGGACTCGCTCGGCCTCTTCCAGCAGCGTCCCTCGATGGGCTGGGGGACGCCGGCGCAGATCATGGACCCGGTGTACTCGGCGGGGAGGTTCTACGAGGGCCTGGAGAAGGTCCCGGGGTACTCGCGGCTGCCGCTGACGGTGGCGGCGCAGAAGGTGCAGAAGAGCGGCTTCCCGCAGGCGTACGCGAAGCACGAGCCGGACGCCGCGCTGCTCGCCGCGGCCCTGACGGGCCGGACGCCGGCCGGGCTCTCCTGCACGGCGGACCCGGAGAAGGGCCGGCCGGGCGATCCCCGGCGGGTGCGCGCGGAGCTGATACGGGCCTTCGGCGAGAGGGCGGCCCCGACGGCGGTGACCGGCGGCCCGAGCGCGGGCCGGTCGGCGACGGGGCCGACGGTCCTCGTGGTGCCGGTGCGCCCGGTGGCGGGCGCGGGGCCCGGCGCGGACGAGCGGCACGGCTGGGAGCTGGCGCAGTGGGCGGTGGCCCGTGCGGAGGTCCTGCGCATCGCGGAGGTCTCCTACCGGGACCGGGTCTGGCGCGCGGGCGAGGCCCTCGGCGGCTGGTCGAAGACCTCGGGCACCCCGGCGGGCGGCGACTCCGTCCGCGTGCGGCTGGCGGAGTAGGGCCCGGTCCGTCGGACGGGCCCCGGCCGACGGAGCCGGGACGCGTCCTGCGCGGCGCGGCCGGTCGCGAGGGAGGCCCCGCGCGGCTCGCGCGGTCGTCGGAGCGGGGCGTACGGGCGTTCCCGGGGTCACTCGGCCGGGGTACGGGGCCGGGGCGGGGTGCGGAGAATTCGGCGGGGTTTCGTGGCGGCTTTCCCGGGGGTGGCTCCGGCCCCCCATACCCTTCTCCCGCAAGGGAAGTGACGGTTCGCCGGGCGACCGCGCAATGACGTGTTCGTCCATTTTCCTCCCCGCCCGACCATCCGGCGCCTTGCCAATTCTTTACCTCCGGCCGCCGCAACCTCTCCCGCCCCGGGGCCGGTTGTCACTGCGTCCGAACGCACACGTCGCACCTCGTCGAAGGAGCACCATGTCCCTCCCCCTGACCCGTCGGATCGCCCGCGCCGCCCTCATCGTCGCGGCCGGAGCAGCCCCCGTGGTCGGTGCGGCCGGCTCCGCGAGCGCCCTCGACCACGGCCTCGCGCCGGCCGGCGCCCTCGGCAGCCTGACCGCCGTGGACGTCGCCGAAGCGGGCAGCACCCTCGACGGCGCCTCGCGGTCCACCTCCGGCGTCGTCGGCCAGGCCGGCGAGGCCGCCGCCCCGGTCGCCGAGAAGGTCGCCGGCGACACCGCCGGCAGCACGGCGGGCAAGGTCGTCGGCAAGACCGCCGGCGCGGCCGCCGAGAGCGCCGAGGGCCCGACCGGCGGCGCCCTGGGCGGCGGCCTCGGCGGCCTGCCGACCGGCCAGACGCTGGGCGGCCTGCCCCTCGGCGGCTGACCTCCGCGCGGAACGCCGGAAGGGCCCGGGGAGCACCTCGCTCCCCGGGCCCTTCCGTGTGCCCCGTCCGGATCAGCCCAGGCGCTTGACGGCCGCCTCGACCCGCTCGTCCGTCGCCGTGAACGCCACCCGCACGAACCGCTCCCCGGCCTCGCCGTAGAAGTCGCCGGGCGCCACCAGGACGCCCTTCTCCGCCAGGTACGCCACCGTCTCCCAGCAGGGCTCGTCCCGGGTCGCCCACAGGTACAGGCTCGCCTCGCTGTGCTCGATCCGGAAGCCGTGGGCCTCCAGGACCGTCCGCAGCGCCGTCCGCCGGGCCGCGTACCGCTCGCGCTGCTCGGCCACGTGCGCGTCGTCGCCGAGCGCCGCGACGGTCGCGGCCTGCACCGGGGCCGCGGTCATCATGCCGCCGTGCTTGCGGATCTGGAGCAGCTCGCCCAGCACCTCCGGGTCGCCCGCGATGAACGCGGCGCGGTAACCGGCCAGGTTGGAGCGCTTGGAGAGCGAGTGGACGGCGACGATCCCCTCGTGCGAACCGCCGTTGACGTCCGGGTGCAGGACGGAGACCGGGTCGGTCTCCCAGCCCAGCTCCAGGTAGCACTCGTCGGAGAAGACCAGGACGCCGTGCTCGCGCGCCCAGGCCACGATCCGGGTCAGCTCGTCCTCGCCGAGGACCTTCCCGGTCGGGTTGGACGGGGAGTTGAGCCAGAGCAGCTTCAGGCCGGCCGGGTCCAGCTCGGTGGGGTCGTCGTACACCACGGGCTCCGCGCCGCAGAGCCGCGCGCCGACCTCGTACGTCGGGTAGGCGAGCCGCGGGAAGGCGACCCGGTCCCCCGCGCCGAGCCCCAGCTGCGTCGGCAGCCAGGCCACCAGCTCCTTGGAGCCGACGACCGGGAGGACGTTCTCGTGGGCGAGGCCGACCGCGCCGAGGCGCCGCTCGCACCAGCCGGTGAGGGCGTCCCGCAGCTCCGGCGTCCCCCAGACGGTGGGATAGCCCGGCGAGTCCACCGCCGCCACCAGGGCCTCCTGGATCACGGCGGGGACCGGGTCGACGGGCGTGCCGACGGACAGGTCCACGATCCCGTCCGGGTGCGCCAGGGCCGTCTTCTTGTACGGCTCCAGCTTGTCCCAGGGGAAGACGGGGAGGCGCGAAGAGACTGCGCTCACGGGTTGGCTCACTTCCTCGTACCGGTTCGTACGGACTGACGGACTCGGACCGTCCGTCTCGGGAAACGCGTCGGCCCCGCACGGCGGTGGACGCCGTACGGGACCGGATGCGGTCGATCAGCCGTTCTGCGGCGGCAGGGCGGCGATGAAGGGGTGGTCCCGCTCGATCTCGCCGAGCTTGGAGGCACCACCGGGCGAACCGAGCTCGTCGAAGAACTCGACGTTCGCCTTGTAGTAGTCCTTCCACTCCTCCGGGGTGTCGTCCTCGTAGAAGATCGCCTCGACCGGGCAGACCGGCTCACAGGCCCCGCAGTCGACGCATTCGTCCGGGTGGATGTACAAGGACCTCTTGCCCTCGTAGATGCAGTCGACGGGGCACTCCTCGATGCACGCCTTGTCCTTGACGTCGACACAAGGCTGCGCGATGACGTAGGTCACGCTGTCGTTCCTCCTCGATAGGGCTGGTCTGCGCGGGAGCGCGGCGTCGTCGATGCCCGCACCTAGTATCTCCGTTCTCGGGGGCGATCCGAACAGGAGGGGTGGAGAAGCAGTGGAATTCACCGGCGGAGGACGCCTTGAGATCCGTGTCACCAGCGCTGACGTGGGAAAACGTGTCTCCGTTCGGTACGTGACCGACTCGGGCGAGGCGGGCGGCATGTTCACCGACGCGGTCGGGGTTCTCACATCCTGGGACGACGGGGTGCTGCTGATCGCACGAAGGAGTGGCGAGACCGTCCGGATCGCGGAATCCTCCCTGGTCGCGGGCAAGGTCGTGCCCGCCGCGCCGGCCCGCCGACGGGGCCCGTCGGCCACCTTCCCGGAGCTGGCGCGGGCCACCGCGCGCGCGTGGCGGCCGGTCGAGAGCGAGGCGCTCGGGGAGTGGACGCTGCGGGCCTCCGACGGATTCACCCGCAGGGCCAACTCCGTGCTCCCCCTGGGTGATCCGGGCCTCCCGGTCGCCGGGGCGCTGGCGTACGTACGGGAGTGGTACGCCGACCGGAAGCTGCCCGCGTACGTCCAGACCGCGACCGGCGCCGAGGGCACCCAGGAGCTGCTCTGCGCCGAGCTCGACCGGCTCGGCTGGCGGCGCGAGGTGTCCGCCGAGGTGCGGATCGCGGCGCTCGCCCCGATCGGGGACCTGGACGCCGACGTCTCCGCCGTCCGCCTCTCCCGCACCGTCGACGAGGCGTGGCTGCGCCGCTACCGGCGCTTCGGGGAGCCGGGCCCGGCGGTGCGGGAGGTCCTCGCCTCCGGTCCGAGCGTGTGGTTCGCGTCCGTGGCGGGCACGGACGGGACACCGGCGGCCATCGGCCGCTGCGTCGTCGACGGGCGCTGGGCCGGCTTCCTGGCCGTCGAGGTCGACCCGGACCTCCGGCGCCGGGGCCTGGCCACGTCCGTGATGACCGCGCTCGCCCGCCGGGCCCTCGACGAGGGCGCGTCGGCGGCCTGGCTCCAGGTGGAGGCGGACAACGACGGCGCGCGGGCGCTGTACGACGGGATGGGCTTCGCGCCCCACCACCACTACCACCACTACCGATGGGCGGAGGCGTGACGGAGGAAGGCCCCCACGACGACCCGGCGGACGGGCCGCCCGACTGGCGGCGGGAGTTCGCGGAGGAGGCGCGGGCCGAGCGGCCCGACCTCGCGCGGCTCTGTCTGCTCATCGGGGCCGTGGCCGACCCCTCCGTCACCCGGCACGACCTCGACGCGGCCGAGATCGAGCTCGACCGGCTCGCCGGGCTCGTCCCGTACGCCACCCGCCGCACGGGCGACTGGGCCGCCGCGCTCGCCGCGCTCCTCGGCCGCCGCGAGGGGTTCGAGGGCGTGCCCGCCGACTACCAGCGCCTGGAGTCCTCGCTGCTCCACGAGGTGCTCCGGCGCCGCCGCGGGCTGCCGATCCTGCTCTCGGTCGTCTGGATGGAGGTCGCCCGCCGGGCCGGGGCGCCCGTGTACGGGCTCGGGCTGCCCGGCCACTTCGTCGTCGGCTTCGGCGACCCGGCCGACCTGGACCTCGCGGACCCGTTCGCGGGCGGGCGCGCCATGACGGGCGCGGACGCCGAACTCCTGGTGGCGAGCGCGACCGGCGAGGCGCTCGACCGCTCGATGCTCCGGCCGGCCGAGCCCGGCGCGATCGTGCTGCGCGTCCTCAACAACATCCGCGCCTGGGCGTCCTCCCGCCCGGAGCGCTCCGGCGTCGCCCTGTGGGCGGTGGAGCTCGCCCTGCTCCTCCCCTCCCACCCGGCGAAGCTCCGCTACGAGCGCGCCGAGCTGCTCGTCCGGCGCGGGCAGTTCCTGACGGGCGCGGTGGAGATGGAGGCGTACGCGCAGGTGATGGACGCGGTGGACCCGGAGGCGGCGACCACCATCCGGCGGCGGGCCCTCGCGGCGCGGGCCCGGTTGAACTAGCCCGGCCCGGAACGGCGGCGGGGGCGGGTGGTCTCCCACCCGCCCCCGCCGCCGTTCGCGCGGACCGTCAGCCCTCGCCGGACAGGTCGATCGTCTTCGTGCGCTCGGCGGGCGTCTTGCCCAGGAGCGCGTCGCGCATCACGAAGGCCACGTCATCGGCGGAGACCTCGTGCTTGGTGCCGTCGCCCTTGGTGATCGTGAGGCCGTCGAAGGCGCCGTCCAGGAGCCGCTCGATCGCCTTCTTGTCGTAGACCTCGACCAGCCGGCCGTCGACGGCCTTCATGGAGAGGATCTGCGGCAGCGACCGCGCCGGACCGAACTGGATCTCCTTGCCGCCCGCCCTGATCGTGATCCGGTCGGACATCGCGGGCTCCGCGAACTCCTTCATCGCCCGGTCCAGCTCGGCCTTGGTCACCGTCGGCTCGCGGGACGTGACGGGCAGCTCGACCACCTTGGCCTGCCCCGTCTCGACCTGGGCGCGGAAGGCGTCGCGGACCGAGTAGATCGAGCGCCGGACGTCCAGGCCCTTGCCGGGCTTGCCCTCGACCGGGGTCACCTTGTTCGGCGAGAAGAGGATCGTGCCCTCGGTGGCGGAGCCGGAGGCGCCCGCCAGGTCGGTCAGGGCGACGGCCAGCTTCTCCTCGTCGACCGGGAAGACCGGCTTGGCGACCCGCTCGCCGCCGAAGAGGGAGCCGATGACCGAGACGGGGTTGTAGTCGCTGCCGGCGGCGCCCCGGACGGTCTCCTGGCTGTCGAGGGACAGACCGGCCTTGTCCGGGGAGAGCTCGACCTTCTTGCCGCCGACGGAGAGCTGGAGCGGGGCGTGGGCGCGCTTGCCGAGCGCCGCCTCCAGCTTGTTGACGCCCTCCTCCTTAGTGCCGCCGCCGATGTCCACGCCGAGCACCGTGGTGCCCTTGGGGACGTCGGAGTGGTTGAGGAGCAGCCCCGCGCCGTAGGCGACGCCGAGCAGGCCGACGAGCCCGGCGCCGACGAGGACCAGCTTGGAGCGGCCCTTCTTCGCCGGGGCCCGGCCGGCCGGAGGGGCCTGGCGCGCGGCCGGGGCGGGAGCGGGGGCCGGGGCCGGTCGCTCCTCGATGCGCGGGGTGAGGTTCGGGCGGGCCGCCGCCGGCGGGACCACGGGGATGCCGCTGGTGAGCGTGTCGCCGGAGACGTGGCCCGCGCCCGCCGGAGCGCCCTGGCCGGGCGCCGGGGCGGGCTGCTGGGGCGTCAGGATCGCGGTGTCGTCGGACATGCGGGGGGCTCCGCCGGGGAACGGGGAGCCGGCGCCCGGGGCCTGTCCCCGGCCCTGCGTCCGTCCCTGTGCCTGGCCCTGTCCCTGGCCCTGGATCCGTCCCTGGCCCGGGAAGGGGCCCTGGCCCGCGCCGACGGGCCCGCCGGGGCCGCCGAGCGAGGCGGTGCCGCTGGCCGGGCCGGTGGTCGGACCGGTCGGCGCCGCCGGACCCCGGTGGACGGGGGTGCCGCCGGCCGGGGTGCCGTCGTACACCGGGGTGTCGGCGGCGGGCGTCCCCTCGTACGTCGGCGTGCCGCCCGCCGGGGTCCCGTCGTACCGCGGAACACCTCCCGCCGGGGTGCCGTCGTACCGCGGAACACCGCCGGAGGGCGTCCCGTCGTACTGCGGGACACCGCCCGCCGGGGTGCCGTCGTACATGGGCGTGCCGCCCGCCGGCGTGCCGGTCTCGTACAGCGGGTTGCCCGGGACGGGGCCGGCCGGGGCGACCGGGCGGCTCGACGGGGTGCCGCCGACCGTCGGGACGCCCGAGGTCGCGGAGCCCGCGAAGCCCGTGCCCGGGGCGTCCGGGCCAGGCGCCGTCCGCTTCGGCCCCGGAGCGGGGGCCGGGGACGGCGCGGGAGCGGGCGCGGGAGCCGCGGCTTTGCGCGGCGCGAACCAGTCGCTCGTCTCCTTCGCCTTCGGAGCGGCCTCCTCGGCCCCGGGCGGCTCCGGGGCCGCCACCGGCTCGGGCTCCGGCTCCACGGCGGGGGCGGGCTCCGGCTCGGCCTCGGGGGCGGGCGCCTCGTTGACCGTCTTGCGGACCACGACCGGCGGGATCGGACGCGAACCCGGGATGTTGATCCGGATCCGGGTGGTCAGCGTCGTCTCGGTCTTGGGCTCCTCCGGCGGCGCGGACGCGGCGGTCTCCTCCGGCGCGTCCTGCGTGGGGTGGAGCGACGGATACTGGCGGGAACCGTACGGCGGGGTGCCCGAGGGGTATGCGGCTCCACCGCGCCCCTGGGCGCCGGAGGACGGACTGTCAGTCTCTCGACCAGTTTCACGACTCAAAGCAGGATCTCCCGGTTGGCTCCACCGCCCGCTCTTGCTGGTGCTCGTGTGACCCGGGCGGTTCGGCGGCGCGCACCACCATACTGGCCGCCGCCGTCGCGCACCCGACCCCCGGGCCCCCGACGACGGGCAATCCGGCCGAAGTCGGGACGTCCCCGACCTCAAGTCCTCCTGTTCAACGGGTCGGACGCGGCAGCCGGGACAGCGTGGCGCACATCACAGCGACACCCATGCCCCCGAAGAGGAAGAGCAGCTCGCCGACGCCCCCGCCGAACACCCCGTCGCCCTCGGGGCGTCCGAAGCTGAGCAGGACGACGGCGAGGAGCCAGCCGCCGCCCGCCGCGGCCACGCCGACCTGGGTGCCGGTGGCGCGCAGGCCGCCGTAGAAGAGGCCCGCGGTGGCGAGGAGCGCGAGGAGCAGGCCGGCGGGGAGCCAGGCGGCCTGGACGAGGGACCCGGCGGCCCCGACGAGGGCGCCGAGGACGAGCAGGAGGGCGTACCAGACGTAACGGACGTTGCGGGAGGCGGGGAAGCCGTCGGACCCGGAACCGGACCGCGAGGACCCGGACGCCCCGGAGCCGGACCGCGAGGGACCGGGCGCCCCGGAGCCGGAAGACGCGCGTTCGCGCCGGGGCGGGTTCGGCCGGGAGGGGCTCACGCGGTCACCCCCGCGAAGAGGTCCGTCTCGCGCTCGCCCTCGGGGGCGCCGGGGACGCCCCGGACCAGCTCGTAGTACTCGGTGGTGAGGAGCGGCTGCCCCAGGTCGTTGGAGAGGGCGAAGAAGGGCCCGTCGACCGCGACTTGGGTGGCGTGCGCGGCCATCGCGGCGCTCTTGCGGGCCGCCTGCTCCGGGGTCGCGGCGATCTCGGCGGTGATCCGGTCCTCGTCGACGACCCCGGGGACGTCGTCGACCTCCGCGGCCGCCGGGAAGGCGGAGCCCTCGGCGCGCAGCCGGGCGAAGCCGGCCTCGGCGACGGGGCGCGGGACGCGGTTCCAGTAGATCTTGGCGATCGTGTGGGCCGGGCCGAGGTCGGGGCGGAAGCCCGGCTCCGCAGCCAGTTCGGCGGCGCGGGTGGCGACCCGGTGGGCCTGGATGTGGTCGGGGTGGCCGTAGCCGCCGTCGGGGTCGTAGGTGACCAGGACCTGCGGGCGGGTCTCGCGGATCACCTCGACGAGGTACGGGGCGGCGGTGTCGACGTCCGTGTTCCAGAAGGCGCCTTCCCGCCCGTTCTGCTCGACGCCCATCATCCCCGAGTCGCGGAAGCGCCCCGGGCCGCCGAGGAAGCGGTGGTCGGTGACGCCCAGCTCGGCCATCGCGGCGGCGAGTTCGCCGACGCGGTGCGGGCCGAGCCGGTCCTCGCGGTCCGGGGCCAGGTGGGCCAGGCCGGGCGGGATGACCTCGCCCTCCTCGCCGAGCGTGCAGGTGACGAGGGTGACGAGGGCGCCCTCGGCCGCGTACCTGGCCATGGTGACGCCGTTGTTGATCGACTCGTCGTCCGGGTGCGCGTGCACGAGGAGCAGCCGACGGGCGGGGAGATCGGACATGCCCCCACCCTACGAGACCCCGGGACGCCGGACCGGGAGGAGACCCCGGACCCGGACGCTCAGAACTTGAGGCCGCCGATCATGCCCGCCACGTTCGTCGTGAAGGTGCTGATGGACGGGGCGATGGACGAGCTCGCCAGGTAGAAGCCCAGGAGCGCACAGACCGCCGCATGTCCAGCCTTCAACCCGGATTTCCGGATCAGAAGGAAGACGACGATCGCCAGCAGCACCACCACGGAGATCGAGAGTGCCACGGCGGTTCACCTCCACACTTCTTCGGTCGGACTTCTTCGGTCGGTTCGTTCGAGCGGTTCCGGCAAGGAGCAGAAAGCATGTGCCAGACGGATGCCTACCCACCCAGCGCTACGGATCATAACTATCCGTGCCATCGCATCGATCGGCGGACGGAGGCACGAGGGGGGCGCACAGCGCTAGTTTCGGCCTCATGACCTTGTCTCGACAGCAGTCGGCCACACCCTCGGCCGGGCTCTCCTTCCCCCGCCAGTACGCCCGGACCCAGCGGTTCGCCCTGGGGGTCCCGCGCGGTTTCTCGGTCTCCCCGGACGGGGAGCGCGTGGTGTTCGTCAGATCCGCCTCCGGCACGGACCGTTCGCACCGGCTGTGGGTGCTCGACCTGCCGCCGGGGGGCGAGCCGGCGGAGCGGGTGGCGGCCGACCCGGAGGTGCTGCTCGGGGGCGCGGAGGAGGAGTTGTCCCCGCAGGAGCGGGCGCGCCGGGAGCGGAGCCGGGAGGGCTCGGCCGGGATCGTGGCGTACGCGGTGGACGGGGCCGTGGAGTTGGCGGCGTTCGCCCTGTCGGGGCGGCTGTTCGCGGCGGAGCTGCGGGCGGGGACGGCGCGGGAGCTGCCGGTGCCGGGGCCGGTGATCGACCCGCGTCCCTCGCCGGACGGGCGGCTGGTGGCGTACGTGGCGGAGGGCGCGCTGCGGGTGGTGGGCGCGGACGGCGCGGACGACCGGGCGCTGGCCGTTCCGGAGGACCCGCACGTCTCCTACGGATTGGCCGAATTCATCGCCTCGGAGGAGATGGGGCGGTATCGCGGCCACTGGTGGTCCCCGGAGTCGGACCGGCTGCTCGTGGCGCGGGTGGACGACCGGGCGGTGCGGTCCTGGTGGATCGCGGACCCGGCGCACCCGGACCGGGAGCCGCAGCGGGTGGGGTACCCGGCGGCGGGGACGGCCAACGCGGAGGTGCGGCTGTTCGTCGTGGGCCTCGACGGGTCGCGCACGGAGGTGGAGTGGGACCGGGAGCGGTACCCGTACCTGGCGCGGGCGCACTGGTCGGCGGCCGGGGCGCCGCTGCTGCTCGTCCAGACGCGGGGGCAGCGGGAGCAGGCGCACCTGGCGGTGGACCCGGCGACCGGGGCGGTCTCGACGGTGCTCGTGGAGGAGGACCCGGCATGGCTGGAGCTGCTCCCGGGGGCGCCGGCGTGGAGCGCGGACGGGCGGCTCGTACGGATCGCGAACGTCGCGGAGGGCGGCGCGGACGTGGACACGGGCGACGGCGGGGCGCGGGTCCTGGCCGTCGGGGACCGGGCCCTCACCGACGGGCGGCTGCACGTCCGGGCGGTGCTCGACGTGGGGCCCGGCGACGTCCTGGTGTCGGCCTCGGCGGGCGCGGGCGCGCAGGCGCCGGAGACCGGCGAGGTCCATGTGTACCGGGTGACGGAGGAGGGCGCCGAGCGGCTCTCCGAGGGCGTCGGCGCGCACGGCGCGGTGCGCGCGGGGGCGGTGACCGTCATGGTGTCGGCGCGCCCGGACGAGCCGGGGAGCACGGCGCGGGTGCTGCGGGACGGCGAACGGGTCGCGACGGTCGCCTCGTACGCGCAGCGGCCGGTGATCACCGCCCGGCCCCGGCTCACGGAGGCCGGGGCCCGGCGGATCCCGTGCGCGGTGCTGCTGCCCTCGGGGTACGCGGAGGGCGACGGGCCGCTGCCGGTCCTGATGGACCCGTACGGCGGCCCGCACGGGCAGCGGGTGGTGGCCGCGCACAACCCGCACCTGACGTCCCAGTGGTTCGCCGACCAGGGCTTCGCGGTGGTCGTGGCGGACGGGCGCGGCACGCCGGGCCGCTCCCCCGCCTGGGAGAAGGCGATCCTGCGCGACCTGACGCCGACGCTCGACGACCAGGTGGAGGCGCTGCACGCGCTCGCCGGGCGCTTCCCCCTCGACCTGGACCGGGTGGCGGTCCGGGGCTGGTCGTACGGCGGCTACCTGGCGGCGCGGGCGGTGCTCCAGCGGCCGGACGTCTTCCACGCGGCCGTCGTCGGGGCGCCGGTGACGGACTGGCGGCTCTACGACACGCACTACACGGAGCGGTACCTCGGCACCCCGCAGGACGACCCGGAGGTGTACGCGGCGCAGTCGCTGCTCACCGACGACGGGCTGTCGTCCCCCGAGGTGCCGGTCCGGCCGATGATGGTCGTGCACGGGCTCGCGGACGACAACGTGGTGGTGGGGCACGCGCTGCGGCTCTCCTCCGCGCTGCTCGCGGCGGGCCGGCCGCACGAGGTGCTGCCGCTGTCGGGGGTCACGCACATGACGCCGCAGGAGCAGGTGGCGGAGAACCTGCTCCTGCTCCAGGTGGACTTCCTGCGGCGGTCCCTCGGCCCCGACCGGGGCTGAGGCCGGGTCACCAGCCGGGCGGCCGGGGGTGCGGCGGGGGCGGGGGCAGCGCCCCGGCCGGCGGGTACGGGCCGGGCGCGGCGGCGGGGGCGCCGCGCCCGGCCAGGAGGGCGAGGACGGCGACGCCCGCGAGCAGGCCGAGGACGGAGGTGAGGACGTCCGCCCGGTGCGGTGCGGGGAGGTCCGCGAGCCGTTCGAGGATCCCGTACCGGACGGCCCCGGCGGTCCCGGCGAGGCCGCGGGCGGCCAGGAACGCGCCGGCGAGCAGGCCGAAGGCGCGGCCGTGGCGGGCCCGCGCGAGGACGGAGCCGGCGGCCGTGGCGTACAGCGCGGCGAGGACGGCCGCCAGCCAGCCGGGCGGGGGCGCGAGGGCCGCCCCGGCGACGGACCGGCCGCCGGTGAACCGGTCGACGGTGATCTCCGGGGGCAGCCGGACGGCCCAGTACAGCTCCCAGCCGGCCGCGGCGAGGGCGGCGGCCGCGAGGAGGGTCCCGGCGGCGACGGCGGGGCCGGTGCGGGGGCGGCCGGGGAGCGGCTCGTACGGGGTGTCCGGCGGGCGGCGTCCGACGGCGGCGACGAGGACGAGACCGGCGGCGAGGGCCAGTTCGAGCAGGGCGGTGACGAGGGCCCCGCTCCAGGGCGTCCAGAGGCCGGGCAGGCGCAGGGCGAGGGTGGCGGTGCCGGTGGCGGCGAGCGCGGAGGCGGCGTGCCGCGAGCGGAGGGCGGCGACGGCGGTGGCCGCGGAGGCGACGAGGAGCACCGGGTCGACCAGGGAGGTGGCGGCCCGCCCCCGGGCGAGGAAGGACCGGTCCCCGGCCCAGTACCACGCGAGGTCGGCGGGCGAGCCGAGCGCGGCGAGGTCCTGGAGGATCCACACTGCGGCGACGAGGACGAGCGCGCCGCTGAGCGCGGCGCCGGTGAGACGTGCCGGTCGTGTCACAGTCACGGCTTCGATACTCACGGTCGCGACCGGCCGAAACAAGCGGTTCCGGATATCCGGCGAGCGCGGGGCGGCCGGCCGGGGCGCACGAGGCGCTCCGGCCGGCCCACGGCACCCGCACGGCCGTACGGTGTGCAGCCTGGCGCGTCCGTATATCGGAGCCGAGTCGGGCGGGTTGCCCGGGTGTTAAGGGGCGCCGGGGGGCGGGGGCTCCGTCCCCGGGGCGCCGTCCTCCGGGCGGAGGAGGTGGCTGCCTCCCGGGGGCGGGGGCCCGGGCTTCTTCTCCAGGTCCGGAGCGCCGTCCCCCGGCTTCTCCAAGGCCGCCCTGTGCTCCTCCGCGACCACGTGCTTCTCCTCCGCGAAGTGGCAGGCCGAGTCGTGGCGGGCCGGGCTGTC
This sequence comes from Streptomyces sp. NPDC088915, assembly GCF_044749825.1. Classification (NCBI taxonomy): domain Bacteria; kingdom Bacillati; phylum Actinomycetota; class Actinomycetes; order Kitasatosporales; family Streptomycetaceae; genus Streptomyces; species Streptomyces sp. NPDC088915. The sequence continues at coordinate 183,497 of NZ_JBIVIR010000018.1, forward strand.
GGTGAGGCGGAAGACGGCCGGGACCGCCAGGAGGGGGACCTCCTGGGCGCAGCGCTCCCGCGCCTTCCAGCAGCGGGTGCGGAAGCGGCAGCCGGAGGGGATGTTCGCCGGGGAGGGCACGTCGCCGGTGAGGATGACCCGCTCGCGGTGGGCGCGCGCCTCGGGGTCGGGGACGGGGACGGCGGAGAGCAGCGCCTGGGTGTAGGGGTGGGTGGGGTGGTCGTAGATCTGCGCGTCGGTGCCGATCTCGACGATCCGGCCGAGGTACATGACGCCGACCCGGTCGGAGATGTGCCGCACGATGGACAGGTCGTGGGCGATGAACACGTACGACAGGGAGAACTCGTCCTGGAGCTTCTCCATCAGGTTGATGACCTGGGCCTGGACGGAGACGTCGAGGGCGGAGACCGGTTCGTCCGCGACGATGACCTCGGGCTGGAGGGCGAGGCCGCGGGCGATGCCGATGCGCTGGCGCTGGCCGCCGGAGAACTGGTGCGGATAGCGGTTGATGTACTCGGGGTTGAGGCCGACGACGTCCAGGAGGTCCTGGACCTTGCGGCGCCGGTCGCCCTTGGGGGCCACCTCGGGGTGGATCTCGTACGGCTCGCCGATGATGTCGCCGACGGTCATGCGCGGGTTGAGGGAGGTGTACGGGTCCTGGAACACCATCTGGATGTTGCGGCGGACCGCCTTCAGTGCGCGCGCGGAGAGCGTGGTGATGTCCTCGCCCTTGTAGCGGATGGTGCCGGAGGTGGGCCGTTCGAGGTTGACCAGCATCTTCGCGACGGTCGACTTGCCGCAGCCGGACTCGCCGACGATGCCGAGGGTCTCGCCGGCGACGAGGTCGAAGTCGACGCCGTCGACGGCCTTGACGGCGCCGACCTGCTTCTTGAAGAGGACGCCCCGGGTGAGCGGGTAGTGCTTGTGGAGGTCCCGGACTTCGAGAATCGCCTCGGCCGTCTCAGCCATGGAGGCACTCCTTCCAGAAGTGGCAGGCGCTGGCGCGCGGCACCGGGGACTCGGTCACCTCGTACAGCGGGGGCTCGTCGGTCCGGCAGACGTCCTGGGCCATCGGACAGCGCGGGTTGAAGGCGCAGCCGGGCGGGATGTGCAGCAGGTTGGGCGGCAGGCCCTTGATCGCGTAGAGCTCCTGGCCCTTCTGGTCCAGGCGCGGGATCGATTCGAGGAGGCCCTTGGTGTAGGGGTGGGCGGGGGCCTTGTAGATCTCGTGGACGGGGGCCTGTTCGACGATCCGGCCCGCGTACATCACGGCGATCTTGTCGGCCACGTCGGCGACGACGCCGAGGTCGTGGGTGATGAGGATCAGGCCCATGTTCAGCTCGCGCCGGAGCTCCGCGAGCAGGTCCATCACCTGGGCCTGGACGGTCACGTCGAGGGCGGTGGTGGGCTCGTCCGCGATGATCAGGTCCGGCTCCAGGGCGAGCGCCATGGCGATCATGATGCGCTGGCGCATGCCGCCGGAGAACTGGTGCGGGTACTGGCCGACGCGTTCCTTGGCGGCGGGGATGCGGACCCGGTCCATCAGCTCGACGGCCTTGGTCCGGGAGTCCTTCCGGGACATCCCCCGGTGGACCTGGAACATCTCGCCGAGCTGGTCGCCGACGCTGAGGACGGGGTTGAGCGAGGACAGCGCGTCCTGGAAGACCATCGCCATCCGGGCGCCCCGGATCTTGCGCCGCTCGTCCTCCCTGAGCTTCAGGAGGTCCTGGCCCTGGAAGAGGATCTCGCCCCGCGTGATCTTCCCCGGGGGGACGTCGAGGATGCCCATGACGGCCTGGGCGGTGACGGACTTGCCGGAGCCGGACTCGCCGAGGACGGCGAGGGTCTCCCCCGCGTCGACGGAGTAGTCGACGCCGTTGACCGCCCTGGCCACCCCGTCCCGGGTATGGAACTCCACGTGCAGGTCGCGCACTTCGAGCAGCATGGGTCCCTACCTCAGCTTGGGGTCGAGGGCGTCGCGGACGGCGTCGCCGAGCATGATGAAGGCGAGCACCGTGACGGCCAGCGCGCCGGCCGGCCAGAGCAGCATGTGCGGGGCGTTGCGGATGTACTGCGAGGCCGAGGAGATGTCGATGCCCCAGGAGACGGTGGGGGGCTTGAGGCCGACGCCGAGGAAGGAGAGCGTGGCCTCAAGGGAGATGTACGTGCCGAGGGCGATGGTGGCGACGACGATCACGGGGGCCACGGCGTTGGGCGTGATGTGCCGGAGCAGCATCCGGGAGTTGGAGGCGCCGAGCGCGCGGGCGGCCTGGACGTAGTCGTTCTGCTTGGCGGTGATGACGGAGCCGCGGGCGATGCGGGAGATCTGCGGCCAGCCGAGCAGCACCATGAAGCCGATGACGGGCCAGACGCTGTTGTTGCTGACGACGGAGAGGAGGACCAGGCCGCCGAGGACGACGGGGATGGCGAAGAAGATGTCGGTGATCCGGGAGAGGAAGCCGTCCCAGGCGCCGCCGTAGAAGCCGGCGAGGCCGCCGAGGACCGAGCCGAGGAGGGTCACGCCGAGGGTGGCGAGGACGCCGACCTCGATGGAGGCCCTGGCCCCGTGGACCGTACGGGTGTAGACGTCGCAGCCCTGGCCGTTGAAGCCGAAGGGGTGGCCGGGCTGGGAGCCCTCCTGGGCCTTGGAGAGGTCGCAGTCCAGCGGGTTGCCGCTGGCGATGAGCTGCGGCCAGATGGCGATGACCACCAGGAAGAGGATGACCAGGCCGGAGACGATGAAGATCGGGTTGCGGCGCAGGTCGTGCCAGGCGTCGGACCAGAGGGAGCGGGCCTTCTTGTCGGGCCCGGTGCCGTCGTGGCCGACGGGGACCCTCTCCAGGGTCTCGGCCTCGGACATCGCGAGGTCGGTGGCGCCTCCGGCCCCGGTCGAGGCGATGGCCGACCCCTCGTCGTGGTGCTCGGGCATCTCAGGCATAGCGGATCCTCGGGTCAAGGACGGCGTACAGGAGGTCGACGAGCAGGTTGGCCACCAGGAAGACCAGGACGAGTACGGTCACGAAGCCGACCACGGTCTGGGTGTTCTGGCGGAGGATGCCCTGGTAGAGCTGGTAGCCGACCCCGTGGATGTTGAAGATCCGCTCGGTGACGATGGCGCCGCCCATGAGCGCGCCGATGTCGGTGCCGATGAAGGTGACCACGGGGATGAGGCTGTTGCGCAGCAGGTGCCGGGTGATGACCCGGCGGCGGGGCAGGCCCTTGGCGACGGCGGTGCGGACGTAGTCGGCGCGCTTGTTCTCGGCGATCGAGGTCCGGGTGAGCCGGGTGACGTAGGCGAGCGACACGGAGGCGAGGACCAGGCCGGGGACGATCAGTTCGTCGAAGGGGGCCTCGGAGGAGACCGAGGGGTCGATCCACTTCCACTTGACGCCGAGGAGGAGCTGGACGAGCAGGCCGGTGACGAAGGTCGGGACGGAGATGACGACCAGGGTGAGCAGCAGCACGCCGGTGTCGACGGGCCGGCCGCGCTTGAGGCCGGTGAGGACGCCGAGGCTGATGCCGATGAGGATCTCGAAGACGATCGCGACGATGGTGAGGCGGATGGTGACCGGGAAGGCGTCGGCCATCAGCTCGGTGACCTCCTGGCCGTTGAAGGCCGTGCCGAAGTCGCCGGTGAAGACGTTGCCCATGTAGGTCAGGTATTGCTGCCAGACCGGCTTGTCGAGGCCGAACTCCTTCTTGAGCTGGGCGGCGGTCGCCGGGTCGCACTGGCGGTCGCCGCACAGTCCGGCGACGGGGTCGCCCATCACGTTCACCATCAGGAAGATCAGCAGCGTGGCGCCGAAGAAGACCGGGATCATCTGCAGCAGTCGCCGGATCACGTATCGACCCATGGGGGGCTCCGGGGGTTGGCTCCGGGAAGGGATGCGGGAAGGCGTACGGCCCGGCGCGGGGGTCCGCGGGCCGGGCCGTGCGCCGTCGGCCTGCTACGCCGTCAGTTCACCTTGATCTGGTCGTAGACCGGGACGCTGAAGGGGTTCAGGGTCACGTTGCTCACGCGCTCCGAGTAGCCGGCGCTGCCGTTCTGGTACCAGAGCGGGATGGCGCCCATGTCGTCGCGGAGGACTTCCTCGGCCTGCTGGAAGAGGCCGACGGCCTTGGCGGTGTCGGCCTCGGCGTTGGCCTGGTTCACCAGCTTGTCGAACTCGGGGTTCGTCCACTTGCCGTCGTTGGACGAGGCGTTGGTGTAGTACAGCGGCTGGAGGAAGTTCTGGATGAGCGGGTAGTCCATCTGCCAGCCGGCGCGGAACGGGCCGGTGAGCTTCTGCGTGGTGACCTGGTTGCGGTAGTCGGCGAAGGTGCCGACGGGGTTGCCGACGCAGGCGCGGTCGTTGCCGAGGGCGCGGTTGATGGAGTTGCAGACCGCGTCCACCCACTCCTTGTGGCTGCCGGTGTCGGCGTTGTACGAGATCTTCATGGTGCCGCCGGGGATGCCGCCGCCCTCGGCGACCAGCTTCTTCGCCTCGGCGGCGTCGTACTTGCAGAGGTCGCCGCAGACGTCCTTGAAGCCGCCGTCCTCGCCGAGGACGGGCGAGGTCCAGTCGACGGCGGGGGTGCGGGTCTTCTGGAAGATCGTCTCGGTGATCTGGTTCCGGTCGATCGCCCGCGACAGGCCCTGGCGGAGCTTCGCCTGGTTCGGCTTGTTCCAGTTCGCGTCGTAGAACGGGAAGGAGAGGGTCTGGATGATGCCGGCGGGCACGTTGATGTACCGGTCGCCGAGGTCGGCCCCGACGTTCTTGAGCTGGGCGGCGGGGACGTCGTCGACGAGGTCGAGGTTGCCGGCGATCAGGTCGGTGTAGGCGGTGTTGTTGTCGGTGTAGACCTTGAGGGTCACGCCGCCGTTCTGCGCCTTGTCGCTGCCGGGGTAGGCGTCCCACTTCTTCAGGACCATCTGGGACCCCTTGGAGTAGGAGTCGATGGTGTACGGGCCGTTGCCGACGGGCTTCGAGAGCCAGCCGGCGTGGTCGCTGAAGAAGGACCGGGGCAGCGGGGCGAAGGCCGCGTAGCCGAGGGTGACGGGCCAGGTGGAGAACTTCTGGGTGAGCTTGACCGTGAAGGTGCGGTCGCCGGTGACCTTGAGGCCGGACATGGTCTCGGCGGTGGGCTCGCCCTTCTCGGGGTGGACCTGGTCGTAGCCCTGGATCTGGCCGAAGAAGTAGGCGTTCTTCTGGTTGTTCTTCAGGTGGGCGCCGTAGTTCCAGGCGTCGACGAAGGACTTGGCGGTGACCTTCTCGCCGTTGGAGAAGGTCCAGCCGTCCTTGACGGTGACGGTGAAGTTGGTCGAGTCGGTGGTCTCGATCTTCTCGGCGAGCATGTCCTTGGCCTCGCCGGTCTTGGGGTCGTACTGCTTGAGGCCCCGGAAGATCATGGACAGGACCTTGCCGCCCTGGACCTCGTTGGTGTTGGCGGGCTCCAGCGGGTTCTGCGGGTCGCCCCACGAGGAGGACACGACGCCGTCGGCCCCTCCGCCACCGCCGCTGTCGCCGCCGCCGCAGGCGGTCGCCGCGAGGGCGACGGCGGTGGCCAGAGCGGCCCACTTGGCGTGCGTGGCTCCGCGCATGGAGTGCCTCCCGTATGTCCCGATTCACACTGAGAGCCCCAATATCACCCCGCGTCAGCACGCCTGCATGTTGTCGGCGCCCATCAGTGCGACGGCGGGGGCGCGCGAAAACGGCCGGCTCCCGGCGCCGTGGGGGCGCCGGGAGCCGGCCGTGCGGAACCGCGCGGGGTGTCAGTGCACCGGGACGACCTGCTTCTCCTCGGCGAAGTGGCACGCCGAGGGGTGGGCGGCCGGGGTGTCCTGGCCCTGGAACGCGGCCGGCACCGCGAGGAGCGGCACCTCCTGGGCGCAGCGCTCCTGCGCCTTCCAGCAGCGGGTGCGGAAGCTGCAGCCCGACGGCGGGTTCGCCGGCGAGGGCACGTCACCGGTGAGGATGATCCGCTCGCGGTGCGCGCGGGCCTCCGGGTCCGGCACCGGCACCGCGGAGAGCAGCGCCTGCGTGTACGGGTGCGTCGGGTGCTCGTAGATCTCCGCGTCCGTACCGATCTCGGCCATCTTGCCGAGGTACATGACGCCGACGCGGTCCGAGATGTGCCGGACGATCGACAGGTCGTGCGCGATGAAGAGGTAGGAGAGGTTGAACTCGTCCTGGAGCTTCTCCATCAGGTTGATGACCTGGGCCTGGACGGAGACGTCCAGGGCCGAGACCGGCTCGTCGCAGATGATGATCTCGGGGTTGAGCGCGAGGCCGCGGGCGATGCCGATGCGCTGGCGCTGACCGCCGGAGAACTGGTGCGGGTACCGGTTGATGTACTCCGGGTTCAGACCGACGACGTCCAGGAGCTCCTGCACCTTGCGGCGCCGGTCGCCCTTCGGGGCCACCTCGGGGTGGATGTCGAAGGGCTCGCCGATGATGTCGCCGACCGTCATGCGCGGGTTGAGCGAGGTGTACGGGTCCTGGAACACCATCTGGATGTTCCGGCGGACCGCCTTCAGGGCGCGCCCGGACAGCTTGGTGATGTCCTGGCCCTTGTAGAAGACCTCGCCCGCGGTGGCCCGCTCCAGGTTCATCAGGAGCTTGGCGACCGTGGACTTGCCGCAGCCGGACTCGCCCACGATGCCGAGGGTCTCGCCCTGGTAGAGGTCGAAGGAGACCCCGTCCACGGCCTTGACCGCGCCGACCTGCTTCTTGAAGAGGACGCCCTGCGTCAGCGGGAAGTGCTTCTTCAGACCGCGCACCTGGAGGATCGGCTCGCCGCGGCCCACGGGGGCCTCGATGGCGGCGACCAGAGCCTCTTCGTTGGCGGCGGCCACGGCCTCGTCGTTCTTACTGAGGTCAGCCATGGATCGTCTCCTTCCAGAAGTGGCAGGCGCTCTTGCGGCCCGGAAGGTCCGTGCCGTCCTGCTCGGTGACCGGCGCCAGGGCCGGGATCTCCGTGCGGCAGATGTCCTCGGCCTTCGGGCAGCGCGGGTTGAAGGCGCAGCCGGTGGGGACGCGGAGCAGGTTGGGCGGCAGGCCCTTGATCGCGTAGAGCTCCTGGCCCTTCTGGTCCAGGCGCGGGATCGAGTCGAGGAGACCGCGGGTGTACGGGTGGGCCGGGCGCTTGTACAGCTCGTGCACGGGCGCCTGCTCGACGATCCGGCCGGCGTACATCACGGCGATCTTGTCCGCGACGTCGGCGACGACGCCGAGGTCGTGGGTGATCAGGATCAGGCCCATGTTGTATTCCTGCTGGAGCTCCGCGAGGAGGTCCATGACCTGGGCCTGGACGGTCACGTCGAGAGCCGTGGTGGGCTCGTCGGCGATGATCAGGTCCGGCTCCAGGGCGAGCGCCATGGCGATCATGATGCGCTGGCGCATGCCGCCGGAGAACTGGTGGGGGTAGTCGGTGACCCGGGCCTTGGCGGCCGGGATCTTGACCTTGTCCATCAGCTCGATGGCCTTGATCCTGGCGTCCTTCTTGGACAGGCCCTGGTGGACCCGGAACATCTCGCCGAGCTGGTAGCCGACGTTGAGGACCGGGTTCAGGGAGGACAGCGCGTCCTGGAAGATCATCGCGATCTTGCGGCCGCGGATCTTCCGGCGCTCCTCGTCGGACATCTTCAGCATGTCCTGGCCGCGGAACAGGATCTCGCCCTGCGGGATCTTGCCGGGGGGCATGTCGAGGATGCCCATGACGGCCTGGGCGGTGACGGACTTGCCGGAGCCGGACTCGCCGAGGACGGCGAGGGTCTCGCCGGCGTTCACCGAGTAGTTGACGCCGTTGACCGCCTTGGCCACACCGTCACGGGTGTGGAACTCCACGTGCAGGTCGCGGACTTCGAGCAGCGGGCCGGTGCCGGACCCGTCGCGCGGCGCGGGGACGGCCGCGGTCTTGTCGATGATGCTCATCTTTTACGCCCTCCTCAGCGCAGCTTGGGGTCGAGGGCGTTGCGGACGGCTTCGCCGAGCATGATGAACGCCAGGACGGTGAGGCTCAGCATGATCGACGGGTACAGCAGGATGTGCGGCGACGTACGGATCGCCTGAACACCCGCGGAGATGTCGACACCCCACGAGACGGTCGGGGCGGCGAAGCCGAGCCCCAGGTAGGACAGGGTCGCCTCGGCCGAGATGTAGCCGCCGAGGGCGATGGTGGCGACGACGATCACCGGCGCCATGGCGTTCGGCAGGATGTGCCGGAACAGGATCCGGGCGGTACCGGCGCCCAGCGCCTTGGCGGCGTGGACGTAGTCGGCCTGCTTGACCGTGATCACGGCGCCGCGCATGACGCGGGCCATCTGCGTCCAGCCGAGGAAGGCGAGGGCGAAGACGACGACCATGATGGTGCGGTCGGTGAAGGACTGCAGGACGACCATGGCGCCGAGCAGGAACGGGATGCCGAAGAAGATGTCGGTCAGACGGGAGAGGATCGTGTCGGTCCAGCCGCCGAAGTAACCGGCGATCATGCCCATGAGACCGCCGACGACGGTGACGATCAGGGTGACGCAGATGCCGACGATCACCGAGGCGCGGGTGCCGTAGATGAGGCGGGCGTAGACGGAGCGGCCCTGGATGTCGTAGCCGAACCAGCCGGGGGAGCCGACGTCACCGAGCTCCGGCTTGCCGATGTAGTGCTTGACGAGGTCGCCGGCCGTGGGCGAGGCGCTGGTGAACATCCCCGGGAACGCGGCGATGAGCAGCAGGAAGAAGATCAGCACCGACGACACGAGGAAGTACGGGTTGCGGCGCAGGTCGCGCCAGGCGTCACCCCAGAGCGAGCGGGGCTTGTCCGGCTTGCCCTGCGGGGCGGACGCCTCCACCGGAGGGGTGGTGACGGCGTCCACCGCCGTCGCGGCTGTGGTCTTGGTCGCGTCAGGCATACCGGATCCTCGGGTCCAGGACCGCGTACAGCAGGTCGATGAGCAGGCTGGTGACGAGGTAGACGACCACCAGGACGGTGACGAGGCCGACGAGGGTGCTGCCCTCACGACGGGTGATCGACTCGTAGATCAGACCACCGACACCCTTGATGTTGAAGATGCCCTCGGTGACGACCGCGCCGCCCATCAGGGCGCCGATGTCGGTGCCGAGGAAGGTGACGACGGGGATCATCGAGTTGCGCATGAGGTGGACGCCGATGACGCGCCGCTTCGGCAGGCCCTTGGCGACGGCCGTGCGCATGTAGTCGGCGCGCAGGTTCTCCGCCATGGAGGTGCGGGTGAGCCGCGCCACGTAGGCGAGGGAGAGACCGCCGAGGACGATGGCCGGAGCGATCATCTCGGAGAGCAACTGCTCGTTGCTCACGTTGGGTTCGATCCAGCCGAGCTGGACCCAGAAGACCACCTTGATGATGTAGGCCAGCACGAAGACCGGGATCGAGATGATCAGCAGGGTGAAGATCAGGATGATGTTGTCGGCGAGACGGCCGGCACGGAGGCCCGCGATGATGCCGAGACCGACACCGAACACGAGCTCGAAGGCGAAGGCGAGGGCCGCGAGCTGGATCGTGACGGGGAACGCGTCGCCCAGCACTTCGGTCACAGGCCGTTCGTTGCGGATCTGCGTGCCGAAGTCGAAGTGGAAGAGGATTCCACTGATGTAGTCCCAGTACTGCTTCAGGATGTGCTGATCGAGACCGAGCTTGTGTCTGATCTCCGCGATGGTCGCGGGCGACGCCCCCTTGTCGCCGAACAGACCGGCCACGGGGTCACCGGGCAGGCTGTAGACCATGAGGAAGATCAGCAGGGTTGTCCCGAAGAAAACCGGGATCATCTGGAGCAGTCGTCGTGCGACATAGCGCCCCATCATGCCTCCGTTGAGATGTGACGGCCGCAGCCGAGGGCCCTCCCCCGACGCGCCTGCCCGGATTCGGACAGCGCGGTGCCGTGGAAGGGCCCCCCAGCCGCTGCGTAAGGCGCCGAGACGGGACTGACGATCCGTCAGTCCCGTGACGGCGTGCGGACTACGCTTTCGGGTTTACTTGTGGACCTCGACGCCGGTCAGGATCGGGTCGCCGTCCTGACCGTAAGCCACGCCCGAAACCTTCTCGGAGTAGCCCGCGTTGACCTTGTAGTACCAGAGCGGGATGGACGGCATGTAGTTGACCAGGTCCTTCTCGATGGCCTGGTACTGCTTCACCGACTCGTCCAGCGTCGGAGCGGAGTCCGCCTTGGCGATCTTGGCGTCCAGCTCCTTGTTGGAGAAGTCGCCCTGGTTACCCGCCGCACCCGTACGGAACAGGTCGGAGATGAAGTTGGCGTTCACCGGGTAGTCGAGCACCCAGCCGGAGCGGTAGAACGACTTGACCTGCTTGTTCTTGCGCGCCTGCAGGTCGGCCTGGAAGTCCGCCTTGCCGTCGCCGACACAGGCGACGCCCGTGGACTGGGTGATGGAGTTGCAGACCGCGTCCACCCACTCCTTGTGACCGCCGTCGGCGTTGAACTGGATGGAGATCTTGTTGCCGGGGACGCCGCCGCCGGCCTTGATGAGCTCCTTGGCCTTGGTCGGGTCGAACTTGGTGACGTCGACCGCGTTCGGCTGGTAGCCGAGCACACCCTTGGCGACCCAGCCGGTGGCGGGCTCGCGGGTGCCCTGGAGCACCGTCTTGGTGATGGTGGCGCGGTCGATGGCCATCGAGATGCCCTGGATGACCTTCGGGTCGACCTGCTTCGGCTTCTTCCACTGGTCGGAGTAGAAGGCGACGGCCATGGTCTGGATCGCGGAGTACGCCTGGTCGACGGCGCGGTCGCCGAGGTCCTGGCGGTAGACCGGGAGGTCCTTCGGGGCGATCTGGCGCAGGACGTCGACGTTGTCCGACTTCAGGTCCTCGTAGGCGGCCTCGAGGGTGGTGTAGTTCTTGAAGACCACACCGCCGTTCTTCGCCTTGTTCGGGCCCTTGTAGTCGTCGTAGCGGACGATCTCGATCTGCTTCTTGTGGTCCCAGCTCTTGAACTTGTAGGGACCGTTGCCGATCGGCTTCTGGCCGGCGGCCTTCGGGTCCTTGTAGAAGGACTCCGGCAGCGGCGCGAAGACGACGTAGGCGAGCTTGTGGGCGAAGTACGGGACGGCCTTCGCGAGCTCGATGGTGAAGGTGTTCTCGTCGACGACCTTCAGACCGTCCAGCTTGTCCGAGGTGGGCTTGGCACCCTCCTCCGACGGGCTGAGCTTCTCGAAGCCCTTGATGTCGGCGAACCACGAGTTGAGACCCATGGCGTTCTTGACGTTGGCGTTCCAGTTCCACGCGTCCACGTAGGACTTGGCGGTCACCGGGGTGCCGTCGTGGAAGGTCCAGCCCGGCTTGAGCTTGACGGTCCACGTCTTCGAGTCCGTCGTGGTGACCGACTCGGCGTTGATCATCTCGAGCGAGCCGTCGGTCTTGTAGTCGACGAGACGCGAGAACAGTCCGTCCATGACCGCGGAGCCGTTGGACTCCATCGTGTCGCCCGTGTACAGGGGCTTCTCGGGCTCGCCGAGTTCGATGGAGAAGATTCCGTTCGGGTCAACAGCGCCCTTGGCGTCGCTGCCGCCGTCGCTCTTCCCCCCGCCACAGGCGGTCGCAGCAAGGGCGACGATGATCGCGCCCGTTACCCACTTGGCGCTCTTGGCACCGCGCATGGGTTCCTCCTCATGAGTCCACTTTGTCACTACAAGAGGGGCACTCCGAGTTTCGCCGACACCCCTGACGGCTATGCACTCAAGTGCCCCGAGTGTGCTCGTGAGTCGGCACTCCCCACAGTGCGTGACCCATTGACCCGAGCTCAATGGAGCCAACTATTAAGTACGTCCGGGCCGTAAACCACACTTAAGTGGTCTCGTTTTGACAACATCACCCCGCCCCGAGGTACCGAAATCCGGACAAAGTGAGTCCAGACAGACACCCCCGAAACGGACTGTTAATACACGTTCCGGAGAGCGATGACCGGTATCCGGACAGAGGGTCACCTAATTCGACTTGACGGCGGGACCGGGATCCACCCTCCTCCCCGGCCCGGCGGCGGTCCGTCCGGCGGCCCGTCCGGCGGAGGACACGACTGAGCCCCGCCGGGGACGGCGGGGCTCAGGTCGTACGGGCGGGACCGGTCCAACCGGCCCCGGATCAGCCGTTCTTGGCGCGCGAGGACGCGCGACCGCGCGCGTTCTGGTCCAGGATGACCTTGCGGATGCGCACGGCCTCCGGGGTCACCTCGACGCACTCGTCGTCGCGGCAGAACTCCAGGGACTGCTCCAGGGAGAGCTTGCGCGGCGGGACGATCGCCTCGAAGGAGTCGGCCGAGGAGGAGCGCATGTTGGTGAGCTTCTTCTCCTTGGTGATGTTCACGTCCATGTCGTCGGAGCGCGAGTTCTCGCCGACGATCATGCCCTCGTACACCTCGGTGCCGGGGTCGGTGAACAGGACGCCGCGCTCCTGGAGGTTGGTCATCGCGAAGGCGGTGACGGCACCGGCGCGGTCGGCGACCAGCGAACCGTTGTTGCGGGTCGTCAGCGTGCCGAACCACGGCTCGTGGCCCTCGTGGATCGAGTGGGCGATGCCCGTGCCGCGGGTGTTGGTGAGGAACTCCGTACGGAAGCCGATGAGGCCGCGGGACGGGACGACGAACTCCATGCGGACCCAGCCGGAGCCGTGGTTCGACATGTTGTCCATGCGGCCCTTGCGGACGCCCATGAGCTGCGTGACCGCGCCCATGTGCTCCTCGGGGACGTCGACCGTGAGGCGCTCGACGGGCTCGTGCACCTTGCCGTCGACGAGCTTGGTGACGACCTGCGGCTTGCCGATGGTGAGCTCGAAGCCCTCGCGGCGCATCTGCTCGACCAGGATGGCGAGCGCGAGCTCACCGCGGCCCTGGACCTCCCAGGCGTCCGGGCGCTCGGTGTCGAGGACGCGGAGCGAGACGTTGCCGATGAGCTCGCGGTCCAGACGGTCCTTGACCTGGCGGGCGGTGACCTTGCGGTTCTTGACGGCGGCCTTGGCGTCCGCGCCCTTGCCCGTGCCGCCGCGGCCGACGAGCGGCGAGGTGTTGGTGCCGATGGTCATGGAGATGGCCGGCTGGTCGACCGTGATCAGCGGGAGCGCGATCGGGTTCTCCGGGTCGGCCAGGGTCTCGCCGATCATGATGTCGGGGATGCCGGCGACGGCGCAGATGTCACCGGGGCCGGCGACCTCGGCCGGCTTGCGGGTGAGCGCCTCGGTCATCATCAGCTCGGTGATGCGGACGTTGGAGATCGTGCCGTCCCGCTTGATCCACGCGACCGTCTGGCCCTTGCGCAGCTCGCCCTGCTCGACGCGGAGCAGCGCGATGCGGCCGAGGAAGTTGTCGGCGTCGAGGTTGGTGACGTGCGCCTGGAGCGGCGCCTCCTCGTCGTACACCGGGGCGGGGACGTGCTCCAGGATGGCGCTGAAGAACGGCTCCAGGCTGTCGCTGTCGGCGGGAACGGTGCCGTTCTCCGGCTTGGTCAGCGAGGCGATGCCGTCACGGCCGCAGGCGTAGACGATCGGGAACTCGATCTGGTCCTCGTCCGCGTCCAGGTCCAGGAACAGGTCGTAGGTCTCGTTGACGACCTCGTCGATCCGGGAGTCCGGGCGGTCCGTCTTGTTGATGCAGAGGATGACGGGCTTGCGCTGCTGGAGGGCCTTGCGCAGCACGAACCGGGTCTGCGGGAGCGGACCCTCCGAGGCGTCCACGAGGAGGACGACCGCGTCCACCATCGACAGACCGCGCTCGACCTCGCCGCCGAAGTCGGCGTGGCCGGGGGTGTCGATGATGTTGATCGTGATCGGGGCCCCGCCGTCCTTGGGGTGGTACTTCACCGCCGTGTTCTTGGCGAGGATCGTGATGCCCTTCTCACGCTCCAGGTCGTTCGAGTCCATCATGCGGTCGTCGAGCTGCTGGTGGGCGGCGAAGGCACCGGCCTGCTTGAGCATGGCGTCGACGATGGTCGTCTTGCCGTGGTCGACGTGGGCGACGATGGCGACGTTACGGATGTCGTGGCGCGTGGGCATGGGTGGCTTGCGCTTCTCTCGGATCGTGGGAATCGGCGTCAGTTCCTCTTACGCCCGCCGGGCGGACGCGCCACGGCTGTCTCCATGGTACGGGGCTGCCGCGCAAGAGGCTTCCCCGCCCGGGTTCCGAGAGGGTCTACTGGGAGGTTTCGAGGGTGTGGGGGAGGTCGTGCGGCCGGGTCAAGGGGCCGACGCGATCCTGCCCGCCGGGATCACCGGCGGGCAAGGAAGTTGAGCTGGTTCTGAGGTTGTGACCTGCGCTTTCAGCCGCTTCGGCGCTTTCGGTGGTTTCGTGCCGCGCCGCTAGCCGTGCTTCCGGCCCGTTCCACCGGTCCCCTCCGGGCCCTTGGGGGTCTCCTTCTTCTTGAAGCCGATGTCCTGGTAGCGGGGGGCGGCGAAGCCCCAGGCCCCCGCGTTCACCAGATCGGCCCTGGCGGCGACGAGCTGCGGGCGCTGGTAGAGGGGGATGGAGCCGGCCGCGGCCCAGATCCGGGCGTCGGCCTGGCGCACGAGCTCCAGGGCCTCCTCCTCGTCGAGCGTGCCCGCCGCCTGGTCGAACAGCTGGTCGATGCGGTCGGTGCCGACCCGGGAGTAGTTCTGCTCGACCAGGAGCGAGCCGTCCGAGGCCGGCTCGGGCTTGGCGAAGATCGGCCGGGCGTCGGTCGCGGGGAAGGCGGAGGCCGGCCAGGAGTAGAGGGCCAGGTCGTAGTCGCCCGAGGCGATGTGGTCCTTGAAGAAGCTCTCGTCGGAGACCTTGGTGACCTCGGTGCGGATCCCGACCGCGTCGAGCATCCGGACGATCCGGTCCCCCACCGTCCGCAGCGGCTCGGAACCCGGCCCGGACGGCAGGACGAAGCGGAGGCTGAGCGCCTTGCCGTCCTTGCCGAGGCCCTGGTTCGCCCCGGGGACGGCGGCGGGCGCGGCGGTGCCGCGCGGGGCGTAGGCCCCGGCCACCCCCCGGTCGGGCTTGGCGGCCCGGTCGGGCCCGGCGGCCTGCGGGGCGCGGGCGGCGGCGCCCGTACCGGTGTCGAGTGCCTCGGCCCGGGCGAGGACCCCGGTCCGGGTGTCGAGGGCTTCGGCCCGGGCCTGGAGGGCGGCGCCCTGCCGGGCGGCGGCGGAGGCCGGGGCGAGGACGTGGGTGCCGGTCTCGGCGCCGCCGGCGACGGGGGCGGGGGCGGCCCGGCGGTCGCCCGGCTTGTCGTCGCCGACGATGTAGAGGCCCTCGTCGGAGGGGGTGTCCCCGGAGGCGTCGTCGCTCTTCTTCTCGGCGTCGGCGCTCGGCATGCCCTTCGCGGGCTTCCCGGCCTTCTCGGCCGCCTCCTTCTCCGCCTCGCTGCCCGCCTTGGTACCGGCGGGCCGCTCGGCCGCCCCGCCGGGGACCCAGCCGGCGTCGGCGAGGAGCGCCCGCGCCTCCTGGGTGTCCTGGCCGCCGAGGGCGTCGCTGCCGTCCTCGTACGCCGCCTGGCCGGCGAGGGCCAGGTGGCTGCCGGGGGGCTTCGCCGGGAGGCCGAGCGGCTTGAGTACGGATTCGGCCAGTTCCTGGCGGTCGATGGCGCGGGCCACCGCGCGCCGCACCCGCTCGTCGGCGAGCGGCCCGGACTCGCCGTTCAGCGAGAGCTGGGTGTAGGCGGGCTCCAGGGACTTGCGGACCACGTACTTCGCCAGGGTGTCCTGTGCGCTCGCGTACCGGGCGATCGCCTCCTGGTTCTCCTTGCGGGCGGCCCGCACCTCCTCCGCCCTCTCCTCGTCGGAGCCGTGGGCGAGGGCCCAGGACCTCAGGGCCTTGGAGGGGGTGATCGAGGAGCCGGGGCCGTGGGCGAGGGCGGCCTGCGCGCCGTTCCGTCCGGCGCGGGCGTCCCGGACCGCCAGGGAGATCCGCTCGGCCGTGGACCGGTCGATCTCGGCCAGGTCGAGCGTGCCCGCGGCGAGGGCCTCCGCCCGGTCGGCCCGGGGGACGGCCTTGAGGACGAGGGTGTCGAGCTTGGCGGGCTGTCCCCACCAGTGGGGGTTGCGGGCGAGGGTGACGTCGCCGCCCTCGGCGTCGACCGACTTCAGCAGGAACGGTCCGGCGGTGGCCTTGAGGGCGGTGCGCGCGCCGTCGTTGAAGGCGTCCGGGGACCCCATCACCTGCTTCGGGTAGAGGGGGGTGAAGAGGGACTGCCAGTCGGCGTAGGGCTTGGCGAAGGTGACCCGCACCTCCAGGTCGTTCTTGCCCCGCTCGATCTTCTCGATCCGCTCGTAGCCGGAGTTCCGGGCGGTCCAGTACGCGGTGTCGCGGCCGCTCAGGGCCCGCCACTGGGCGACGAAGTCGGGCGCCCCGACCTCGCGCCCGTCGCTCCACACGGCCTGCTGGTTGAGCTTGTAGAGGACGACCTGCTTGGGCTCGGTCTCGATGACCTGCGCGGACTCCAGGTAGTCGGGGTTCCGCTGCGGCCGGCCCCGCTGGTCGAGGGTGTAGAGGGCGGGGAGCACGGCTCCGGCGACGCGGGAGGTGGTGGCGTCGGCGTCGGCCTGGAAGGCGTTGAGGGTGGCGGGGGCCGCGTCGACGGCCCAGCGCAGGGTGCCGCCGTCGGCGACCCGCTCGCGCGGGGCGGGCGCGTTGTCCTGGGCCGCGAGCGGGGCCGCGTCGGTCTCGTCGTCCGCGCTGCATCCCGCGAGGGCGGAGACGGCGAGGACGGCGCTGGTGAGGGTGGCGACGGTGCGGAGCGTCCGGGAGCGGGGGCTCTTGGGGCATGTCCCCCCGTGAGGGGCGCCGATCTGGGACATGTCTTGTACCCCTTCGTCCGGATTCATTCCATTTGGGGATGATCACACCTACTGTTCATCCACTGAAAAGGAAGAAGGGAATCCGGCCATGCCGACACGGCGGCATGGCCGGAAAACGCCACTCGGGCGGCTCAACGGCGGGCCTGGCGGGGCGGGTGGTACGGGGATCAGGCCGCGGCCCGGCCCCCGGCGCTCTTCACTCCCGCCCCCGTTCCCGCCCCTGCCCCCGCTCCCGCGCTCCAGCGGCCGAGGACGGGCTCGGCCAGGGTGCGGGCGGCGAGGCACAGGGTCTGGCCGTGCCGGGCGAAGAGCTCGTCGCGCGAGGCGAAGCGGCCCAGGTCGGTCCTGAGGTGGGCGGACAGGTCGCAGGGGGCGGAGCCGGCGCACGCGGGCGGCGCGTCCCAGTCGACGGCGGTCCGGGCCACCGCTTCGAAGAGCGTCTCGGGGCCGGAGTTCGTGAAGCCGCCCCCGGCCGGAGCGCCGCCGTCCGCCCCCGCCCCCGCCCCGCGTGCCCCGTGGCCCGCGAAGAGATCGGTCACCGGAACCCAGGCGCCGTCGAGCAGGAACTCCGGCCACGCGAGGAGCACGTCCTCGGGCACGAGGGGGCGCAGCCCCGGGAAGCGCGGGTACCAGAAGGCGCCGTCGACCAGCAGGCCCCGGACCCGCGTGGGCACGCCGAGGGAACGGGCCACCGCCTCCAGGACCGCCATGCGCTGGCTGCACGAGCCCCGGCCGAGCCGCAGCGTCCGCGACACCCGGCGCAGGTCGTCCACGGAGTACACCGGACGCACGGCGGAGGCGATGACCCCGTGCGCGATCCGGAGCCGGTCGCGGTCCGTCACCGCGCCCCGCGCCCGCGCCTCGCGCCGCACCCGGTCCGCGAAGGCGGCGGTCAGGGGGTGTTCCAGGTCGAGGACCGCCGTGGGCCGGGTCGACCCCGGGACGTCCCGCGCCGGGACGGGCCCCGGCGCGGCGGACCGGAAGGACATCAGAAGACGGCTGGTCATGGTGGGCTCCCCCTCTGCCGGTGGTGGCGGGCCCATCCTCCTCCCGCACCGCCCGGCCCGGAGCCACGGAGGTCGCGAAAACCGGTGGGTACGGGCGGCCTCCCGGCGCCCTCCGGACGGCTCGGCCCGGTCGCGGGGGGACATACCCGGACATAGCCTCGCGTGTGTGACGCGAAGGTATGCAGCGCGGGCGGATGCGGTGCGGACGGGTGCGGTACGGGTGGGTGCGGCGCGGACGGGTGCGGCGCGGGCGCGTCCGGCACGGTCTCGTGGAGCGCGGACGGCCGCCCGAGCCCTTCTCGCGGCCCTGGTGGCGGTGGGGTGGCTCGTGGTCCCCGCCGCGGTCGGGGCGCCCGTCGCGGTCGGGGCGCCCGCCGCGGTCGGGGTGCCCGCCGCGCACGGTGTCCCCGCCGCGATCGGGGTGCCCGCCGCACATGGTGTCCCCGGCGCCCACGGTGTCCCCGCCGACGACCCCGTCGTCCTGTCCCGGGACGGGCAGATCACCGACCGGGTGGGCGCGCTGGGCGACCGTCGCGCCTCCGTGGAGCAGGCCCTCGACCGGCTCTACGAGCAGGAGCGCGTCCAGCTCTTCGTCGTCTACGTACGGGACTTCTCCGGGCGCTCGGGCCAGAGCTGGGCCGACGCCACCGCCGAGCGCAACGGCTTCGGCGCCGACGACCTCCTGCTCGCCGTCGCCACCCACGACCGGCGGTACGGCTACTCCGCCGACCCCGGCTCCGGCCTCACGCAGGCGCGGCTCGACGAGGTCGCGCGGACCGCGATCGAACCGGCGCTGCGGCAGAACGACTGGGCCGGGGCCGCCGTCGGCGCGGCGGACGGCTACGGCGCCGTCCTCGCGGGCCGGCCCGTCACCGCTCCCCCGATCACCCCCGGGCCCGCCGACCCGGGCGGCGCGGCCGGCGACGGCCCCTCGGGCTCCGACCTGATCCTGCCCGTGGTGCTGGTCGGCGGCGCCGGGGCGGTGGCGGCCTACGCGTACGCCAAGCGGCGCCGGCGGACCCGGACCCGCACCACGCCCGCGAACGGGCAGGGCTGGGGGCCGCCGAAGGAGCCCGCGCCGCCGTCCCTGGACGAGCTGGACGGGCAGGCCCGCCGGACCCTGGTCGCCACCGACGACGCCGTCCGCACCAGCCAGGAGGAGCTGGGCTTCGCGTCGGCGCAGTTCGGCGAGGAGGCGGTGCGGCCCTTCACCGAGGCCGTCGCCTTCGCCCAGGAGCAGCTGACGGCGTCGTTCCGGCTGCGGCAGAAGCTCGACGACGCCTTTCCCGAGGACGACGCGACCCGCCGGAGCATGCTGGAGGAGATCCTGCGCCGCTGCGGGGAGGCGGACGCGCGGCTCGACGCCGAGACCGAGTCCTTCGACCGGCTCCGCGCCCTGGAGCGGAACGCCCCCGAGGCGCTGGCCGCGGTCGGGGCCGCGCTCCGGGAGCAGACGGCCCGGACGGGTACGGCCGAGGCGGCCCTGACCGCCATGCGCGAGCGGTACGCGGAGACGGCGGCCTCGCCCGTCGCCGGTGACGTCGAGCAGGCGAAGGACCGGCTGGCCTTCGCGGAGGAGCGGGTCGGCGAGGCCCGGCGGCGGATCGACGCCGGTGACAACGGTGGGGCGGCCGTGCACGTACGGGCCGCCGAGGGGGCCGTGGACCAGGCGGCCCGGCTGATCGAGGCGGTGGACCGGCGGGCGCAGGAGCTGGCCGAGGCCGTGGGCCGGCTGCCGGGGGTGCTCGCGGAGACGGACGCGGACCTCGCGGACGCCCGCGGCCTCCTGAAGGGGACCGCCGCCGGGGTGTCCACGGCCGACCTCCAGGGCCGGATCGCCCGCGCCGAGGCGGTGGCGGCCGAGGTGCGGCGGGGCGTGGAGGCCGGGCGGTACGACCCGATCGGCGCCCTGCGCCGGGTCGAGGAGGCCGACGCGGCCCTCGACGAGGCCCTGGAGGGGGCGCGGGAGCGCGAGTCGGGCACGCGGCGCGCCCGCGCGCTCCTCGACCAGGCGATGCTGACGGCCCGTTCGGCGATCGGGGCGGCGTCCGACTACGTCACCACCCACCGGGGCGCGGTGGGCAGCGAGGCCCGGACGCGGCTGGCCGAGGCCGGGCGCCGCTGGGAGGAGGCGCGGGCCCTCGCGGCCGGCGACGACCCGCAGGCCGCCCTCGCGGAGGCCCGGCAGGCGGACGCGCTCGCCCGGCGGGCGCAGGACCTCGCCGAGCGGGACGTCCGCGCCTACGGGAACCCGGACGGCATGGGCGGGATGCCGGGGACGGGAGGAGGCCCCGGCGGCGGGCTCGGCGGCGCGGTGCTCGGCGGCATCATCCTCGGCGGTCTCTTCGGCGGGGGCGGAAGGGGTGGTGGGCCCGGAGGGTTCGGGGGCGGCGGGGGCTTCGGGGGCGGCGGCTTCGGCGGCGGGCCCGGCAGCTTCGGCGGCAGCGGCACGCGCGGCCGGCTGGGCGGCGGCGGACGTTTCTGACGCCGGGCCGCCCCCACGACCCTTCCCACCTTCCCCACCTTCCCCATCCGTCCCTCTCCCCCTCACACCCCTCAAGGAGAAGCGCCATGAGCAAGCAGACCGTCCTCGGCCGGGTCGCCCAGCTGGCGAAGGCCAACATCAACACCCTGCTGGACCAGGCGGAGGACCCGCAGAAGATGCTGGACCAGCTGATCCGCGACTACGCGAACAACATCGCGGACGCGGAGGAGGCGGTGGCCGCGACCATCGGCAACCTCCGGCTGATGGAGCAGGACCACCAGGAGGACGTGGAGGCGGCGAAGGAGTGGGGCGGCAAGGCGCTCGCCGCCAGCCGGAAGGCGGACGAGCTGCGGGGCGGCGGGCAGGCCGCGGAGGCGGACCGCTTCGACAACCTGGCGAAGGTGGCCCTCGGCCGCCAGCTCCAGTCGGAGAAGGAGGCGCGGACGGCGGAGCCGACGATCGCCGCGCAGACCGAGGTGGTGGCGAAGCTCAGGACCGGCCTCGACCAGATGCGGGCGAAGCTCGGCGAGCTGGAGGCGAAGCGGGACGAGCTGGTGGCCCGTGCCAGGTCGGCGCGGGCGCAGAACACGATGATGGACGCCGTGAAGAACGTCGACGTCCTCGACCCGACCAGCGAGCTGAGCCGCTTCGAGGACAAGGTGCGCCGGGAGGAGGCCCGGGCCCTCGGCAAGCAGGAGCTGGCCGCCTCCTCCCTGGACGCGCAGTTCGAGCAGTTGGACGCGCTCGGGGACAGCGCCGAGATCGAGGCCCGGCTGGCCGCGCTCAAGAAGTGACCCGGCGGCCCCCTCGTACCCGCACGGCTCGTCCTCGTACGGCTCGTCCTCGTACGGCTCAGAACATGCTGAGCAGCTGCTCCACCGTGGGTTCCGCCGCCTCCCCGCCCTCCGGCAGGGCCAGTTCGAACCAGACGGTCTTGCCGCGCGGGGTGCGGCGCGAGCCCCAGGAGGAGCTGAGCAGTCCGACGAGCTGGAGGCCGCGGCCGCCCTCGTCGGTGTCCTTGGCCCGGCGGCGGCGCGGCTGGACCAGGCCCGCGTCCCAGACCTCGCAGACGAGGGTGCGGTCGCGCAGCAGGCGCAGCCGGATCTCCCCCTCGCCGTAGCGCAGGGCGTTGGTGACGAGTTCGCTGACGAGGAGTTCGACGGTGTCGACGAGCGGGTCGAGGTCCCAGGCGGCGAGCTGGGCGCGGGCGAGTTCGCGGGCCCGGCCGACCGAGCGCGGCTCCCTGGGCAGCCGCCAGTCGCCGACGGCCTCGGCGGGCAGCCCCTGGACCCGGGCCATGAGGAGGGCGATGTCGTCCTCGCCGTGCCCCGTGTTCAGGCTGCCCAGGACCCGGTCGCAGACGTCCTCCAGGGGGCGGGACGGGTCGGTGAGGGCGCGCCGGAAGGCGCTGAGGCCCTCGTCGAGGGGGTGGTCGCGGGACTCGACGAGCCCGTCGGTGTAGAGGGCGAGGAGGGCGCCCTCGGGGATCTCGACCTCGACCTCCTCGAAGGGCTCGCCGCCGACCCCGAGGGGCATCCCGGGGGGCACGTCGAGCAGCAGGGCCTCCTCGCCGGGTGCGACGAGGACCGGCGGCAGGTGGCCGGCGTTGGCGAAGGTGCAGCGGCGGGTGACCGGGTCGTAGACGGCGTAGACGCAGGTGGCGAGGTAGACCTCGGAGAGTTCGGGGCCGCGGTTCTTGTGGGCGCGGGACTGCTGGGTGCCGATGGGGGCGCCGAGGCCGCGGGCGATCTCGTCGAGGTGGGAGAGGACCTCGGCCGGTTCCAGGTCGAGCTGGGCCAGGGTCCGCACGGCGGTGCGCAGTTCGCCCATGGCGACGGCGGCGCGCAGGCCGCGGCCCATGACGTCCCCGATGACGAGGGCGGTGCGGTGGCCGGGGAGTTCGATGACGTCGAACCAGTCGCCGCCGACCTCGGTGGCGTCGGTGCCGGGCAGGTAGCGGCAGGCGATGTCGAGTCCGGCGGCCTCGGGGTCGCCGGGCGGGAGGAGGCTGCGCTGGAGGATCAGGGCCCGCTCGTGCTCGCGGCGGTAGAGGCGGGCGTTGTCGATGCAGACGGCGGCCCGGGCGGCGAGTTCGACGGCGAGGGCCCGGTCGCGCTCCCCGAAGGGCTCGCTGCCCTTGGCGCGGGAGAACTGCACGAGGCCGACGACGGTGTCGTGGGCGGTCATGGGGACGGCCAGGGTGTGCCGGGCGAGGTCGCCGTCGTCGCCCTGCACCGTGCGGATCCGGCCGGTGCGCAGGGCTCCGGCGTACGGGGAGTTGAAGGGGTAGCGGTGGACGGCGCCGACCTCGATGGGGGCGGTGTCCGGACGGTCGGGGTCCGGGGCGTGTCCCCCGCCGGTCCCGCGGGGGGTGTCGGAGACGGCGCTGGCGAAGGCGACCCGGCGCAGTTCGGCGCTGCCGGCGCCGTAACCGACGTCGTGGGAGCTGCCCCACCGGCCCGGCGGCGCCTCGTCGCCGGTCAGCAGGCCCTGGTAGAGGTCGACGGAGGCGAGGTCGCAGAAGCCGGGGACGGCGACGTCGAGGAGTTCGCGGGCGGTGGCCTCCAGGTCGAGGGAGTTGCCGATGCGGGCGCCGGCCTGGTTGAGGAGGGCGAGGTTGCGGCGGGCGCTGGCGGCCTCCCTGGCCGCGTTGTGGCGGCGGGTGACGTCGATGCCGAGGCCCGCGACGCCGATCGGACGGCCGGAGCCGCTGTGCACGCGGTAGAGGTTGATGGACCAGTGGCGGCGGTCCCTGGCGCCCGGGGCGGCGCCGACGATCCTCAGGTCGGTGACGGACTCGCCGGTCTCCAGGACCTTGCGGAGGGCGCCGGTCATCCGCTCGGCCTCGGCGCGGCCGAGGTAGTCGTGGACGGTGCGGCCCCGGTGGTCGTCGGCGTCGCCGCCGAAGACGGTGGCGAAGCGCCGGTTGGCCCGCCGCACGGTCAGGTCGGTGTCGAAGAGGAGGAAGCCGAACGGGGATTGGCCGAATATCGCCTGGGAGGCGGCGAGGTCAGTCTCGATGCGGCGGAGGGCGCGCACGTCGACGACGATGCACAGCGCGGCCCGTTCGCCGGTCTCGGTCTCGGTCGGCATGACGTACATCTCGGCCATGCCGTGGGGGCGTTCCTCGCCGGGTACGCGGAAGGGGACGAGGCCCGTCCACTCCTTGCCGTCGAGGATCTCCCTGACCCGTCGGTGGCCGCGCTCGCGCAGGTCGGCGGGCACGAAGACCTCCACCGGGTCCTTGCCCCTGGCCTCCTCCGCGGTGACTCCGAAGAGGTCCACGGCCCTTCGGCTCCACTGCTCGACCAGGCCGTCGGGCCCGATCGAGAAGGAGGCCACCCGGATGTAGTCGTAGATCGAGCCGGGCGGGCTGCTCTGCCACACGACGCCGCCGCTCGCCGTCTCAGGTATCTCGCTCACGCGACCGTCCCCTCCAGCTCACCGCACCGGACCGGCCATGCCCGCAGTATTCAGTACGGCGGGCCCCGGTGGTACGACGTTCACGATCACAGGGTGGTCTCGTTCGTTCCGTGCCGAGTACCGGTGATCGTTGTCCCACCCTCTTTACTCACCAGGGAGAGCCAGCTCGAACCATACGGTTTTGCCGGCCGTCCCCCCGCGGATCCCCCAGCGGCGGGCGGTGCAGGCCACGAGGCCGAGGCCGCGGCCCCCCTCGTCGTCGGGTCCGGGGGCCTTCGCGGTCGGCGGATCCGGAAGCGGATCGGAGACCTCCACGAGCAGGGCCGACGCGTGCGCCGGGCCGGTGCCGTCCGGGTGGACGCGGACCAGGCGGACCCCGATGGGGCCGGAGGCGTACCGCAGGGAGTTGGTCACCAGCTCGCTGACCAGCAGGACGGTCACGTCGCCGAGGACGCCGTCGAGGTCCCAGGAGCGCAGGGTCTCGCGCACCGCGTGGCGGGCGGTGCGCACGGCGTTCGCCTCGGCCGGGAAGGTCCACTCGGCGCGGTCGCCGTCGGTGTAGATCACACCCGATCACTTCCCCAGCCGTGCGTCAGCAGGAAGGCCCACGTCCCCTTGCGAGGTACCAATGGGGACATACCCACCAAGTGGTGCAAGTTATCCCGCTGGGGGCGGTCACCGGCGCACGGTGGCACGAACGGCGTAGGGAGCCGGGCGTACGCCCCCACCGGAGGGCGCGTCCGGCGAAGGGGCCGGCCGGGGAGCCCCGGCGGTCCGGGAGGTCCGGCACTCCGGAGCCTCAACGCTCCGGGAGCCCCGGCACTCCGGGAGCCTCAGCGCTCCGGGAGTCTCCGCGCGGCCTCGGCGACGGCGGGGCGGTCCTGGTCGAGCCAGTCGACCGAGTCGACCTCCGCCCGGGTCAGCCAGCGCAGTTCGTCGTGGTCCTCCAGGGGGCGCGGCTCGCCGGAGAGGAGGCGGGCGGTCCACACCCGCAGGACGTACCCGGGCTTCAGCGGCCATTCGCCGGGGATGCGCTCCCCCGGCTCGACCTCCACGCCGAGCTCCTCCCTCAGCTCCCGGACCAGGGCCTCCTCCGGGCCCTCGCCCGGTTCGACCTTGCCGCCGGGCAGTTCCCAGCGGCCGGCGAGGTCGGCGGGGGCGCTGCGCCGGGCGGCGAGCAGGCGCCCCCGGTCGTAGAGGGCGCCGGCGACGACCACCACGGGGACGGGGCGGCGGTCGGGGCCGGGGTCACCGCCGGGGCGGCGGTCGTGGGGCGCGGCGGGCTCGGTGGTGCGTTCCGTCATGGGCGCGAGCGTAGTCCGGGGCCCGGGGACCGGGGCCCCTCGGACCGGGCGGGCCCGGGGGCTCAGAGGGCCGGGCTGCCGACGCGCTCGACCCAGTAGAGCTGCTTGTGGCCGCGGTCGTCGAGGGTGTCCGCGATCTTCTGCGCCTCGTCCTGGGTCGCGTACCGCCCCACCCGGTAGCGGTTGCCGTTGTCGTCCTGCCGGATGACGAGCCAGGGGAGGACAGGGCCGCTGTCGGTCATCGAGCTTCTCCCTCCGCCGGTCCGGTCGTCGTCGTGGATCTCCGGGAAACCGCAATCCGCATATGCCGGAGCTTACGCCTGACCTTCACACAGCGGATACGGGTTTGCACAAAGAGGCACGGTTCGGCCGGTTACCGACGGAGGGAGGCCGAAGTCAGGCGCCGGACATCGCCCTCGGAACGGTGGGCACCGGCATCAGGACGGGGCCGCCCGCGCCCGCGGCATCCTTGCGGCAGACGTCCCCGCACGCGGCGTCGAGCGAGCAGCACAGGGAGCAGATCGGGCCCGCCTGGACGGGGCAGTCGGCGACGTCGGGCAGCTCGTAGGCCGTCTCGCAGACCGCGCAGGTGTGGGTCGCCCGCTCGTCGGCGACCTCGGCGCCGGGGCCGTTCACCGTGTTGGGGCGGGCCAGGTAGTAGCGGCCCTTGGTGGCCCACGCGATCAGCGGGCAGAGGACGAGCGCGAGACCGGCGGCGATGAAGGTGGAGAACGCCTGCGCGTAGGTGCCGAAGAGGCCGAAGAAGGCGAGGATCGAGACGACGGAGGCGATCACCATGGCGCCGAAGCCCGCCGGGTTCACGGCGTACAGGTAGGCGCGCTTGAACTCGATGTACGGCGGGCTCCAGCCGGCCCGCTTGTTGATGACGAGGTCGGCGGCGACGGCCGCGATCCAGGCGATGCCGACGTTGGAGTAGAACCCGAGCAGCTTGTTCAGGGCCGCGAACATGTTCATCTCCATCAGCGTCAGCGCGATGGCGAGGTTGAGGAAGATGTACCAGACGCGGCCGGGGTGGCGGTGGGTGACGCGGGAGAAGAAGTTCGACCAGGACAGCGAGCCGCTGTAGGCGTTGGTGACGTTGATCTTGATCTGGGAGACGATCACGAAGAGCGCGGCGGCGGGCAGGGCGAACGTGCCGAGCCAGGGCTTGAGGGCCTCGATCTGCGGGGCGATCGGCTCCAGGGCGTGGGTCGTGCCGACGGCCTCCAGGGCGACGAAGGCGAGGAGGGCGCCGCCGAGCTGCTTGGCGGCGCCGATGACGACCCAGCCGGGCCCGGCGGCGAGCACGGCGAGGTTCCAGCGGCGCTTGTTGGCCTCCGTCTTCGCGGGCATGAAGCGCAGGTAGTCGGCCTGTTCGCCGATCTGGGCGATCAGGGAGAGCGCGACGCCGGTGCCGAGTCCGAAGCCGATCCAGGAGAAGCCCGCACCGGCGCCCTCCGTGCCACCGAAGGAGGTGAAGGCGCCCCAGGCGTCGGGGGCTTCGAAGGCGAGGACGACGAAGGGCAGCACCAGGCCGACGATCCAGACCGGCTGGGTCCAGGCCTGCACCTTGGCGAGGGCGCCCATGCCGCGGAAGACGATCGGGATGACGATCAGGGTCGTGACCAGGTAGCCGATCTCGACCGGGAGGCCGACGGCCTGGTGCATGGCCTGGGCCATGATCGAGCCTTCGAGCGCGAAGAAGATGAAGGTGAAGGAGGCGTAGATGAGCGAGGTGAGGGTGGAGCCGAAGTAGCCGAAGCCGGCGCCGCGGGTGATCAGGTCCATGTCCAGGCCGTACGTCGCGCAGGCGCGGGCGATGGGGATGCCGGTGAGGAAGATGAGCGCGGCGGCGGTGAGGATCGAGGCGAGGCCGCTGCCGAAGCCGTAGGTGAACACGATCGAGGCGCCGATCGCGAAGTCGGCGAGGTAGGCGATGCCGCCGAGGGCGGTGCCCGCGACGGTGGCGGGGGACCAGCGGCGGAAGGAGTGCGGGGCGTAGCGCAGCGAGTAGTCCTCGCGGCTCTCGTCCGCGGCGAGTTTCGCGTAGCTGCGGCGGGGCCCGGGAGGGGGCGCGGCCCCCTCCGGCGCCCCGGGCGGCTCCGGGAGGGGGGCGGGGGTGGTGACCGTGTCCGTCATGAGGGTTCCTGTCGTCTCGTCCGACCGGATGCGGGTACGGACGAGGAAGGTAGGAGCCGGTCGTGACGGCCGGGGTCGGCGCGGGATTGCCGGGCGGTTACGCGGCCTGACGCGCCGTTAACTCGCGGTCACGGCGCCCGGACACGGAGGTCCGCTGAACGGTCGGGGCGCCCGCTCCCCCGGGACCCGCTCGCCCCTGGACCGCCGGACGGTCCCGAGGGCGCCGCCCCCTCACCTCACCGGCAGGTGGTACGCGATGCGGTAGCGGTCGGCCGGGACCACGACGTCCGCCGTCTCGACGGCCCGGCCCGAGGCGTAGTAGGTGCGCTCCACCACCATCACCACGTGGCCCGGCACCCCGCCGAGCGCCAGGAGTTCCTCGGCGAGGCCGGGGCGGGCGCCGACCTCCTCCACCACGTTGTCCACGACGACGTCGATGGCGGCCATCCGCTCGACGACCCCGAAGCCGCCCAGGGGGCCCTCCTCGGGCAGCATGACCGGTGTCCGGCCGGTGACGGCGAGGGGCTCCCAGGAGGTGGAGACCATCATGGGCTCGCCGCCGTCCCGGTACACGTACCGCGTGCGCATCACCCGCTCCCCCGGCTCGATGCCGAGCCGCTCGGCGACCTCCGGGCTCGCGGGCTCCTGCCCGCTGTTCGACTCCCAGGTGCCGCGGGCCCCTTCGGCCGCCTGCTCCTGCCGGAAGGGGCTGGCCCCGGTGGCCGGGCGGTAGCCCGAGCGGGCGATCCGGCGCGGCACCGGGCGCTCCCGCACGTACGTCCCCGAGCCGGAGCGGCCCTCCACGAGCCCCTCGGCCATCAGTACCTTGCGGGCCTCCAGTGCGACGGTGTCCGACACCCCGTACTCCTCGCGGATGCGTGCCTGCGAGGGAAGGCGGGTATGGGGCGGAAGCGAGCCGTTGGCGATCTTCTCCCGCAGATCGCTCGCCACGCGCAGATAGGCGGGCTGCTCACCGAACGTCACTGGACACTCCCCTCAGGTTGACTGTCAGCTACAGACTGGCAACCGTGGGTCGCGAACCGCAAGCATGGGCCAGAGTTTCACCCGAAGTGATGAACACCTGGCCGCCACCCCCTCTACGCGCGGTCACCCCCGGGCGGATGCGGCCGGACCCCTTGACCCGTATTGGTACAGACCAA
Source organism: Streptomyces sp. NPDC088915 (assembly GCF_044749825.1). Lineage (NCBI taxonomy): Bacteria > Bacillati > Actinomycetota > Actinomycetes > Kitasatosporales > Streptomycetaceae > Streptomyces > Streptomyces sp. NPDC088915. The sequence continues at coordinate 211,782 of NZ_JBIVIR010000018.1, forward strand.
TACGTTCCTGCCTGCGCGCCCCGCGCGCCGCACCTCTCCCCCGCTCCACCGCGTCTCCCCCTGCTCCCCCGCTCCACCGCACGCTCCATCCCGCTCCGCACAGGAATGAGCCCATGCGTCCCAGAGCCATGACCAAGCTGACCTTCGGCGCGGCCACCGCCGTCACCCTCGGCCTCCTCGCCGCCCTGGCCCCCGCCGCCGACGCGCACCAGGCCCCGCGCGGATCCGCCCACGAGCCCGCCCACGGGCAGGCGCTCAAGCGGATCGGCTACTTCACCCAATGGGGCATCTACGGAAGGAACTTCCAGGTCAAGGACCTGGAGACGAGCGGCACGGCCGCCAAGCTCAGCCACATCAACTACGCCTTCGGCGTGATCGGCGCGGACGGCAAGTGCCTCATGGGCAACGCCCCCGGCTCCGACCCCTGGGCCGACTACGTCCGCCCCGTCGACGCCGCGAACTCCGTGGACGGCGCCGGCGACACCGACGGGCAGCGCCTGGCCGGGAACTTCAACGAGCTGCGCGAGCTGAAGGCGAAGCACCCCGGCCTCAAGGTCATGATCTCGCTGGGCGGCTGGAGCGGCTCCGCGCACTTCTCCGACGCGGTGCGCACGGACGCCGGCCGCAAGGCCCTCGTCGCCTCCTGCGTCGACACGTACATCAAGGGCGACCTGCCCGTGGACGGCGCCCGCGGCGGCGCCGGGGCGGCCGCCGGGATCTTCGACGGCGTCGACCTCGACTGGGAGTGGCCCGGCTCGGACGGCGCCCCGGGGAACGTGATCCGCCCCGAGGACAAGCCCAACTTCACCGAGCTCGTCCGGGAGTTCCGCGTCCAGCTCGACGCGTACGGGCGCTCGCTGAAGAAGCGGAAGCGCTACGAGCTGAGCGCGTACGTGCCCACCGCCCCCGCCAAGATCGACGCGGGCTTCGAGGTCGCGAAGATCATGCGGGACTTCGACTTCGTGAACCTCCAGGGCTACGACTTCCACGTCTCCGGCGAGCCGAGGACCGGGCAGCAGTCCGCGCTGTACGCGAAGGACGACTTCAGCGTCGACCAGACCGTCGGGGCCTGGCTGCGGCGCGGCGCCCCCGCCCGCAAGCTCGTGGTCGGCATGCCCTTCTACGGCCAGGGCTGGACCGGCGTGACCGGCGGCGGCAACGGCCTCGGCAAGCCCGCGACCGGCCCCGCCCCCGCCACCTGGACGGCGGGCTCCGAGGACTACAAGTTCCTGAAGCGGCTCGCGGAGTCGGGGACGTACACGCTCTACCGGGGCGAGAGGAACGGGCACGCCTGGCTCTTCGACGGCACCACCCTGTGGACCTACGACGACCCCACCGTGCTGCGCACCAAGGCGTCCTACGTCCGGAAGAACGGGCTCGGCGGCGCGATGGTCTGGTCCCTCGACGGGGACACCCCGGACGGCGAGCTGATCACCGCCATCGACCGGGGTCTGAACCGGCACTGACCCCCGCCCCCGTGCCCGGCCGCCACAGAACGGCCGGGCACGGGGCGGCCGGGCACGGGACGGCCGGGCACGGGAGCACGCGCGCGTACCGCCCCTCAGACCGAGGTGCCCGCGCCCTCCGGCGGAGTGCCCGTCAGTCCGAGCGCGTCCCGTGCGTCCCCGGTGCCGGGCAGGGCGTCGAAGGCCGCGTCGTACGCCTCCCCGTACGCGTCGGAGTCGGCCGCCGCGGCCAGCGTGCGCCACCGCTTCGAGGCCGCCGCGAGGTCCTTCCGGAGCGCCGTGACCGGTTCCGTGGAGGCGCCGGGCCAGTAGTGCTCCCCGAGGCCCGCGTGCGCCCCGTCGAGCGCCGCCAGGACCTCGCCGGCCCAGGCCCTGTTGGCCGCGAAGCCCTCGTCGAAGTCCTCCTCCGGCTCCCGGTGGACGGCCGTCTCGATCGGGTTCACGTACTTCAGGAAGTGCGTCTGGTCGGCGCTCAGGGTCGTGGCGTCGGAGCGCAGCGAGCCGCTGAACGGCTTCTTGTCGGTGGCGAGCGTGCAGGTCACCGTCCGGTCGCCGAGCTTCCAGCTCTGGCCGCTGGGCAGGTAGTAGAAGAGCCAGACCTCCTGCGGGATCGCCCAGGTGTCCATCGCGTACGCCAGGTTGGTCGTCTCGCAGCGCTTCTCCGCGAGCACGTCGATCGCGTCCTCGCCGGGCCACGCGTCGAAGCCGGTGACCTCGAAGCCGCCGGTGACCTCGCCGTCGTGCGGGCGCGCGCAGTCGACGACGGTGATCTCCGTCGTGTAGTCCTTCCGCATGCCGCGGTCGGTGAAGCACTGGCCGGTGCGCAGCGAGAACGGGGACTTGGAGCGGGCGGCCTCGTCGACGCCCTCCTTGAAGCCGCTCCACGCCGCGGAGAATCCGCCGGTCGCCAGGCCGAGGACGAGGAGCAGACAGCTGAGGGCGGAGAGCGCGATGCCCGCGATCGCGAGCCCCTTGCCCGCCTGGTCCCTCTTCCTGATCTGCGGGAGGGCCACGAGGCCCAGGACCAGGCCGAGGGGCGGGAGGCAGCAGACGATGCCGGAGACGAGGGAGCCGACGGCGAGTCCGTTGGTGGTCCGCGGGGGCCGCCCGTGGGGGCCGGGGCCGCCGGGCGGGCCGTAGGGGCCGGCGGCGTACGGCCCGCCCGGGGAGGTGTACGGACCGCCCGGGGAGGTGTACGGGCCCGGGGCGGGCCATCCCTGCGGCTGCGGGCCCCCTGGGGGCGGCGGGGGCGGCGGGGCCGGCTGGGTCGGGTCCACGGGTGGTTGCTCCTGCGGGGCGGCGATGCGAACAGACGAACGAGCGCGCATCGTACGCGGTCGGGCGGGGAGCCGTCGCGTGTGCGGGGCGGGAGGGACGGCCGCGCACGACGGAAGGGGCGGCCGCCCGCAGGCGACCGCCCCCCGTCACGCGGTGTTCGGGTCAGAACTGCAGGCCCCAGGAGTCGATCTTCCCGGTGTCGTAGGTCGCGTTGTCCGTGACCCGCAGCTTCCAGGTGCCGTTGGCGACCTCCGAGGAGGCGTTCACGGTGTACGTGGTGTTGATGTTGTCCGCGCTGCCGCCGGTGCCGAAGGCCTTCAGCGTGTACGCCGAGCCGTCGGGGGCGATCAGCTGGACCTGGAGGTCACCGATGTAGGTGTGGACGATGTTCACCGGCACCTTGAGGGTGGCGGGGGCGTTGCCGGTGACGCCGGTGACGGTGATCGGGGACTCGACGGTCGCGTTGTCGGCGATGGCGTGGTCCGCGGTGTTCTCGAAGTTCTTGCCGGTGGGCGGAGGGGTGGTGCCGCCGTCACCGACGTACAGGAGCCTGTTCGGGGAGCCGGAGCCCGGGTTGGTGACGACGTTCGGGGTGGCGGCGTTCGTCAGGGCCGTGGAGACCTGGGCCGGGGTCGCCGTCGGGTTGGCGGCGAGGTAGAGCGCGGCGGCGCCGGCGACGTGCGGGGTCGCCATCGACGTGCCGGAGATGGTGTTGGTGGCGGAGTCGCTGGTGTTCCAGGACGAGGTGATGGAGGAGCCCGGCGCGAAGAGGTCCAGGATCGAGCCGTAGTTGGAGTAGCTGGCGCGGGCGTCGGTGTTGGTGGTGGCGCCGACCGTGATGGCCTCCGCGACGCGCGCCGGCGAGTAGTTGGAGGCGTTGGCTCCGTCGTTGCCCGCGGCGACCGCGTAGGTGACGCCGGAGGCGATCGACCTGCGGACGGCCTCGTCGAGGACGGTGTCGACGCCGCCGCCGAGGCTCATGTTGGCGACGGCCGGCTTGACGGCGTTCCGCGTCACCCAGTCGATGCCGGCGACGACCTGGTCGGTGGTGCCGGAGCCCTGGTTGTCGAGGACGCGGACGCCGACGATCTTGGCCTTCTTGGCGACGCCGTAGGAGGTGCCCGCGACGGTGCCGGCGACGTGGGTGCCGTGGCCGTGGCCGTCCTGGGAGACGTTGTCGTTGTCGATGGCGTCGAAGCCGTTGTAGGCCCGGCCGCCGAAGTCGCCGTGGCTGATGCGGACGCCGGTGTCGATGATGTACGCCGTGACGCCCTGGCCCGCGGCGTCCGGGTAGGTGTAGCTCTGGTTCAGCGGGAGGGCCTTCTGGTCGATCCGGTCCAGGCCCCAGGACGGCGGGGAGGGCTGCGTGGCGTCGATGGTGAAGACGCGGTTCTGGACGACCGACTCGACGGCCGGGTCGGCCGCGAGCCGCTTCGCCTGCGCCTCGGAGAGCTCGATCGCGTAGCCGTTGACCGCCGAGGTGTACGTGCGCTTGATCTTCGCGCCGAACTTGGCGGGGATCGCGCGGCCCCGGGCGGTCTCCGCCGGGGCGGACTCGTCGAGGGTGACGATGTAGCTGCCCGGGACGGTGCCTTCGGCTCCGGCGTTCTCGACGACGCCTTCCGGGGCGGCCGGGGCGGCGGTGGCCGGGAGGGCGGAGAGCGGGCCGAGGGTGAGGGCGGCGACGGCCACGGCGGCGGCGGTGGCGATTCTGCGACGCGAGTCACGCATCACTGACATGTGAGGGGTCCTCCTCATTGGTGGTGCGCTGCTGTGGGGGTGCGACAGGGACATGACAAGACGACATGGGGCGTCCGGACCGTTCCTCATGTCCGGCTGTCGAGCGAAAGGTTGGCTGATCCATAGGAATCGCACAAGGGTGTCCGCCGCCCCGTAACGTCCGCGCCACACGGCTGCCATCCTGGGGACCATGAGCGCCTACACGTGCCCCCGCTGCCGCGTCTCCTCGCCCGTGTCCGCGCTCACCTGGCGTTGTCCGCAGTGCCGGGGACCGTGGGACCTCGACTTCGCGAGCGGACCGGTCCCCCTCCCGTCCCTCGCGTCACGTGTGAATTCCTTGTGGCGTTACGCGGAGGCGCTGCCTCCGATCCCGTGCGCGCCGGAGGTGACCCTCGGGGAGGGCCGCACGCCCCTCGTCCCGCTGGAGGAAACCCCTTCGGGATCCGTCTGGGCCAAGCTCGACTTCCTCATGCCCACGCTGTCGTTCAAGGACCGGGGCGCGGTGGTGCTCGCCGCGCACGCCCTGCGCCTCGCGCGCGCCGGCGGCCTCGACCGGGTCGTGGCCGACAGCAGCGGGAACGCGGGCACGGCCGCCGCCGCGTACTGCGCGCGGGCCGGACTCGACTGCCGCGTGTACGTCCCCGGGGGCACCTCCCCGAAGAAACTCGACCAGATCCGGGCGCACGGCGCCGAGGTGGTCGAGGTGCCCGGCGACCGCGAGGCGACGGCCCGCGCGGCCCGGGAGGCCGCCGACGAGCCCGGCACCTTCTACGCCTCGCACGTCTACAACCCGTACTTCACGCAGGGCACCAAGACCTACGTGTACGAGCTGTGGGAGGAGCTCGGCGGGCGGCTGCCCGACACGATCGTCGTCCCCGTCGGCAACGGCACCCTGCTCCTCGGCGCCGCCCTCGCCCTCGACGAGCTGCACCGCCACGGGCTCGCGGACACCCGGCCCGCGCTCGTCGCCGTGCAGGCGGAGGCCGTGTCCCCGCTGGCCGGGGCGTTCCGCGCGGGCGCGGACGACGTCGCGGGACCGGCCGCAGCCCGCCCCACCCTCGCCGAGGGCATCGCGATCCCGGCGCCGCCCCGGGCCCGGCAGATCCTGCGGGCGGTCCGGGCGACGGGCGGCACGTTCCTGACGGTGACGGAGGAGCGGATCCGCGCCGCCCAGCGGGACCTGGCGCGGCGCGGCCTCTTCGTGGAGGCCACCGCGGCGGCCTGCTGGGCGGCGGTGGGCGCGGCCCCGCCGCGCCCCGGCCTCACGGTGGTGCCGCTGTGCGGGGCGGGGGCGAAGACGGGCCTGGCGCCCTGAGGGCCCCCGGCCCCGCACCGGTCAGAACTCGTCGGCGCCGTTGCGCAGCTCGTACGTCCAGTAGCCGGTCTTCGCGGCGGCCTCGTCGACCGCGAGGCCGCCGGCCGGGGCCTTGACGACGACGCTGCCCTCGGCCGGGCCCTCGGCGGCGAAGAGGTTCACGTTGAACTCCTTCACGACCTCGTTGTCCTCGTGGACGCCGCCGAGGGAGATCCGCACGTTGGCGTAGGCGGACTCGCCGTTCTTCACCACGACCGGCACGGCCGGCCTGCTCTTCTCGACGGCCGGGACGTCCTTGGCGGTCTGGATCGGACCGAAGGCGAGCAGCGGGTACTTGAGCAGGGTGCAGGTGCGGCCGGAGACGTTGGTGGCGGTGAGGACGACGTGCTCGGTCGGGACCTCGTCCGCCTTCTTCACCGTGACCCTGACGTCGCCGTAGGCGCAGGCCGGGGCCTTGGCGGAGGTCTTGCCGCCGGTGGAGCCGGTGGACGCGGTGGAGGCGGTCGTGCCCTTGCCGCCGGACGTGGAACCGCCGGCGGTGGCCCCGCCGGACGTGGAACCGCCGGTCGTGGAGCCCCCGGTCGTGGCGGTCGGGTCGCCCTGGGCGGAGGTCCCGGCGTCGCCCGTGCCGGCGGCGGCCCGCGGGGCGGAGCTCGCGCTCCCGGCGTCCTTGGCGCCGGTGTCGTCGGAGCCGCCGCAGGCGGTCAGGCCCAGCGAGAGGGCGGCGACGGCGGCGACGGCCAGGACGGTGTTCTTGCGGTGGTGGCGCATGGTGGTTCTCCCCCGGGAAGCGGTCGGTCGGCGCGCGGTCGGTGCTCCCGCGCCGGTGCACCCTTTCGATGCGTACGCACCGGTTCGACGATCGGTGCTGTATCCAGCTTCCCGTCCCGTACTGCCGTCCCGCTTGCGCGCCGCTAACGATCGGCTGACAGGCGCGAAAGGCGGGCGGCGGCCCGCGCCGATCCCTCCGGGAAACCGGCCTCGTCGAAGGACACGATCGCGCGTTCGAGCTGGTCGGTGGCCTCTTCGAGGCGTCCGATCCCGGCCAGCGCCTCGCCCCGGGCGCTCTGGAGCTCGGCCCGCACGACCACCGCGTCGGGGGCGACCAGCGCCTCCGCGCGCAGGACGTGCGCGAGCGCCGCCTCGTACTCCTCGGCCTTCAGGCAGTGGCCCGCCAGGTGCTGGAGGGTGAGGACCTGGGTGGAGGGGTGGCCGGTGCGGTCGGCGAGCGAGACCGCGTGCAGCATGAGCAGGCCGGCCCGCTCGTGCTCCCCGGTGGCGTCCAGGACGGCGGCGTGGTTGACGTGGGCGATGGCCTCGCTGATCGGGTCGCCCGCGCGGGCGGCCAGGCCGGGCGCCTTCTCCAGGTGGACGAGCGCCTCGGCGTTCCGGCCCTCCGCGTGCAGGATCCAGCCGAGCAGCGCCCGGGTCCGGGACTGGGCGTCGGCGTCGCCGATCCGTCGGGCGGAGGCGAGTCCGGCCTCCAGGAGCGGGGTCCAGCCGTCCCCGATCCGCACGAGCATCAGCGGCCACTGCACCAGGGCGAGCCGCCAGGCCCGGTCGTGCAGGCCGAGGGCGGCCGCGGCGGTGACCGCGCCCTCCAGGGCGGCGCGCTCGGCCGCGTACCAGTCGAGCGCCGCCGTACGGTCCTCGAACTCCCTGGTGGCGGCGGGGCGTCGGGCGTCGGCGGGCAGCGCGTAGCAGGGCTGGGAGCCCGGTTCGGCGGCGGCGTCGGCCGCGAGGCCGGTGTAGAGGTAGTGGTCGAGGAGGCGGGGCAGCCCCTCGGGGTCGGCCTGCGGGGCGAGGTGGCGGGCGTAGAGGCGCACGAGGTCGTGGGGGGTCCAGCGGCCGGGGACGGCCTCGGTGAGCAGGTGCGCGGCGGCGAGCCGGTCCAGGTCGGCGGAGGCCTGCGCGGGCGAGGTCCCGGCGAGCGCGCCCGCCGCGAACCGGTCCAGGTCGGCGCCGGTGTGCAGGCCGAGCGCGCGGAACATCCGGGCGGCGGAGTCCGGGAGCTGCTGCACGGTGAGGCGCAGCGCGGCGGAGACCCCCCGGTCCTCGACGTCGAGCAGGGTCAACCGGCCCTGTTCGTCGGCGAGTTCGCCGACCATCGCGCCGAGGGTCCAGGCGGGCCGCTCGGCGAGCCGGGCCGCCGTCACCCGCAGCGCGAGCGGCAGCCCGTCGCAGAGCCCGGCGAGCCGCGCGGCGGCGGCGGGCTCGGCCGCGACCCGGTCCTCGCCGAGGACGGTGGCGAGCAGGGCGGCGGCGTCGGCCTCCGGCAGGTGGCCGAGCGGCACCGGCCGGGCGGCGTCGGAGGCGATGAGGCCGCCGAGCCGGTCGCGGCTGGTGACGAGGGTCGCGCAGTGGTCGCCGGCGGGCAGCAGCGGCCTGACCTGCCCGGAGGAGCGGGCGTTGTCGAGGACGACGAGCAGCCGGCGCTCGGCGGTGAGGGAGCGGAAGAGGGCGCCCCGCGCCTCGACGCCCTCCGGGATCCGCCGGTCCGGGACGCCGAGCGCGAGCAGGAACTCGCGCAGGACGGCGGCGGACTCGGGCGCGGGGGTCTCGCTGAAGCCCTTCAGATCGGCGAAGAGCCGCCCGTCGGGGAAGCCGGCCCGCCGCTCGTACGCCCAGTGGACGGCGAAGGCCGTCTTGCCGACGCCCGCGGGGCCGGTGACCAGACAGACGGGCCCGTCCCCGTCCCGCACCGCCCGGTCGAGCGCGGCCAGCTCGGCGCCGCGTCCGGTGAAGCCGCGCGGCGGCCGGGGCAGGCCCTCCGGCGCCGGGGCCTCGGCGGGCGGGGCGACAAACCGGGCCACGGGGGCCGGGGCGGGCTCCGCGGCCCGGAGCAGCGTCGCGTACGCCCCGGCGAGCGTCTCGCCGGGGTCGACGCCCAGCTCTTCGGCGAGCAGCCGCCGGGTCCTGTGGTACCAGTCGATCGCGTCCGACTGGCGCCCGGAGCGGCCGAGGGCCAGCATCAGGGCGGCCGCGAGGGACTCGCGCAGGGGGTGGGCGACGGCCTCGGTGCGCAGCACGGCGGCGGCCCTGGCGTGCTCGCCGAGCTGCCCGTACGCCTGCGCCAGCGCCTCCACGGTGGCGAGCCGCAGCTCTTCCAGGCCGGTGGCGGCGGCCTCCAGGGGCCGGCTGTGGACGGTCCCGGTGAGCGCCGGGCCCTGCCAGTACGACAGCGCCTCCCGCAGCATCCGGACCGCGTCGGCGGGCTGCCGCTGCACCCCGGCGAGCCCCACGAGCTCCTCGAACCGGTGCACGTCCACCAGCGACTCCGGCATCCGCAGCACGTACGCCGAACCCTGGGTGGCGAGCTCGACCCCGTACGCCTCGGCGCCGTGCTCCGCGAGGAGGGCCCGCAGCCGCGAGACGTGCCCCTGGAGGACGGTCTTGGCGTGGACGGGCGGCTCCTCCTCCCACAGGGAGTCGATCAACTGCCCCACGTTCACCGCGCTGTTGGGGCGCAGCAGGAGCACGGCGAGGAGGCTGGACCGCTTGGCGGGTCCCAGGGCCACGTCCCCGTCCTCCGTCACCATCGCAACGGAGCCGAGCAGCCGGAACTCCACCTTCACACCTCCGCGATCACGCACCCCCGTCTTCCCCGGCAGTCGAGGATACGTGGGGGAAGAGGGTCGGCCGTGACGCGGAGTTCCCCCGTACCGCCCGCGACGGCCGAATCCGGACGTGGTGTTTCACACAGGGGGTGCACGGCGGTGCGCCTGGCGTTTCCGCCCGGCGTGGACGATGCGGGAGGGGGCCGACGGGGGCGACGGGGCTGACGAGGCTGACGAGGCTGACGAGGCTGACGGGATCAGATGTAGCCGTTCTCGACCGCGCGCTGGCCCAGCTGGAAGCGGCTCTGGGCGCCCAGCTTCTCCATCAGCTCCGAGATCAGGCGCCGTTCGCTGCGCAGGGAGATGCCCAGGCGGCGGGCCGCGGCCTCGTCCGTGTAGCCCTGGGCCAGGAGGCGCAGCAGCTCGCGGGGCTGCGAGCCGGGGTCCTCCAGGCTGCGCCGGGGGGCCTCGCCGAACGGGACCGCCGACGCCCACACCCCCTCGAACAGCGCGAGGAACGCCGCCACCGCGCCGGGCTGGCGCAGCAGCACCGCGCCCGCCGCGCTGTCGGCCGGGTCGATCGGCACCATCGCCAGTTCCTGGTCCTTGATCCACAGGCGCATGGGCAGCGCCGGTACGGTGCGGACCTCCGCGCCGCGTTCGGTGAGCCACTGGGCGTGCTCCAGGGTGCCCGGGGCGTTGCGGATCGAGTCCAGGTACACCGAGCGCATCCGCACCCCGCGCGCCAGCGGCTCCGCGCTGGTCACCTTGCTCGCCGCGAGGACCTCCGGGGTCTGGGCGCCGCCGGGCACGAAGGCCAGGGACTCCTTGCGCATGGTGGGCACCAGGTCGGTCATCCGGGCCCGGACCGCCTCGGCACCGCGGAGCTGCTCGACCTCCGGCTCCTCGTCGCCGCCGTGCCGCGCGGCGTACTGGGCGAGCAGCATCTCGGCGGCGGCCTGGCTGCGGGCCAGCGTGCGGTTCCGCTCGGCTATCTCGGCCTGCTGGAACGCGAGCAGGGTGTCCAGGGCGGCCTTGGGGTTCACGACGTACAGCCGGCCGTGGTCCGGCCCGTCGGACGTGAGCAGTTCCCGCCGCGTCAGCTCCTGGAGCGCCTCGTCCAGCGCGCGGGCCGAACCGTCGAACTCCCCCGCGGCCTTCGCCGCGTCACACCCCGGCTGGGCGAGGACGAACCGGTAGAGCCGGTCGGCCCCTTCCGTGAGACCGAACGGAGTCAGCACGTGGACAGCTCCCCCACAAGTCACAGCGCTGCAAAGGGCGGTGCGGACCGGCTTCGTCGGCGGTCGGCGCCCCGAGACGTACGAGTCGTCGCCCCCTGTTGCGGCGCACCCCCAGTTGATGTCTTTCACTCGCGCCGCATTGCAGTGTCGGACACGGAACACGGTGACGCAACGCACGTCCAACGGGCGGACGGGGGGCGGGGGGTGGGTGGGGGCGTGTGCGGTGGGTGGTGGGCGGTGACACGGTTGTGCCTGGGTGATTCGTGCCAGCCGATCTCCCTGTCCGCACGCCCGCTCCGGCGGCAGTATCGGTGCCGCCGGGGAACACCGGCCGTCACGAACCGTCACTCAGCGAACGTAAGGACTCCTCATGCTGCGCGCCGCCGTCGCCACCACCGTCACCGCCGTCGCCCTCGCCCTCGTCGCCCTGGGCGGCACGGCCACCGCCGCGCAGCAGCAGGACGGCACGGCCCTCGCGGTCTCCTCCCTCCCGGTCAAGCCCGCCGCGGCCAACGAGGAGCCCATCTGGGGCTGATGCCCCCCGCTCCCCCTCCCCCTCGACGGCCCGAGGCCGCCGCATCCGACACCGGGTGCGGCGGCCCCGGGCCGTCGCGCGTCGGCCTCCGCTCACCCCTGCTCGGGGAAGTACACCGCTCACCCCTGCTCGTGGAAGTACACCGGTACGGCCTCCGGCAGGACCGTCCCGGCCGGGACGAGCCGCTCGTCCTCGTCGGCCCAGAGCGGCAGCCGGGTCTCCCGGTCGACGGCGAGGCCCAGCTCCCCGGCGAGGAAGGCGGACCAGCCGGGCATCAGCGGCGCCGCCGCGATCGTGAACGCGGCGAGCAGCTCGACGTGGGCGGCGAGCCCCGTCGCGTACTCCCCCTCCTGCCCGGCGTCACGGAGCACCCGCAGCCGGTGCACGTCGATCAGCGCCCGCTCCACGGCGGCGGCCAGGGCCTCCGCGGCGCGCGCCGGCGCGTGCGCGTCGACACCGAGGGCGTCGGCGGTCCGCCGGGTCAGCTCGCGCCTCTCGGCCGTCATCGGACCGGCCGGCAGGGCGGCGGGGACCGCCCGGTGGAAGTCCTGGGCGAGCAGGTCGAGGACGGTGTCGGTCCACGTCTCCAGGCCGCCGGCCAGCACGGTGGCGACGGTGTCGGCGTACTCGCCCAGGGAGAAGTCGGCCGGGGAGGGATCGGCCGGGGAGAAATCCTTTCCGGTCTGTTCGGCCGCGGTGAGACAGAGGTGGAAGCGCAGCGCGTCGGCGTTCGTCCGGCGCAGGAAGTCGCCGTTCCACGCGGCGCCCGACTCCGCGTCCCTCGGCCGGACGTCCTCGCCGACCACCACCCGGGCGGGCAGGCCGAGCGTGCCCTCGGCGAGGAGCAGCGCGGGCCAGAGCGCGACGTGCGCGAAGAGCTGGTCGACACCGGTGAAGGAGACGATCCGGGTGGCCGGGTCGGACCACAGCGGCAGCGCCCCGTCCTTCTCCCCGTACGCCTCGGCCAGCCGCTCGGTGGCCGCGACCAGGCCCCAGATCCCGCTGAACCCCGTGTCGAGGACGTGCCCCTCCCACTCCGGCAGCGGCACCGGAACGCCGTGGTCCGCCACCGTGCTGACCGGGACGACGGGCAGTCCGGCGGCGAGCAGCCGGTCCAGGAAGGCGTGGGTACGGCCCCGCCGCCCGGCCTCGTCCCGTGTCCCGTCGTGGTGCGCGACGAGCCGCTCGCGGTACCGCTCCAGCGGGAAGGCGATCCGGCTCCGGAGGACGGTGCCGGGCTCCGTCCCGCAGTCGGCGCACCGGGGGTCGGCGAGCGCCCCCGGGCCCTGCGGGAGACCGCAGGAGCCGCAGGACGCCCCGTCGACGGGCGCCGCGCAGTGCCGGCAGCCGCCGCGCACCTCGGCCTCGTGCAGGTAGCGGTCGCAGGGGGCGCAGCGGAAGACCGGGAGCTCCCGCACCTCCAGGGCGCCCGCCTCCCACAGGGCGAGGAAGAACCGGCGTACCCAGTGGGCGTGCGCGGCGTCGGTGAGCGGCCGGGTGAACCAGTCGGGGCGCATCGCGCCCAGCGCGAGGGTGTCCCCCGTCCGGTCGCCGACGACCCTGGCGAGGGCGTGCGGCGTGACGCCGGTCTCGGCGGCGCGGGACGCCACCCGGGGGGAGTACTCGTCGCAGTAGCCGACGTACCGCACGTGGTGGCCCCGCTGGCGCAGATGGCGGGTGAGCACATCGGCGCCGAGGAACGGGCCGGCGAGCCGGCCGAGGTGCGGGTCGGCGTCGGGGCTCGGAGGGGCGGTGGTGACGACATACGTGTTCATGGCAGGGGTTTCCCGGGAGGTGCGGCGGGCGGCGGGGGACTCGGGGCGGGGGCGGCGCGTGGCGGAGGGGGCGGGGCGGCGGGGGCGGCGCGTCCGGGCGCCGGGCTCATCGCACGCCGAGTGCCGCCTCTTCGCGGAGGCGCGGCGCCGGGGCGAGTCCCAGGGCCGTCTCCAGCTCGACCAGGGCGCTGTGCGCCGGCCCCGGCTGCGGGACCACCCGGTCCGCGTGCCACGTGACGGAATCGGCCGGATCCCGCCCGTGGTCGCGGCGGACGACGCGGTGGTGGTCCTGGAGCGACCGGACCTCCCCGGGGAGGTTCCGGAGCGCGTCGATGCCCTGGACGGCTGCGGCGAGGGCCTGGACGGTGGTCAGGCACGGGACGCCGCGGGAGACGGCGGCGGTGCGGATCTCGTAGCCGTCGAGGCGGCCGCCGGTGCCGTAGGGGGTGTTGACGATGAGGTCGACCTCCCCGTCGTGGATGAGCTGCACGATCGTCTTCTCGCCGTGCGCGCCCTCGCCCTCGCTGAGCTTGCGCACCACGGTGGCGTTGATGCCGTTGCGCTTGAGGACCTCGGCGGTGCCGGAGGTGGCCAGGAGCTCGAAGCCGTGGGCGACCAGCTCACGGGCCGGGAAGATCATCGAGCGCTTGTCGCGGTTGGCGACCGAGATGAACGCGCGGCCCTTGGTGGGCAGGGGGCCGTAGGCGCCGGCCTGGGACTTGGCGTAGGCGGTGCCGAAGACCGAGTCGATGCCCATCACCTCGCCGGTGGAGCGCATCTCCGGGCCCAGGACGGTGTCGACGCCGCGGCCGTGGATGTCGCGGAAGCGGCTCCAGGGCATGACGGCCTCCTTGACCGAGATCGGCGCGTCGAACGGCAGGGTGCCGCCGTCGCCGTTCCTCGGCAGCAGGCCCTCGGCACGCAGCTCGGCGATGGTGGCGCCCAGCGAGATCCGGGCCGCGGCCTTCGCCAGCGGCACCGCGGTGGCCTTGGAGGTGAAGGGCACCGTGCGCGAGGCGCGCGGGTTGGCCTCCAGGACGTAGAGGATGTCCCCGGCCATCGCGAACTGGATGTTGATCAGACCGCGCACCCCGACGCCCCTGGCGATGGCCTCGGTGGAGGTCCGCAGCCGCTTGATGTCGTGCCCGCCCAGCGTGATCGGCGGCAGCGCGCAGGCCGAGTCACCGGAATGGATACCGGCCTCCTCGATGTGCTCCATCACACCACCGAGGTAGAGCTCCTCACCGTCGTAGAGCGCATCCACGTCGATCTCGATCGCATCGTCCAGGAACCGGTCGACCAGCACCGGGTGTTCGGCTATCAGCCCGGCGTGCTGCCGCAGGTAGACGGCCAGCGACGGCTCGTCGTACACGATCTGCATGCCGCGTCCGCCGAGGACGTACGACGGGCGGACCATCACCGGATAACCGATCTCACCGGCGATCCGCGCGGCTTCCTCGAAGGAGAACGCGGTGCCGTACTTGGGCGCGGGAAGCCCGGCCTCGTCGAGCACCCGGCCGAAGGCGCCGCGGTCCTCGGCGGCGTGGATGGCCTCCGGGGAAGTACCCAGGATCGGCACGCCGTTGTCCTTGAGCGCCTGGGACAGGCCGAGGGGGGTCTGGCCGCCGAGCTGGACGACGACACCGGCGACCGGGCCGGCCTGCTGCTCGGCGTGGACGATCTCCAGGACGTCTTCGAGGGTGAGCGGCTCGAAGTACAGGCGGTCGGAGGTGTCGTAGTCGGTGGAGACGGTCTCGGGAT
>NZ_JBIVIR010000019.1:0-156214 GCF_044749825.1 Streptomyces sp. NPDC088915
CCGGTCGTCATGGAGTTGAGGGTGCCCCCGGGTTCCCGGTTGAATCCCATGTCGACGCCGGCGGTCGTCTTCGCCGACAGGCCCAGCGGCCCGTGGTGGAAGAGGGTGTCGCCGAGCTTGATCCGCTCGCTCTGATCGGTCGAGGCGTACTGACCCGCGTACGTCTTGCCGCCCACCGTGATCGACTTCAGCTGGGAGTAGTCCGTGTACGACTCCCCCGTGCGGATGTAGTCGTCCGTGGAGGCACCGGCGGTCTCGTTGCCGGCCTGGTCGTAGGACCAGGTGCCGGTGGTGGAGGACTTGGCGGTGAGTTGCTGGGCGTCGTTGTAGGTGTAGGTGGTGCCGCGGGGGCAGCCGGGGTCGGTGCCCTGGCTGGTGAGGTTGCCGGCCTGGTCGTAGCAGTACTGCCAGGAGTCGGCGATCGTGCCGTTCTTCTCGTCCTTGGCGTAGGAGAAGCGGCCTGCGCCGTCGTAGGTGTAGCTGGTCTTGTAGCCGCCGACCGCGTCGGTCTTGGTGCGGATCTTGCCGCTGTCCTTGGTGCCGTTGGCGTAGGAGTAGGTCAGGTCGACCAGGGTTCCCTGCGGTGAGGTCGTCTTGATCTTCTCGGGGCGGCTGGACTTGTCCGGGGTGACGCTCTGGACCGTGCCGCCGGGGTAGGTGGTCTTGGTGCGGGTGTCGTTGTTGTCGTACTCGTACTTCGTGACCCTGCCGGTGGGGTCTTTGAGCTCGGTGAGGTTGTTGACCTCGTTGTAGGTGTAGTCGGTGGTGCCAGCCGGGTCGGTGTAGGTGTCGACGTTGCCCGCGGGGGTGTAGGTGAGCTGGGTCTGCGAGCCGTCCTGCAGGGTGCGGACGGTTTCGCGGGAGAGCGGGTCGAAGGCGTAGGAGGTGATGCCGGAGCCGTCGGTGCGCTGGACGAGGTTGCCGTCGCCGTCGTAGGCGTAGACGACCGTGGTGGTGGGCGTGGAGACCTGGACGACGCGGTCGCGGGCGTCGTAGGTGTAGGTGGTCTTGACGCCGCGGCCGTCGGTGACGGTCTGGGGGCGGCCGAGCTGGTCGTAGGTGTAGGTGGTGGTGCCCAGCGGGGCGGGCGGGGTGACCTTGGTCAGGTTGCCCTTGGCGTCATAGGTGAACGAAGTGGACACCGACCTGCTGTCGGACAGCTTGGTCGTGGCCTTGCAGCGCTGGCCCTCGAAGCCTCCGCAGGTGGGGGTGGCCTTGTTGTGCTCGAAGGTCTGCTTGCCCCCACCGGTGCCGGTGATGGCGACGGAGGTGGTGTTGCCGGCCGCGTCGTAGGTGTAGTCGGTCTTCTCGTCGTCCGCCGTCGTCATCGAACCGGGCAGGTCGGCCCCGGCGATGGTCTGGTAGCCGGTCATGGCGGCCGTCGCACCGGTGGGCAGCTTGGTTGAGGTGGGGTTGTTGCGCCCGTCCCAGCCGTAGGTGGTGACGTTGCCGCCGGTGCCGCCCGTGCCGGTGCCCATCGCGTCGGTCGCCGTGGCCACGTTGTGGTTGGCGTCGAACGTCCTGGAGCGGGAGTGGGTCAGGGCGTCGGTGGTCTTGGTGACCCGGGCGTCCTTGTCGTGCTCGTACTTGGTCGTGTGGTTCTCCGGGTCCGTGACCGTGGTCGTGCCTGCCGCCTGGGGGCCGGTGTTGGAGTAGGCGTAGGTGTAGGTCGGGCCCGTGTGACCGGAGGCGTTGAAGCCGGTGGCCCGCAGCATGGAGCGCACCCGGTTCTGGGCGTCGTAGGTGAAGACCGTCACCCGCCCGTCGGGGGTGGTGATCTTCGTGATGCGGCCGTCGGCGTCGTGGGCGTAGAGCGTGGTCTTGCCTGCGGTGTCGGTGGTGCGGGAGAGGTTCCCGCCGCCGTCCAGCTCGTAGGAGGCGGTGCGACCGGTGTGATCCTTGGCCACCAGGTGGTTCTCGTCGGTGTAGGCGAGGTCGATCCAGCGGCCCGAGCGGGTTTCGGTGAGTTTGGAGCCGCCCTCGCGGTGCTCGACGGTGATCGTGCCCTTGTTCCGGTCGGTGACCTTGGTCAGCACCCCGTTGGCGTCATAGGTGTCCTTCGTCCCGGACTTGCGGTCGGTCAGCGTGAAGGTGTAGTCGGCATTCTCCTTCAGGTCCTTCGAGTAGCCCTTGGGCGTGGTGAAGGAGCCGTCGGACGCCTTGGCGAAGCGCAGGGTGGCACCGGTGGCATCGGTGAGGACGACCTCGTTCTCCGAGCGCCAGAAGGAGCGCTCGTACTCCTGCCACCAGCGCGGGGAGACCAGGCCGCCGGCGCCGTCGAAGGAGTTGTAGGTACGGGCCAGCCGCAGTTTCTGCCCGACACCGGCGACCTCGAAGTCGGTCGCCGCCAGCATCAGGTTGCCGGTCGACAGGTTGATCCGGGCCACCAGCGAGTCGGTGATACGGAAGTCGGTGATCTGGTGCCACGGAACCGCACCCTGGCCCCCGGGCACGGTGACCGGCTTGTCCGGATCCTCATCGGAGACGGCAGCCGGAGCCGAACGAGCCGACAGCTTGGCGGCCGAAGGGCGGACGCGGCTCTTCCGAGCCTCCTCCCAGGCCTTCTCCCCGGCCGTATCGGGAGCTTCCGCCTCGTTGGGCACCGGCCGGTTGGAGCCGACCTTGACCGGCGGCACCCCCAGGCGCGGCCCGTCCGTCTTCCCCCACACCGAGACCGGACCCGGATCGACGGCGGCCGGCTCGGCCAGAGCCGGTACCATCGACGCGGCCAGCGACAAGGCCGCCACGGCGGCGACCAGGCCGTACCGGGACGACCTGCGGGCACGCCGAAGAGACGTGCCCGAAGCACGTGAACGCATGAATTCCCCCCACGGGAAACAGCCACCGCGACCCCAGCGGTCACGCGGCGTGCACACGCTGCCACGAAACCTCCACAGCAGCCGCCGCGCTGCCCTCGAACACACGATCCACACGGCGCGGAACCAGCCAGACCGCTTCCCGCCTCATTGGTTCCGCGAATCCCCCCGCATCGGGCATGCACGGACAAGGGAGATCGTTACCGGGCGACAAGGTTTCGCATGACGAAAGAACCACGCACGTAGGTTGACCTGATCATGCCGGTGCTATCGATCGGCCCGGTCGGGGCGTCATTGAGCTTCTTCAATGTGGCCACCGATCGGGTGACGGCTCGTGAAGCGCAACGAGCAAGACCCCCGGCTGTTGATCGAGATGTCTGACGTCTCAATCACGTTGCTCGGGGGCCTCGTTGGTCATCCATCCTGCCGCACTCGACCTGCCGCATGCACTCGTGGAGTGGGTCACCATGCTGATCATCACTCCGGAGGGCGACCGGCGCTGCAAGCTCCGTCCGTCCCAGCGAGCGATGGTGGCACTGGTGTACCTGCGCGAGCACATCACTCTGGCGAAGATCGCCGCCGGGTTCGGGATCAGCGAGTCCACCGCCCACGCCTACACCAGTGCGGTCGTCGACCTGCTCGCCGCTCGTGCACCGGGCCTGCTCAAGACGCTACGCGAGCACGATCCGGACTTCGTCCTGCCCGACGGCACCCTCGTCGAATGCGACCGGGTCGGCGACGGCCGGGCCGACTACTCCCACAAACACCGACGCCACGGCGTGAACGTGCAGGTCGTCACCGAGCCCGACGGCCGGCTGCTGTGGCTCTCGCCCGCCCTGCCGGGCCGCACCCACGACCTGACCGCCGCCCGCACCCACCGAATCATCCGGATCTGCGAGCGCCAGGGCATTCCCATCGTGGCCGATCTCGCCTACCAGGGCGCCGGTCCGTGGCTGACCACGGGCATCAAGCGCAGGCCCCTGAAGGAACTGACCCCAACCGAGAAGACCCGCAACCGTGCCCTGGCCACCACACGGGCACCCGTCGAACGTGGAGTCGCCCGCCTGAAGTCCTGGCGGATCTTCCGCAGGTCCCGGTGCAGTCCCAACCGCATGACGTCAATCGCCAAGGCCGTCCTCACCCTGGAGTTGCAACGCTGAAGAAGCTCAGTGAACCCGACGCAACTGGCCAGGGAGTAGCTCCACCTGAAGGTGTCGGCGGATCGGCGTCCGGTGGAACCGCTGATGGGACAGTGTCGAGCGGAACGTCGGGAATCGAGGTGGCCACGACCTCGCTCGACGGAGCAGTGGGGCCGGATAGCCCTCCGGCGGGAACCAACGGCACCACGGTTTGCACGACAACCGGTGGGAGCCTGACAGGGAAGGTCCCGGCGCAGCCATCTCTCCTGGCCACCGATCTGCTGCGCAAGCGGTTGGCGGAACTCGCCCAGCAGGAAACGCGGCTACGTAAGGAGTACGACCGGCTGGGGCAGGAGGCCAAAGACGTCAGCCAGTTGCGCAAGATGGTGCGCGACGAGCTCGGCCAAGTTCGCAGGTATCTCAAGGCAATCCGCGAGGCCATCAAGGAGGCGGAGAACGTCGGGCAGAAGGGCCTGGACGCCCTGCCGCTGCTCGGCATCACCGCCGACATGCTGGGACTCGAGGACCACCACCTGACCGCTATCGCCAAGGAGACCGTGTGATGCTGGCCGATCTCTCCTCCGCCGAATGGCATGACCACTGGAAGCGCATGGTCGACGTCAGTCAGCGCGAGCAGCGCCGCGGAGCACATATCGCGGACATCGTGACGGTCGACGGCTGCGTGGTCGAGATCCAGCACGCATCGATGTCCCCGACGAAGATCGAGGGGCGCGAGCTGGACCACGGGCACATGGTGTGGGTGTGGGACGCGCGGCAGGCCTTCTCGTCCGGACAATTGCAGGTCACCTGCCTGAACGGGGCCGTGGTCTCATTCAGGTGGCGCAACCACCGCCGAAACCTGAGGAGCTGCCGTCGCACTCAGTTCCTGGACCTCGGCCGCCTGACCCCGGGTGGCCCGGCTGTGGTCCTTCGCATCGAGCAGTTCAACGAGGACGGCACGGGTCTGGGCAGCCTGATCTCGCACCACTCAATGCGCCTGTGGATGACATGCGGCATCAAGTACCGCCCCCTCGCCGAAGTACCGGAAATCCCCCAGCAGAGGGCGAAGACTGTGGCGTGACCGTGTAGCTAGGGCGGCCCCGGGGACGGTCGGCGCCCTTGCCGTGAAGGATGCGCCGCTGGTGCTGTGCGCCAGCTTCGTGGTGGCGGAGGCGACCGCCCGGCTCTTGCGGACACGCAAGAGCGACAGTGTCACGTTCGTGGTC
Organism: Streptomyces sp. NPDC088915; assembly: GCF_044749825.1. Classification (NCBI taxonomy): domain Bacteria; kingdom Bacillati; phylum Actinomycetota; class Actinomycetes; order Kitasatosporales; family Streptomycetaceae; genus Streptomyces; species Streptomyces sp. NPDC088915. Next base: position 5,182 of record NZ_JBIVIR010000019.1, read on the forward strand.
ACCGGCGAAGACGGACAGGCGGATGAAGATCTGGCGTGCGCTGAATACATCGCCTGCAGGTCCACTGACGCCGAGGCGGACGCTTCTGTATTCCTCCACCGAGCTGCCAAGTCGCGCGCCGCTGTCGAGCTTACGCAGGGGGTACGTCAGGGAGTGCACCCTGACGACGTTGCACTCTGCCTTGAGCTCGACCGGTTCCCCTTTGTCATGGCGGCAGCCTTGGAAGACTCGCTCATGGTCCTACGTCCGTGCGCCGTACCTGCGCACGCCGACGACCCCGCGATCTGATAAGCGACAGCCAACATCCGGTCGGGCATGAGGCATCAGGCACGTCTCGTTGGCGGTGCATCGAAGGCGGCAGGCACGCCCGCCCCCCTGATCACGATCCACAAGTCTTGACTACTGCTCGGCCCAACAACTGGTCAGCGGCCAACTGCATAGGCAGTTCCGGGACGACGGTGCCCCGACCGGCATCGAGGTCTCCACCGTCCGCCCGCGACAGGTACTCGTGATCGGAAGCCTCAACGAGTTCACCGACGGCGGCGCGGCGAAGCCCGAGAAGATGACCTCCTTCGAACAGTACAGACGATCCATCCAGGACGTCGAAGTCATCACGTTCGACGAGCTCTACAAACGGGCCTGCTTCATCGTGCAGGACAGATGAACCACGACCGAACCGAACGGGAAACTCCCGAGCCGGGAGCAGCCAGTCCGAACATCCCGGCTGGCTGCTCCCCTTCGCCAGCCGTCAGCGGGCGTCTCGGGCGATCCACCGGCCGACCGCAGCCCAAGGAAGACCTTCCGGCCTGGAAGGAGGAGCACAACCCCTCACATCGCAAAGTCCGCGCCCTATTGATCAGAAACTCATGGGGTTCTGGTCCAGGACGTAGCGGACGTGTGGGCCGCCGAAGTATCCGCGGAGGATGTGTGGCTGACGCTGGCGTCTGCGGAAGAAGCAGCGGGTCTCCGCGGCGAGTTCGGCCTGGTCCCGGGCTCGGTGCTGCTTGGGCAGGCTGTGTTTGAGGTCGGCGTTGACCAGCTCGTCAGGGTTGAGCTCGGGTGAGTACGGGGGCAGGAAGTGCAGCTCGACGTCGTCGGGATGAGCGGCGAGCCAGTCGCGGACCTTCTTGGAACGGTGAGCGGAGTGCCTGTCGACTACGAGATGGACCTTGCGGTCGAAGTGGCCGGCGAGTCGGTCCAGGAAGCGGCACATCACCTCGGCGGTGAAGCTCTCGGTGAAGACCATGAAGTGCATCCGGCCCTTGGTGCTGATCGCCGACATCGCGTTCACCGAGAAGCGGTTTCCCGTGCGCCGCACGATCGGGGTGCGGCCCTTCTCGCCCCAGGTCCGGCCGGTGACCTGGTCGGAGCGGACGCCGGCCTGGTCGGCGAACAGAATCTCACCGCCGTCCCTCTTCGCCTTCGCCCTGATCGCCGGCCAGGTCTCCTCGTGCCAGTGCCGCACGGCCTGCAGGTCCTGCTCCACGGCCCGCTTGTCCGGACGCTGGAAGGACAGTCCCCAACGCCTCAGATACTTGCCCACCCCCGGCTCGGTCAGCCGCACCCGAAACAGCTTCGCGATCAGCTCGCCCACCAGCCGCCGCGTCCACAACTGCCCGCTCAGACCCACGTCACAGGGCCGGTGGTCCAGGACCGCCTGCCGCACTTGCGGCCTGTTCGGATTCCCCGAGTACCTGGTGCACCCCGACTGGCTTGCCCCGTGGCCGCATGACCAGCGCACCACGGCCGCCCTCCTGCCACTTCACCCACCACTTGTCGACCGCCTTCAGCGGCACCCCGAACAACACCGCCACGTCCTCACGGTCCCGCCCCGCCACCAACGCATCCACTGCCCGCAACCGCAGGGCCTCCTGCGCCGACGGCGATAGATGCCGCGCGTCCCCCTGTCGGAGTACGGCCTCAGTTCCCCAGTTGCGTACGGATGAACGTCCCCAGTTGATGGCGCGAGTTAGGGGGGCTGAACTGTGCGGAGGTCACAAGATCGTCTCTGCTGTAGGCCGTCTGACCTGGTCCTGGCAGGATGCGTGGATGCAGATCCGCGACTCGCTGGCGGCGCTGACGGGCCGGGCGGCGGCCCCGTCCCGGGGCCTCTCCTCCGACCCGGGCCCGTCCGCGGAACAGCGGTAGGAGCGGGGTGACACGGGGTGGCCGGCCGGGAACGGCCGTCCGGGGCGGGCCGGTTCCGGGGCGGCCGGGTCCTGCCCCTCCGGATCGGGCCGGGCTCGCGGCGACGACCTGGGTTGTCGCTTTTCGGTCATGCCCGGGGGCGGCGCGAGGTGGGACGGAGGGGGCCGCTACTCTCCTCCTCTCTAGGGGAGGGAAATACGTGAAGCACCTTCGTGTACCCGGGCGCGTGCCCGGGCGCCGTCTGACCGCCGCGGCCGTCACCGCGGTCCTCGCTGCCACGGGCGGCATCCTGTCCACGGTCCCGGCGACGGCGACATCGGTCCCGGTGACTGCGGCCGACAGCGCGGACCAGCAGAAGACCACCGTCCCGTTCCCGCGGAACGCGGAGGTCGTCGGCGCCGGCACCACCGGCTTCCTGTCACGGACGAACGGCGCCGCCCCCGAGCTGCGCTGGACCCGCTACGCCGACGGCACCTCCACCGTGCTGCCGTCGAGCCCGCTGCGCGGCGCGGTCTCGGACGTCGTGGTGACGGGGGACCACGCCACCGACGTCACCAAGTTCCGGGTCGTGACGCTGCACGACATGGCCACGGGCGCGGCGCCCGTGCGGATCGACCTGAACACGCTGGGCGAGGACCACGTCTACCGGGGAGCCGTCGGGGCGACCCTGGTGGTCGGGGTCAAGCAGGCCGACGGCACGATGGAGGCGCGCCTCCTCACCAGGACGGGTGCCGGCCTCGACGAGCGCACGGTGACCGGACTGCCCGCCGGCACGGTGGGCTTCTCGGTGACGAGCGTCTCCTCGTCCTCGTTCGCCCTCGTCGCGGTGGCCGGACCGGTGGGCGCCCGCACGTACCACCGGCTCGCGGTGGACGTCCGTACCGGCGCGGTCACCGACGCCTACCCGACCACCGGCACCCAGCGGGTGTCGGGGGCGCTCTCGGACAGCCACCTGGTCTGGGACGAGGAGACCGGACCGTCGATCGTCATCGGCACGCGGGGAAGTACCGAGACGCGGCGGATCCCGCACGAGAGCCTCGTCCAGTACGGTCTCGTCGGCCACTGGCTGCTGACCGCGCGCCCCTACGTCCTCGGGCACGACACGCGCCGTGACGTGCAGCGGCCTCTCTCGGTGCGGTCGCTGACCGACCCCGAGGACTACGGGGACCAGCTGCTGGAGCACATGTCGTCGCTCGTCCCGGGCCCGGACGGCTCCGTGCTGGTCCGGGGCGGCACGCACGAGCACGGCGAGGGGCTCTACCGCGTCACGGTCGGTGCGGACGGGCGGCCCGTCGCCGAGCAGGTCGCCGCCACCGGGGAGCCGACCTCGGTCGGATACCTCGGCGCCGACGTTCCCGCGGTGGCCGACTTCGACCGGCGGAAGGCGGTGGACCTGCGGTGGCGCTTCTCGCGCAAGAACACCCGGGTGTACCTCAAGCTCACCCACACGGGGACGGGCGCGTCGAACGAGATCGTGATCTGGGAGCCGGGCGGCCGTCACCCCGACCTGGGGCCGGACACCGTCGGCTGGACCTGGCACGGCGAGGACCCCTGGTCCCCCTGGCTGTCCGGGGTCAGCGGCGCGTACACCTGGGAGATCGAGGCCGTGCCCCTCGACGGCGTCGGCAGGTCCGCCCGCGCGTCCGGCACGATCACCCTCGTCCGCAAGCCGACGGCGCACGACTACAGCGGCAACATCGACCCCGAGATCTTCGCGCGGGACTCCTCGGGCCGCCTCTGGGTCGCCCAGGCGAACTACGACGAGCAGTGGGGAGCGCTCGTCGAGACGCACGAGACGCCGGTCGGCTGGGGCTGGGGCGGCTACGACCGGCTGGAGTCGGTCGGCGACATCGCGGGAACGGGCACGACCGACACCCTCGCCCGCGACAAGGACGGCGTGCTCTGGCTCTACCAGGGCTCCGGCGACCCGGCGAAACCGTTCCTCGGCCGAGTCAGGGTCGGCGGCGGCTGGCAGACCTACGACCAGGTCGGCGGCGGCAGCGACCTGACCGGTGACGGCCGGTCCGACGTCGTGGCCACCGACAAGTCCGGTGTCCTCTGGCTCTACAAATCCACCGGCAGCGCCAGCAGCCCGTTCGAGACGCGCAAGAGAATCGGGGCCGGCTGGGGGATCTACAACCAGATCACCGCCGTCGGCAATCTCGCGGGCGGCCCCGCCGGAGACCTCGTCGCCAGGGACAGGGCCGGGGTGCTGTGGCTGTACCTCGGCAAGGGGGACGGCACCTTCGCCGCCCGTACCCGGATCGGCAGTGGCTGGGGCACCTACGCCGGCCTCATCGGCGTCGGCGACGTCAACCAGGACGGCCACCCCGATCTCCTCGCCCGCCCCAAGGGCTCGGAGTCGTTCCTCTACGCCGGTACGGGCGACTGGCGGGCCCCGTTCAAGCCGCGGCGGGCCGGCCAGGTGTTCACCGAGGTCTCCGGGTACAACGAGGTCTTCTGACGGGCCCGTTCCCGGACGTGCACCGGGCATCGGTCCCTGATCCCGGCCGATCCGGCCCGATCATGAAGTGACGGCCTCAGCCCTCCGCGCCGCGCTGCTCCCCTCCTCCAGGGCCAGGAAGCGGCGCGGCGCCAGGGTGAGGGGGACTGTCCCAGTGGGTCTCGTCGACGACGCGGACTCCGCGGCCCACCGCCCGCGGGTGGATCGCCAGCAGGCTTTCTCCGTCATTGCCGGGGGCGATGGAATGGATCATGGCCTGGGGCTTCGTGGCCCTGATCTCGACCAGCTGCCGGGGGTGGACCTTGCGGGCCGGCACCGAGTAGAGGTTGCCGCCGAAGGCGACCAGACAGTCCTCGCCGACCGGCCGCAGATGTCGTTCGGCCACCAGATACGGAGTCGGCGGGAGCGGCTTGAGGGCAGCGTGGTCGCGTGCCGCACGCTCCCCGATGATCTGCTGGTGAGTCCTGTGGGCCTGGGCCCGCCGCTGCGGGATCCAAGTGGTGAAAGCAGCGTCCTTCTCCTCGGTGGAGGAGAAGGACCGGCCGGACAGGACGTGGTCGCGGACGATGAGAACCTGCCGTTCGACCCTGCCCTTGCCCGTGGGCCGGTAGGCTGCCAGGACGTCGATGTCGAAGTCATAGTGGCCGGCGAACCCGACCGCCTCCGGATGCAGCGGAACGGCCTCACCTGGAGCGACGTGGCGGCGGACGACGGTCTTGGTCGGTCGTAGACGATCGCCATAGGGACGCCTCCGAAGTGGGCGAAGGCCCGGCGGTGGCACTCGAAGAAGCTCTGGAGGTCCTGGCTGGTGGTGAAGCAGCAGAACGGGTCGCGCGAGTACGACAGCGTCATGTGGAACGAGTAGACCTTCGGAATGCCCATGTGAGCGAGGATCTGGCCCTCATCGCCCCAGTCCACCTGAGCCTGAGCCCCGGGGATCACCTCGAAGCGACGGTGCATGCCCGCCAGTTCCTTCGGCGTGATGCCGAGCTCCTCGGCGATCCGGGGCCGGGCATCCTGCACGTAGAGCTTGACGCGCTGCTAGGTGCCGGTGAACCCATATTCCGATGCCAGCCACTCATGGATCACGGCGGCCTTCATAAGACCGTGTCCTATGTGGTGAGGCGGAGGAGTCGTTTGTAGCAGCAGAGGGCTGCGGCGATGCCGAGGAAGGCCAGGTAGTTGCGGGGATGGCGTTTGTATCGGTGGTTGAGCCGGCGGTAGCCGGTCAGCCAGGACATGGTCCGCTCGATGACCCATCTGCGACGCCCGAGTCGTTCGGAGGAATCGATGCCCTTGCGTGCGATGCGGACGCCGATGCGCTTGCCGCGGAGCTATTTGCGCAGTTCAGGTATGTCGTAGGCCTTGTCGGCGTGCAGACGCTGGGGTTTGAAGTTCCGTCCTCGGTGGGGGTGGTGTCTCGTTTGGTGACCGAGCACCATGGGTTTCAGGGCCTGGCTGTCGTGGGTATTGGCGGCCGAGAGGCCGACGAGGAGAGGCAGTCCGTTCGCGTCCGACAGGACGTGCATCTTGGAACCCGGCTTGCCCCGGTCCACGGGGCTCGGACCGGTGAGTTCGCCCCCTTTTTCGCCCTAACGTGGGCGGAGTCGAGGACGGCGCGTGAGAGGTCGAGCAGGCCGGCGTCGTCGAGCCGGTGCAGGATCTCCTCGTGCAGTCGGCCCCAGACTCCGGCCCGGGACCAGATCAGGAACCGGCGGTGGGCGGTCGGCTTCGATATGCCGAAGCAGGGCGGCAGGGCCCGCCAGGCGCAGCCGGAGACCAGGACGTAGATGATCGCGGCGAACAGCGTCTTATCAGGCGTGTCCTGCGTCCCACCGCCCTGCGGCCGCACCTTCGACGGCGGGATCAGCGGCTTCGCGATCTCCCACAACCCGTCCGGAACTATCCAACTCCATGTACCCCGCCCTATGACCAGCTCAACGACCGCCTCACCACATAGGACACGGTCTAAGTGGGCGAGTCGATGGTCGGCTCTGTCGCGTCGCTGCCGGAACGCGGCGCCTCGTTCCCGTTCGTCGGCGTTCAGCACCGAATCGGCCGACGCGTCCGTCAGGTGGGGGAGGGCGTCCGTCCATGCGAACCACATCCGTAGAGGTTCACCGGAACGAGGCAGCCCACATGGCTGTTGCCACGCCTCAGGAGTGAGTTCCACTGCGTGCAGGGAGGGCCGGTCACAGGTCGTGGGCCGGTGGGTGACCGGGCCGGCGGGACAGGACGTCGGCGGCGGAGTGGTGAGCCGGATCCCGTACGGTGCGCTGGTCACCCCGTTTGCCCTCCTCCGTTTCCCGTCCCGTCCGCACCGACAGCCTTCCTGTCCGGCACCAGGACGTCGTCCCCGTACAGCGCCTGGGCGGGGTTTGATCGAACTCCGTATACGTGGAAGGTGGCTGACCAGGCATGATGACGGATGCGGAGTGGCTTGACCACTGGTTGCAACGGGCTCCTGCCCTCCCCGAGGCGACCCTGGAGCGCATCGTGGAACACCTGGCCGAGGATGATGACGACTAACGAGCTCGTGCACGGTAAGCGGTGAGACGTCGAGGACTCCGGCGGGCCTGATGCTTACCTCTGTCGTCGTGGGTTTAGGTCCGCGGTCTGCTGGTGGGACAGTAGGCCGGCGAGGGCCTGGACGGTGCCGCTGATGTGCTCGCGGCGGCCGAGGTGGTGCCGGGACGTGTCACTGCCCGCCTCTACAGTTGGGAGCCGCTGATCGTTACAGCGGAGCGGAGGGTGTGAAGCGGATGCGCGGAGCAGGACTGGCCGAGGGGCGCTACCTCTACGAGCGTCTGGAGGAGAAGACGTTCCAGCGGCTGTGCAACGCGCTGCTGGCCCATGTCTTCCCCGGTACTCGGTGCTATCCGGTGGGGCACTCTGACGGAGGCAGGGACGCCACACGTGACGAGGCTGGCAAACTCATCGTCTACCAGGTGAAGTGGACCAGCAAGGCACAGCAGAATCCAGCGGCCTGGCTCAACACGGCAATCGAAGGCGAAGCCGACAACATCCGCCGCCTCGTCGACGAGGGCGCGGAAGCCTACTACCTGATGACCTCCGTGGCGGGAACCGCCGTGCCAGTCCGAGGGTCGATGGACAAGCTCGACAAAGAGCTAGCCAAGCACTCTGCCGCGTTCGGAATTCCGATCCAGGTCTGGTGGCGTGCTGACATCGACGCCCGTCTGGACGCCGCGCCCAACGAACTCAAATGGGCATACTCCGACATGCTCGCCGGGCAGGACCTCATCCGCTACCTGATCGATGGCGAGGGAGCACGTGCCCACGATCACACCTTGAGAACTCTTGCGCTGAAGGTCATCGCTACCCAGTGGGACGAAGACTCGAAGGTCAAGTTCAAGCAGGTGGAGCTCACCTCTCATCGCCTGGTAGATCTATTCATCGATGTCAAGGCCGTCCGCATGTCCATGCCCAAGGCCGTGGGGCGGCTGCTGTCCGAGCAGCTCGCGACCAACTCCCTGGGCGGTGCGGCCGACTACCTGCTGAACACGCAGCAGCCCTTCACCCTGGTAAGAGGGGAACCAGGCCAAGGGAAATCCACCCTGGGCCAGTACGTGTGCCAGCTTCATCGTGCTACGTACCTCGAACCGGCGGGAGACCTGCCGGAACGCACGAGTGGCTACACGGTCGTCGACCGACCGCGGTTCCCTCTGCGTGTAGACCTGCACGACTACGCCGCCTGGCTGGCAGGCATAGACCCCTTCGACAGCGAGATCCGCAAGCCACGCAAGCGGCTGCGTCGGCAGGGATCCGTTGAGGAGTTCCTCGCACATACCCTCACTGTGCACAGCGGGGGCATGCCGACGACCGTCAGTATTGTCACGGACATCCTCGAGCGGCTGCCGGTACTTGTCGTCTTGGACGGCCTGGACGAGGTGGCACGCCCGGAGACCCGCCAGCGTGTCGTTGACGAGATCGATCGCTTCACCGCCCGGCTTCACACCGCATTCAAGCCGCAAGTGATCGTCACCACTCGCCCGAACGTGGGCAGCTTGGCCGAGCCCACGACAGACCGCTTCGAGACGATCGCCCTGGACCGCCTCAGCGAAGACCTCCGCATGACCTATTTGCACAAATGGGCACTCGCGCGATCTGTCCCGGAAAAAGAGACCCGAAGCCTCGAGCGCATCTTCCGCCAGCGTTCGGCCGAACCTCATATTGCTCAGCTCGCCGACAACCCGATGCAGCTGACGATTCTGCTCTACCTGATGCACAAGCGGGGAAACTCCGTGCCCGCGAACAGGACCGACCTCTATACCTCCTACATGGAGACATTTCTCGACCGGGAGGCAGCCAAGACCGCTGCCGTGGACGAACACCGCACCGATCTGGAAGAAGTCACCGCCTACCTCGGATGGCACATCCAAGCTCATGCGGAAAAAGACGGCGGAAACGGCCAGCTGCCCACCAAGGAACTGAAACAAGTCATCCTGAACTACCTGTTCCTCGTCGAGAAGAACGTCACGCTCGTCAACGACTTGTTCACAGCCGTCACCGACCGGGTCTGGGCCCTGACGAGCAAAGCACAAGGCACCTTCGAGTTCGACGTACAGCCCCTTCGAGAGTACTTCGCAGCCCGATACATGTACGAGTTCGCCGGCGCCGATCAGCGCAGCTTCGACCGGTCAGAGGTCCTCAGGCACCTGGTCCGCCGCAGCTACTGGCTCAACACCAGCCGCTTCTTCGCAGGCTTCGCCCGTCCCAATGAGCTCGCAGGACTCGTTGAAGCTCTCGAAGACGAACGCGATGAGGGCGCGCACCCCCGCCAACTTCGACTGTCGGCATGGGTTCTGCTGGCTGACGGCGTCTTCAGCGGCCGCTCCAGAACCCAACGGCGTGCAGCAGACATGTTCCTGGACGACCTTAGCGTCCGATTCGTCTACGAGGCCGTAACGACCAACGACGACCTGCCCGTACCCACGGGCGACCGAGGCGCGGAGTACCTTGCCAGCAAACTGCTCGACCTGGTCGAAGGCGACCTGACATCCCGAGCGACCGACGAGCGGCTACAACTGGCCGTCTACCTTTTGGACGACACAGCCGCCTTCTACCACTGGTGGCACCCCCGGATGCAGGCCGCGCTCGGTACCCGACACGAAACAGACTGGCTCCGCCTCGGCACACCCTTCCGATGCGCCGGCCAGCTCACCCCTGAAGAGACCGCACGCGTCACCGTCGCCGACCCGACTGCGGCTCTCGCCGCTCTTCAAGCCGGCCTCAACCCGGCCCCTGGATCACCCGAAGAACGCCTCATGACGGAGGCGGTACTAGGCGGACACGCAAGCCACCTTCCCTGCACATCCCCCACGCACGCAGCAGATCTACTACGTGTGCTCCGTCCCCAGAACTTCATCCAGATGGTGTCCGCAGATATGGCCGAGCGCCTCGAGCTCGTCGGCCAGCACGTCGCAGCCCAGGCCAGTCAACATCGCCAAACCGTGCTGAGAAGGTTGAAGGAGCGCGATCCCCGATTTGCGGAACTGCAGGATGCTCTCACGTTTGGCAAGGGCCAGAAACACACCACCTCCCCCTGGAGTAACACTGCCCGTCACCTCACCGCAATCGCCGGTTCCTCGTGGCTGGCGGCGGAAATCACGGTCATCGGTGCCGCGGCCACCGAATACACCACAGGCGGCGACGTCACCGTCGGCTCCCACCCCTTGGGCCCGAACGTGGACCACGGCCGGCTCCTGGCCGAACTCCGCGTCAACCGTAACGAACGGCGATGGTGGGACGAACAGTTCACCCTCTATACTGATCCGTTGTCGCGTGCGACGTGGGCACTAGGCATCCTCGCCATCGCCGAGGAGCATGTCCTCATCGAACACCTGCCACACATCGAACAGATCCTGAGCGCACTTCCCGAAAAGATGAACCATGCGCTGCTCATGAGCTCGAGCCGCCTGGGCATCACTGTGGCTCGTTCACTTAGCCCGGCGGCACTCTCCGCGGCGACTGCTTTCTCCCCACGCACGGCACTCGCAGTGGCTCACTACGTGTGCCGACCTGACACACCTTTCACTGAGCAGAGCCACCCCTGTCTGTCCGCCGCAACGTTGGAAGACATGGCACCCTACGCTCAGGCCGCCTGGCCGGCGCACCTGGTGCTCTCCGCGCGCATGCTCACAGATCCCGCCAGCTTCGATTACAACACTCTGGCCGTGCACGGTCCCGGCGCCAGGCTGGTCGCCCGCCCGTCATTCCTGCCCGCACAGGCCGCTGCCGCCATTCTTAGCTCCCCGTTCGACTACCCCCTCCAGATCGTGAAGGCAGCGGACAGGCATGTGGGAAGAGGGCCCAACTCGTACCTTGCAGACGTAGCAGCCCAGGCCGCCTGGTTTTCGGCCTAACGAGCTCGTGCACGGTAAGCGGTGGGACGTCGAGCTCTGGATCGTCGATCATGGCTGCATGGTGGGGACCGTGACTCGTGCAGTAAGGATCTTCAGAGTGGTCACCGATCGGGTGACGGCCGTCCACGGATAGCAGGCGAGGCCTTCGGGCAGTGGTTCGAGATGTCTGACGTCTCAACCGCTGTGACCGGAGGCCTCGTTGGTCCCCTATCCTGCCGCACTCGATCTGCCGCACGCGCTCGTGGAGTGGGTGACGGTGCTGATCGTCACCCGTGAAGGTGACCGCCGGTGCAAGCTGCCGCCCTCGCAACGCGCCATCATCACCCTGATCTATCTGCGCGAACACACGGCCTACGCGAAGCTCGCCGCGGGCTTCCGGATCAGCGAGGGCACCGCCCACGCCTACGTACAGAGTGTGATCAGACTCCTCACCTCGAGGGCACCGTCCCTGACACAGGCCCTGCGCCGGACACGTCCCGAGTACGTATTGGTGGACGGCACCAACGCCGAGTGCGACCGCGTCGGCGACCGTGAACGGGACTACTCCGGCAAGGCCCGACGGCACGGAGTGAACATCCAGGCTGTCACCGGACCTACCGGCGAACTGATCTGGTACTCGCCGGCACTACCCGGCCGCACGGTCGACATCACCGCCGCCCGCACCCACCACATCATCACCGTCTGTGAACGACTACGGATCCCCGTCCTCGCCGACAAGGCCTACGTCGGAGCCGACGGCACGTTCCAGGTCCCGTTCAAACGCCATCTCGGACGGCCCCTCACCACCAGACAAGCAGCCGTCAACCGAGCACACGCACGCCTCCGCTTCCCCGTCGAACGCGCCTTCGCCCGACTCAAAGCCTGGCGGATCTTCCGCAAAGCCCGGATCAGCCCCAACCGACTCACGTCAATCACCAAAGCCGTCCTCACCCTCAAGAGACGACGCTGAAGATCCTTAGTTAACAAGCCTTCCTCATGCCTCCCGCCTCGGACACGAGAAGACACCGCGGGAGAAGCAATACCTGCGTGTACTGCTTCGCCCGCAGATCCCACGCCCATCTCGACCTCGACACCGGCCTCGGCTTCGACTCGCAGATCGTGGTCAAGGTCAACGCCGCGGAGCTGCTCGCACGCCAGCTCGCCTCCCCCCGCTGGCAGGGCGCGCACATCGCCATGGGCACCAACGTCGACTGCTACCAGCGGGCCGAGGGGCGGTACGGCCTGATGCCGGGCATCCTCACCGCCCTGCGCGACCGCGCCAACCCCTTCTCGATCCTCACCAAGGGCTCCCTGATCCTGCGCGACCTGAAGCTGCTGACCCAGGCGGCCCGGGTCACCGAGGTCGGCGTCTCCGTCTCCGTCGGCTTCACCGACCGGGAGCTGTGGCGCACGGTCGAGCCCGGCGCCCCCTCCCCGCAGAGCCGCCTCGACGTCGTCCGCGCGCTCGTCCGCAACGGCATCGACTGCGGGGTCCTGATGGCCCCCGTGGTGCCCTTCCTGAGCGACCGGCCCGAGCAGTTGCGCGCGACCGTCCGGGCGGTGGCCGAGGCCGGGGCGAGCTCGGTCACCCCGCTCGTCCTGCACCTGCGGCCGGGCGCCCGCGAGTGGTTCGCGGAGTGGCTGGGGCGCCACCACCCGGGCCTGGTGCGCCGGTACGAGCGGATGTACGCGGACGGGGCCTACGCGCCGACCTGGTACCAGCGCCGGATCACCCGCCAGGTGCACGAGTTCGCGGCCGAGTTCGGCATCGGCCCCTCGGGGCGGGGCGGGACGCGCCGGATCGCCGTACCGGAGGAACCGGACGCGGCGGCCACCCCGGAGCAGCTCACCTTCCTCTGAGAGCCGGGAACCGAGACCTCCGGGAACCGGGAACCGAAGCCTCTGAGCCCCGGGAACCGAGACCTCTGAGTCCCGGGAACCGAGACCTCTGAGTCCCGGGAACCGAGGCCCCCGGCGGCCGGGCGGATCATCGGACCGGCCCGTCTGACACGCCGTCCGATCCCCTCCTTTCGGGTCAACTCCGGGCGGAACGGGTCCCGCCGGGGCCCGTTCGAGGCACAAAGGCCCTATGACCCCACGCGCAGGAATGCTGATCGCCGCTGGAGCGCTGGTGGCCGGGACGGTCACCGCGCTGCCCGCCGCACCCGCGGACGCCGCCGACCCGGCCCCCCGCCCGCTCCCCCGGCTCGCCTGGACCGACTGCGCCACCCAGGCGTACCCGAGGCTCCAGTGCGCCGCCCTGGAGGTGCCGCTCGACCACGACGACCCGGCCGGGCGGCGGATCACCCTCGCCCTGACCCGGGTCCCGCACACCGCAGAGACCTTCCAGGGGCCGCTGCTCGTGAACCCGGGCGGGCCCGGCGGCAGCGGGCGCGGCATGGCGGGGTACGTGGCGGCGTCGCTGCCCCCGGCGGTGGCCGCCCAGTACGACGTGATCGGCTTCGACCCGCGCGGGGTCGGGAAGAGCGAGCCCGCGCTCGACTGCCTGCCCGGACACTTCGACCCGGTCCGCCCCGACTCGGTGCCGCGCGGCTCGCGGGCCGAGCGGACGGGGGTCGAGCGGGCGCGGGCCTTCGCGCGGGCCTGCGGCGAGAAGTACGCCGACGTGCTGCCGTACGTCGACACCGTGAGCGCGGCGAAGGACCTGGACGCGATCCGGGACGCGCTCGGCGCGCCGAAGCTCACCTACCTCGGCTACTCGTACGGCACCTACCTGGGCGCCGTGTACGCGCGGCTCTTCCCCGACCGGGTGCGGCGCATGGCGCTCGACTCCGTCGTCAACCCGCACGGGGTCTGGTACGAGAGCAACGTCGCCCAGAACTCCGCCTTCGACGCGCGCCACAAGGACTTCATGGCGTGGGTGGCCCGGTACGACGCCACGTACCGGCTCGGCACCGACCCGGCGGCGGTCGAAGCCGCCTGGTACCGGATGCGCGACGCGGTGCGCGCGGAGCCGGCCGGCGGGAAGGTCGGGCCGGGCGAGCTGGAGGACACCTTCCTGCCCGGCGGGTACTACGACGGCTACTGGCCCAAGCTCGCGAGCGCCTTCTCCGCGTACGTCAACGCGGGGGACTCCGGGCCGCTGGTCGAGGCGTACGAGCGGTACGGGGAGGCCGACGCGGCCGCCGACAACGGCTACTCGGTCTACGCGAGCGTGCAGTGCCGGGACGCGGGCTGGCCCCGCGACTGGAACGTCTGGCGCGAGGACGCGTGGAAGACGCACGCCAAGGCGCCGTTCTCCACCTGGAACAACACCTGGTACAACGCGCCGTGCGCGTTCTGGCCGGTGGAGTCCCTGACCCCGACGGACGTCCGCAACGACCGGCTGCCGCCGGTCCTCGTCCTCCAGGCGACGGACGACGCGGCGACGCCGTACGAGGGCGCGGTGGCCGCGCACCGGCTGCTGCGCCGTTCCAGCCTGGTCGTGGAGGAGGGCGGCGGCAACCACGGCGTGACGCTGGCCGGGAACGACTGCCTGGACGAGCACCTGGCCGCCTACCTGGCCACGGGCAGGGTGCCGCGCGGCGAGGACGGCGCCGAGGCGGACGCGGTCTGCGCCGCGCTCCCCGGGCCGGAGCCCGAGCCCGTCGTCACGAACGGCTCGAAGCCCCCGGAGAAGGGCGGCACGCGCGCGGGCACCGGGCGGACGGCACCGGCCGGCACCACCCTGCACGGCCTCCTCGGGCACGTGCGCTGAGCGGCCTTACGCGTCGAACTCCCCTTCCCTCAGGCGCGGTCGGCCGCGCGCTCCGGGCCGAGCAGGCCCAGTGAGCGCGCGGCCGCCGGGCCGAGGCGCGGGTGGGGCAGGGCGGCCTCCAGGGCGGGGCGGGCCCGGAGGTCGCCGAGGGTGCCGAGTCCCTCGACGCAGGCGAGGCCGACCCGCCAGTGGGGGTCGTCGGCCGGGAGGCGCCGTTCGAGGACGGCGATGAGGGCCGGTACGGACTCGGGGGCGCGCAGTTCGGCGAGGAGCCGGACCGGCAGCAGGGCGTAGGCGGCCCGGAGTTCGTTGGTGGCGAGGGCGGCGGCCGCGCGGGCGGTGCGGGGGTCGCCGAGCCGGGCCAGGGCGTGGGCGGCGGTGACGCAGCGCTCGGGGTCGCGGTGGTTGAGGAGGAGGACGAGGGCCTCGAAGGCGCGCGGGTCGCCGGCGACGCCGAGGGCGTAGGCGGCGATCTCGCGGGCCCAGAGCGGCTGTCCGGGCGCGGTGAGGAGGCGGTGCAGCTCCTCGGGGTCGCCGGGCAGTTCCGCGGGGTCGCCGGTTTCCGCGAGCCGGCCGAATGCCGCCGGGACTTCTCCGGTGCCATTCCCGATCTCGTCGCGCAATCGATCGATCATCGAGCAGAATTCCGGATCCTCGGCGTATTCCATGAATCCGAGCCTATCCGCGATCCAGATCACATCTTCTCGACTTCCCGGGACTGGCGCGCTCGTTACCCGCCGGTTAGTCTCGGGTGAGCGGGTCAACCCTCGCTTCTCACAACGGCCTGGTGACGCAGCCGTGGTGAGCGTACGTCGGTTCGGCAGTTTCGACGCGGCTCCGGGACAGAGCCCGTCACTCCTTTCTCCACCGGGCGCCGCCCCTTTCCGCGGGCTCCTTCCCGTGTGTTTCCCGCGATTCGCCCCGCGCTCGCGCAATTCCGCGGCACCACCCGCACGCACTGCCCTCAGTCGTCACTCTTCCTCTCTGGAGTCCCCTGATGGACACCCCTCTCTCCACCATCGCCGTCGTCGGTCTCGGCACCATGGGCGCGGGCATCGCCGACGTCCTCGCCCGGGCCGGCCGCGAGGTCATCGGCATCGACGTCAGCGACACCGCCGCAGCCCGGGCCGTCGCCGCCCTGGAGGCCTCCACCGCCCGCGCCGTGGCCCGCGAGCGGATCACCGAGGAGGAGCGGCAGGACGTCCTGGCCCGCTTCCGCACCTTCTCCGACCTCCAGGCGGCCGCCGGCGCCGACCTCGTGATCGAGGTCGTGCCGGAGTCGTACGAGGCGAAGCAGGAGGTCTTCCGGGCCCTGGACGGCATCGTCCGGCCCGACGCGATCCTGGCCACCGGCACCAACGCGCTCTCCGTCACCCGGCTCGCGGCCGACTCGGCGCACCCCGAGCGGGTCCTCGGCCTGCACTTCTTCACCCCGGTCCAGGCCATGAAGCTGGTCGAGGTGGTCTCCTCGGTGCTGACCGACCCGCGGGCCGTCGACGCCGTCACCCGGCTCGCCCAGGACCTCGGCAAGGAGCCGGTGGCGGTCGGGGACCGGGCCGGTTTCATCGCGGACGGGCTGCTGTTCGGCTACCTGAACCAGGCCGCCGCCATGTACGAGGCCAAGTACGCCTCCCGCGAGGACATCGACGCGGCGATGAAGCTGGGCTGCGGCCTGCCGATGGGCCCCCTTGCGCTGCTCGACCTGATCGGCGTGGACACGGCCCGTACGGTCCTGGAGGCCATGTACGCCTCCTCGCACGACCGGCTGCACGCCCCGGCCCCGATCCTCAAGCAGCTCAGCGAGGCGGGCCTGACCGGCCGCAAGGCGGGCCGCGGCTTCTACACGTACGCGGCGCCGGGCTCCGACGAGGTGGTGCGCGACGCGCTGACCCCGCTGACCTCGGCGGAGGGCGGCGGTGGCCGCGAGGTCCGCTCGGTCGGCGTCGCCGGCTCGGGCACCATGGCCTCCGGCATCGCGGAGGTCTTCGCCAAGGCCGGGTACGAGGTCGTGCTCGCCGCCCGCTCCCAGGAGAAGGCGGACACCGCCAAGGCCCGGATCTCCAAGTCCCTGGAGCGTTCGGTGTCCAGGGGCCGGATGACGGCCGAGGCCCGTGACACCACGCTCGCGCTGATCACCCCGGCCGGCACGCTCGACGCCTTCGCCGAGGTCGACCTGGCGGTCGAGGCGGTGGCGGAGGACCTGGAGGTCAAGCAGGACCTGTTCGCGCGGCTCGACAAGATCTGCAAGCCGGGCACGGTGCTCGCCACCACGACCTCCTCGCTGCCGGTCGTGGCCTGCGCCCGGGCCACCACGCGCCCGCAGGACGTCATCGGGATGCACTTCTTCAACCCGGCGCCCGCGATGAAGCTGGTGGAGATCGTCCGCACGGTCCTGACCGGCGACGACGTCCACGCCACCGTCCGCGAGGTCACCGCGAAGATCCGCAAGCACCCGGTGGACTGCGGCGACCGGGCCGGCTTCATCGTGAACGCGCTGCTCTTCCCGTACCTGAACAACGCGATCAAGATGGTCCAGGAGCACTACGCGACCCTGGACGACATCGACGCCGCCATGAAGCTGGGCGGCGGCTACCCGATGGGCCCGTTCGAACTGCTCGACGTGGTCGGCCTGGACGTCTCGCTCGCGATCGAGCAGGTCCTGCACCGCGAGTTCCGCGACCCCGGCCTCGCCCCGGCCCCGCTCCTGGAGCACCTGGTGGCGGCCGGCTGCCTGGGGCGCAAGACGGGTCGCGGCTTCCGCGAATATGCCCGACGCTGAGCCCCGCACCCCCGGCTGGGGCGGGCTCCTGAGCCCCTCGGGCACCCCCGGTGCCCCGGGGGGTTCCCCGCCCCCACCTGGGCACACTTCCCCTCCGATGCAGTACGTTCGGACCATGCCCAAGGCCGCGAAGTCACCCCGTGCCACGTCCCCGTCCGACGCTCCGGAGAGCGCGGCGGGCACCCGAGCCGCCGCTCAGCGGCTCAAGATGCGCCGGGAGCTCGCCACCGCCGCGATGGAACTCTTCGCGACCAAGGGGTACGAGGCCACCACGGTGGACGAGATCGCGGCCACGGCCGGGGTCGCGCGGCGGACCTTCTTCCGGCACTTCCGGTCCAAGGAAGAGGCGATCTTCCCCGACCACGACGACACCCTGGTGCGGGCGGAGGCGGTGCTGAACGCCGCGCCGCCGCACGAGCACCCGCTCGACACGGTGTGCCGGGGCATCAAGGAGGTCATGAAGATGTACGCGGGGTCCCCCGCGGTCTCCGTGGAGCGCTACCGGCTCACCCGCGAGGTGCCGACCCTGCGGGAGCGGGAGATCGCCTCGGTGGCCCGCTACGAGCGCCTCTTCACCCGCTACCTCCTCGGGCACTTCGACGAGCGCGACCACCACGACGGCAACGACGACCCGTTGCTCGCCGAGGTGGCCGCCTCCGCGGTCGTCACAGCCCACAACCACGTGTTGCGCCGCTGGCTGCGGGCGGGCGGCCGGGGCGACGTGGAGGCCCAGCTCGACCACGCCTTCGCGATCGTCCGGGAGACCTTCGGGTCGGGCATAGGCGCCGGCCGACCGGCTCCGTCCACCGCCTCCTCCGCCGCTCCGGAGGAGACCGCCCCGGCCGCCCCCGCCGTCCGGGCCTCCACCACCGGCGACGTGGTGGTCGCCGTGGCGCGCACGGACGCGCCCCTCGACGAGGTCATGCGGACCATCCAGAAGGCGCTCGGCACCGCCTGAGCCCTTCCCTCCCCCTCCGGAGCCTTTTTCGCCGTGTGGGCCGTTCCCGGGATCCGGGGACGGCCCACACGGCGTTTGCCCAGGTCGGAGCGGTTTGAGGGGCCGATTCGATCGATCATCGCTCATGTGTGACCGCCAGATTGCATCTGAGTGAAATTGTTGGCACGCAGTGCCTTGTCAGGTGACACGGCGTGCCATACGTTGATGTTGTCCGGGCGGCCGGCGCGCAGAGACCAACCTCGTGCGCCGGCTGTCCCCACAAGCCGACGGCTCGTGCGCCCGGACGCCTGCGTCACAGGCAACCCCGCGCCCGACCGGCGCCGCGCTAACCGCACGACCCAGCCGAACCGACGGCACACCTCCACAGCAGCACCCACCGCCGTAACCCTCAGGCGTCCTCCCCTCGGACGCTCACCGCCGGAGGCAACCCGTGAAGGAAATCCTGGACGCGATCCAGTCCCAGACTGTGACATCGAGCGGCTCCGCCGCGGTCACGTCCGCCGACTTCGCGAACATCAAGCTCCCCGAGTCGTACCGCGCCGTCACCGTCCACAAGGACGAGGCGGAGATGTTCACCGGACTCGCCAGCCGCGACAAGGACCCGCGCAAGTCGCTCCACCTGGACGACGTCCCGCTGCCCGAGCTCGGCCCGGGCGAGGCGCTCGTCGCCGTCATGGCCTCCTCGGTCAACTACAACTCGGTCTGGACCTCGATCTTCGAGCCGGTCTCGACCTTCGGCTTCCTGGAGCGCTACGGCCGGCTCTCCGAGCTCACCAAGCGCCACGACCTGCCGTATCACGTCATCGGCTCCGACCTCGCGGGCGTCGTGCTGCGCACCGGCCCGGGTGTCAACTCCTGGAAGCCGGGCGACGAGGTCGTCGCGCACTGCCTGTCGGTCGAGCTGGAGTCCTCCGACGGCCACAACGACACGATGCTCGATCCCGAGCAGCGCATCTGGGGCTTCGAGACCAACTTCGGCGGCCTGGCGGAGATCGCCCTGGTCAAGTCCAACCAGCTCATGCCCAAGCCCGGCCACCTGAGCTGGGAGGAGGCGGCGGCCCCGGGCCTGGTCAACTCCACCGCCTACCGCCAGCTCGTCTCCCGCAACGGCGCCGGCATGAAGCAGGGCGACAACGTCCTGATCTGGGGCGCCAGCGGCGGCCTCGGCTCCTACGCCACCCAGTTCGCCCTCGCCGGCGGGGCCAACCCGATCTGCGTCGTCTCCTCCCCCGAGAAGGCCGACATCTGCCGGTCCATGGGCGCCGAGGCCGTCATCGACCGCAACGCCGAGGACTACAGGTTCTGGAAGGACGAGCACACCCAGGACCCCAGGGAGTGGAAGCGCTTCGGCAAGCGCATCCGCGAGCTGACCGGCGGCGAGGACATCGACATCGTCTTCGAGCACCCGGGCCGCGAGACCTTCGGCGCGAGCGTGTACGTCACCCGCAAGGGCGGCACCATCACCACCTGCGCCTCCACCTCCGGCTACATGCACCAGTACGACAACCGCTACCTGTGGATGTCGCTCAAGCGCATCATCGGCTCGCACTTCGCCAACTACCGCGAGGCCTGGGAGGCCAACCGCCTCATCGCCAAGGGCAAGATCCACCCCACCCTGTCGAAGGTCTACTCCCTGGAGGAGACCGGCCAGGCCGCCTACGACGTCCACCGCAACCTCCACCAGGGCAAGGTCGGCGTCCTCGCCCTCGCGCCCCAGGAGGGCCTGGGCGTGCGCGACCACGAGTTGCGCGCCAAGCACATCGACGCCATCAACCGCTTCCGCAACATCTGATACCCGGGACCACAGATGACTGAGCGCCAGAAGGACCGGCCGTGGCTCATGCGGACGTATGCCGGTCACTCGACCGCCGAGGCGTCCAACGAGCTGTACCGGCGCAACCTCGCCAAGGGTCAGACCGGTCTCTCGGTCGCCTTCGACCTGCCGACGCAGACCGGGTACGACCCCGACCACATCCTCGCCCGCGGCGAGGTCGGCCGGGTCGGCGTCCCCGTCTCGCACCTCGGTGACATGCGCCGGCTGTTCCAGGACATCCCCCTGGAGCAGATGAACACCTCGATGACGATCAACGCCACGGCGATGTGGCTCCTGGCGCTCTACCAGGTGGTCGCGGAGGAGCAGGGCGCGGACGTCACCAGGCTCCAGGGCACCACCCAGAACGACATCGTGAAGGAGTACCTGTCGCGCGGGACGCACGTCTTCCCGCCCGGCCCCTCCCTCCGCCTCACGACGGACATGATCACCTACACGGTGAACAACATCCCGAAGTGGAACCCGATCAACATCTGCAGCTACCACCTGCAGGAGGCCGGGGCCACCCCGGTCCAGGAGATCTCGTACGCGATGTCCACCGCCGTCGCGGTGCTCGACGCGGTCCGGGACTCCGGCCAGGTCCCGGAGGACCGCTTCGGCGAGGTGGTCGCCCGCATCTCGTTCTTCGTGAACGCGGGCGTCCGCTTCGTCGAGGAGATGTGCAAGATGCGCGCCTTCGGGCGCATCTGGGACAAGGTCACCCGGGAGCGGTACGGCATCGAGGACGCCAAGCAGCGCCGGTTCCGCTACGGCGTCCAGGTCAACTCGCTCGGTCTGACCGAGGCCCAGCCGGAGAACAACGTCCAGCGGATCGTCCTGGAGATGCTGGCCGTCACCCTCTCCAAGGACGCCCGCGCGCGGGCCGTCCAGCTCCCCGCCTGGAACGAGGCCCTCGGCCTGCCCCGGCCCTGGGACCAGCAGTGGTCGCTCCGCATCCAGCAGGTGCTCGCCCACGAGTCCGACCTGCTGGAGTACGAGGACATCTTCGCCGGCTCGCACGTCATCGAGGCCAAGGTGGACGCCCTGGTCGAGGAGTGCCTGGCCGAGATCGACCGGATCCAGGAGATGGGCGGCGCGATGGCCGCCGTCGAGTCCGGCTACCTCAAGTCGCAGCTCGTCTCCTCGCACGCCGAGCGGCGCGCCCGGATCGAGGCCGGCGAGGAGAAGATCGTCGGCGTCAACATCTTCCAGTCGACCGAGGAGAACCCCCTCACCGCCGACCTGGACACCGCGATCATGACGGTGGACCCGGCGAACGAGGCGCGGGTGGTCGCCGCCCTCCACGAGTGGCGCGACAACCGCGACGAGACCCGCGCCCAGGAGTCCCTGGCGGCGCTGAAGGCGGTGGCGGCCGGCGACGGCAACCTCTTCGCCGCCACCCTGGAGTGCGCGCGTGCCGGCGTCACCACCGGGGAGTGGTCCTGGGCGCTGCGGGACGTCTTCGGCGAGTTCCGCGCCCCGACGGGCGTCTCCTCCGCCCCGGTCGCGGTGACGGCCGAGGCGGGCACGCCGCTGGCCCTCGTGCGCGAGAAGGTGGCGCGGACCGCCGAGGAGCTGAACGCCGGGCGGCTGCGGCTGCTCGTCGGCAAGCCCGGTCTGGACGGGCACTCCAACGGGGCCGAGCAGATCGCCGTACGCGCGCGTGACGCCGGTTTCGAGGTGGTCTACCAGGGGATCCGGCTGACCCCCGAGCAGATCGTCAACGCGGCCCTGGCCGAGGACGTGCACTGCGTGGGCCTGTCGATCCTCTCCGGCTCGCACGCCGAGCTGGTCCCGGACGTCCTCGACCGCCTCCGCGAGGCGGGCGCGGCCGACATCCCGGTCATCGTCGGCGGGATCATCCCGAACGCCGACGCCGCAGAACTGAGGCGCGCGGGCGTGGCCGCCGTCTTCACACCGAAGGACTTCGGCATCACGGAGATCATCGGCCGTATCGTCGACGAGATCCGGAAAGCGAACAAGCTCGATCCCCTGGAGGTCCCCGCATGACCAGCCCCGCGTCCCCCGTGAACCGGTTGCGCCCCCGCCGTTCCTGCCTGGCGGTCCCCGGCTCCAACCCGCGGTTCCTGGAGAAGGCCCAGGGCCTCGCCGCCGACCAGGTCTTCCTGGACCTGGAGGACGCCTGCGCCCCGCTGGCCAAGCCCGAGGCCCGGCACACCATCGTGAAGTTCCTGAACGAGGGCGACTGGACCGGCAAGACGCGCGTGGTCCGCGTGAACGACTGGACGACCCACTGGACGTACCGGGACGTCGTCACGGTCGTCGAGGGCGCCGGCCAGAACCTCGACTGCATCATGCTGCCGAAGGTCCAGGACGCGCAGCAGATCGTCGCGCTCGACCTGCTGCTCACCCAGATCGAGAAGACGATGGGCTTCGAGGTCGGCAAGATCGGCATCGAGGCGCAGATCGAGAACGCCCAGGGCCTGACCAACGTCAACGCGATCGCGCAGGCCTCCCAGCGCGTCGAGACGATCATCTTCGGCCCGGCCGACTTCATGGCCTCCATCAACATGAAGTCGCTGGTCGTGGGCGAGCAGCCGCCCGGCTACCCGGCGGACGCCTACCACCACATCCTGATGAGCATCCTGATGGCCGCCCGCGCCAACAACCTCCAGGCGATCGACGGCCCCTACCTCCAGATCCGCAACCAGGAGGGCTACAAGGCCGTCGCGCAGCGCGCCGCCGCCCTCGGCTTCGACGGCAAGTGGGTGCTGCACCCGGACCAGGTCGCCGCCGCGAACGAGATCTTCTCGCCCTCGCAGGAGGACTACGACCACGCCGAGCTGATCCTCGACGCGTACGACTACTACACGTCCGAGGCCGGCGGGAAGAAGGGCTCCGCGATGCTCGGCGACGAGATGATCGACGAGGCCTCCCGCAAGATGGCCCTGGTCATCTCCGGCAAGGGCCGCGCCGCCGGCATGCAGCGCACCAGCAAGTTCGAACACCCCTCGACGGAGAAGAAGGCGGAGGCCTGAGTCCCATGCAGTTCGGCCGAACGTACGAGGAGTTCGAGGTCGGTGCCGTCTACAAGCACTGGCCCGGGAAGACGGTCACGGAGTACGACGACCACCTCTTCTGTCTGCTCACGATGAACCACCATCCGCTGCACATGGACGTGAACTACGCCGAGAACACGACGGACTTCGGCAAGAACGTCGTCGTCGGCAACTACATCTACTCGCTGCTGCTCGGCATGTCCGTGCCGGACGTCTCCGGCAAGGCCATCGCCAACCTGGAGATCGAGTCGCTGCGGCACGTGGCGCCGACCTTCCACGGCGACACGATCTACGGCGAGACCACGGTCCTCGACAAGACCCCGTCGAAGTCGAAGAACGACCGCGGGATCGTGTACGTGGAGACCAAGGGCTACAAGCAGGACGGCACCCTGGTGTGCGTCTTCCGCCGCAAGGTGATGGTCCCCACCGAGACGTACATCAAGGAGCGCGGCGGGGAGCAGCCCGGCCGCCCCACGCTCGTCGAGCCCTCCAAGAAGTCGGAGAAGTAGTCATGGCGCGACTCGCCCAGACCCACGGTCTGACCGATGTCCAGCAGGAGATCCTCGCCACCGTCCGGGACTTCGTCGACAAGGAGATCATCCCGGTCGCGACGGACCTGGAGCACCGCGACGAGTACCCCCAGCAGATCGTGGACGGGCTCAAGGAGCTCGGCGTCTTCGGCCTGATGATCCCCGAGGAGTACGGGGGCCTGGGCGAGTCGCTGCTCACCTACGCGCTGTGCGTGGAGGAGATCGCCCGCGGCTGGATGTCGGTCTCCGGCATCATCAACACGCACTTCATCGTGGCGTACATGCTCAAGCAGCACGGCACGCAGGAGCAGAAGGAGTACTTCCTCCCGCGGATGGCGGCCGGCGAGACGCGCGGCGCGTTCTCGATGTCGGAGCCGGCCCTCGGCTCGGACGTGTCGGCCATCACGTCGAAGGCGGTGAAGGACGGCGACGAGTACGTCCTCAACGGCCAGAAGATGTGGCTGACGAACGGCGGAACGTCCTCGCTCGTGGCCGTTCTGGTCCGGAGTGACGAAGGACACCCCGAGGGCACCGCGCCCCACAAGTCGATGACGACCTTCCTCGTGGAGAAGGAGCCCGGCTTCGGAGAGGTCCGACCCGGCCTCACCATCCCCGGGAAGATCGACAAGATGGGCTACAAGGGCGTCGACACGACCGAGCTCATCATGGACGGACTGCGCATTCCGGCCAATCGTGTACTCGGCGGGGAGACCGGCCGGGGGTTTTACCAAATGATGGACGGTGTCGAGGTCGGGCGCGTGAACGTGGCGGCCCGTGGCTGCGGCGTCGCTCAGCGTGCGTTCGAACTGGGCGTCTCGTACGCCCAGCAGCGCCACACCTTCGGCAAGGCCATCGCCCAGCACCAGGCCATCCAGTTCAAACTGGCCGAAATGGCTACCAAGGTCGAGGCCGCTCATGCGATGATGGTCAACGCAGCACGCAAAAAGGACTCCGGGGAACGAAACGACCTCGAAGCAGGGATGGCGAAGTACCTCGCCTCCGAGTACTGCAAGGAGGTCGTCGAGGACGCCTTCCGTATCCACGGTGGATACGGGTTCTCGAAGGAGTACGAGATCGAGCGCCTCTACCGCGAGGCGCCGATGCTGCTCATCGGCGAAGGTACCGCCGAGATCCAGAAAATGATCATTGGTCGTCGGCTGCTCGAGGAGTACCGATTCCAGGGATGATTGTCGCTTTTGAGCCGGTTGGGCCGCGAAGAAGATCACACCCTGTGTTCGTCTTCCGGCCTCCGACTCGGTTCCTGGCTTGCCCAGTTGCGCCCCGCAACCGATAGCATCGCCGGAAAGCCGCCGTCCCCGTTGCCTGCGCGGCATCATCCGCTACGAAGGTCATCCATGCCCCACAGCCAAACCTCTGCACACCGCGACAGCCTCAAGGGCGTTCGCCTCGCGCGCGGAGCATCGCCGTGGCTCCTGCCGACCGTCGCCACCGCGGCGCTCAGCCTCGTGCGCGCCCGCAGCTCGCGGCGCGCCGCGGCCATCGCCGTGCCGACCACCGCTCTCGCGGCCGGCATGCTGTGGTTCTTCCGCGACCCCGAGCGCGAGATCGCTCAGGGCCGGGTCGTCTCCCCCGCCGACGGCGTGGTGCAGAGCATCATGCCGTGGAAGGACGGGCGCACCCGGGTCGCCATCTTCATGAGCCCCCTGAACGTCCACGTCAACCGCGCGCCGCTGGCCGGCACGGTGACGTCCGTGGAGCACGTCCCCGGTGGGTTCGTCCCGGCGTTCAACAAGGAGAGCGAGAACAACGAGCGCGTCGTCTGGCACTTCGACACCGAGCTCGGCGACATCGAGATGATCCAGATCGCGGGCGCCGTCGCCCGTCGCATCGTGCCGTACGTCCCCCAGGGGACGAAGGTGGAGCAGGGCGACCGCATCGGCCTGATCCGCTTCGGTTCGCGCGTCGACATCTACCTCCCCGAGGGCGTCGAGGTCGCGGTCGAGGTCGGGCAGGTCACCACGGCGGGGGTGACTCGCATTGACCGTGATTGATCCCGACACACGGGCGGCCGACTGGGCCGACGCCGAGACCGACGCGGCCGAAGAGGCCGAGGAGATGCCGCTGTCGCTGAGGCTGTCCATAGCGGACGCCCTCACGCTCGGTAACGCCACGTGCGGGTTCATGGCGGTGTACTTCACCACCACCGGCATCCTCATCCCGCACCTGACGGGCAGCACCGAGACCGGCATGGCGCGCAACAGCGCCGCCACCGCCGTGATCCTGATGCTGTGCGCGGCGATCTTCGACCTCTTCGACGGGATCGTGGCGCGCAAGCTCCGCTCGTCCCCGATGGGCGCCGAGCTCGACAACCTGTCGGACCTGATCAGCTTCGGCCTGGCCCCGGCCTACTTCGTGCTCGTGTACGGGATGGTCGCGGACGACGCGCAGCAGAAGGTCTCGGCGGTGGCCGCGATCGTGGTGCTGCTCGCGGTGGTGCTGCGGCTGGCGAGATTCTCCTGCGTGACCATGAAGGACGGCATGTTCCAGGGCATGCCGAGCCCCTTCGGCGCGCTGACGGTGGTCTCGATCGTCCTCCTGGAGCTGCCGTTCATCCCGACGCTCCTCGCGATCATCGGGGTGGCCTGGCTGATGGTGAGCCGGGTCGAGTACCCGAAGCCGCGCGGCGTGCTCGCGGTGGCGATGCTGAGCTGGATCGTCGGCGCGATGGGCATGCTGGCGGCCTGGGCGTTCGACGCCCCGGGCGGCCAGTTCCTGCTCCAGACCGGCTGCGCGCTCCAGGTCGTGATGGGCGCCGTGATCCCCCTCTTCGCGACGGCCCGCCGGGTGAACACCTTCCGCGGCAACCGGCGCGAGAGCCGGGAGGCGCGGGCGGCCCAGCTGCCGTAGCGGACGGTACGCGTACGAAGGGCCCCGGGAGGCGATCAGCCTCCCGGGGCCCTTTCGCGTGTCCTGGGTCCTGTGGATCAGGGCCTAGCCGAGCCGCTTGTAGTACAGCGTGGTCGCGCACAGGACCCCGGCCGGGTCGGCGGCGAAGTCCGGGATCGTCCCGGCGGCCGTCCAGCCCGCGCCCCGGTAGAGGCGCTCGGCCGGGCTGCCGGTCTGCGTGTCCAGGACGAGGAGGGTCAGGCCGGTGGCGGCGGCGTGCGCCTCGGCCGCCGCGAGCAGCCGCCGCCCGAGGCCCCGGCCCCGGGCGGAGCGGTGGACCAGGAGCCGGGCGATCTCGCCCCGGTGCCGGCCGTTGGCGGCGGAGGCGCGGACGAGGGTGACGGCCCCGGTCGGACGCCCCGCGCCGTCCAGGGCCGCCCACACCTCGCGTACGCCCTCCTCGGCCTCCCCGGCGGCCCGGAGCCACCAGGAGGCCGCCTCGGTGGCGTCCAGGGGCGCCGTGAAGCCGACGGAGGCGCCTCCGTCCACGGCGTCCACGAGGAGCGCGGCGAGGCCGTCGGCGGCGTGGGCGCGCACGGCGTCGGGAGCGAGGAGCTCGACGCGGTCGGCCGCGAGCGGCTTCTCCAGGCAGAGGAGGCCGGGGCGGGGGTCCCAGGAGGGGACGGTCTCGAAGCCGAGGTTCCGGTAGAGGGCCAGCGGCTCCCGGCGCCAGTCCCAGACCGTGAGGCGCACGGAGGGTGCCCCGAGGGCGGCGGCCCGGCGCAGGGCCTCGGCCACGAGGGCCCTCGCGAGGCCCTTGCGGCGGGCCCCGGGCACGACCCAGAGCCGCTTGACCTCGGGCGCGCCCCCCGCGCGGGGGGCCTTCAGGACGACGCAGCCGGCCGGTCCGTCCGCGCCGGGCGGGGTGGCGAGCAGGACCGTGTCGGCGGCGAACGCGGCGGCCGGGTCCTCGGCCTCCGCGCGGTATGCGGCCGGGAGCCCGGCGACCGTCGCCACGGGCGTCCCCTTCTCCTCCTGGTTGGCCAGGTGGTAGGCGCCCAGGAGGTCGGCGAGGTGCGGGTGGGAGCGGTTCTCCTCGATGAGGGGAGCGATGTGCGGCGTCATGGGCCCGAGCTTCACACCGGCGTGTTTCCGGGAGGTGACGACCTTCCCGGGGGCTTCTAGGGTGGCGCCCATGCGTGTACTGGTCGCGGGCGCCACGGGCGCCGTGGGTCGTCAGCTCGTGCCGCGTCTGGAGGCGGCGGGTCACGAGGTCGTGGGGATCTCCCGGCGCGGTCCGCGCCCGGTGGACGTGCTGGACGCGGAGGCGGTGCGGCGGGCGGTGGCCGGGGTGGCGCCGGACGCGGTGGTGCACCAGCTCACCGACCTGGGCGGGGCGGACGGGGCCGCGAACGACCGGGTCCGCGTCGAGGGCACCCGGAACCTGGTGGACGCGGCGCGGGAGGCCGGGGTCGGGCGGATCGTGGCGCAGTCGATCTCCTGGGCGCACGCGCCCGGGGACGCGCCCGCCGACGAGTCCGTGCCGCTCGACCCGGCGGAGGAGCTCCCCCGGGCCCGGGTCGTCGCCGGGGTGCGCGCCCTGGAATCGGCGGTGGCCGAGCTGCCGGAGGCGGTGGTCCTGCGGTACGGGATCCTCTACGGGCCCGGCACCTGGTACGCGCCGGGCGGCGCCGTCGCCGCCGCGCTCGCCGGGGACCCGGGGGCGCGGTTCCTGGGGAGCACGGCGGCGGACGGTTCGGTGAGCTCCTTCGTGCACGTCGGGGACGCCGCCGAGGCGGCCGTACGGGCCCTGGAGTGGCCCCCGGGCGCGTACAACGTGGTGGACGACGAGCCCGCGCCCGGTCACGCCTGGCTGCCGGTCCTCGCGGAGGCCCTGGGCGTACCGGCGCCCGGCCGGACGGAGGGGCGGGTGCCGTGGGCCCGGGGCGCGGCGAACGCCCGGGCCCGTGCGCTCGGCTGGGCCCCGGCCCGTCCGTCCTGGCGGACGGGGTTCGCGGACCAGGGCTGACGACGGTCTACGGGGTGTAGCTCTTCGCCGCGTCCGAGACGAAGGGCCGCCGGACCGTGCGCATGCCGCCGGGGACGGACTTGTCGGGCTGGATGATGACGGACTCGCGGGACGAGGGCGCCTCCGGGTCGCCGAGGTCGTGGGTCATGCCGAAGCCGGCGTCGTGGGCGGTCAGGGTGAGCAGCGCCCTTCCGACGCCCTCGCGGGTGAGGTCCTTGCCGGCGCAGGCCTTCTTCAGGGCCTCGCCGAAGACGCTCGCGGCGGTCCAGCCGGCGACGATGCCGTTGTCGAGGGCCTCGCCCGGGTAGGCGGCCCGGTAGTCCGCCACCAGTTTCTTCGCGACCGGGGTGTCCGCGCCGACGGGGAGGCTCGGGGAGGCGAACCAGTACGTCTTCTCCAGGGCGGGTCCGGCCTGGGTGCCGAGGAGCTGCGGGGCGAAGGCCGAGTTGTTGCCGATGACCGGGACCTTCAGGCCGGTGGCGGCGGCGACGCCGACGAGGGAGGCGGCCTGGCGGGGGCCGGCGCTGACGACGACGGCCTTGACCCCGGCCTGCTTGAGCGCGGCGACCTGCGCGGACATGTCGTTGTCGGTGGGCTTGATCCTCTGCTCGACGACGGTCAGGCCGGCCTTCTCCGCCGCGTACTTCGAGCCCTTGAGGGCGTTCTCGCCGTAGTCGCCCTCGAAGTAGACGTGGCCGAGCCGGTCCCCGGCCCTGAGGCCCTTCTCCTTCAGGAGGAAGTCGACGGCGTTGATCGTCTCGACGTCGTACGTGGAGCCCAGGACGCGGATGTACGGGGAGCCGAGCAGCGAGGCCGACCAGGCCTGCGGGAGGACGAGGCCCTTGTCCCGGGCGTCGACGCGCTGCTTGACGGCGGCGACGAACGGGGAGCCGATGAACTGGGCGTAGCCGACGACCCCGGGCTCCAGCTCGGTGTAGGCGGCGAGCGCCTTCTGCGGGTCGTAGCCGTGGTCGCGGACCGTGAGCTCCAGCTTCCGGCCGCAGATCCCGCCGGCGGCGTTGACCTGCTTCACGTAGAGCTGCTGGGCCCGGGTGACGCTCTTGCCGAGGGTGGCGTACACGCCGGTCATGTCGGTGAGCGCGCCGAGCGTGATCGTCTCGTCGGTGACGCCCTTTCCGGTCTTCACCCCGCCCGCGCCGGTCTGCTTTCCGTCGCCGGTCGTCGCCTTGGAGCTGCATCCGGCGGCGGTGAGGGCGACCAGTGCGGCGAGCGCGGCGGCCAGGCCCCGCACGGCCTGTCGTCTGTGGTTCATCGTGTCTCTCCCGGGGGTTCGGTGGACGTGGAGGTCTCGGGTGCCGTGGACGTCTCGGGTGCCGTGGCGGCCCCGGGCGTCCGGGCGGCGAGGCGGGCCAGGCCGCCGGGCAGGAACAGCACCACCGCGACGACGGCGGCGCCGTACAGGTAGCGGGCGGCCTCCCCCGGTGCGATCCCGCCCGTCCCGGGGGCGGAGACCAGGGGCAGGGCGTCGCCGTAGCGGGTGAGGAGCTGGGGCAGGAGGGAGACGAAGACGCCTCCGGCGACCGCCCCCGCGACCGAGCCGAGGCCGCCGATGACGATCATGGCCAGGTACTCCAGGGAGAGCGCCATGCCGAAGTACTCCGGGACGGTCCGCTGGAAGACCAGGGCGAGCAGGACGCCGGCCAGGCCCGCGTACATGGAGGACAGGACGAAGACGGCGGCGCGGTGGCGGGCCACGGGGACGCCCAGGACGCCGGCGGCGATCCGGTGGTCGCGGATGGCGTTCATGGCGCGCCCTGGGCGGCCCCGGAGGACTCCCCGGGCGAAGAGCACCCCGCCGAGGAGCAGCGCGAGTCCGAGGTACCAGAGCTTCTCGACGGCCCCGAAGGGGACCTGGGCGACGAGCAGTTCGGTGTCGTCGAAGGTGAGGCCGAGGAGGGAGAGCGGGGGGACGGCCCGGCCGTTGTAGCCGCCGGTGAGGTGGTGGGCGTTGAAGAGGACGTGCTGGCCGATGAAGATCAGGGCGAGGGTGGCGATGCCGAGGTACGCGCCGTGCAGGCGTCCCGCGATGGGGCTGAACACCCCGCCCGCCAGGCCCGCGAGGGCGACCGCGAGGACGGCGGCGAGCCAGCCGGGCAGCCCGAGCCCGGCGAGGCCGTCGGCGCCGTCCCCGGCGAAGGCGCAGTAGCCGTAGGCGCCGACGGCGAGGAAGAAGGCGTGGCCCATGGAGAGCTGGCCGGTGGCGCCGGTCAGCAGGTTGATCCCGAGGGCGCCGAGGGCGGCGGCCATGGCGAACAGGCCGGCCTGGAGCCAGAAGCGGTCCAGGTAGAAGGGCGGGACGAGCAGGACGAGGCCGGCGGCGGCCCCTCCGTACAGCGCGGGGCGGATCCGGAGGCGGGCGCGGGCGGGGGGCTCGGACACGGGCGGGCTCCTTCGTGCCGCCGGGGCGTGCGGGGCCTCGGACGCGGACCGGACTCCCCGGACCGCCGGGCGGGCGGGGGGCTCAGACACGGGCGGGCTCCTTCGTGCCGAAGAGGCCGGAGGGGCGGATCAGGAGCACCGCGACCATGACGAGGTACGGGGCGAGGTCGCCGATCCCCCGGCCGAGGAACGCCAGGTCGCCCTGGTAGCCGGTGGCGAGGGACTCGGTGACGCCGACGAGGAGGCCGCCGACGAGGGCGCCCGTGGTGGAGTCGAGGCCGCCGAGGATCGCGGCCGGGAAGGCCTTGAGGGCGGCGAGCGAGGTGGCCCGTTCCAGGCCGGGGGTCGGGAAGACGGTGAGGAAGAGCGCGGCGACCGCGGCGAGGCCGCCCGCGACCGCCCAGGCGCCGAGCGAGACCCGGCCGAGCCGGATGCCCATGAGGGCGGCGGTCTCCTGGCTCTCGGCGGCGGCCCGCATGGCGACGCCCCAGGAGGTGTACCGGAAGGCGAGCAGGAAGGCGGTGATGAGGAGGGCCGCCGCGAGGAGGGCGGCGATCCGGGTCTGGGCGATCGTGACCGGTCCGACGGTGACGACGGCGTCGCCCCAGGGGTCGCCGAGGGCGAGGATGTCGGTGCCGATCCGGCGGGTCAGCTCGGTGGCGAGCAGGATGTCGACGCCGATGGTGACGATCGCGAGGACGCTGTGGTCGGAGCCCCGGTGGCGGCGCACGACCAGGAACTCGACGGCCGCGCCGACCACCGCCGCGCCCGCGATCCCGGCGAGCAGGGCGGGCCAGAAGCCGATCTCGTCGTGGAGGACGGCGGTGACGTAACCGCCGGCCAGGAGGAGGGACGCGTGGGCGAAGTTGACGACCTCGGTGGCGCGGAAGATGACGACGAAGCCGAGGGCGACGAGGGCGTAGACCGATCCCAGGGAGACGCCGTTGATCAGGAACTCCGCGAAGGTGCTCACGCGGCGGGCTCCTCTCCGAGGTAGGCGCGGACGACCGCCGGGTCGTTCTGCACGTCGGCGGGCGTCCCGTCGGCGATCCGGCGGCCGAAGTCGAGGACGGTGACGGAGTCGGCGAGCCGCATCACCAGGCCCATGTCGTGCTCGACGAGGAGGACCGAGATGCCGAGGCCGTCGCGGACCCCGGCGATGACGGAGGCGGTGCGGCGCCGCTCGTCGGCGGTCATCCCGGCGACGGGCTCGTCGAGGAGCAGGAGACGGGGTTCCGTGCAGAGGGCGCGGGCGAGTTCGGCGAGCTTCTGCTGTCCGTACGGGAGGGAGCCCGCGGGTCTGGCGAGCTCCCGCTCCACGCCGACGAAGGCGGCGATCTCCCGGACCCTGGCCCGGTGCCGGGCCTCCTCGCGGGCGGCGGAGGGCAGCCGGAGCCCGGCGGCGAGGAAGCCGGTGCGGGTGAGCCGGTGGCGGCCGAGCATGAGGCTGTCCTCGACGGTGGCGCGGGACGGCAGGGCCAGGTTCTGGAAGGTCCGGCCGACGCCGAGGGCCGCGATCCGGTGCGGGGGCAGGCCGGTCAGCTCGCGCTCCCCGAGGCGGACGGAGCCGGAGGTGGCGCGGTGGACGCCGGAGAGCACGTTGAAGCAGGTGGACTTGCCGGCGCCGTTGGGGCCGATGAGGGCGTGGACGGTGCCGGGCCGGACGGTGAAGCCGACGGCGTCGAGGGCGGTGAGCCCGGCGAACCGGACGGTCAGGTCGCGGACGTGGAGGGCGGGGACGTCGGAAGCGCCGGGGGCGGGCGCGGCGCCGGGGGCGGGCGCGGCGCCGGGGGCGGTGCCGGGCGCGGGCGCGGTGCCGGGGGCCGGTGCGGGTTCCGGACCGGTTCCCGCCGGTGGGGGCTGCGGTGGCTGCGGTCTCATCGGGGTTCCTCCCAGCGGGTCAGGACCGGGTGGGCGGTGGCGGCGCGGGCCGCGTCGGCGGCGGCGTCCTCGTCGACCACGCCCAGGTAGCGGCGGCGCACCTCGTCGGAGGCGGCGAGTGCGGCGGCGGGGCCGGAGAGGGTGACCTCGCCGACCTCCAGGACGTACGCGAGGGAGGCGAGCCGCAGCGCGAGCGCCGCGTTCTGCTCGACGAGGAGCACCGCCGTCCCCCGGGCGTTGATCTCGCGGACGGCGTCCGCGATCCGGGCCGCCATCAGCGGGGCGAGGCCGAGGGAGGGTTCGTCCAGGAGGAGCAGGCCCGGGGCGGCCATCAGGGCGCGGCCGACGGCGAGCATCTGCTGTTCGCCGCCGGAGAGCAGCCCGGCCGGCCGGCGGGCGCGCTCGGCGAGGACCGGGAAGAGCTCGTGGACCCGGCGGAGGGCGGCGGCCCGGGAGGCCCGGCCGCCGCGCCGGCCGAGCGCCCCGGCCCGCAGGTTGTCCTCGACCGTCATCCGGGCGAAGACCTGGCGGCCCTCGGGCACCTGGGAGACGCCGGCGGCGACGACCCGGTCGGGCGGCAGTCCGTCGAGCGGCCGGCCGTCGCGGCGCACCGTGCCGGAGACCACGGCGCCGCCGTGGAACCGCAGGGTGCGCGAGACCGCCCGCAGCAGGGTGGACTTGCCGGCTCCGTTGCCGCCGAGGACGGTGACGACGGCGCCCGCGGGCACGGTCAGCGACACCCGCCGCAGCGCGCGCACCGGTCCGTATCCCGCCGTCAGGTCCGTGACCTCCAGGGCGGGTGCGGTACCTCCCATGGTTCCCCCTTCCCGGGCCGCGCACGTCGGCCCGGCCGTTCGGTGGCGCTCACCCCAGCACCGCACCGGACCGCGCGTCCACGCCCGGCGGCCGAATCGCTGCCGGTGACCAGCGGGCGCGGCGGAGGGCTGTGCACGGGCACAACGGTGCGCGTCAGGGGGTGTGCGAAGGGGGCGGGGGCGGGGGATCCTCCCGGCATGGGACGGCGCAGACGGCGGACCGGTGACGACTGGAAGGTGCTCGCGCGGGCGTGCACGGAGCTTCTGGAGCGGGTGCCGGAGCTGGTGGACGAGCATCTGAGGGAACTCCACGCGTACGAGCCCGCCTACGGGCGGATCCTGCCGTACGACCAGCACTGGCAGGAGGCCCACGAGGCGATGCGGATCGGGATCGAGATGATCTCGGCGCCCCGGAACTCGCCCCGGCGGGACCTGGAGCACGCCGACGGGATGGGCCGGCGGCGGGCCGCGCAGGGCATGCCGCTCGAACTGGTCGTGCACGCCTACCGGCACGCCGGGCACCTGGTGTGGGACGCGCTGATCGAGGGGGCGGGGGCGGACGCGGTCCGCCTTGCGGCCCTGATGCAGTCGGCGACGACGGTGTGGTCGGCGGTGGACGCGCAGGCGGACACGGCGTCGGAGGCGTACCGGGAGACGGAGCTGGAGCTGCGCAGCCGTACGGACGAGCAGTTGCAGGCGCTCCTGGACGCGCTGCTCCAGGGGCAGCGCTCCCCCGAGCTGGTGGCGCGGGCGGCGGCGGGCCTGGACCTGGCGGAGCAGGGGCGGTACGCGGTGGTGGTGCTGCGCTACGACCGGCGGGAGGAGCGGGAGGCGTTCCACCGGCAGGTGCAGGGCGAGGGGGTGCGGTTCCTGTGGCGGATGGGCGCGGACTGCGAGCTGGGGGTGGCCGCGCTCGCCGGTGACACCGGTCTGGACGCGCTGTCGGAGCTGCTCGACGGGCGGTGTCCGGGGCCGGGCGGGATCAGTCCGGTGGTGGTGGGCCTGACCGAGCTGGGCCGGGCGCGCCGGCTCGCGGAGCTGGCGCTGCGCACGTGTCCGCCGGGCAGCCGGCGGATCGTGCGGCTCGACCGGCGGATGACGGGGGCGCTGGTGGTGGGCCAGCCGGAGATGGCGAGCCTGCTGGTCTCGGACGTCCTGGGCGGTCTCCTGGAGCTGGATCCGGCGGACCGGGCGGTGCTCCTGGAGACGCTGGACGCGTGGCTGGAGTGCGAGGGGTCGGCGGGGCGGGCGGCCGGGCGCCTGTACTGCCACCGCAACACGGTCTTCAACCGGCTGCGGCGGCTCGAACAGCTCACGTCGCGGTCGCTCTCGCGCCCGCGGGACCTCACGGAGATGACGCTGGCGCTCGACGCGTTCCGGCTGACGGGGCCGGGCTGACCGGGCCCGTCTCCGTACCCCTCCGGCCCGGGGGTCAGCTCAGGAAGTCCCGGGCGATGTCCGCCGCCGCCTCCTCCAGGAGCGGGCCCGCGTTCGCCATGGACTTCGCGGGGTCCGGCTCCAGGGCGGTGAGGGGGTAGGCGCGGCGGATCCCGGCCCTCCCCAGGGCCTCGGCGGGGAGGGCGAGGCGGCCGCAGACCGCGACGACCTCCTTGCCGGCCGCGCGGGCCGCGGCGGCGACGCCCGCCGGGGCCTTGCCGTGGAGGGTCTGCTCGTCGAGGGAGCCCTCGCCGGTGATGACGAGGGTGGCGCGCTCCAGGGCGGGGGCGAAGCCGAGGACCTCCAGCATCAGCTCGATGCCGGGGCGGAAGCTCGCGCCCAGGATGAGGGCGCCGTAGCCGATGCCGCCGGCGCCGCCCGCGCCGGGCGCGAGGGCGGCCTCGGCCGCCTTGGGGCCGACGGCCTTCTCCAGGACGGTGGCGTAGTGGGCGAGGGCCGCGTCGAGGGTCCGGACGTCGTCGGGGGTGGCGCCCTTCTGCGGGCCGTAGACGGCGGGGGCGCCCTTGGGGCCGGTGAGCGGGTTGTCGACGTCGCTCGCGAGGATCAGGTCGACCTCGGCGAAGCGGGGGTCGAGGCCGGTGAGGTCGGCCGTGGCCAGGTCCGCGAGGGCCGCGCCGCCGGGGCCGACGGGCTCGCCGGACGCGTCGAGGAAGCGGGCGCCGAGCGCGGCGAGCATGCCGGCGCCGCCGTCGGTGGTGGCGCTGCCGCCGACGCCGAAGACGACGGTGGTGGCACCGGCGTCCAGGGCGGCGCGGAGCAGTTCGCCGGAGCCGTACGTGGTCGCGGTGAGCGGGGCGAACTCGCCGGCCGGGAGGAGCTGGAGTCCGGAGGCCTCCGCCATCTCGACGACCGCGGTGGTGCCGCGCAGCGCGAACGCGGCGGTGACCGGTTCGCCGACCGGTCCCGTCACCGTCGCCTCGTGGCGCTCGAACCCGGCCGCGACGGCCGCCGCGACGGTGCCGTCGCCGCCGTCCGCGACGGGGAGCGTCTCCACCTCCAGGTCCGGGACGACCCGTCGCAGACCCGCCGTGACCCGCTGCGCGACCTCCACGGCCGTGAGCGAACCCTTGAACTTGTCGGCCGCCACGAGCACGCGAGCGACCGTTGCTGCTCCGTCCGTCACCTTGCATCCCTTGCTTTCGAACGTGCAGTCGCGCCGCCGCCGACCCTATCCGGACCGCCGGACGCCGTGCCACCCCCCTGATGTGCGGATATTCCGCACCATAGGAGGGTCGCACGCGTACGGAACCGGGCGGGGCGGCGACCGCCACCCCGCACTGCGGCGCGCGGCGAGGGCCGGCGGCCTCAGCCCTGCTGCGGTTCCGGCGGGACGATCTCGCCGGTGCGCACCGGTTCGTCGCGGCCGGCGGTGCGGGCCTCGGTGCGGTGGCCGCGGGCGATGTAGTCGCGGACGACCGCCTCGACGGCGTCCTGCGGGTTGTTGATCCCCCCGAGGACCATGACTTCCACGACGAGTTCGGCGTCGAGCGCGATGTTCACCTTGGCCATGCCGGGAACCTAACACCCGGGCGGCGGGAGGACACCGGGTTCAGAACAGGGCGTCGGGCTCCTTCGCCCCCGACTCGAAGGCCAGGAGCCGCTGCTTGCGGTCGAGGCCGCCGCCGTAGCCGGTGAGGCCGCCGCCGGCGCCGATCACCCGGTGGCAGGGGACGACGATGCTGACGGGGTTCTTGCCGTTGGCCAGGCCGACGGCGCGGGAGGCGCCGGGGCTCCCCAGCTCCTCGGCGAGTTCGCCGTACGTCCGGGTCTCCCCGTACGGGATGAGGCTCAGGCGTTCCCAGACGCGGAGCTGGAACGGGGTGCCGACCAGGTGCAGGGGCAGGTCGAACGCGGTGAGTTCGCCGGCGAAGTAGGCGTCGAGCTGGCGGACCGCCTCTCCGAAGGGGCGCGGGTCGGGCTCGCCGAAGGTCTCCTCGGGCGGGCGGTGGCGCTGGCCGGTCATGTGGACGCGGCTGAGGACGCCGTCGACGGCGACGAGGGTCAGCGGCTCGTACGGGCTGTCGACGACGGTGTGCCGGACGGTGGGCACGGGGTGACCTCCTCAGGAGGGCAGGTGGTTGATCGGGTGGGTGTCGGTGGCCCAGAGGTACTGGACGGCGTAGGCGCGCCAGGGGCGCCAGTGCGCGGCGCGGGCGGTCAGCGCGGCCGGGGTGGCGGGCAGGCCGAGGCCTTCGGCGGCGCGGCGGACGCCGAGGTCGCCGGGGAGGAAGGCGTCGGGGTCGCCGAGGGCCCGCATGGCGATGATCTCCGTGGTCCAGGGGCCGAAGCCGGGCAGGGCGAGCAGCCGGGCGCGGGCCTCCTCGCGGTCGTCGGCGGGGCCGAGGGGCAGCGAGCCGTCGGCGAGGGCGCGGACCAGGGTGAGCAGGGTGGTGCGGCGGCTGCGGGGCAGGGCCAGCGTCTCGGGGTCGAGGGCGGCGAGCGCCCCGGGCTCCGGGAAGAGGTGGGTGAGGCCGCCCTCGGGGTCGTCGACCGGGGTGCCGTGGGCGGCGACGAGCCGGGCGGCGTGGGTGCGGGCGGCGGCGGTGGAGACCTGCTGGCCGAGGACGGCCCGTACGGCGAACTCGGCGGGGTCGACGGAGCCGGGCACCCGGCGGCCGGGGGCCGCGTCGACGAGGGGGGCGAGCAGCGGGTCGGCGCGCAGCCGCTCGTCGACGGCGACGGGGTCGGCGTCGAGGTCGAGGAGCCGGCGGCAGCGGCTGATGGCGCCGGTGAGGTCGCGCGGGTCGGTGAGGGAGAGCCGGCAGGCGATGTGGTCGGCGCGCGGGGCGAGGGCGACGGTGCCGTGCCCGTACGGGAGGTTCAGGGTCCGGCGGTAGGCGCCGTCCCGCCACTCCTCGACGCCGGGGACGGCGGTGGCGGCGAGGTGGCCGAAGAGGTTGGAGGGTTCGAGGGGGGCGCGGAACGGCAGCCGGAGGGTGATCGCGCCGGAGGCGGGGGCCTGCCTGCCTGCCGGGCGGGCGGCGCGGGCGCGCAGCTCGCCGGGGGTGAGGGCGAAGACCTCGCGAACGGTCTCGTTGAAGGCGCGGATGGAGGAGAACCCGGCGGCGAAGGCGACCTCGCCCAGGGGCATCGGGGTCGTCTCGACGAGGACCCGGGCGGTCTGGGCGCGCTGGGCGCGGGCCAGGGCGAGGGGTCCGGCGCCGAGTTCGGCGAGGAGCTGGCGCTCGATCTGGCGGGTGGACCAGCCGAGCCGCCGGGCGAGCCCGGGGACGCCCTCGCGGTCGACGACGCCGTCCTGGATGAGCCGCATCGCGCGGGCGACGGCGTCGGCCCGGACGTTCCACTGGGGGGAGCCGGGGCTGGTGTCGGGCCGGCACCGCTTGCAGGCCCGGAAGCCGGCGCGCTGGCAGGAGGCGGCGCTGGGGTGGAACTCCATGTTCTCGGGCTTGGGCGGGGCGACCGGGCAGCTCGGCCGGCAGTAGATCCGGGTGGTGCGGACGGCGGTGAAGAACACGCCGTCGAAGCGGGCGTCCTTCGACCGGACCGCCCGCACGCAGCGCTCGGTGTCGGTGTGCATGGATCCATGATCGGGGGCGGACGGCGCCGGGGCTGGCGGAAAAACGACATGGCCGTCCGGGCCGGGGTCCGTCCGGTGCCGATCCGCCGGCCGGGCCCCGGGGGCCTGGGCACGGGGCCTGGGGGCCCGGGGCCCGCTACTCGAAGCGGGTGGTGTCCCCCGCTCCCCGGCGGACGATCTCGGGCTCGCCGCTGGAGAAGTCGACGACGGTGGTGGGTTCGGTGCCGCAGTCGCCGGAGTCGAGGACCGCGTCGACCTGGTGGTCGAGCCGCTCCTTGATCTCCCAGCCCTGGGTCAGCGGCTCGTCCTCGTCGGGCAGGAGCAGGGTGCTGGAGAGCAGCGGCTCGCCGAGTTCGGCGAGGAGGGCCTGGGTGGCGACGTGGTCGGGGATGCGGACGCCGACCGTCTTCTTCTTGGGGTGGAGGAGCTGGCGCGGCACCTCCTTGGTGCCGGGCAGGATGAAGGTGTACGGACCGGGGGTGGCCGCCTTGACGGCGCGGAAGACGTCGTTGTCGATGTGCACGAGCTGCCCGAGCTGGGCGAAGTCCCTGCACATGAGGGTGAAGTGGTGCCGGTCGTCGAGGTCGCGGATCGCCCGGATGCGGCCGATGCCGTCGCGGCTGCCCATGCGGGTGCCGAGCGCGTAGCAGGAGTCGGTCGGGTACGCGACGAGCGCCCCGTTCCGGATGCTGTCGGCCACCGCGGAGATGGTGCGCGGCTGCGGGTTGTCGGGGTGCACGTCGAAGTACTTGGCCATGGGGGCCAGTCTAATTTTCGCGGGCGGAGGCGCGCAGGCGCCGCCAGACCGCCTTCGCCGCGTTGTGTCCGGACATGCCGTGCACGCCGGGGCCGGGCGGGGTGGCGGAGGAGCAGAGGAAGACCGCGGGGTGCGGTGTGTCGTAGGGGCGCAGCGACAGGGTGGGGCGCAGCAGGAGCTGGAGGCCGCGGGCGGCGCCGCAGGCGATGTCGCCGCCGACGTAGTTGGCGTTGTGCGCGACGAGTTCGGCGGGTCCGGCGGTGGCGCGGGCCAGGACGCGGTCGCGGAAGCCGGGGGCGAAGCGCTCGATCTGGCGCTCGATCGCCCCGGTGAGGTCGCCGCGCCAGTTGTTGGGCACGTGCCCGTACGCCCAGAAGACGTGCTTGCCCCCGGGGGCGCGGGAGGGGTCGACGAGGCTGGGCTGGGCGGTGATGAGGAAGGGGGCGTCGGGGGCGGTGCCGGAGGAGGCCTGGTTCAGGGCGGTGCCGATCTCCCCGGCGGTGGGGCCGATCTGGACGGTCCCGGCGCGCCGGGGCTCCTCGGCGGTCCACGGCACGGGCCCGTCGAGCGCGTAGTCGACCTTGAAGACGGCGGCGCCGTACCGGTAGTGGTCGTAGTGGCCGCCGAGGCCGGCGATGCGGGCGAGGGCGGTGGGCGAGGTGTCGAAGACGTAGGCGCGGGCCGGCGGCAGGTCGTCGAGGCGCTTGACCTCGAAGTCGGTGTGGACGGCGCCGCCGAGGTCCTTCAGGTACGCGGCGAGGGCGTCGGAGATCGACTGCGAGCCGCCCCGGGGCAGCGGCCAGCCGCCGGCGTGGGCGGCGAGCGCGAAGACGAGGCCGACGGCGCCGGTGGCGAGGCCGTCGAGCGGGGCGATGACGTGGCCGACGAGCCCGGCGAGGAGCGCGCGGGCCTTCTCGTCCCGGAAGCGGCGCATCAGCCAGGTGGAGGGCGGCAGTCCGGCGAGGCCGAAGCGGGCGAGGGTGACCGGGTCGCGGGGCAGCGCGGTGAGCGGGAGCTGCATGAAGTCCGCCGCCAGGGTGTCCCACTTGCCGAGGAAGGGGGCGACGAGCCTGCGGTACGCCCCGGCGTCGCGCGGTCCGAAGGAGGCGGCGGTCTCGGCGACGGAGCGGGAGAGGACGGCGGCGGTGCCGTCGTCCCAGGGGTGGGCCATGGGCAGTTCGGGGTGGAGCCACTCCAGGCCGTACCGGTCGAGCGGCATGGTCTTGAAGACGGGCGAGCCGGCGCCGAGGGGGTGCACGGCGGAGCAGGGGTCGTGCCGGAAGCCGGGGAGGGTGAGCTCCTCGGTCCTGGCGCCGCCGCCGACGGTGGACTTCGCCTCGAAGACGGCCACGGAGAGGCCCCTGCGGGCCAGTTCGACGGCGGCGGTCAGTCCGTTGGGCCCCGCCCCCACGACGACGGCGTCGAGCATCGGCGTCCTGTGCGTCACCTGCGGGCTCCTTCGTCAGCCGGTGGCCGGGTTCTCAGGATAGGGGGCCGGGTGCGGCGGTCTCACCGCCCCCCGAGGAGGGTCCGTATCCGCTCGGCGGTCGCCGCGTCGCGGGCCGCGGTGAACGGCAGCGCGTTGCCCCCAGTGACGCGGAAGGGTTCCCCGGAGACGGTGGTGTCCGTGCCGCCCGCCTCGGCGACCAGGAGGAGTCCGGCCGCGTGGTCCCACGCGTACTCCCAGGAGAAGGCGACCCCGGAGAGCGCCCCGCGCGCCACGGCGAGGTACTCGAGTCCGGCGGAGCCGCAGGGGCGGGGCCGGACGCCGTCGGTGTCCAGGCCGAGCAGGGCGCGCTTCTGCTCCGGGGTGGTGTAGTCGGGGTGCGAGGAGGCGACCTCCAGGACCTCGCCGGGCGCGGGCGAGCCGGAGCGCAGCGGTTCTCC
The DNA here is from genome assembly GCF_044749825.1 of Streptomyces sp. NPDC088915. Classification (NCBI taxonomy): domain Bacteria; kingdom Bacillati; phylum Actinomycetota; class Actinomycetes; order Kitasatosporales; family Streptomycetaceae; genus Streptomyces; species Streptomyces sp. NPDC088915. The sequence continues at coordinate 46,583 of NZ_JBIVIR010000019.1, forward strand.
GTTCAGCGTGGCGCCGCGGCCGCGGACCGCGACGGCCATCTGCTCCAGTGCGGGCGCGTACGTCCAGGAGGCGAGGACCTCGCCGTGCCGGGCGAGGGCGACGAGGGTGCAGAAGGCGGGGTCGCCGTGGACGAACTGGCGGGTGCCGTCGACGGGGTCGACGATCCACACGGGCGCGTCGCCGCCCAGCGCGTCGTAGACCGCCGGGTCGGCGTGGACGGCCTCCTCGCCGACGACCACGGAGCCGGGGAGGAGCGCGGTGAGGGAGGCGGTGAGGTGGGCCTCGGCGGCCCGGTCGGCGACGGTGACCAGGTCGTGCGGGCCGTTCTTCTCGACGATCTCGTGGGCGGCGAGCTGCCGGAAGCGCGGCATGACCTCGGCGGCGGCGGCCTTGCGGACCGCCTCCTCCACCTCGGTCGTACCGCCGGCGAGGACGTGCTCAAGGAAGTCTTCGATCATGCGTCCAGCCAAGCACGCCGCTCTGACGAACGGTACGGCGCATCCGTCACCGGGCGTTTCCCCGGGGAGTACCCTTTGGCCGAGTTCATCCCTTACCCGCAGGAGGAGCCCGTGCACGGCGAGTACAAGGTCCCGGGCGGAAAGCTGGTGGTCGTCGACCTCGACGCCGAGGACGGCGTCCTGCGGAACGTCCGGGTCGCGGGGGACTTCTTCCTGGAGCCCGACGAGGCGATCCTCGCGATCGACCGGGCCCTGGAGGGCGCGCCGGCCGACACCGACGCCGCCGGGCTCGCGGCGCGGATCGACGCGGCGCTGCCGCCGGGCACGCACATGTTCGGGCTGACGTCGGAGGGGGTCGGGATCGCGGTCCGCCGCGCCCTCGCCCACGCCACGGACTGGACCGACTACGACTGGCGGTTGATCCACGAGCCGCCGCGGTCCCCCGCCCTGCACATGGCGCTCGACGAGGTCCTGACGGCCGAGGTGGCGGCCGGCCGCCGCCCGCCGACCCTGCGGGTGTGGGAGTGGGGCGCCCCGGCGGTGGTGATCGGCAGCTTCCAGTCCCTGCGCAACGAGGTCGACCCGGAGGCGGCCGAGCGGCACGGGATCCGGGTGGTGCGGCGGATCAGCGGCGGCGGGGCCATGTTCATCGAGCCGGGCAACACCATCACGTACTCGCTCTCCGTCCCCGACGCCCTGGTGCAGGGCCTGTCCTTCGTCGACAGCTACGCCTACCTGGACGACTGGGTGCTCGGCGCGCTCGGCGACATGGGGGTCCGGGCCTGGTACCAGCCGCTCAACGACATCGCCACGGACGCCGGGAAGATCGCGGGCGCCGCGCAGAAGCGGGTCGTCACGGGCGGGGGCGCGGTGCTGCACCACGTGACGATGGCGTACGACATCGACGCGGACAAGATGACGGAGGTGCTCCGCATCGGCCGGGAGAAGCTCTCCGACAAGGGCACGAAGAGCGCGAAGAAGCGGGTGGACCCGCTGCGGCGCCAGACGGGCCTGCCGCGCGAGGCGGTGATCGAGCGGATGATCGCCTCCTTCCGGAACCGGTACGGCCTGTCGGAGGACCGGCTCACGGAGGAGGAGCTGACGCGGGCGGAGGAGCTCGTGGCGTCCAAGTTCGGCACGGAGGAGTGGACGGCCCGGGTGCCGTAGCCCGCTCCGTAAGGACACCGCCGGGCCCGTCCGGACACCACCGGACCCCGCCCGAACGCCAGTCCGGTCATCGTGCCCGGGTGACCGGAGCGCGTCCGGTTCGTTGATGCCGACGCGGGCCGGTGGGCGTGCGGAGGAAACGTCTTTGCACACGGCCGGCCCCGGGGAAGACGGTGTCGACGGTTCGGAGTTCTCCATGGGATGGGCGCGGAAGCTCGTGGCCGCGGTCGCGGGTGCGGTGATGGGCGCGGGCCCGCTCGGGATCGCACCGGCGCACGCGGTCGTCGGCGGCCGGGAGGCCCGGCCGCACCAGTATCCGTTCATGGCGGGGCTCGTGGACCTGAGGGAGCACCGGGTGATGTGCGGCGGGGCGCTGATCGGCGACCGGTACGTGCTGACCGCCGCGCACTGCCTGACGGGCTCGTACGGCAGCACGGCGCGGGTGGGGGTGCTGCTCGGCGACCACGACCTGACCACCGGGGACGACAGTCCGAACGCGCTCCTCGCGGCCCCGGCCCGGTTCCTGACGCACCCGGAGTACGACCCGGAGACCCAGCGGAACGACATCGCGCTGATCCGTCTTTCCGAGCCGGTCGCGTCCGGCCGGGACGTGCGCCCGGTCGCCCTCCCCGGCGCGTCCGCGCACGGCACCTTCGACCACACGCAGGTCGAGGCCCCCGGCTGGGGCGCCACCTCGTTCGGCGGACCGACCTCCGACGTCCTGCGGACGGTGACCCTCGGCACCATGAGCAACCGCACGTGCGCCTCCCGGGGCATGTCCCGGGTGACGCCCGCCCAGCTCTGCACGTACGCCCCCGGCCGCGACACCTGCCAGTACGACTCCGGCGGCCCCCTCGTCCACACGGCGGCCCGGGAGCCGTACCTGGTGGGCCTGGTCTCCTACGGGCGCGGCTGCGCCACCGACACCCCCGCCGTGAACACCCGCGTCCGGTCGTACCTCACCTGGATCGGACAGGTGACCGGGCTGCCGTCCCGCGCCTCATGAGGGCGGTGTACAGGAGCAGCGAGGCGGCGAGGCCCACCGCCCAGCCGTAGTCGGCGAGCGGCTCCAGGAAGGGGATCAGGCCGTCCTCGGGGAACGGGCCGGTGCCGGGGGCCGAGTGGGAGCCGCCCACGGCGAGGACCCCGCCGACGGCGAAGGCGAGGACGGCGACCGGGTTCCAGCCGCCCCGGTACCAGTAGGGGCCGTCGGCCCGGTAGAGCCCGGCGAGGTCGAGGACGGTGCGGCGGACGAGCCAGTAGTCGGCGATGAGGATGCCGGCGACCGTCCCGAGGAGCCCGCCGACCAGACCGAGCCAGGTGAAGATGTAGAGCTCGGGGGTGGCGGTGAGCTTCCACGGCATGATGACCACGCCGACGACGCCGGTGATCAGCGCGCCCGTGCGGAAGCCGATCAGCTTCGGGGCGAGGTGGGCGAGGTCGTACGCCGGGGAGACGACGTTCGCCGCGATGTTCACCGACAGGGTGGCCACCAGGACCGTCACCAGGGCGAAGAGGAGCCCGAAGACGTTGTCGGTCCTGGCCGCGAGGACGACCGGGTCCCAGACGGGCGCCCCGTACACGGCCTGCGAGCCGGAGGTGACGAGCACCGAGAGCAGTGCGAAGAGGGTCATGGTGGTGGGCAGGCCGAGGGTCTGGCCCCACACCTGGGCGCGCTGGCCCGCGCCGAAGCGGGTGAAGTCGGGGATGTTGAGGCTGAGGGTGGCCCAGAAGGCGATCATGCCCATCAGGGACGGGAAGAAGACGGGCCAGAAGTCGGCGCCCCAGCCCAGCTTCGAGGGCTGGTCGAGGAGCGGGCCGAGGCCGCCGGCCTTGGCGGAGACCCAGACGAGGAGGACGAGCGCGCCGACGATGACGAAGGGCGCGGCCCAGTTCTCGAAGCGGCGCAGGGCTTCCATGCCGCGGTGGATGATGGCGAGTTCGAGGGCCCAGAAGAGGACGAAGCAGAGCCACAGGGTCCAGGGCTGGCCGCCGATCCGCGAGGCCTCCGACCAGCCGCCGAAGACCTTGTCGAGCAGGACGAAGACGCCCTGGCCGCCGATCCAGGTCTGGATGCCGAACCAGGCGCAGGCCACCCCGGCGCGGATCAGCGCGGGCAGGTTGGCGCCGCGCAGCCCGAAGGAGGCGCGGGCGAGGACGGGGAAGGGGATGCCGTACTTGGGCCCGGCGTGCCCGGTGAGCAGCATCGGGAGGAGGACGATCACGTTGGCCAGGGCGATCGTCAGGACGGCCTGCTTCCAGTCCATGCCGAGGGCGACGAGACCGGAGGCGAGCATCCAGGAGGGTATGTTGTGGGCCATGCCGACCCAGAGGGCGGTGAAGTTGTACGTGGTCCAGCGGCGCCGTTCGACGGGGACGGGGAGCAGGTCGTCGTTGACGAAGCGGGGGTCGGCCGGGACCGTGCCGGGCGCGAGCTCGACACGGCCGTCGGTTATGGCGGGTCTTCCCGCGGGGGAGGTGGCGGTCATGGCGGCGGAACCCTTCGTTCGTTCGGCGGGGGACGGAACGAGCCGTGCGGGGCATGGGGGGTCCGTGCGGGGCGCGGGGCTACGGAAAGGGGCGCGGGGCTACGGGGCGAGCGCCGGGATGACCTCGGAGCCGTACGCGTCGATCGTGGACTCCTTGGCGTCGTGCATCGCGTACACCGCGAACTGGTCCACGCCCATGTCCCGGAGCCGTCGCAGCTTCTCGACGTGGGCCTCGGCGGGGCCGAGGAGGCAGAAGCGGTCGACGATCCCGTCGGGGACGAAGTCGGTGGAGGGGTTTCCGGCGCGGCCGTGGTGCGAGTAGTCGTAGCCGTGCCGGTTCTTGATGTACGCGGTGAGCTCCTCCGGGACCATGCCCGAGTGCTCGCCGTACTTCTCCACCAGGTCGGCGACGTGGTTGCCGACCATGCCGCCGAACCAGCGGCACTGTTCCCGGGCGTGGGCCAGGTCGTCACCGACGTACGCGGGGGCGGCGACGCAGATGGTGAGGGCGTCGGGGTCGCGGCCGGCGTCGGTGGCGGCCTGGCGGACGGCCTTGACCATCCACTCGGTGAGGAAGGGGTCGGCGAGCTGGAGGATGAAGCCGTCGGCCTTCTGCCCGGCGAGGGCCAGGGCCTTGGGGCCGTACGCCGCCATCCACACCGGCAGCTTTCCGTTCTTGATCCAGGGGATGCGGATCGGGTTGCCGTCGACCTCGGCCTCGCGGCCCTCCGCCAGGTCGCGGATGACGTCGATGGCCTCGCCCAGGCGGGCCAGGGTGTTGGGCTTGCGGCCCGCGACCCGCATCGCCGAGTCGCCGCGCCCGATCCCGCAGACCGTGCGGTTGCCGAACATGTCGTTGAGGGTGGCGAAGGTGGAGGCGGTGACCTCCCAGGTGCGGGTGCCCGGGTTGGTCACCATGGGGCCGACGCGGAGCTTGGTGGTGTGCTCCAGGATCTGGCTGTAGACGACGAAGGGTTCCTGCCACAGCACGGCGGAGTCGAAGGTCCAGCCGTAGCGGAAGCCGTTGCGCTCCGCCCGGCGCATCAGGCCGACGACCTGCGAGGCGGGCGGGTCGGTCTGCAGGACGAGTCCGAAGTCCAAGGCGCGGTCTCCTAGTTCAGGTATTGGCAGGTGGAGCGGGGGGTGAAGACCCCGTGCCCGGCGCGGCCGACGTACTTCCGCTGGTCGATGACGACCTCGCCCCGCGAGAGGACCGTCTCGACCTGCCCGGTGACGGTCCTCCCCTCGTACGCCGAGTAGTCGACGTTCATGTGGTGGGTCCCGGCCGAGAGGGTCTGCGTGGCGTGCGGGTCGTAGACGACGACGTCGGCGTCCGCGCCGGGCGCGAGCGTGCCCTTCTGCGGGTAGAGGCCGAACATCCTCGCCGGTGTCGCGCAGGCGATCTCGATCCAGCGGCGCCGGGAGATGTGCCCGTCGACGACGGCCTGGTGGAGCAGGTCCATGCGGTTCTCCACCCCCGGCAGCCCGTTGGGGATCTTGGAGAAGTCGCCCCGGCCGAGGTCCTTCTGGCCGGTGAAGCAGAAGGGGCAGTGGTCGGTGGAGACCACCTGGAGGTCGTTGGTGCGCAGGCCCCGCCACAGCGCCGCCTGGTGCTCCTTCGGCCGCAGGGGCGTGCTGCACACGTACTTGGCGCCCTCGAAGCCCGGCTCCGCGAGGTTGTCGGTGGACAGGAAGAGGTACTGGGGGCAGGTCTCGCCGAAGACCGGCAGCCCCATGTCCCGGGCCGCCGCCAGCTCCGCCACCGCCTCCTGGGCCGACACGTGCACGACGTAGAGCGGGGCGCCGGCCACCCGGGCGAGCTGGATCGCCCGGTGGGTGGCCTCCGCCTCCAGGAGGGCCTTGCGGACCTCGCCGTGGTACCGGGGATCGGTCTCGCCCCGGGCCAGGGCCTGTTCGACGAGGACGTCGATGGCGATGCCGTTCTCGGCGTGCGTCATGATCAGCCCGCCGTTCTCGGCGGAGCGCTGCATGGCGCGCAGGATCTGCCCGTCGTCGCTGTAGAAGACGCCGGGGTACGCCATGAAGAGCTTGAAGGAGGAGATCCCCTCCTGGACCAGCTTGTCCATCTCCTTGAGCGTGTGCGCGTTGACGTCGGACAGGATCATGTGGAACGCGTAGTCGATCGCGCAGACGCCGTCGGCCTTGGCGTACCAGGTGTCGAGCCCCTCGCGCAGGGTGCGGCCCACGGTCTGGACGGCGAAGTCGACGACGGTGGTGGTGCCGCCCCAGGCGGCGGCGCGGGTGCCGGTCTCGAAGGTGTCGGAGGCGGAGGTGCCGCCGAAGGGCAGTTCCATGTGGGTGTGGACGTCGACGCCGCCCGGGATGACGTAGCGGTCGGTGGCGTCGACGGTCCGGTCGGCGGTCCAGCCGGCCGCCGCGTCCGAGCCGTGGGCCGCGAGGGCGGCCACGCGGCCGTCCTCGATCAGCACGTCGGCGTGGACCTCGTCGGCGGCGGTGACGACCAGGCCGCCCCGGATGAGGGTACGGGTGCTCACGGGACTCTCCCTGTCTCTGGGGCGGGACTGCGGGGCGGCCGGCGGGACTACAGGGACCGGAGGGCCGCTTCGAGGAGCGCGGCGCCCTCCTCTGCCTCGGAGACGGTGAGGGAGAGCGGCGGGGCGATGCGCAGGGTGCTGGTGTCGTGTCCGCCGCCCTTGCCGATGAGCAGGCCGTTCTCGCGGGCGGCCTCCAGGACGGCGGCGGCCGCGTCGGGGTCGGCGCGGTCGGTGCCGGGCTCGGTGAGTTCGATGCCGATCATGAGCCCCCGGCCGCGCACCTCCCGTACGGCGGGGATTCCCGCGCAGGCGGCCCGGACGCGCTCGATGAGGAGGCCGCCGACCCGGCGCGCGTTGCCCTGGAGGTCGTGCTCCAGGAGGTACGAGAGGTTGGCGAGCCCGGCGGCCATGGTGACGGGCGAACCGCCGAAGGTGGAGATGGAGTTGGCGTCGAGGCAGTTCATGACCTCGGCGCGGGCGACGACCCCGCCGATCGACATGCCGTTGCCGATGCCCTTGGCGAAGGTGAGGATGTCGGGCGGCCCGGCCTGGCCGTGGGCCTGCCAGCCCCAGAAGTGCTCGCCGGTGCGGCCCCAGCCGGTCTGCACCTCGTCCGCGATCCACAGGATGCCGTGCCGGTCCAGGACGCGGCGGAAGGCGGCGTACAGGCCGTCGGGCGGGGAGGTGAAGCCGCCGACGCCCTGGATGGGCTCCGCGATGAGGGCGGCGGCGTTCCGGGTGTGCCCGAGGAGGTCTTCGAGGTCGGCGACGCAGGCCTCGACGAACCGCTCGTCGTTGTACTCGGCGTAGGGGCCGCGGGTGCGGACGCCGCCGTGCACGTAGAGCGTCTGGAGCGGGGAGAGGCCGGTGGGCGACCAGGCGCGGTTGCCGGTGATGCCGACGGTGGAGAAGGAGCGGCCGTGGTAGCTGTTGCGCATCGCCAGGATCTGGTTCGAGCCGCGGTACGCGGTGGCCAGGAGGAGCGCGGTGTCGTTGGCCTCGGTGCCGGAGGTGGTGAAGAAGACGCGGGCGTCGGGGATGCCGGAGAGCCCGGCGATCCGTTCGGCCAGCTCCACCATGGGCCGGTTGAGGTAGAGCGTCGAGGAGTGGATGATCCGCCCGGCCTGCTCGGCGACGGCCTTGGTGACCTCGGGCAGGGCGTGGGCGGTCATGGTGGTGAGGATGCCGCCGAAGAAGTCGAGGTACCTGCGGCCCTCGGCGTCCCAGACGTGGCGGCCCTCGCCGTGGGTGATCTCGAGGGGGTCGCGGTAGTAGAGGGCGACCCAGTCGGGGATGACGGCCTTGTGCCGGTCGTAGAGGTCGTTCACGGCTTCACCAGCCCGTCGTAGGCGTCGGGGCGGCGGTCCCGGTAGAAGGCCCACTGCTGCCGGACCTGCTCGATGAGGCCGAAGTCGAGGTCGCGGACGACGAGTTCCTCGGTCTTGTCGGAGGCGACGTCGCCGACGAAGCGGCCGCGCGGGTCGACGAAGTAGCTCGTGCCGTAGAAGTCGTTGTCGCCGTACTCCTCGACGCCGACGCGGTTGATGGCGGCGACGAAGTACTCGTTGGCGACGGCGGCGGCCGGCTGCTCCAGCTGCCAGAGGTGGGCGGAGAGGCCGCGGTGGGTGGCGGACGGGTTGTAGACCAACTGGGCTCCGTTGAGTCCGAGTTCGCGCCAGCCCTCCGGGAAGTGGCGGTCGTAGCAGATGTAGACGCCGACCTTGCCGACGGCGGTGTCGAAGACCGGCCAGCCGACGTTTCCCGGGCGGAAGTAGTACTTCTCCCAGAAGCCCTCGACCTGGGGGATGTGGTGCTTGCGGTACTTGCCGAGGTAGCTGCCGTCGGCGTCGATCACGGCGGCGGTGTTGTAGTAGAAGCCCTCGCCCTCGACCTCGAAGACGGGGACCACGATCACCATCCCGGTCTCGCGGGCGAGGTCCCGCATCCGGCTGACGGTCGGGCCGTCGGGGACGGGCTCGGCCCAGCGGTAGTGCTCGGCCTCCTGCACCTGGCAGAAGTAGGGGGCGTTGAACACCTCCTGGAAGCCGATCACCTTGGCGCCCTGCCGGGCGGCCTCCCGGGCGTGCTCCTCGTGTTTGGCGATCATGGATTCGGTGTCGCCGGTCCAGGTCGCCTGGACGAGCGCGGCGCGTACGACGTCGGACATGAGCTGCTCCTTCGGCACGGCGTCAGAGAGCCTCTACGCACGTAGACGCGATGCGTAGGAGGAGAACGTAAGCCCCGTCACATCCCGGAGCAAGACCGCCGCCGGGAACCGACCGGGTCGATCATGTTTCATACCCGACTGGTCCACATCGGACACGTACCGACACGTGAGGGACGCGTACGGGGAAGACCCGCGACCCGTACGGGCACGGACCCCCGGTCATCCGGTCGCCAGGCCCGCCACGCGGAGGGCGTGGAGGAGGTCGCGCTCGCGGCCGGCGGACACCGCCCGGGCCGCGTGGAGGAGTTGGGGGACGAGGCCGCGCGGATCCGCACCCGCGAGACGGGCCGCGTCCTCGGGGGCGCGGACGCGGACGAAGGCGGTCAGGAGGGCGTGGGCCTCGCGGTGGTGCTCCTCGGCGCGCAGGGCGGCGCAGGCCCCGGCCAGCTCCTCGACCGGGCGGGCCACCCCCTGGCGGAGGAGCTGCTCGCAGTCGGCCGCCCGGCCCGCGTCCGCGAGGACGCCGGCGACGGCGGCGAGCCGGTCGGGCGGCAGCGAGGCCGCCTCCCAGAGCAGGGTGGACCAGTCGGCGCCGAGACCGGCCCGGTGCAGCTCGTCGGCGAGGGCGGGCAGCCGGGCGGGCGGGCCGCCCAGCGCCTCGCAGAGCAGGGCGTGGGCCTCGCCGCCGCGGCCCCGGGCGCGGAGCCTGCGGAGGGCGTAGACGGCGTTCGCCGCGGCGCGGGCGGCCTCGGCGGGGTCCTCCGCCGGGCCCCCGGCACGCCTCCCGGCCGACTCCCTGCCCGGTCTCCCGCCCGGCGCCCCGGGCCCGGCGGCGCCGCCGAAGCGGGCGCCGCGGGGTGCGGCGCCCCCGGCCGGGAGCACGGGCACGGACGCGCGTACGGGTGCGGGTGCGGCCTCCGCCTCCTGCGCCTCGTCGCCCTCCTCCAGCCAGGCGTACCGGGCGCCGCGGGGTCGGCGCTTGGCCTTGGCGGTCCTGGCGGTCTCGGCGGCCTTCCCCACGTGCTCCGGCTCCGCCGGGGAGCCGGAGGCGGCCGAGGAACCAGGCACGGCCGGAGAGCCAGGGGCGGCCAAGGAGTCGGGCGCGGCCGGGTAGTCGGGCGCGGCCGAGGAACCGGACACGGCCGAGGAACCGGACACGGCCGAGGAACCGGGCACGGCCGGAGAGCCAGGGATGGCCAAGGAGCCGGGCGCGGCCGGGTAGTCGGGCGCGGCCGAGGAACCGGACACGGCCGGAGAGCCAGGGGCGGCCGAGGAACCGCGCGCGGCCGGAGAGTCAGGCGCGAAGGACGCGGTCGGTGCGGGCGCCACGGCCGCCGCCGGGTACGGCGCCTGACCCGACACCGGAGCGGCGGCCGGAGCCGTCGCGGCCCGCCCCCACTCCCCCGTCCCCGCCAGCCGGGCCGTGAGTTCCGCGACCCGGGCGGCGGCCCTGGCCCGGTCGTCCCGGACCCAGGCGAGGTCGCGCTCCAGGCGGGCGGCCTCCTCGGGGCCGGGGGCCGGGACCGCGCCGAGCCGTTCGCCCAGTTCGCGGGCGCGGGAATCGGCGTACCGGCGTTTGCGCTCCATCAGCTCCCGGCGTTCGGCGAGCGCCGCCGCGCCGGGCCCGCGGTCGTGGGCGCCCGCGGCCGCCACGTACAGCGCGCGGCCCCGGGCGGCGAAGGGCCCGCCGGCGGCTTCTCCGGCGTCCTGGAGCAGGGACGAGACGACGTCCCAGGGCAGGAGTTCCACACCGTCGAAGCAGGCGCGCAGGCCCTCCGGATCGCGTGCGGCGAAGACCCCGTACCAGCCGGCGTCCGGCCGGAGACGGGCCGCGAGACCCGTCAGCCAGTGGGTGAACTCGGCCACTTCCGCCGGGTATCGAGTCACCGTCATGCGTCACGCACCTGCCCCGCAGTCGACTGGAACCGTACGGTCCGCGGGTATTGGACCGCAGTCGTGTTACGGGACGACTACGGACCGTTTTCGTGCGGGTGCCCGCCCCCTCGCGGGCTTCACGGAAAGCGCACGACGATCCCGGTGTGCGGCCGCTTGCCGAGCCGGAAGAGCGTGGCCGGCACGTCGAGGAACCAGAACTGCCAGGTGTACTTGCGCAGGAGCAGCTTCCGGACGCGGCGCAGCTCCTCCCCCGTCACGAGGCGGGCCTCGCCGGTCACGCGCTCGGCCCCCTCGGGGACGTTGCCGCGCACGTCGCAGACGGCGGCCACGACCCGGGGGTCGTTCCGCAGCCGCTTGACCTTCCAGGAGTCGGTGCGGGTCCAGGCGTACAGCTCGGAGCCCTCCACCGCGTACCAGACGGGTGTCGCGACCCCCGTGCCGTTCCTGCGGAAGGTGGTCAGACTGACGTAGCGGCCGCGCCGCAGCTCCTCGGGAATCATGCCCGGAGCCTAAGCCCGGGGGCACCCCTCCCCCTCAGGCGGGGACCGGGACGCAGAGCGTCACCAGTTCGTCCATGGAGAGCCGGAGGACTCCGGCGAGGGCCGCGACGGTGAAGAAGGCCGGGGTCGGGGCCCGGCCGGTCTCGATCTTGCGGAGGGTCTCGGCGGAGAGGCCGGCGGCCGCCGCGATCTCGGCCATGGACCGCTCGCCGCGCGCCTCGCGCAGGAGCAGGCCCAGGCGCTCGCCGCGCTCGCGCTCTTCGGGGGTCAGGGGTGTGCGCACCATGACGCCATTCTAATACCGGTATAGTAATTGGCATGGTGGAGATCAAGACGAACGAGTCCCTGGCGGCCATGCGCGAGAGCGGACGGGTGGTGGCCCGTGCCCTGGCGGCCGTGCGGGAGAAGGCCGCGCCCGGCGTCCGGCTGACGGAGCTGGACCGGGTCGCGCGCGAGGTGCTGGCCGAGGCGGGCGCCGACTCGCCCTTCCTCGGCTACCACCCGGAGTGGGCGCCGGTGCCGTTCCCTGCGGTGGTGTGCGTCTCGGTGAACGACGCGATCGTGCACGGCGTCCCGGACGACACCCGGCTCGCGCCGGGCGACCTGGTGTCCGCGGACTGCGGGGCGCTGCTCGGCGGCTGGGCGGGCGACTCGGCCGTCAGCTTCACGGTCGGCCGGGCCCGGCCGGAGGACGCCCGGCTGATCGCCACGGCGGAGGAGGCCCTGGAGGCCGGCATCGCGGCGGCCGTCGTCGGCAACCGGATCGGGGACGTCGCGCACGCGATCGGCCGGGTCTGCCGGGCCGCCGGGTACGGCATCCCGGACGGCTTCGGCGGGCACGGGATCGGCCGCACCATGCATGAGGACCCGGGCGTCCCCAACGAGGGACGCCCGGGCCGGGGCATGAAGCTGCGCCACGGGATGACGCTCGCGATCGAGCCGATGCTCGTCGGCGGCGGCACGGACGACTACTACACGGCGCGGGACGGCTGGACGATGCGCACGGTCGACGGCTCGCGCGCCGCGCACGCCGAGCACACGGTGGCGATCACGGACGACGGCCCGCGCATCCTGACGGCGCTGTAGGCGCCTCCGGATCGCCCCGCGAGAAAGCCGCCTACCTCCCCGCCGGCCGCACCACCATCGCGGACCCCCCGCCCCGGCGGACCTTCTCCGCGGCGGCCACCCAGCGGCCGTCCGGCAGGCGCTGGACGCCGGTCGCGGCGCCGATCTCCGGGTTCTGTCGGAAGCCGTGCCCGATCGCCTCCAGTTCGGCGCGGACGGGGCTGTTCCACAGGGCGGGTTCGAGTTCGGTGGTGGCCTGGTTGCGCTGGCTGGCGCGCGGCGCGGCGATCGCCTCGACGAGCGGCAGGTGCCGGTCGACGACCCCGGTGAGGGTCTGGAGGACGGTGGTGATGATGGTCGCGCCGCCCGGCGAGCCGAGCGCGAGGACGGGCCTGTCGTGCCGGTCGAGGACGATCGTCGGGGAGATCGAGGAGCGCGGCCGCTTGCCGGGTCCGGGCAGGTTCGGGTCGTGGACCGCCGGGTTCGCCGGGGCGAAGGAGAAGTCGGTCAGCTCGTTGTTGAGTAGGAAGCCCCGGCCGGGCACGGTGATCCCGCTGCCGCCGGTGGACTCGATGGTGAGGGTGTACGCGACGACGTTGCCCCACTTGTCGGCCACCGTCAGGTGGGTGGTGTTCTCGCCCTCGTACGTGGTCGGGGCGGCGGTCCCGCCGGGGGCGCACGGCGCCGGGTCGCGGGGGTCGCCGGGCGCGAGCGGGCTGGTCAGGGCGGCGTCGTCGCGGATCAGGCAGGCGCGGGAGTCCGCGAACCGCTGGGAGAGCAGGCCGCGCGTCGGCACGGACTCGAAGGCCGGGTCCCCGACCCAGCGGCCCCGGTCGGCGAAGGCGATGCGGCTGGCCTCGACGAAGCGGTGCAGGTAGCGGGTCTGCGAGGCCCGGGAGAGATCGGTGCCCTCCAGGATGTTGAGCGCCTCGCCGACGCCGGTGCCGCCGGAGGAGGAGGGGGCCATGCCGTAGACGTCGAGGCCCCGGTACGAGACCTTCGTCGGCGCGCGGAACACGGTCCGGTACGACGCCAGGTCGCGTTCCGTCAGGTCGCCGGAGCGGACGTTCCGGGTGGCGCCGGGGCGGACGGGGGGCTTGCGGACGGTGGTGACGATGTCCCGGGCGAGCGGCCCCTCGTAGAGCGCGCCGACGCCCTCGCGGCCGAGCTTCTCGTACGTACGGGCGAGGTCGGGGTTCTTGAAGCGGGAGCCGACCGCGGGCAGTCGCCCGCCGGGCAGGAAGAGCCGCGAGGTGGCCGGGAAGTCACGGAAGCGGGCCTCGTTGGCGGCCGTCTGGGAGCGGAAGGTCTCGTCGACGGCGAAGCCCTCGCGGGCGAGCCGCTCGGCTGGTTCGAGCAGGGCGGAGAGCCGCTTGCTGCCCCAGGCGTCGAGGGCGGACTCCCAGGTCGCCGGGGTGCCGGGGGTGCCGACGCCGCGGCCGCTGGTCATGCCCTCCTCGAACGGGATGGGGGCGCCGTTCTCCACGAAGAGGTGCGCGTCGGCGGAGCGGGGCGCGGTCTCGCGACCGTCGATCGTGTGCACGGAGCGGCTCTTCGCGTCGTAGTAGACGAAGTAGCCGCCGCCCCCGATGCCGGCCGAGTAGGGCTCGGTGACGCCGAGCGCGGCCGCGACGGCGACGGCGGCGTCGACCGCGTTGCCGCCCTTGCGGAGCACCTCGATCCCGGCGGCCGAGGCGTCGGCGTCGACACTGGCGACGGCGCCGCCGTATCCGGTCGCGACGGGCTCCTTGAGGGGTGGTTTCGCCACCGCCGCCGGCGGAGCGGCGGCACCCATCGAGAGGACCGTCGCCGTGACGGCGAGAACGGAGACCTTGCCAGCGGCGGAGCGACGCATTCGTACCTCCAGTCAACAACCGTCCGCGCAGCGTAACTTCCTCCGCCCCCTCCCGTCAGGAACGCCTCGAACGACAGGCCGAACGGCCGCTAGCATGCGCGCCCATGAACGAAGACGTGCGCAACATCGTGCTCGGGGTGCTCGCCACCGGTGTCAGCGCCTCCCTCGGCTGGCTCGGCCGCACGTACGGGTGGCGGCGGAGACTCCGCCGCAAGCAGGCGTTCTTCGGGCTCCCCGGGGGCTCGGAGTGCCTGCTCGTGGTCAACAGGGAGTCCGGCGGGGACAACGTGGTGCACCGCTACGACGTCTTCGCGCTGCTCGAACTCTCCGCGCTCGTCAAGGACTGCGGCGCGCAGGCCCGCATCCTGCCGCACGACCGGGCCCACCAGGGCTTCGGCGACCGCACGGAGTTCTGCGTGGGAGGCCCGTACTCGAACAGGCGCATGGCCGCTCACCTCACCACCCTGCTGCCGGGCGTGCGGATGAACGTGGAGGTCGAGCCGCCCGAGCTCCGGGGCTCGGTCACGATCGGCGGCGAGCGGTACCTCATGGAGAAGGGGCTGTCGGAGTACGTGCTCCTGGCCCGGCTCACGGCCGGGGAGGACCACCGGCCGGTCTTCCTCTTCTGCGGCCAGCGGGCGATCACCAACCAGGCCGCGACCCGCTATCTGGCCCGTCACCACGAGGCCCTGAGCCGGCGTCACCGCGACGGCTCGTTCGTCCTGCTCCTGAAGGTGGTCAACTCGGAGGCGTACGGCCCCGACGTGGTCGAACTGGTGGCCGACGTGACGCGCGCGGCCCGCACGGCTCCCCCGGCTCCCGAGCCCTCCGCCGCCGAACCGGCGGCGACGGCCTGACCGGCAGGGGTCCGACGAGGTGAAGACGTCACCATCATGACAGGTCAGAGGCGTTTTTCGTAGGACCGAACGCACAGTTCGCGAGCCTTGTCCGGTCCCTCCTCCGGCTTCCAGAATCGCCGTCATGAATCACTCCGGGAACATCAGTCAGAACATCGATCAGGACGCGGTCCTGCGGGCGAGGACGATGCTGCTCGGATCGGGCAGGCTCAGCCTGACCGAGGAGTTGGGGGCGTACCGAATCCTGGCGGAGGTGAGCCCGGCGGCCTATCTGCCGAAGCTCGTCGGAGCACTGCTCTCGTACGGGTCCGGGGCGAGCCACGGGCACGACATGGAGCGGAGGCTGGCGCTGCGCGCGGAGGCCCTCGACACGGCCCGGCGCATCGACGCCGACCACCCGAAGAGGACGGAGGTGCTCACCGACGCCCTGAAGCACTACGGACACGCGCTCATCCAGTCGGGGCGGCGGGCCGAGGGGCGGGCCGCGTACGAGGAGATGGCCGCGGTCGGGCGGGACGGCTTCGAGCGGGGACAGGTGAAGCACCCGTCGTACGGAAGCGGCCGGCTGGCGGTCGTACTGGCCGAGGAGGGGCGCC
Organism: Streptomyces sp. NPDC088915; assembly: GCF_044749825.1. NCBI lineage: Bacteria > Bacillati > Actinomycetota > Actinomycetes > Kitasatosporales > Streptomycetaceae > Streptomyces > Streptomyces sp. NPDC088915. The sequence goes on from NZ_JBIVIR010000019.1 coordinate 62,150, forward strand.
ACGGGGAGGCGGCGGACCTCCTGCCGCAGGGCAACCGCTCGCACAGGGACTTCTTCTTCTGGTCCGTGGTCGAGAAGACGGCGGAACTGGAGGCGGCCGGCCGGCGGGAGGAGGCGGTGGAGGTCTTCACCGACCTCGTGGACGACACGAGGAAGGAGCGGAGACAGAACCTCCTGGTGTGGGAACTCGTACACCGCTCCCGGATGCTGGACGCCGCCGGGCGGCACGGGGAGGCCGGCGCGGACCGGTGGGAGGCCCTGTCGGTCCTCACCCGGCTCGCCGATCCCGACGCGTCCGAACGCCAGGACGGGCTTCACTCCTGGTGGAACGTCCTGCACGGCCTGTCGGCCCGGGCGGTGGAGCCGGACGGGTCCCCGGACGCCCCGATGCCGGCGTTCGGCAACTCGCTCCTCCACTGGTCGTGGGACGTACGGACGGCCTACTTCGACGGCATCCCCGCCCTGGAGGCCGAGGCCGCGCGCCTCTCGGCGGCGGGGCGGCTCACCGAACTCGCGACCGTGCACCACCGGCTGACCGTACGGTCCACCCTGATGTGGACCGACCGCACCCACCTGTTCGAGGAGCCGCTCCGGCCGCTCTTCGACGAGGAGGTGGCGCTCGCCCGGCGTTCGGCACGGGAACTCCCCCGGGCCCTGACCGACCGGGCGATGTTCTTCGTCGCGGCCGAGCGGTACGAGGAGGCCCGCGCGGACTTCGCGGAGGCCGTGGGCCTGCTCGACGGCACCGACCGGGCGCCAATCGTTACCGCCACGTAACTTACCGAGGAGTTACCTCCGGTAAGTCTCCGCCGTTACCGTCGGGTCACTTTCACTGCCCCCCCATCGCCGACCACCCATCGGCGCCCCCAGTGAGGAGTGCCCCGTGCGCACATCCCTGGTCCTCGCCGTCTCGGCCGCGCTCGTGGCCGGGACGGCCCTCGGGCTCGCCCCCGCCGCCCAGGCGGCTCCGGCCTCTCCGGCCTCTCCGGTCGCGGAGGCCGGTGCCGCCGACTCGGCCGGCATCCGCTTCGTCGACATCCCCGGTGAGGGCGGCACCGTCCTCAAGGCGAACGTCCTCACCCCCGCCGGGTCCGCACCCGGCGCCCGCCACCCCCTGATCGTGCTGCCCACCAGCTGGGCCATGCCCCAGATCGAGTACCTCGTCCCGGCCCAGAAGCTCGCCGACTCCGGTTACGTCGTGGTGAGTTACAACTCGCGCGGCTTCTGGCAGTCCGGCGGGGAGATCGAGACCGCGGGCCCCAAGGACGTCGCCGACGCCTCCAAGGTGATCGACTGGGCCCTCGCCCACACCCCGGCCGACCCCGCCCGGGTGGGCATGGGAGGCGTCTCGTACGGCGCCGGAATCAGCCTGCTCGCCGCCGCGCACGACCCGAGGGTCAAGGCCGTCACCGCGCTCAGCGGCTGGGCCGACCTCATCGAGTCCATCTACAGCGGCCGGACCCAGCACCTCCAGGCCGCCGCCCTGCTCGGCGGCGCCGGGTACCTCACCGGCCGCCCGGGACCCGAACTCAAGGAGGTCCTGGGCGACTTCCTCTCCTCCAACCTGGCCAAGGAGGGGGACATGATCGCCTGGGGCGCCAAGCGCTCCCCCGTGACGTACCTGGACCGCATCAACGCCAACGGCGCCGCGATCATGCTCGGCAACGCCTGGGGCGACACCATCTTCCCGCCCAACCAGTACGCGAGCTTCTACGAGAAGCTGACCGGCCCCAAGCGCCTGGAGTTCCGCCCCGGCGACCACGCCACCGCCGAACTGACCGGTCTCTTCGGACTGCCCAACGACACCTGGACCAACGCGCAGCGCTGGTTCGACCGCTACCTCAAGGGCGCCGACAACGGCATCGACCACGAGCGGCCCGTCCAGCTCAAGTCCCGCTCGGACAACGGCTACGAGGGCTACCCGGACTGGAAGTCCGTCAACGCGAACCAGAGGAAGTTCGACCTCGGCGGTACGCAGCGGGTGTGGGCGAACGTCGACTCGGGCGCCAACGGCGGGGTCACCCTGCTCACCAACGCCCTGGACCAGTTCCTCCGCACCCCGCCCGTCGTCTCCGTCCCCCTCCTCCCCCGCTCCTTCGCCGGCGTCTGGCAGTCCGAGCGGTACGACACCGCGCAGCGGGTGCGCGGCACGGTGGAGGTGCACACCACGGTCGCCTCCACGAAGGAGAGCGGCACCCTCGTCGCGTACCTCTACGACGTGGGCCCGCTCGGCGTCGGCAAGCTGGTGACCAACGCCCCGTACACCTTCCACGGGAAGACCCCGGGACAGCCGTTCGGCGTCGACCTGGAGCTGTTCTCCACGGCGTACGACGTGCCCGCCGGGCACCGGCTCGCGCTGGTCGTCGACACCGTCGACCCGCTCTACATCGAGCACAACCCGACCGGCGCGCAGCTGACCTTCTCCTCCCCGGCCGCCGACCCGTCGTACGTGTCGGTGCCGCTGCGGGAGGAGTGATCTCCGGCTGCCGCCGGGCGGGTGCGGCTCGTACCCGTCACCGCCGTCCCGGCGGCGGCCCTCCCGGTCCGGCCGGAGCGACGTCCACGGCCTTCGTCCTCGGGTCGCGGCGCTCCCGCCGGGCCACCCAGGTGGCGCACCAGGAGAGCAGCATGCACATCCCGATGTAGATCGGCGAGACGACGAGCACGACGGGGATGAACGGCAGGTCGTAGTCGAGGTTGGACGCGATCAGCTTGCCCGCGTGCAGGAACTCCTCGTAGGTGATGAGGAATCCGAGCGAGGTGTCCTTCAGTGCCACCACGAGCTGGCTGATGATGGCGGGGAGCATCGCGCGGACGGCCTGGGGCACCAGGACGTGGGTCATCACCTGCGTCTTGCGCATGCCGAGCGCGTACGCGGCCTCCCCCTGTCCGCGGGCGACGGAGTGGACGCCGGTGCGGAACACCTCGGCGAGCACGGAGCCGTTGTAGAGGGTCAGTCCGGTGACCAGGGCGGGCAGCGGCTGGACCTTCAGCGCCACGAAGACGAAGAAGATCATCACGAGGACGGGCATGGCGCGGAAGAACTCCACGAAGAGGGTGGAGGTCCAGCGCAGGGCGCGGTGTTCGGAGAGGCGCCCGCAGGCCAGGAGGGCGCCGAGGGCGAGCGAGAGGACAGACGCGCAGGCGAAGGCCTTCAGGGTGTTGCCGAGCCCCCTGAGCAGCAGCTCCTGGATGCCCTCGTAGAGGAAGGGCGACCACTTGGCGGAGGTGAACTGGTCGGTGTCGAGGAGGAGGTACAGGATCCAGCCGGCCAGGGCCAGGATCACGACGGTGGAGGCGGTGCCGTAGAGGAGGTGGCGCCGCCGGGCGCCGGGCCCGGGGACGTCGTAGAGGGCGGTGGACTCGGTGGTCATCGGGCGACTCCCCAGCGCTTCTCCATGACGTGGAAGAGGGCGCTGATGGTGAGGGTGATGATCAGGTATCCGACGGCGATCCAGACGAAGGTCCAGACGATGTTGTAGCCGAGTTCGCTCAGCGTCTTGTAGGTGCCGAGGAGTTCGGTGACGCTGAACGCCCCCGCGATCGCCGAGTTCTTGGCGAGGGCGATGAGGGTCGAGCCGATGGGCGGGATGACGCTGCGGAAGGCCTGCGGCAGGACGACCGTGCCGAGGGTCCCGGTGAAGGTCATGCCCAGGCTGCGGGCCGCCTCGCCCTGGCCGCGCGGGACGGTGTTGATGCCGGAGCGCAGCACCTCGCAGACGAACGCCGAGGTGTAGCAGCCGAGGGCGAGGACCGCGAACAGCTGGAAGGGCAGGACGAGTCCGAAGCGGGGCAGTCCCAGCATGACCGCGAAGAAGAGCAGGGTCAGCGGGGTGTTGCGCAGGACGGTCACCCAGACCGTGCCGAAGACCCGGAAGGAGCCGACGGGCGCGACGCGGAAGGAGGCCATGACGAAGCCCAGGACGAGGGCGAGCGCCGAGGCGTAGACGGTGAGTTCGACGGTGCCGAGGAATCCCTTTCCGTAGAGCGAGAAGTTGTCGGTCAGGACGTCCATGTCGGAAGGCTCCTGCGGATCAGCCCGCGGGGTAGCGGTCGATGGCGGGCGGCGGCGGGGCGGGGACCCCGGAGAGGCCGAGGGTGGCGTCGTACGCCTTCTTCCAGTCGCCGTTCTTCTCGTGGGCGGCGACGGCGTCGTCCAGGGCGAAGCGCAGGGCGTCGTCGCCGCGCGGGACGCCGATGCCGTACGGCTCCTCCGAGAACGGCTTCCCGACCACCTTCAGCTCGTCGGGGACCTTGGCGGCGTAGCCGAGCAGGATCGTGTCGTCGGTGGTGACCGCGTCGACCTGGTAGGTCAGCAGGTTGTCCACGCAGGCGGAGTACGTGTCGTACGCGACGAGTTCGGCCTTCGGGTGGTCCTTCTCGATCCGCTGGTACGGGGTGGAGCCGGCGGCCGAGCAGACCCGCTTGCCGTCCAGGTCCTGGGGGCCCCGGATGTCCTTCTCGTCGGCGCGGACCAGGAGCGACTGCCCGGCCCGGTAGTAGGGCCCGGCGAAGCCGACGAGCTTCTTGCGGTTGTCGTTGATGGTGTACGTGCCGACGTAGTAGTCGATCTGGCCGTTCTGCAGGGCGGTCTCGCGGTTGGCGGAGGCGATCGTGCGGAACTCGACGCGGGCCGGGTCGAAGCCGAGGGAGGCGGCCATCATCCTGGCGATCTCGATGTCGAAGCCGGAGTAGCGGCCGGAGGCGGGGTCCTTCTCGCCCATGTAGGGCTGGTCCTCCTTGACGCCGACGACGAGCCGGCCGCGCTTCTTCGCCCGGTTCCAGGTGGGCGAGTCGGGCAGGGTGAAGTCCGACCGCACCTGGTAGACGGGGAGTTGGTCGGGCTGCGGGCCCTTGACGGGCGGGCTTCCTTCGCGGCCGCAGCCGCCGAGCGCCGCCGTCGCGGCGAGCAGCAGGGCGAGCGCGGCCAGGGTCCGGTGCGTACGCTGCATGGTTCCCACCCGGTCAGTGCTTGAGGATCTTGGAGAGGAAGTCCTTGGCGCGCTCGCTGCGCGGGGCGGTGAAGAACTCCTCCGGCGTGCGGTCCTCGACGATCCTCCCGTCGGCCATGAAGACGACCCGGTTGGCGGCGGAGCGGGCGAAGCCCATCTCGTGGGTGACGACCACCATCGTCATGCCCTCCCGGGCCAGTTGCCGCATGACCTCCAGGACCTCGTTGATCATCTCGGGGTCGAGCGCGGAGGTCGGCTCGTCGAAGAGGAGGGCCTTGGGGTCCATGGCGAGGGCGCGGGCGATGGCCACGCGCTGCTGCTGGCCGCCGGAGAGCTGGGCCGGGTACTTGTCGGCCTGCGCGGCGAGTCCGACCCGGTCGAGGAGGTCGCGCGAGCGCCGGTCGGCCTCCTCCTTCTTGCGCTTGCGGACCTTGATCTGCGCGAGGGAGACGTTCGCGAGGACGGTCTTGTGCCCGAAGAGGTTGAAGGACTGGAAGACCATGCCGACCTCGGCCCGCAGCCGGGCGAGCTCCTTGCCCTCCTCGGGGAGCGGCTGCCCGTCGATGAGGATCTCGCCCGACTCGACGCTCTCCAGGCGGTTCATCGCCCGGCAGAGGGTGGACTTGCCGGAGCCGGAGGGGCCGATCACGACGACGACCTCCCCGCGGCCGACGGTGAGGTCGATGGACTGGAGGACGTGCAACGTGCCGAAGTGCTTGTTGACGCCACGCAGTTCGATCAGCGGATCGTCGACGGCCATGCGCTGCCCTGCCCCCTTTCTCAGCGGTGTCGCGGTCCACGCAAACTATCCACCGGAAAAGGGACTTCAGGGACGACACGCACCAAACGGCAATAAGCCGTATTTACTGCGGAAGGGTGGCGCCGACGGGGGTGCGCGTCAGTACTCGGCGGCCTCCGCGTACACCTGGGAGAGCTGCGGCGCGCCCGTCATCGCCCAGTCGAGACCGGCCTCGACGACCTGGATCTCCCGGCCGGAGGCGAGCCGCACCACCGGGCCGCCGCCGGGACGCATCTGCCAGCGGGCGGCCGGGACGTTCCGGACGATCACCGTGCCGAGGTAGAGCCCGGCGTCGTTCCCGAACCAGGGCAGCTCCTCCGGGTCGTCCCGCCAGCGGGGCGGCAGCTGGTCGAGCGCCTGGAGCGAGCGCGGGGTGTCGTCGAGCGCCACCCCGGCCTCCGCGACCCGGGCGCGCAGCAGCTCGCACTCGGCGAACAGCTCGGCCATCCCGTCCGGGGCGCGGTCGAAGGCGGCGACCGGCGGGGTGGCCGGGGAGCCGGGGCGGTGCCGCTTGCGCCAACTGTCCAGAAACGGAATGTTCATCCGAACAGCCTCGCACCGGCACCTCCCGGTCCACCACTCGGCGCGCGGAGATCGTTTCCGGGCAGCCCTCAGACGTCGAGGTCGACGACGACGGGGGCGTGGTCCGAGGCGCCCTTGCCCTTGCGCTCCTCGCGGTCCACATAGCCGTCCGTGACCGCCTCGGCGAAGGGCTTGTTGCCGTAGACCAGGTCGATGCGCATGCCCTTGTTCTTCGGGAAGCCGAGCTGGCGGTAGTCCCAGTAGGTGAAGGGGTGGTCGTACTTGAGGGGGCGCGGGACCACGTCGCGCAGGCCGGCCTCGCGCAGGCCCGCGAGCGCGGCCCGCTCCGGCTCCGTCACGTGCGTGGCGCCCTCGAAGACGGTGATGTCCCAGACGTCCTCGTCGGCCGGCGCGATGTTGTAGTCGCCGAGGACCGCGAAGGGCCTGTCCCCCGCCGCGTCCTGCGCGACGGCCGCCCTGAGCGCCTCCAGCCAGCGCAGCTTGTAGGCGTAGTGCTCGTGAGTCACCTCGCGGCCGTTCGGCACGTAGACCGACCAGACGCGGACCGGGCCGCAGGTCGCGGAGACCGCCCGGGGCTCCTGCGCCCCGTCGTACTCCGGGCCGCCGGGCAGGCCCGTGACGACGTCGTCGAGGCCGACGCGGGAGAGCAGTGCGACGCCGTTCCAGCGACCGGTGGCGTTGACCGCCGACTCGTAGCCCAGTGCGCGCAGCTCCTCGGTGGGGAACTGCTCGGCGGTGCACTTGGTCTCCTGGATGCACAGCACGTCGGTGCCGCTGCTCTCCAGCCAGGCCAGGAGGCGGGGCAGCCGGGCGGTGATCGAGTTGACGTTCCAGGTGGCGATGCGCATGGGCGCCAGCCTACTGGCGGGCACCGACAACGGCCGGTCGCCGGCGTTCTAGACCTCGGTGGAGTTCCCGGGGGCGAGGCGGGAGTGGTCGGTGCCGCCGAGCTCCCCGATCTGACGGTCGTAGATCGGCCGGGCGAGGTCGGTGAGGAGGGCGTCGTGGATGTCGTACGCCCGGCGCGGCTTCAGCTCGCGCACGTAGTCGATGACCTCGGAGATCTTGTTCCAGGGGGCCATGACGGGGAGCAGCAGGGTGTCGACGGGGTGGTCGGGCACGGTGAGCGCGTCGCCGGGGTGGAAGACCGAGCCGTCGACGAGGTAGCCCACGTTGGTGATGCGCGGGATGTCCGGGTGGATCACCGCGTGCAGCTCGCCGTGGACCTGGACGTCGAACCCGGCGGCCGTGAAGGCGTCGCCGTGGCCGACGGTGTGCACCCGGCCGGGGAAGGCCGCCGAGATCCGTTCGGCGACGCTGCGCAGCGTCCAGATCTCGGCGGCCGGGTTGGCCTCCAGGGCGGCCCGCAGCCTGCCCTCGTCGAAGTGGTCGGCGTGCTCGTGGGTGACGAGCAGCGCGTCGGCCCCGAGGACCGCGTCCTCCTCGGTGAACCCGCCGGGATCGAGGACGAGCGTCCTTCCGTCCTTTTCGAGGCGGACGCAGGCGTGGGACTTCTTCGTCAGCTTCACGCCACCAGGCTACGCCGGGGGCGTGGTCTCCTCCGCGATGACGCGGGCGACGACGCGCAGGGCGGTCTCGGCGGCCGGGAGGCCGCAGTACACGCCCGCGTGGAGCACGATCTCGCGGATCTCGTCGGGCGAGAGGCCGTTGCGGAGGGCGGCCCGGGTGTGGTCCGCGAGGGCCTCCCGGTGGCCCCCGGCGAGGAGGGCGGTGAGGGTGACGGCGCTGCGGACGCGCCGGTCGAGGCCCTCGCGGCTCCAGACCTCGCCCCACTCGTACCGGTTGGCGAGTCCCTGGAGGGCCCCGTCGGGGTCCTCGGCGAGGGCCCGGTCCACCTGGGCGTCGCCGAGCACCTCGCGGCGCAGCCCGAGCCCCTTCTCGTACGGGTCGGGGCGCCCGTCCCCGGCGGGCTCGGCGACCGGGGCGGGGGCCGCGGGCTCGGCGGCGGGCGCCGGTCCCGCGGGGTGCGGCGGCACGGCCAGGGCGCCGCTGGTGTCCTGGGCCGTCCCGGCGAAGTGGTCGAGGAGCAGGTCGGTAACGGCGGCGGGCTGCTCGACGGGGGCGAGGTGGGAGGCGCCGGGGACGACGGCGAGCCGGGCGTCGGCGATGCCGGCGACGAGGGTGCGGGCCTCGGCGGGCCCGGTGACCTGGTCCTCGGAGCCGACGAGCACGAGCGCGGGGACGCCGATGCGGCCGAGGGCCTCGCGGACGTCGAAGACGGCGAGGGCCTCGCAGGCGGCGATGTAGCAGGCGGGGTCGGTCGTACGGACCATCTGCACGGCCCAGTCGACGATGGCGGGCTGGGCGCCGGCGAAGAGCGGCGTGAACCACTGCTCGGGGGCGGTGCGGGCCATCGGCTCCAGACCGTTGGCCCGCACGATGACGCCCCGCTGCCGGAACTCGTCGGCGGTGCCGAACCGGGGCGAGGTGGCGACCAGGGCGAGCGAGGCGACCCGGTGGGGCGCCCGCAGCGCGAGGTCGAGCCCGACGGCCCCGCCGAGGGAGCAGCCCGCGTAGCCGAAGCGCTGGACCCCGAGCGCGTCGAGGGTGGCCAGCAGCCGGTCGCCCAGCTCGGCGACGGAGCCGAAGGGCTGCGCGGGCGCGCCGCCGTGCCCGGGGAGGTCGAAGCGTACGATCCGCCAGTCCCGCGCGAGCTCGGGGATCTGCCGGTCCCACATGTGGAAGGTCGTGCCCAGGGAGGGCCCCAGGACCAGGACCGGCGCGTCCTCTCGTCCGTCGACGCGGTGCTGCAGGGTGTTCGGTGGTGTCTCGCTCACCCGCTAGACCCTCTCATCTCTCACGAGCCCTCACATCGCCGGGTCGAACCTAGCGCCTCCCGCCCCCGGGCGGACGCCGGATCCGGAACCGGCCGCCCGCGACCGACTCGCTTGTCGCGCCCCTGCGTCCGACGTGCACTGCGATCACGCCCGGGACGGCCTTCGGTCCTCGGCGCCTCACCTGGCGTCGAAGTCTTCTCGCGCCCGTTCGATCCGGGGCATGTACGTGCGCGCCCAGTCCAGGAGGACGTCGACGGGCGGACGCATGGTCTTTCCCAGCGGAGTGATCCGGTACTCCACCGCGACAGGTCTGTCGTTCACGACCTCGCGCTCGACGATGCCGTTGCGTTCCAGTCTGCGCAGGGTGGCGGTCAGCGATTTCTGCGTGACCGCGGGGATCGCGCGGCGCAGTTCGTTGAACCGGCGGGGTCCTTCGCACAGTTCGCCGAGCACGCTCAGCGACCACTTGTCCAGCACTTGGTCGAGCAGTTCGCGGTGCGGCGCCGCGATGCGGAGTCCGCCGTCGCGGGAAGGGGCGGTATCGCTCATGAAACCTGGTCTCGTTGAAGTGTCCTGCGTCTCCCAGGTATCAAAGGTATACCAATGGTCGTCATCGACGAGGAGACCGTCATGTCCGTTCGGCGCTTCACCCCCGAGGGCCTGTTGCGGCCCACGCCGTATCACCACGTCGCCGTCGGCACCGGCAGCAGACACGTCCACGTCAGCGGGCAGATCTCCGGTCTCGCCGACGGGGTGCCCGTCCCGGAGGGGGATCTCTCCGGGCAGGTCGCGCAGGCGCTGCGGAACACCGCGCACGGACTCGCGGGAGCCGGCGCGACGTTCGACGACGTGCTGCGGCTGACCTTCTACGTCACGCGGTGGGAGCCCGGGAAGATGGAGGCCTTCATGGCCGGGGTCGAAGGCGTCGCGGACGAGATCGGGCTGCCGCTGCCCCTTCCTCCGTCGTCGCTCATCGGCGTGGACTGCCTCTTCGTACCCGGCGTCCTCGTCGAGGTCGAAGCCACCGCCCTCGTCGACTGAACGTCCGCGCGGGTCCGTCCGCAGGCCGGCGGCCGTCTCTCCCGGCGGCTCACGGTCACCGGACCGACGTCCGGGCGGAGCCGGTTCTTCACGGTCTCACCCTCGGACACCCGTACGAACACCGGGGTGGGCGGCGTCCGGCGGAACCGGACCTCCTCGACGGTCGGCGCCCGGGGGGCCGCGTACCGTTCGGACGTCGTCGGCCCGGGGGGCGCGGAGAGCCGGTCCGGAAACCCGGGTGATCCTTCGGCGTCCCGTCTGTCAGACTCGCCGCGGTGAGCGGGGGTTCGAGATGTACGAGGTCGACGAGGTCGACGGCGTCTGCGAGACGCACGTGACGGTCCGGTGCCGGACCGAGGGGGAACGGGTCCGGCTCGAGGCGTGGGCGGCGGGCCGGGGGCTGAAGGTCACCACCATCGTCCTCGCCCGGGGCCGGACGCCGGTCCAGCCGATGCTGACCCTGCCCGGCAGGACCGGCCACCCGGCCGTGGTCGCCGGGCTGCGGGAGGCCGGTTTCGAGCCGGTGCGGGTCAAGGTCGAGACGGTGCCGTGGAGCACGGAGCCCGCGGGTCCCGGCGGGGGCTACTACGAGCACCACCTCAAGCTGGCGCTGCCCTCCGCGTACGACCGGGCCGCGCTCGAGGCGCTCGTCGTGCCGCACGGCGCCCACGTCTCGTGGAACGCCCGCCGGGTCCTGCCGGGGCCGGGCGGGCGGCACGAGCGCTTCGTGACCCAGCGGCACCCGGGGCCCGCGGACGCGGCGGGACGCGCCTGCGACGCGCTCGTCGCCGCGCTGGTCGCCGCCGGGCACGAACCGGTCGCCCAGGAGCGGGAGTTCGTCCTCTCCGACAGCGACCTGTCATGGGACGAGGGCTGGCTGGAGGAAGCCGTATGAACGAGGAACAGTGGACGCCGGCGATCCCGGACGGTCCGGGCACCGGCACGGAGCCCCGTGCCGACCACGTGCGCCGCAAGAACGACCTCCCGTCCACCCTGACCGCCGGCATCGGCGACGCGGCCGTCCGGCACCTCGTCTTCGACCCGGCCCTCAAGCACTTCGACGAGGCCTACCGGCCCGGCGACGGCGTCGTGGAGGATCCCGGGCTGCGGGCCCGCTGGCAGACCGCCCGGCGCGCGGCCCTGGACCTCGTCCTCGCGGCCGTCGCCGGGTCCCGGTGGGCCGACTCCCTCGTGCTGCGCGGCAGCATGCTGATGTCCGCCTGGTTCGGGGAGGCCGCCCGCGACCCGAAGGACATCGACTTCGTCGTCGTCCCCGAGACCTGGCGCATCGAGGAGCCGCGCACCCGCGCCCTGCTCGACGGCATCGCCGAGGCGGCGGAGCGCCTCGCGAGGGAGAGCGGTACGGAGCTGTCGATCCCGGCGGCCGGTGCCGTCTCCGAGTACATCTGGACGTACGAGCGGGTGCCCGGCCACCGTCTGGTCCTGCCGTGGACGGCCCCCGGGCTGCCCGGCGGCCAGGTCCAGCTCGACTTCGTCTTCCAGGAGCGCCTTCCGACCCCGCCCCGCCCGACCGGGGTCGCGGGCGTGCGCCTGTCGGCCGCGGACCGGGAGCTCTCCCTGGCGTGGAAGCTCGTGTGGCTGAGCTGCGACATGTACCCGCAGGCCAAGGACCTGTACGACGCGGTCCTCCTCGCCGAGAGCTGCGCCCTGCCGCTCGCCCTCCTGGAGACGGTCCTGCGCGAGGCGGACGAGTGGCCGGGGCGTCCCGACGAGCCCCTGAACCCCGGGATGTTCGAGAACGCCCTCCGCGAGGTCGACTGGACGGGCTTCGACCACGGCCACGCGGGCACCGAGGCGGAGCGGCGGGCCCTCGGCGCCCGTCTGACGGCCGCGCTCGCCCCGGTGTTCGGGACGTCCTAGGCCGTGTCCGGCCCCGATCCGCCGGACGGCTTCGTGGCGTTCCAGTCGTCGTGGGCGTCGGTCAGCGGGGCCAGTTCCTCGCCGGGCACGGCGAGCCGTACGGTTCCCGGGTCGCCGAGCCGGTCGGGCGGCTCGTGGGCGGCCACGGCCGGCCAGGGCGCCCAGCGGGCGTTGCGGGCGGCCCACCGGGCCAGCCGCGACAGCGGCCAGGGGCCGTCGACGGGCCGGTGGTCGTAGGCGATCAGCCGGCCGCGGGCGCGGGTGGCCACGACGAGGCCCTCGACCTTCAGGACGGCGCCCGCCGGGCCCGGGTGCTCGCGCAGCCGTACGTCGCTGACGTGCCCGATCTCCCGGCCGTCGCGGTCCCGGACGCGGGCCCCCATCAGATCAGCCAGACGCATGGCCGGCCCCCGGGAGTCGTCCGACGACGTTCTCGCGCGTCCAGTCCTCCAGGGCGTGCACCCCGACGTTCTCCTCCGGCAGGTCGACGCGGACCACCGCCCCGATGCCGGTGACGCGGCCGAAGTCCAGCCGGGCCGGGCCCTCGCCCTCGCCGACGCTCAGGCGCCGCTGCACCGCGGCGAGCCACCGGGCCGCCTTCCCGCCCAGACGCGGCGCGAGCGCGGCCGGTCCGACGAGGACGGCGGTGACCCGAGGGGGGCCGTCGGGGTCCGGTTCCAGCTCCAGGTCGTCGACCTTGCACACCGGCCGGTCGTCCCCGTCGACGACCTGCCGGTCCAGGAGGTGGAAGCGGGCGCTGTACGCGCGTCCCGCCCGCCGCTCCTCCGGCCCGCGCCGGTTCTCGTCGCGCGCGTTCTCGTCCTCGTCGGGCATCACAGGCCTGCCTTCGTCGCGATCATCAGCGGGATGGCGGCCACCGCCGCCACCAGGACGACGACGAGGTACAGGCCGCCCATCAGGTTGGCGAACCTGCCGTTCCTCGCCTCGCCCATGTACTCCGGGTCGTTGGCCACCACGAGGATGGGGAGGTAGGTCAGCGGCAGCGCGACCGCCGCGAAGACCAGCGAGTACTCGGTGACCATGACCGGGTCGACCCCTGTGAGGACCAGCATCATGCCCGCCACCAGGGCCACGATCACCACGGCGTGGAACCGCGACGCCGTCCGGGGGGCGGCCGTCTTCCCCCAGGTCCAGCCGAAGTACTGCGCCACGGTGTAGCCCGAGGACAGCGCCGTCTCCAGGGCCGCGCCGAACGTCGCCGCGAAGACGCCGATCAGGACGAGGCCGAGCCCGACCTTCCCGAGGGCGTAGCCCACCGGGAGCACGACCTGGGACAGGTGGTCCACCGCGATCCCCGCCGGGTGCAGCAGCAGCGCCGCCGCCGTCATGATCGACAGGGCGAGGAGCCCGCCGAGGGGGAAGCCGAGGAAGACGTTGATCCGGGCCGTGAGCAGGTCCTTGCGCTTCCACTTCTCCTCGATGCCGCCGGAGGAGAAGAAGAACACCTCGTACGGGGTCATGGCGCTCGCGAACAGGGCGATGGCGTAGTAGAAGTACGTCGGCAGGCCCTCGCCGCCGGGGACCTCGGGGTGCGTGACCCGTTCGAGGACGGAGCCCCAGGACGGGTCGAGCCGGAAGACGGCGACCACGAAGACCACCAGGGTGAGGCCGGCCAGGCCGAAGACCCGTTCCATGGTCTCGAACCGGGTCCGCCAGATCACCAGCCAGACCGCGAGGCCCACCAGCGGGATCCACAGCAGGTGGGCCACGGAGCTGATCAGCTCGATCGCGAGCGCCACGCCCGCGAGTTCCGCCGCCAGGGTCAGTCCCGTGACGAGGAGCGAGCCCACCAGGTTGGCGAGGGCCGTCCGCGGTCCCAGCCGCTCGCGGACCAGGTCGAAGGTGGGGCGTCCGGCGACGGCGGCGACCCGGCCCGCCATCTCCGCGTACACGCAGATGCCGACCACGCCGACGAGGAGCACCCAGACGAGGGAGAAGCCGAACCGGGCGCCCACGAGGGAGGAGGCGACGAGGTCGCCGATGTCCACGAAACCGCCGATGGCGGTCAGGATGCCGAGGGTGACGGCCAGGAGGCGTTTCACGACGACATCTCCTCCTCGAACCCTTCCAGCCGCTCGGCCGCCCCGCGCAGCTCCCCGGTGCGCTCCGCCAGTTCGCGCACCTCGCCGCGGCGGGCTCCGATGCGTACCTCCGCCAGCGCGTCCGCCGCGTCGTCGAGGAGGGTGCCGAGGCGTTCGCGCACGGCGTCGGCCGCCTCGCCCGGCGGCTGCCGGGACTCGAACGTCCCCTGGGCGGCGAGGAGGTCGGTCTCCGCCTCGCCGAGCAGCACCGACACGTACGGGCCGGTCAGCCGGCCCTCTCCTGCCGCCTCCACCGCGAGGCGGGCGGTGGACACCGCGGAGGCCGCGGCCTCCGCGGTGTTGGCCGCCTTGTGCCGGTAGTCCTCGTCCGAACGGGAGGACCCCGCACACCCGGCCACCGCCGCCACGACCACGAGCGTCACCACCCCGAGGGCCCCCGGCCGTCGTCCCCGCACCCGCACCGGCGCCCTCACCGGCCCCTCAGCACGAAATAGGCGCCCACGGCGAGCAGCAGCCCGAGCTGTGCCCACGCCGCGAGCAGCACCAGACCCTGATCCACAGGCATCACCCCACCACAGACGAAGGAGCCGATCTTGTACCCGTACGGGGGGAGGGAAACGTGTCGATGGTCCGCCCACTCGTTCGGACACCGCCCGCTCGTTCGGTCGCGGTCCGTTCGCGCGGTGCGGGGATGTCGCGTGGGATGGGAGCGGTGCCGAGTGAGGCGCCGGCCGCCGGGTAACCGGACGGGCACGCGCGGCCGGACGGGCCGCGACCCACGGAGAGGGAAACGCGATGCCGGCAGGATCGAACGCGAAGCGCGAGCGCCAGTACGAGCACATCAAGGAGGGCGCCGAGAAGCGCGGCACCTCCGAGAAGCGGGCGAAGGAGATCGCCGCGCGCACCGTGAACAAGGAACGGGCCCGCTCCGGCGAGGCCGCGACCGCGAGCAAGACCTCCACCCAGGACAGGAAGTCCGCTTCGCAGCGCGGCGGCGAGCGCTCGCACAGCGGCGCCCAGGGGCCGACGAAGGACCAGCTCTACGCGGAGGCGAAGAAGCGGGGGGTCGAGGGCCGCTCGTCCATGAACAAGCAGGAGCTCAAGAAGGCCCTGGGCCGCTGAGCCCGGCCGTTCCGACACACGGCGCGGCCCCGTCCTCGAGGACGGGGCCGCGCCGTGTCGATCGCCGGGCCGTTGCTACTACTGCCCGGGCTCGCGGCGGTCGTCGGTGTACGAACGGCGGACCGCGTCGGCGGCCTTGTCCGTCTGGGCGTCGTACTTGTTCCCGGTGCGCTCGTCCGCCAGGCGTTCCGCGCGGTCCACGCCTTGGTTCGCCTGGTCCGGGTGCCCCTTCGCCATCTTCTTGACCTTGTCGGCCATGTCGCCCAGCTTGCCCATGAGATTCCTCCCGGGGTGTGTGCTCGTGCGTCGTACGAGGTCTCCACTACCCCGTCACGGCGGTCCGATACATCCGTTCCGCCCTTTTCGGCGGTCGACCCTCCGAGCGGGACGCCCCAGGTTTAAAAAGCTCCGGACGGTGCAGACGCAGTACTGACACAGACCTTATGTCGGCAGGTAGGAGACACATCATGGGCATCATCGCGTGGATTCTCATCGGCCTGATCGCCGGATTCATCGCCAAGGCGATCATGCCGGGCAAGGACCCGGGCGGCGTCATCATCACGATCCTGATCGGCATCGCGGGCGGTCTCCTGGGCGGATGGCTCGGCAAGGTCATATTCGGCGTCGACTCCGTCGACGGCTTCTTCGAACTCTCCACCTGGATCGCCGCCATCATCGGCTCCGTCATCCTCCTGGCCCTCTACCGCCTCGTCACCGGCAACCGACGCCACGCCTGAGCGCGTCTCCCGGCCCGCGTCGCGGACGGAACGGAACGGCCCCGCCCCTCACCGGGGGGCGGGGCCGTCGCCGTGCGCGGGCCGGTGGGCGCCGCTCAGCCGCTGCTCCAGGGCCTCCAGGAGGCCGGGCAGGTCGGGGGCGACGGCGAGGTCGTCGAGGGTGGACGCGGCGAGGAACCCGGTGGCGGAGATGCCGCGCAGGGCGCCGAGGAGCGGTGTCCAGAAGCCCCCGGCGTCGAGGAGGCCGACGGGCTTGGCGTGGAAGCCGAGCTGGCGCCACGACCACACCTCGAAGATCTCCTCCAGGGTCCCGAGCCCGCCGGGCAGGGCGGCGAAGGCGTCCGCGCGGTCGGCCATGATCGCCTTGCGCTCGTGCATCGTGTCGCAGACGACCAGCTCCGTCACCCCCTCGTGCGCCCACTCCCGCTCGATCATGCTGCGCGGGATGACGCCGACGACCTCGCCGCCCGCCTTCAGGGCCGCGTCCGCCACGACGCCCATCAGCCCCGTGCGGCCGCCGCCGTAGACGAGGCCGATCCCGCGCCGGGCCAGGTCGGTGCCGACCGAGGCGGCCAGCGCGGCGTACGCCGGGTCGTGCCCGTCGGAGGAGGCGAGGAAGACGGCGAGACGGCGCATGGGGACCTCCCGGGGCCGGGGCTGCGGCGGACGGTCCGGTCTACCACGGACGTCCCCGCTCCGACCAGGCGCTTTCGGGCTCTCCCGCGACCTCGGGGACTCGCTGCCTCAGGGGCCCGTCGTCTCAGCGGCCCGTCGTCTCAGGGGCCCGTCGTCTCAGGGGCTCGTCGTCGAGACCGCGTACACCCGGGGGAACGCCGGTTCCGTGAGGTCGACCGTGATGTCCGTGGTCGGGCGGGGTTCCTCGCGGGTGACGGTGGCGCCCGACCAGGTCGGACTGTTCGGGAAGGTCCAGGCGGCGATGGAGCGGTCGCGGTCGCCGATGGTGATCCGGCCCGGGGTGAGCTGGGAGCGGGCGGCGCCGGACTCGGCGAGGAAGGTGTCGAGACCGGTTGCGGTCGTCGTGAACCGGACGTACAGCCGGCTGGTCTTCCAGTTGCTGGTCTCGTAGTAGGCGACGTCCCAGGCTCCGGAGGGGATCGGGACCTCGAAGACGCGGCGCTTCATCTGGGAGGGCCAGTTGTCCTGGAGGCCCGCCGCCGAGGACTCGCGTTCCTTGTCGCGGCCGCTGTCGCGGCTCTGACCGGCGGAGATGACGAGGTAGCCGGCCGGGATGCCGACGAGGAGCACGATGATGACGGCCGTCAGCCAGCGGCGGCGGATCATGTGCCGGTGGTCCTCGGGCATCCTGTCCCTCGGTGCGCGGGGCGGGGCGGACGGCAGCCGGGTCGGGGTCATGCGGGCGGGTCCTCAGGGGTGCGGGGGGCCCGGGCCGAGGTCCCGCTGCGCAGGGCCTGGGCGTAGCGCTCGTACCGTTCGTACCGCTCGACGCGGCGCCGGTTGGCGCGGCGGAAGCGGCGGGCGACGAGCCGGGCGAGGTCGGCGGCGCCGACCATGCCGGCCTCGGGGCCGAGCTGGGCGCGGACGAGCCGGGCCTCGGGGCGGTAGCCGCGGCCGGTGAGGTGGCGGCGGAAGGAGTCCCGGGCGGGGCCGATGAGCAGGTCGTCGGCGGCGGAGACGCCCCCGCCGATGACGAAGCAGGAGGGGTCGAGGGCGGCGGCGAGGTTGGCGATGCCGACGCCGAGCCACTGGCCGATGTCCTGGAACAGCTCGACGCACATGGCGTCGCCCTCGCGGGCGAGCTCGGTGATGAGCGGGCCGGTGATGTCGGGGACGTGGCCCTTGACCCGCTCGATGATGTTGTACGCGACCGGGGAGTCGGCGGCGGCCAGCTCGCGGGCCTCGCGGACCAGCGCGTTGCCCGAGCTGTACTGCTCCCAGCAGCCGCGGTTGCCGCAGGGGCAGCGGTGGCCGCCGGGGACGACCTGCATGTGGCCGAACTCGCCGGCGACGCCGTACCTGCCCCGCTTGACCTGGCCGTCCTCCAGGATGGCGCCGCCGATGCCGGTGCCGAGGGTGATCATGACGAGGTGGTCCTCGCCGCGTCCGGCGCCGAAGCGCCACTCGGCCCAGGCGGCGGTGTTGGCGTCGTTGTCGACCATGACGGGGACGGCGAGGCGGCCCTGGAGGGAGTCGCGCAGCGGCTCGTTGCGCCAGGCCAGGTGGGGGGCGAAGAGGACCCGGGCCCGGTCGGCGTCGACCCAGCCGGCCGCGCCGATGCCGACGGCGTGCACGTCGTGCCGGTCGGAGAGGTCCAGGACCAGTTCGACGATGGTGTCCTCGACGACCTTGGGGCTCTTGGACTTGTCCGGGGTCTCCGTGCGGAGCTTCTCCAGGATGTTGCCGTCGGCGTCGACGACTCCGGCCATCACCTTCGTGCCGCCGATGTCGATGCCGACGGTCGGCACCCGGGGGGCCGTCAGGTGGGAGCGCCGTTCCCGGGTCCCCACGGTCCGCAGCACGGTGCCGCGGGCGGAGCCGCGGTGGGCGAGGTCACGGTAGGTACTCATCGGCTCCGATTCTGCCAGGCGGGGCGTGCGGGGGCCGTGACGGCGGGGAGGACCGCGTCACGTGGCGGAGGGGCGCTCCAGCTCGTGGCGCAGGTCCTCCAGCTCGCTGCCGCCGGCCATCTGCCGGGTCAACTCGTCGAGGGTGACGGAGTCCTTGGTGTGGCTGCCGGCCATGACGCCCCGCTTGAGCAGGACGAAGCGGTCGCCGACGAGGTGGGCGTGGTGGGGGTTGTGGGTGATGAGGACCACGCCGAGGCCCTGGTCGCGGGCGGCGGCCACGTACTTCAGGACGACTCCGGACTGCTTGACGCCGAGGGCGGCGGTCGGCTCGTCGAGGACGAGGACCTTGGCGCCGAAGTGGACGGCGCGGGCGATGGCCACGCACTGGCGCTCGCCGCCGGAGAGGGTGCCGATGGGCTGGTCGACGTCGCGCAGGTCGATGCCCATGCGGAGCAGGGCCTCGCGGGTGGTGGCGCGCATGAGGCCGGCGTCGAGCCGCTTGAGGGGGCCCTTGCCCTTCGTCGGCTCGGAGCCGAGGAAGAAGTTCCGCCAGACCGGCATGAGCGGGACCACGGCGAGGTCCTGGTAGACGGTGGCGATGCCCCGGTCGAGGGCGTCGCGCGGGTTGGCGAGCGCGACCTCCTCGCCCTCGATGCGGAAGGTCCCGGCGTCGTGCCGGTGCAGTCCCGCGACGATCTTGATGAGGGTGGACTTGCCGGCGCCGTTGTCGCCGAGGACGCAGGTGATCTCGCCCGCGCGGACCTCCAGGGAGACCCCTTCGAGGGCGCGGATGTTGCCGTAGTACTTGCTGACGTCGTCGAGCTCGACGAGGGGGGCGGTCTCGGTCGTCACAGAGGTGCCGGTCGTCACTTGGTGGCCTCCACGCGCTTGCGGATCCAGGCGTTCAGGAGGGTCGCGAGCAGCAGCATCGCGCCCAGGAAGAACTTGAACCAGTCCGGGTTCCACTCGGCGTACACGATGCCCTTGCTGGTCATGCCGAAGATGAGGGCGCCGACCGCGGAGCCGATGGCCGAGCCGTACCCGCCGGTGATCAGGCAGCCGCCGATGACGGCCGCGATGATGTAGATCAGCTCGTTGCCGACGCCCTCGCCCGACTGGACGACGTCGAAGGAGAAGAGCAGGTGCTGGCCGGAGATCCAGGCGCAGAGGGCCACGCCCGCGTAGAGGCCGATCTTGGTGCGGTGGACGGGGACGCCGACCGCGCGGGCCGCGTCGGCGCCGCCGCCGACGGCGAAGATCCAGTTGCCGAAGCGGGTGCGGAGCAGGATCCAGGTGGCGAGCGCGACCAGGCCGAACCACCACAGGATGGTGACCTTGAACTCGACCCCGCCGAGGGTGAGCTGCGAGGCGAAGAGCTTGCGGGCGGAGGGGAAGCCCTCCATGTCGGCGATGGTCTTGGTGGAGACGGTGCCGCTGATCAGCTTGGTGAGGCCGAGGTTCAGGCCGGTCAGCATGAGGAAGGTGCCGAGCGTGATGATGAAGCTGGGCAGCTTGGTACGGGTCAGCATGACGCCGTTGAAGACGCCGATCGCCAGGGTGACGAGCAGCGAGACGCCGACGCCGACCCAGACGTTCGCCGTCATCCGGTAGCTGAACATCGAGGAGACGAGCGCGGAGCTGGTGACCATGACGCCGGCGGAGAGGTCGAACTCGCCGCCGATCATGAGCAGGGCGACGGGGACCGCCATGATGCCGATGGTGGAGGCCGCGTAGAGGACGGTGCCGAGGCTGGAGGGGCGCAGGAAGCTGTCGGCGAAGACCGCGAAGAAGACGAAGACGGCGGCGGCGCCGACGACCGAGCCCAGCTCGGGGCGGGCGAGCAGCTTCTTCAGCGGGGTCGTGCGCAGGAGGCGTTCGTCGACGTGGTCGATGCCGGACGGCGGGGCGGTGGAGCTCATCGGGTGCCCCGATCCGCATAGGCGACGAGGTCGGCGGCGTTGTCCTTGGTGATGATCTGGGGGCCGGTGAGGACCGGCTTGCCGCCGCCGAGGACGTCGGCGTTGTAGCGGTACAGCCAGAGCAGGTCGACGGCCTCGTACCCCTGGAGGTAGGGCTGCTGGTCGACGGCGAAGCCGAGGGTGCCGGCCTTGAGGGCGGTGGCGACCTTGGCGTTGAGGTCGAAGGTGTCGATCTCGGCCTTGCTGCCGGCGCTCTTCGCGGCCTGGACGGCGGTGTCGGCGAAGGGGGCGCCGAGGGTGACGACGGCGTCGACGTCCTTGTCGGACTGGAGCTTGGCCTCGATGGAGGCCTTCACGTCGGGCATGTTGGTGCCGTCGACGTACAGGTTGACGAGTTCGCCGCCGAAGGTCTTCTTCGCTCCGGCGCAGCGCTGCTCGTGGCCGACGTTGCCCTGCTCGTGCAGGACGCAGAGCGCCTTCTTCTTGCCGCGCTTGTCGAGCTCCTCGCCGACGGCCTCGCCGGCGACGGTCTCGTCCTGGCCGATGTGGGTGAGGGCGCCGTAGGCCTTGGACTGCTCGGCGCCGGAGTTCACGGTGATCACCGGGATGCCGGCCTTGACGGCCTTCTCGACGGCGGCCTTCATGGCGTCGGGCTTGGCGAGGCTGACGATCAGGCCGTCGACGCCCTTGGCGATGTACGAGTCGACCAGCTGCGCCTGCTGCTGCGCCTCGTCGTCGTGGGCGTAGAGGAAGTTGATGTTGTCCTTGACGGCGGCCTGCTGGGCGCCCTTCTGGACGATGTCCCAGAAGGTGTCGCCGTCGCCCGAGTGGGTCACCATCGCGAAGGTCCAGCGGGGGGTGTCGACGGCCGCCCTGCCCTGGGCCTGCGCGGCCTTGCGGGCGTCCTCCGCCCGCTTGCCGCCGGTGCTGCTGCATCCGGCGAGCGCCGTGGTCAGCGCGAGCGCGAGGACGGCGCCGAGCGCGGCGCGCACCCCTCCTGTCCGAAGCCTGGTCACGAGGCCGTGCCCTCCTTTGTGTCCTTTGCACGCATTGCAGGCGTGCAGTGCAGTATCGGTCATGCGGGTCGCGCGGCTCGCCGCGGGGCCCCGCCGCGGGTCGCCGCCCCGGGTCACGGCCGGGCCAGCAGGCGGAACTCGAAGGAGTGGCGGGCGGCCCGGTAGAGGTGGGAGCCGTACTCGACGGCCCGGCCGGTGTCGTCGTAGGTGACGCGCTCCATGGTGAGCAGCGGGGCCCCCTCCTCCTCGTCGAGCAGCGCGGCCTCGGCGGCGGTCGCGGCGCGGGCGCCGACGGTCTGGCGGGCGCTGTGCAGGGTGAGCGCGGCGGAGCGCAGCAGCCGGTAGAGGCCGGTGGTCTCCAGGAGGGCGGTGTCCGGCTCGACGAGCCCGGCCGGGAGGTGGTCGCGCAGGTGGGCCAGGGGTTCGCCGTGCGCGGTGCGGAGCCGTTCCAGGTAGTGGACCTCGCTGCCCTCGGGTACGCCGAGGGCGGCGGCGACCGGCCCGGAGGCGGGTTCGAGCCGGTTGACGAGGACGCGGGTGGCGGGGCGCCGTCCCGCGGCCTCCAGGTCGTCGTAGAGGCTGCTGAGCTCCGGGGGGCGGCGGACGCCGGTGTGCACGACCTGGGTGCCGACGCCCCGGCGGCGGACCAGGAGTCCCTTGTCGACGAGGGTCCGCAGGGCCTGGCGGACGGTGGGCCGGGAGAGGCCCAGACGGGTGGCGAGGTCGATCTCGTTGCCGAGGAGGGTGCCCGGGGGCAGCGTCCCGTCCTCCACGGCGCTCTCCAGCTGCCGGGCGAGCTGGAAGTAGAGGGGGACCGGGCTGGTGCGGTCCACCGAGAGCGGCGGAAGAGCGGGGCCGGACCGTGGTGGGAGGGCCGGGTCGGAGCGCGGCGGGAGCGCGGCGCCGGACCGCGGGGTGGAGGGGGATCCGGGCCGCGGGGGAAGGGCTGAGCCGGACTGCGGGGGCACGGAGGGAGCGTAGCCCCGGGGCGCGGACGGCGGGAAGCCGATGACGGGAGGTCGTGACGTCCTGTTGTCCTGACAAACCTTGACAGGGGGGACCTGCGACCCCACGGTGGGGCCATGCGCATCGGACTCATCGGTACGGGACGGATCGGGAGCTTCCACGCGGGGGTGCTGGCCCGCCACCCGGAGGTCGGGTCCCTGGTCGTCGCGGACGCGGATCCCGCGCGGGCGGCCGGGGTCGCGGAGGCGCTGGGGGCGGAGGCGGTGCCGGACGCGGCCGCGCTGCTGGGGAGCGCCCCGGACGCGGTGGTGATCGCCTCGGCGACGGCGGCGCACGCGGAGCTGATCGCCCGGGCCGCGGGGGCGGGCCTGCCGGCCTTCTGCGAGAAGCCGATCGCCCTGGACGTGCCGGGGACGCTGGCCGCGCTCGACGCGGTGGCGGCGGCGGGCACGGAGCTCCAGCTCGGTTTCATGCGCCGCTTCGACGCCGGGTACCGGGCGGCCCGCGAGGCGGTCCGGTCGGGGCGGCTCGGCCGGCTGCACACCGTACGGGCGGCGACCTCCGACCCGGAGCCGCCGCCCGCCGCGTACCTGCCGCTCTCCGGCGGTCTCTTCCGGGACTGTCTGGTGCACGACTTCGACGCGGTGCGCTGGGTGACCGGGCGCGAGGTCGTCGAGGTGTACGCGACGGGGTCGGACGCGGGTCCGGCGATGTTCCGGGAGGCGGGGGACGTGTCCTCGGCCGCCGCGCTCCTCACCCTGGACGACGGCACGCTGGTGACGGCGACCGCGACCCGGTGCAACGGCGCCGGGTACGACGTGCGGATGGAGCTGGCGGGCGAGCGGGGCCAGATCGGGGTGGGCCTGGACGGCCGGACCCCGCTCACCTCCGTGGAGCCGCAGGGGCCGCCCGCGCCGGAGAAGCCGTGGCCCGGGTTCCTGGAGCGGTTCGCCCCGGCGTACGAGGCGGAGCTGGACGCCTTCGTACGGCTCGTGCGCGGCGAAGCGCCCAATGCGTGCGACGGGCGGGAGGCCCTGGCGGCGCTGCGGATCGCGGAGGCGTGCGAGCGCTCGCGGCGGGAGGGGCGGCCGGTGCGGGTGGAGACCGCCTGACCGGCGCCCCGGTCCCTCAGGGGTTCGCCGTGCGGACCGTGCCCTGGGCCAGGGCGCACAGCGTCTCCGTACCGTCCCCGTCGGCGGTCAGCAGCTCGCAGCGGACGACGGCCTGGCGGCGGCTCGCGTGGAGGACGGTGGCGCGGGCGCGCAGGGTGGTGCCGACGGCGGGGCGGACGTAGTCGATGGAGTAGCCGGCGGTCAGGACGGCCGGGCCGAGCACCGTGCCCGCGGCGAAGGTGATCGCGTTGTCGGCGGCGTACGAGAGGACTCCGCCGTGCACGAACCCGTTCTGCTGGCGCAGTTCCTCACGGATCGTCAGTTCGAGGACGGCGCCGCCGTCGCCGAAGGCGGTGACCTCGGCGCCGAGGAGGCGGCTGAACGGCTGGGCGTCGAGGATCTCGCGGGCGAGTTCCAGCCCGTGGAGGCCCGTGCCGGTGTCGGTATCGGTGCCAGTGCCAGTGCCAGTGCCGGTGTCGGTATCGGAGCCGGTGTCGGTGTCGGTGTCGGTGTCGGTCATCGGGTCAGCCTATGCGTCGCCGTCGTCGTCGAGGAGGCCCGCGTCGTGGACGAGGAGGGCGATCTGGACGCGGTTGTTGAGGCCGAGCCTGGCCAGGATCCGGGAGACGTACGTCTTGACGGTCGGCACGCTCATGTACAGCTCGGCGGCGATCTCCGCGTTGGCGCGGCCGTGGCCGACGGCGACGGCCACCTCCCTCTCGCGGTCGGTGAGTCCGGCGATCCGGTCGGCCGCCGTGGTGCGCCGGGGCTGTTCCGGCCGGCCCGCGACGTGGGTCATGAGCTGGCGGGTGACGGCCGGGGAGAGGACGGGGTCCCCGGCGGCGACCCGGCGGACGGCGGCGACGATCTCGGCGGGCGGGGTGTCCTTGAGGACGAAGCCGGCGGCGCCGGCCCGCAGGGCGCGCAGGACCTGCTCGTCGGCGTGGAAGGTGGTGAGGACGACGACCTCGGGGGCGCCGGGCCGGGCCCGCAGGAGTTCGGTGGCGGTGAGGCCGTCGACGTGCGGCATGCGGATGTCCATGAGGACGACGTCGGGGGCGTGCCGGGCGACGAGGTCGGGGACGTCCCGGCCGTCGGCGCCCTCGCCGACGATGTCGAGGTCGTCGGCGCCGCCGAGCATGAGGGTGAGGCCCGCGCGGACCAGGGGGTCGTCGTCGACGATGAGCAGCCGGATGGTCATGGGGGCCACGGTAGCCAGGCGTGCAGGGCGAACCCGCCGTCGGGGGCCGGGCCGTGGGCGAGGCGGCCGCCGGCGAGGGCGGCGCGTTCGGTGAGTCCGATGAGGCCCTGGCCGGAGCCGGGGACGTGCGGGACGGGTCCGGCGGGGGCCGGGTTGCGGACCTCGACGGTGAGGCCCTCGCCGGGGCGGCCGCGGACGGTGACGGTGACGGGGGTGCCGGGGGCGTGCTTGCGGGCGTTGGTGAGGCCCTCCTGCGCGATGCGGTAGACGGTGCGGCCGGTGGCGGCGGGGACCGCGTCCGGGTCGTCGACCGTGGTGTCGAGGACGACCTCGGCGCCGGCCTCGCGGGACTCGTCGACCAGCGCGCCGAGGGTGGCGAGGGTGGGCTGGGGCCGGTGCCCCTCGCCGTCCTCGTCGGGGGCGCGCAGGACGCCGATGATCTCGCGGAGGTCCTGGAGGGCCTCGTGGGCGCTGTCGCGGATGACGCCGGCGGCGCGGGCGATCTGCTCGGGCGGGGCGTCGGGCCGGAACTCCAGGGCCCCGGCGTGCACGCTGAGCAGGGTGAGCCGGTGGGCGAGGACGTCGTGCATCTCGCGGGCGATGGCCTCGCGGGCCAGCCGCTGGGCCTGGGCGGCGCGCAGTTCGGCCTCGGCCTCGGCGCGGCGGGCGCGCTCCCTGAGGGCCTCGACGAGCTGGCGCCGGGAGCGGACGAGCATGCCCCAGGCGGTGACGAGCAGGATGAGGACGAAGCCGAGGACGAGGGAGAGCGTGAGGCTGGTGGTGGGGTCCGGGCGGAGGAAGGCCTGGGCGGTCGAGGTGGCCACGGCCAGCGCCCCGATCCAGGCGACCTCGCGGAAGGGGCGGCGCACGGCGACGCTGAACAGGCTCGCGAGGACGGCGCCGGCGGCGACCGGGGCCACGAGGTTCACCAGGGAGAGGCCGACCGCGAGCCCGGCCGGCCACCGGCGGCGCAGCCAGAGCGCGCAGCAGGCGAGGGCGCCGGCGAGCTGGTCGAAGAGGGTGACGGCCTCGCTGGTGTAATCCGCGCTGGTGTCGGCGACGACCAGGCCGACGAGGGCGGCGAGCAGGAAGAGCGAGGTGTCCACGATCCAGTCGCGGACGGTGCGGCGGGGCCGTGCCGCCCCGCTCCCTCCCGGTTCGACCAGGTGGGAGGGGAACAGCCAGCGCTGCCGGTCCGTGCGGGTCATGTCCGCAATGTACGCAGCCGGGGGCGCCCGGGAGGGGCGGGAGCGACCGGGTCGCTACCGAAGTCGCGGAGGTCGGTACTTCGGTAGCGGCGGGTGGGGACCGGAGTCGGACGCGGGCGCTCCCCCGCCCCGGTCATGATCGGGACATGAAGAGATTCCTGGAGACCGTCGGGTTCCTGATCGCCCTGTCCGGTGTGTGCGGGGTGGTCCGCGAGCTGACGGACGGCTGGTTCGGGTTCATGAGTCTGACCCGGTTCCTTACGGAGAACGTGGGGTTCCTGGAGGGGCGGGAGCTGTTCGCCAACATCGTGATCGCGGTGCTCGGCGGAGTCGTCCTGATCGTCTCGGACCGGGTGCCGAAGTCCTGAGCGGGGGTCTCAGGCGCTCGCGGAGTCCAGGCGGGTGACCTCGGCGAGGTAGTCCGCCGTCCGGTGCGCGGCGGAGCCGCCGGTGTAGAGGGCGGCGCCGGCGACGGCGAAGGGGAGGGAGCCGCCGAGGAGGGCGACGAGGCCGGGCCAGTCGCGCGACTCGACGCAGTCCTCCTGGTGGACGTACTCGCTGGTGAGGAGGGAGGGGCAGGGGCTGCCGCCGTCGCTCTGCTCGTACGGGGTGACGAGGAGGACGGCGAACCAGATCCAGAGGAGACCGGCGACGGCGAGCAGGCCGATCCCCCAGCCCTGGGTGCGGCGGGCACGGGCCCTGAACTCGTTGCTGTGGACGAGGGAACGCGTGGACGAGGACGACGTGGACATGGCGGAGAACCTACCGCGCGTCCGTCCCGGCCCGGTCGGCCGGGTCGAGCCGGTCGGCCCGGTCGGTCTCGTCGGCCCGGTCGGCCCGGTTGATCTCGCCCGCCCGGTCGGTCTCGCCGGTCCGCCCCGGCCCGTCGGTCCGCCCGGTCCCGTCGGCGGCGCGGCGACCCCAGGCGGTGCCCGCGAGGACGAGGGCCGCGCCCGCGAGGCCGAGGGCGCCGGGGCGGTCGCCGGCCAGGGCGATGCCCGCGGCGGCGGCCCAGAGGGGTTCGGTGCCGAGGAGGAGGCTGACCCGGGACGGGGAGGTGCGGCGGACGGCCCACATCTGCACGAAGAAGGCGAAGAGCGTGCAGAAGACGGAGAGGAAGAGCAGCCCGGCCCATGCGCGGGGGCCGAGGTCGAGGGCCGTGGCCCAGGGGGAGGCGCCGGTGCCGGGGAAGAGGGCGATGACGGCGAACACGGCGACGGCGGAGCCGAGCTGGACGGTGGTGAGGGAGAGGGAGTCGGCCGAGCGGACCGCCTTGATCCGGGACATGGCCAGGACGTGGACGGTACGGGCGAGGGCGGCGAGCAGCATGAGCAGGTCGCCGGTCGAGGGGGCGGTGAAGCCGGCGCCCTGGGTGAGCAGGACGACGCCCGCGACGGAGAGCGCGGCGGCGGCGAGGAAGGCGCGCGTGGGCCGGGCCCGGGTGACGGCGGCCTCGGCGAGCGGGGTGAAGATCATGGTGAGGCTGATGATCAGGCCCGCGTTGGTGGCGGAGGTGTGGACGACGCCGTAGGTCTCCAGGAGGAAGATCCCGCCGAGGATCAGCCCGAGGGTGCCGGCGCCGCGCCACTGGGCGGCGGTCAGGGCGCGGAGCCTGCTCCACCCGGCGGCGACCAGGACGGGCAGCACCACCGCGAACCGCAGGACGAGGACGGCGATGA
This sequence comes from Streptomyces sp. NPDC088915, assembly GCF_044749825.1. NCBI lineage: Bacteria > Bacillati > Actinomycetota > Actinomycetes > Kitasatosporales > Streptomycetaceae > Streptomyces > Streptomyces sp. NPDC088915. The sequence goes on from NZ_JBIVIR010000019.1 coordinate 89,732, forward strand.
CGGTGTGGGGGGTGGTGATGCCCTTGGCGGCGAGGTAGCTGGTGCCCCAGAAGACGGCGACGAGCAGGACGGGCAGGTCGGTGAGCCAGGCGCGGCGCGGGGCGCCGAGGGGCAGGGGTGCGGCGAACGACGGAGCCGTCATCGGGCCGTTTCTCCAACTCTCTGGGCGGGGTGGAGACTTCGGCGGCTCGCACGCGGGGGATCACCGTACCCGGAGCGGCCCGTGGTGGCTACACCTTTCGGGGGCCGCTCAGTAGCTGCCGTACGCGGGGCGGCCTTCGAGCTCGTACGTGTGGATGGCGACGCCCGTGCCGGTGGTGCGCGCCCCGGCGGGGCGGAAGGCGGTGGGGCGGACCCCGTCGGTGAAGAGGCGGCGGCCCGTGCCCAGGACTACGGGGAAGACGAGCAGGTGGAGGGTGTCGATGAGGTCGTGGTCGAGGAGGGTGCGGGCGAGGCCGGCGCTGCCGTGCATCTGGATCTCGCCGCCGAGCCGTTCCTTGAGGCCGGTGACCTCCTGGACGGCGTCGCCGCGGAGCAGGGTGGTGCCGGCCCAGTCGGCCTCGGTGAGGGTGGTGGTGGCGACGTACTTGGGGAGGCCGTTCAGCTTGCTCGCGACCGGGTTGCCGGGGTCGGTCTGCCGGGGCCAGTAGCCCGCGAAGATGTCGTAGGTGCGGCGGCCGAGGAGGAAGGCGGTCGGCCGGGCGAAGACCTCGTCGACGAACCGTCCGAAGTCCTCGTCGCCGTACGGCACGGACCAGCCGCCGTGCTCGAAGCCGTCGCTGCGGTCCTCCTCGGGGCCGCCGGGGGCCTGGACGACGCCGTCGAGGGTGAGGAACTGGGTGAGGCTGAGGGTGGCCATGGCGGGTGCCCTTTCTGTTCTCGGGACCATCGTGTCCTGGAAGCCGAGACCGCGCCGCCGGACGAAACTCATCGGTACTCATCGGTACTCATCGGTACTCAGTGGCATTCATCGGAACTCGTCGGCGCCGGACTCGACGTCCGATTGCCGCCGGTCTTCGTCCGCTCCCCCACCTTTCATTGAACCCGCAACCACTTAGTACGGCACGGAGGTTCGGGATGTCCACGATGAACGGCACGGCGGTCCTGGTGACGGGCGGCAGCAGGGGGATCGGCGCGGCGACGGCGGTACGGCTCGCCCGGGAGGGCGCGGACGTGGCCTTCACCTACGTACGGGGCGAGGCGCGGGCGGCGGAGGTCGCGGCGCGGATCGAGGCGGTGGGCCGGAAGGCGCTGCCGCTGCGGGCCGACGCGGCCGATCCCGGGGACGCGGCGGGCGCGGTGGCGTGGGCGGCGGACGCCCTGGGCCGGCTCGACGTCCTGGTGAACAACGCGGGCATCGGGGTCCTCGGCCCGCTGCCGTCGTTGTCCCTCGCGGACGTGGACCGGGTCCTCGCCGTGAACGTCCGGGCGGTCTTCCTCGCCTCCCGGGCGGCGGCGGGCCGGCTGCCCGACGGCGGCCGGATCGTCACGATCGGGAGCTGCGTGACGCAGCGGGTGCCGGGCCCCGGCGCGACCCTCTACACGATGAGCAAGACCGCCCTGATAGGTCTGACGAAGGCGCTCGCCCGCGAACTGGGCGGTCGCGGCATCACCGCGAACCTGGTCCACCCCGGCCCCGTCGACACCGACATGAACCCGGCGGACGGCCCGCTCGCACCGGGCCAGACGCCCCTCACGGCCCTCGGCCGCTTCGGCACCCCGGACGAGGTGGCCTCGATGGTCGCCTTCCTGGCGGGCCCGGAGGCGCGGTACGTGACGGGGGCGGAGTTCTCGGTGGACGGGGGGCACGCGGCGTAGCGCCCGGCGGGATCCGGGGCTACGGGCGAACGGTGGCAGGGGCGGCAGGAGTCGAACCTGCGGCATCCGGTTTTGGAGACCGGCGCTCTGGCCTCTGAGCTACGCCCCTTCGGTGTCCCCACCATGACACCCGCTGTGCCCCGGCCGCCACGTGTTTTACGGGTGCGCCGCCCGGAAGCGTACGGCCGGGACCGCGGGATCACAGGGAGTCGAGGAACTCCCGGACGACGGCGGCGAACTCCTCCGGGAGGGTGGCGTGGACGGCGTGTCCGGCCGGGAGTTCCACGAAGCGGGTGCCGGGGCGCCGGGCCGCCATCTCCTTCGCGTGCTCGGCGTCGAGGACGGGGCTGTCGCCGCCGCGGACGAGCAGGACGGGGCACTGGACGGCGAGCCAGTCGTCCCAGTGGTCCCCGTTCAGCTCCCGCTGCGAGACGACGACGTCCCGCGCGTCGAAGGCGAGGCCCCAGCCGTCCGGGTACTCGCGCACGGAGTCCGTCAGGTGGACCGCCGACGTGCCGAGCAGTTGGAGCAGTTCGGCGCGGGTCGTCGCCCGGTGCGGCCAGGACAGGCCGAAGGAGAGGTCGTCGTCGACCACGGCGCCGATGTCCTCGACGACCAGCGCCTCCACGAGTCCCGGGTGCCGGGCCGCGAGCTGGTAGGCGTTGACGCCGCCGAGGGAGTGGCCGAGGACGACCGCGCTCTCGATCCCCAGGTGCTCCAGGACGGTCGCGGCGTCCTCGACGTAACCGGCGCGGGAGAAGTCGTCGGGGCGGTCGGAGTGGCCGTGGCCCCGCTGGTCGGGGGCGACGACCCGCCAGGAGTCGCCGAGCTCCCGGGCCAGGCGCGTGAAGGTGCGGCCTTCTCCGAAGTGCCCGTGCAGGGCGAGCAGGGGGCGGCCCGGGCCGCCGAAGTCGAGGTAGGACAGGTGACGCCCGGCCACCGTCACGGCCGCGCGCTTCGGTTCGGGCGAGGAGTTCGACGTCATGCCACCAGTGAACACGCCGGTGGCGGGCCGGCCCAGGAGATCGGAGGAATGCGCGAGGGCGCACCGGTGCTGTCGGGCCGGTGCGCCCTCGGGGGCCGGGCGGGGTGTCGTGTCCCGCTCGGGTCGTGGGGGCCGGGCGGGTCGCCCGGCCGGGGGGCGGGGCCGGGGGTGCTCCGTCGGCGGGGCGCCCCCGGGTGGTCAGCCGCCCAGTTCCTGGTGGCGGGCGGTCAGCCGCGCCGTGCCGGCCTCGGTGAGGGAGCCGAAGAGGCGGAGGCGGGAGATGCCGCCGTCCGGGTAGATGTCGATCCGGACGCGGGAGCCGACCGCCGGGGCGTCCAGGACGAAGCGGTGGTTGGTGTCGGGCTGGAGGCGGGTCCGGGGCAGGATCTCGGTCCACTCCTCGGAGCCCTCGGCCGCGACGGAGAGGGCGGCCCAGCCCGCGCTGTTGCCCTTGAGGTAGGCGGTGTCGATCTCGACGGCGCGGATCTCGGACTCGGCGACCAGGGCGTAGCGGATCCAGTCGTTGCCCTTGTCGCGGCGGCGGCGGGTCTCCCAGCCGTCGTCCATCTTGTGGGAGCGGCCCGGCTGGATGGTGTTGGTGGCCGGGGAGTAGAAGCGGTCGGAGGCGTCCTCGACCCGGCCGCCGTTCTCCAGGGCCGCGAGGTCGAAGGTGCCGAGGACGCCCAGCCACGCCGGGTCGGGGGCGACCTCGCCGTAGACGCGGAGGCGGGCGATGCCGCCGTCGGGGTGCTGGTTGACGCGCAGGTGCGTGAAGCGCTGCTCGGCGTCGACGGCGAAGCCGTTGGCGGCGTGGCCGCCGACGGCGGTGCGCGGGACGAGCACCGTCCACTTCACGTCGTCGGCGAGGAGCTCCTCGGGCGAGGGCGAGCCGGCCACGGAGGCGGCCTCGACGGAGACGGCCTGCGGGTAGTTGCCGCGGAAGTGGGCGGTGTCGACGACGACGCCGCGGATCACGCCGGGCGCGCCGAGCCGTACGAGGGCCCAGTCGTGGTCGTCCTCGGTGGGGTGCGGCTGCTGTGCGGAGATCCCGCGGCGGCGGCGGGTCTCCCAGCCGTCCATGATCTTGCCCTTGTGGCCGAAGTGCTCCGGGTCGAACTCGGCGGCACCGGGCTTGAGCAGGTTCTCGCGCTCCGCGAAGAACTCGTCGTTGGCCGCGATCACGCCCGCGCCCAGGCGCCGGTCCGCGAGGTCCGCGTACTGGGTGAAGGGGAAGTCGGCCGTGCGGTAGTCGGCGTACGGGTCGCCGCCTCCGAAGGGGCTGGCGTCGCCGGTGAAGGAGGGTATGCCGGTGCTCACGGGTCAGTTGTTCCTTTCGAGGAGGCGGCCGGAGGGCTCGGCGAGGACACCGCGGTCGGCGATCCGCTCGCCGCGCAGCCAGGTGGAGGTGACGACGCCGTGGAGGGTCTTGCCCGCGTAGGCGGTGATCCGGTTGCGGTGCTGGAGCTCGGCCGGGTCGACGGTGAAGGTGGCCTCGGGGTCGAGGACGGCGAAGTCGGCGTCGCGGCCGGCCTCGATGGCGCCCTTGCGGTCGAGTCCGGCGAGCCGGGCGGGGCCCTCGGACATCCAGCGGACGACGTCCGTCAGGTCGTGGCCGCGGCGGCGGGCCTCGGTCCAGATGGCGGGCAGGCCGAGCTGGAGGGAGGAGATCCCGCCCCACGCGGAGGCGAAGTCGGGGGTCTTGAGGTCGGCGGTGGACGGCGAGTGGTCGGACACGATGCAGTCGATCGTGCCGTCCGCGAGCCCCTGCCACAGCGCGTCCTGGTTGGCGGCCTCGCGGATCGGCGGGCAGCACTTGAACTCGGTGGCGCCGTCCGGGATCTCCTCGGCGGTGAGGGTGAGGAAGTGCGGGCAGGACTCCACGGTGACCTTCACGCCCTCGGCCCGGGCGGCGGCGATGACCGGAAGGGCGTCGGAGGAGGAGAGGTGCAGGACGTGGACGCGGGCGTCGAGCCGGCGGGCCTGGTTGATCAGGTTCTCGATGGCCGTGTTCTCGGCGTCCCGGGGCCGGGAGGCGAGGAAGTCGGCGTACGCGCCGCCCGTCCGCTGGGGCGCGGCGGCGAGGTGGTGCGGGTCCTCGGCGTGCACGATCATCAGGCCGTCGAAGCCGGCGACCTCGGCGAGGGAGGTCGCCAGTTGTTCCTGGTCGAGCTCGGGGAACTCCTCGACGCCGGAGGGCGACAGGAAGCACTTGAAGCCGAAGACGCCGGCGTCGTGCAGCGGCCGCAGGTCCTTGACGTTGTCGGGCAGGGCGCCGCCCCAGAAGCCGACGTCGATGTGCGCCTTGCTCCGGGCGACCTCCTGCTTGACGCGCAGGTTCTCCACGGTGGTGGTCGGCGGCAGCGAGTTGAGCGGCATGTCGAGCAGCGTGGTGATGCCGCCGGCGGCGGCCGCGCGGGTGGCGGTCCAGAAGCCCTCCCACTCGGTGCGGCCGGGGTCGTTCACGTGCACGTGGGTGTCGACGAGGCCGGGCAGGACGACGTCGTCGCCGACGTCCTCCAGCCGGGCGCCGGCCGGTACCTCGGCGTCGTGGGGCAGCACGGCCGCGATCGTCCCGCCGGAGACGGCGATCGACGCCGGGCGCGTCCCCTCGGGGGTGATGACGCGCGTCGAGCGCAGGACCAGGTCGATGTCCACCCGTACCCCTTCTTCCACTGCTCCTGGGAGGAGCCGCCCCTGCTCGGGACGGGCTCCGCGGAGAAATTCAACGAACTGTTGAAGGAGTCTTCACTTCCGGACGACATGTCGTCAAGGGCACACTTCCAGCATCGACCGCCGCCGAACCTGGCTTGGACGTTTCCACGAAGTGGAATGTAAATTTCGTACAGTAGAACGTAGCTCCGCACAGGCAGGGCCGTCCCGGGCCGTTCCGGGCCGCCGCCGACACCGGACAAACACCCCCTGACCGGCGCCGACGCCGGGACCGGGGCCGTGTGCCCCGGCCGGTGGCCCGGTAGGCTGCTGCCTTGCCCGCCCGCCCCGAAAGGACCGTGACGTGCCGACGTCCAGCGCCAGCACCACCGACGCCGCCAAACCCGCCGCGAGCGGGGGCGTCCAGTCCCTCGAGCGCGCCTTCGACCTCCTGGAGCGGATGGCCGACGCCGGGGGCGAGGTCGGGCTGAGCGAGCTCTCCGCCAGCAGCGGGCTGCCGCTCCCCACCATCCACCGTCTGATGCGCACCCTGGTCGCCTGCGGCTACGTGCGCCAGCAGCCCAACCGGCGGTACGCGCTCGGCCCCCGGCTCATCCGGCTCGGCGAGTCCGCCGCCCGCCTCCTCGGCACCTGGGCCCGGCCGTACCTCGCCCGGCTCGTCGAGGAGACCGGCGAGACCGCGAACATGGCGCTGCTCGACGGCGACGAGATCGTGTACGTGGCGCAGGTGCCGTCCAAGCACTCGATGCGCATGTTCACCGAGGTCGGCCGGCGGGTCCTGCCGCACTCGACCGGCGTCGGCAAGGCGCTCCTCGCGCACACCCCGCCGGAGGAGGTGCGCGCGCTGCTCGCCCGCACCGGCATGCCGGCCGCGACCGAGAAGACGATCACCACGCCCGAGGGCTTCCTCGACGCGCTCGTCGCGGTCCGCGAGGCGGGGTACGCGATCGACGACAACGAGCAGGAGATAGGGGTCCGCTGCCTCGCGGTCTCCGTGCCGGACTCCCCCACCGCCGCGGCCATCTCCATCTCGGGCCCGGCGGGCCGGGTCACCGAGGCGGCCACGGAGAAGATCGTCCCGATCCTCCAGGAGGTGGCGCGCGACCTGTCGACGGCGCTGGCGAACACGGCGGGGAACGGCCAGGCCTGAACCGGGCCCGAACGGCGGCGTGCGCGAGGGCGCCCGGAACCACGGGGGTTCCGGGCGCCCTCGCGCGTGCCGGGGGATCACACCGGTGCCGGGAAGGTCGAGCCGGTGCCGGAAAGATCAAGCCGGTACGGCCTCCGAGAGCCGTCCGTCCCGGACCGTGACCGTCCGGTCCGTCCGGGCCAGGTGGGTCCGGTCGTGGGTGACCAGGACCGTCGCCGTGCCCCGCTCCCCCGTCAGCCGGGCGAGCAGGTCCATGACCGCCGCCCCGCGCTCGTGGTCGAGGGCGCTGGTCGGTTCGTCGACCAGGAGGACGGACGGCTCGTTCACCAGCGCCCGCGCGATGTTGACGCGCTGGCGCTGGCCGCCCGACAGCTGGTGCGGCCGGCGGCCGGCCAGGTCCGCGAGGCCCACCGCGTCGAGCAGTTCCAGGGCCCGGCCCCGTACCGCCTTCGGGGAGCGGCCCGACAGGTGGGCCATCACCTGCAGCTGCTCCGCCGCGCTCAGCGAGGGCAGCAGGTTGGGCTGCTGGAAGACGATCCCGATGTGCTCGCGCCGCAGCTCCGCCTTGCCGGCCGGAGTGAGCGCCCCCGTGTCCGTACCGGCGACGACGACCCGTCCCCGGTCCGGGGTGACGAGGGTGGCGGCCACCGCGAGCAGGCTGGACTTGCCGGACCCCGAGGGGCCGGCGACCGCCGTGAGCGTCCCGGCGGGGACGGTGAGGGAGACGGCGTCGAGGGCGGTGAGCCGGTCGTCTCCGTCGGGGTAGGTGAGGGTGACGTCGTCGAGGACGAGGCTCATCGGGTGCTCCGCGGGACGAGGGGGAGGACGGAACGGCTCGGGGCGCTCCGGCGGGTGGCGAGCGGGCTCACCGGGCGCTGCCCAGGGCCGTGAGGGGGTCGACGGCGGTGATCCGCCGGATGGACAGGGCCGCGCCGAGCACGCCGAGCACGACGATGACGGCGGCCGGCCCGAGGACGGTGAGCGGTTCCAGGACGAAGGGCACGTCCCCGCCGCCGACCAGGGCGCCGATGCCGACCGCGAGCGCGGTGCCGAGCAGGGTCCCGGCGGTGAGCATGAGGACGGCCTGCCCGAGGGCGTCCTTCAGGAGGTACGGGGTGGAGGCGCCGAGCGCCTTGAGGACGGCGACGTCGCCGGCGCGCTGGATGGTCCAGACGGTGAAGAAGGCGCCGATGACCAGGGCGGAGATGGCGAAGAGGAAGCCCCGCATGAGCTGGAGGGAGCCGTTCTCGGCCTGGTGGGAGCCGATGGCGGTCAGGGCGTCGTCGACGGTCCGCGCCTCGGTGCCGACGGCCTCGTCCCCGGCCGCCCAGTCGGTCCCGTCTCCCCCGCTCAGGGCGACGACGGTGGCCTGCTCCCGCGCGGCGGTGCCGCTGTGCCCGATCCTCTGCCAGTCGTCGAGCGAGGTCCACACCACGGGCGTGTGGCTGTACGAGGCGTCGCCGGAGACCGCCGCGACGGTGACCTCCAGGGGCCCGAGGCGTACGGCGTCGCCGGCGTCCGCGCCCAGCTCCTCGGCCGCCGACTCCGACAGGACCGCCTTCCCGGGGGCGACCGGGCCGGGCGCGAGCCCCGACTCCGGTTCCGTACCGAAGGCGGAGACGGCGGCCGTGCGGTCGCCGGCGGCGGCGTCGAGGGTGCGGATGCCGAGCGGCGCCGCGCCCGTCACCCCGGGCCGCTCCGCCCACGCCCGCCACTGCTCCTCCGTCACCGTCGAGTCGGTGAAGGAGACCGACCGGCCGGACGGCGGCGCCGCGAAGGCCAGCCGGTCGGCGGGCAGCCCGGTGATCGCGGAGACGTTCTCCCGCGCCAGCCCGGCGGTCAGCCCGGACAACAGTCCCACGAGCAGGGTGATCAGCACGATCACCGTGCCCATGAGGGTGAACCGCCCCTTGGCGGATCTCAGGTCTCTCCATGCCACGAACATGCCGACCAGCCTGGTCCGCGCACCCCCTCGCGGGCATCGCGCGGCGGATGGCTCCGGGATCGAACTTTCGGTTGAGTCCGGATCGTCCCCCGCTGTCTACCCTGGGGGGATCATGCATCCCCACTCCTCCCCCCGCCCCGCCCGGCGTTCCCTCACCCCCGCCCCGTTCGTGCTGCGCCTCTGTCTGCACCTGCTGATGGCGGGCCTGCTCGTCCTGGCGGCGGTCCGGGCGCACTCGACGGCCGGGACGGTGGCGGCGGCGGTGACGGGGGCGGTCTACGCGGCCGGGTCGCACCTGCCCGCGGTACGGACCTCCCGACGGGCGGCCGCCGTCTGGCTGGGGGTCCTGGGGGCGTCCTGGCTGGTGGTGCTCTGTCTGACGGCGGAGGCGCTCTGGGTGGCGTTCCCGCTGTACTTCCTCCAGCTCCACCTGCTGCCCGCCCGCTGGTCGCTGCCGGCGGTGGCGCTCACGGCGGGCGCGGCGATCCTGTCGTACGTGGGGCACGGCGCCGCGCTCAACCCGGGGGTCTTCATCGGGCCGCTGCTCGGCGCGGCGGTCGCGGTGGCGACGGTCCTCGGCTACCAGGCCCTCTACCGGGAGAGCGAGCGGCGGCGCCGGCTCATCGAGGAGCTGATCGCGACGCGGGCGGAGCTGGCGGCGGCGGAGCGGCACGCGGGGACGCTGGCCGAGCGGGAGCGGCTCGCGCGGGAGATCCACGACACGCTCGCGCAGGGCCTGTCCTCGATCCAGCTGCTGCTGCGGGCGGCCGAGCGGGCGCTGCCGGCGGCCTCCCCCGCCGCCGGTCACATCGAGCGGGCGCGCCGGGCCGCGCAGGACAACCTGACGGAGGCGCGGCGCTTCGTGCGGGCCCTGACGCCGTCGGACCTGGAGCACGGGTCCCTGGCGGCGGCCCTGGAGCGCCTGTGCGAGCCGGGGGCGGATGCCTACGGGCCGGGGGCGGGGCCCCGGGTCCGGTTCTCGGTGAGCGGGACGCCGGTGGAGCTGCCGACCCCGTACGAGGTGGCGCTGCTGCGGATCGCGCAGTCGGCCCTCGCGAACACGGTGCGGCACGCCTCGGCCTCGCGCGCGGAGATCACCCTGTCGTTCATGGACGCGTCGGTGACCCTGGACGTGGTCGACGACGGGGAGGGCTTCGAGCCCGGTTCCGTACGCACCTCGTCCGAGGGCGGTTTCGGGCTTCCGGCGATGCGGTCGCGGGCGGAGTCGCTCGGCGGCACGTTCACCGTGGAGTCCGCGCCGGGCCAGGGCACCGCCGTCGCCGTCTCCCTGCCGCTGTCCGACAGGGGTTCCCTTCCCTCCGGAGGTTCCGCATGACCGTCCGTCTCCTGCTCGCCGACGACCATCCGGTGGTACGGGCGGGCCTGCGCGCGGTCCTGGACACCGAGCCGGACTTCGCGGTCGTCGCGGAGGCCGCCACCGCCGAGCGCGCGGTGGAGCTGGCGGCCGCCGGGGGCGTGGACGTGGTCCTGATGGACCTCCAGTTCGGCGCGGGCATGCACGGCTCGGAGGCGACGGCGGCGATCACGGCGGCGCCGGGCGGGCCGAAGGTGCTGGTCCTGACGACGTACGACACGGACGCGGACATCCTGGCGGCGGTGGAGGCGGGCGCCTCGGGCTACCTCCTGAAGGACGCGCCGCCGGAGGAGCTGGCGGCGGCGGTCCGGACGGCGGCGGCCGGGCAGTCGGCCCTCGCGCCGGCGGTGGCGCACCGGCTGATGGACCGGATGCGGACCCCGGCGGAGGCGCTGACCAAGCGGGAGCTGGAGGTGCTCCAGCTCGTCGGCGAGGGCCTGTCGAACGCGCAGATCAGCAAGGCGCTGTTCCTGAGCCAGGCGACGGTGAAGTCCCATCTGGTCCACGTCTTCGCGAAGCTGGGCGTGGACTCCCGCACGGCGGCGGTGGCGGCGGCGACGGCCCGGCGGCTGATCAGGCGGTGACTCCCCGCTTCCGGGCGGCTGCTTGACGGCCCCTCAGCCACCCGTACCGCGCTCGGGCGGCGCGCCGAAGAGTTCGACGGCGCGGCGGACCCCGGCGAGGGCCCCGGCGAGCGCGCTGACGGAGCCGACGCAGCCCGCGACGATCAGCAGGGAGCGGCGCAGCCGCCGTACCTCCGGAGCGCCGCCGAGCGCCATGGCGTCGAGCGCCGCGAGCTCCCCCTCCGCGATCTCGCGGTCGGCGAACTCGGCGCGGTGCAAGGCCAGTTCGCGCCGCAGCCGGGACACGGCCGACCTCAGCTCGGCCACCCTGGGGTCCACGCCCTCGCTGCCCACCGGCCTCTGCTCCACGCTTCGCAACATGGCTCTCCCCCTCGCACGACACTGTGCGCAGAACTCCACACCCCGAGTACGCGGAACGCCCCGGACCGGTCCTCCGGACGACGGTCGGGCGCCGCGAGTCGGGCCAGTTAACTCCTTCGCCACCCCGCCGCGCCACCCCCCGCAAGGCTGATTCGGACGACAGCGTGTTTCCGTCCGAATGCGGTATGCAGTCCCCATGACGCCTTCGGAAGACCGAACCGCCCCGTCCGCCTCCGCCCCCTCCCCCGTCGTGGCCGGCCTGCTGCTCGCCGCCGGGGGCGGGCGGCGGCTCGGGGGCCGCCCCAAGGCCCTCCTCACCCACCGGGGCCGCCCCCTGGTGGAGCACGCGGTGGGGGTGCTGCGCGCGGCCGGGTGCGAGGTGGTGCACGTGGTGCTCGGGGCGTCGGCCGGCGTCGTGCGGGAGCGGGCGGAGCTGCCCGGATGCGTCCTGGTGGACAACCCGGAGTGGGCGGAGGGGATGGGCTCCTCGCTCCGGGCCGGGCTCGCGTCGCTCGCCGCCGATCCGCGCGGGGTGGACGCGGCGCTCGTGTCCCTGGTCGACCAGCCGGGGATCGGGGCGGAGGCGGTGGCCCGGGTCCGGGCGGCGTACGGCTCGCGGGACTCGCTCGCGGCGGCCTCGTACGACGGGAGGCGGGGCCATCCGGTGCTGTTCGGCGCCGGGCACTGGGCGGGGGTCGCGGAGACGGCGGTGGGCGACCGGGGCGCGCGGGACTATCTGGCGGCGCACCGGGATGCGATCACGCCGGTGGACTGTTCGGATGTGGCCGAGCCCTATGACATCGACACGGAGGCGGACCTGTCGCGCCTGGAGTGAACGACTCGGAATGAACGGCTCCGAGTGAACGACCCGGAGTGAGCGACCTGGCACTGAGCGCCGTGTTCTGTCGATCCGGAGAATCTCGACATCAACAAACCATTGAACTTCCACCATGAGGAAACTAGTATCCACTGTTCAGAAGCGCCTGTCCGTCCAGAAGGCGCTCGCGGCCGTATCTCGGCTTCGGTGGCACTCCGTGCCCTCCCGTGACGCCCGGCGGCCGCCTGGCACCGCCCGCGAAGTCCGCTGAAGGAAGTGACAGTTCATGTCCGCACCAGCGCCGTCCCCCCTGGCCGTCGTCGATGCCGAGCCCCTGCCGCGCCAGGAAGAGGTGCTCACCGAGGCCGCCCTGGCCTTCGTCGCCGAACTGCACCGCCGGTTCACCCCGCGCCGGGACGAGCTCCTCGCCCGCCGGGCGGAGCGCCGCGCCGAGATCGCCCGCACGTCCACCCTGGACTTCCTGCCGGAGACCGCCGCGATCCGCGCCGACGACTCCTGGAAGGTCGCGCCGGCCCCGGCGGCCCTGAACGACCGCCGGGTCGAGATCACCGGTCCCACCGACCGGAAGATGACGATCAACGCGCTCAACTCCGGCGCGCGGGTGTGGCTCGCCGACTTCGAGGACGCCTCGGCGCCGACCTGGGAGAACGTGGTCCTGGGCCAGCTCAACCTGATCGACGCGTACACCCGGAACATCGACTTCACGGACCCGCGCTCCGGCAAGTCGTACGCCCTCAAGCCCGCCGGGGAGCTGGCCACGGTCGTCATGCGGCCGCGCGGCTGGCACCTGGAGGAGCGTCACCTCGCCTTCGAGGGACGGCCCGTGCCCGGCGCGCTCGTCGACTTCGGCCTGTACTTCTTCCACAACGCCCGGCGTCTGATCGACCTCGGCAAGGGCCCGTACTTCTACCTGCCGAAGACGGAGTCGCACCTGGAGGCCCGCCTCTGGAACGAGATCTTCGTCTTCGCCCAGGACTACGTCGGCATCCCGCAGGGCACCGTCCGCGCCACGGTCCTCATCGAGACCATCACGGCCGCGTACGAGATGGAGGAGATCCTCTACGAGCTCCGCGACCACGCCGCGGGCCTGAACGCGGGCCGCTGGGACTACCTCTTCTCCATCGTCAAGAACTTCCGTGACGGCGGCGCCAAGTTCGTCCTGCCGGACCGCAACGCGGTCACGATGACGGCCCCGTTCATGCGCGCGTACACCGAACTCCTCGTGCGCACCTGCCACAAGCGCGGCGCGCACGCGATCGGCGGCATGGCGGCCTTCATCCCGTCCCGCAGGGACGCCGAGGTCAACAAGGTCGCGTTCGAGAAGGTCAAGGCCGACAAGGACCGCGAGGCCGGCGACGGCTTCGACGGCTCCTGGGTCGCCCACCCCGACCTGGTGCCGATCGCGATGGCCTCCTTCGACGCCGTCCTGGGCGAGAGGCCGAACCAGAAGGACCGCCTGCGCGAGGACGTCTCCGTCGCGCCCGGCGACCTGATCGCGATCGACTCGCTCGACGCGAAGCCCACCTACGACGGCCTGCGCAACGCCGTCCAGGTCGGCATCCGCTACATCGAGGCGTGGCTGCGCGGCCTCGGCGCCGTCGCCATCTTCAACCTGATGGAGGACGCGGCCACCGCCGAGATCTCCCGCTCCCAGATCTGGCAGTGGATCAACGCGGGCGTCGTCTTCGAGAACGGCGAGGCGGCCACCCCGGAGCTGGCCCGCAAGGTCGCCGCCGAGGAACTGGCCGCGATCCGCGCCGAGATCGGCGAGGAGGCCTTCGCGGCCGGCACGTGGCAGCAGGCGCACGACCTGCTGCTCCACGTCTCCCTCGACGCGGACTACGCGGACTTCCTGACCCTTCCCGCGTACGAGCAGCTGGTCGGCTGACTCGATCCGTACGGTCGCCCCGTACCGCTGATCCGGCTGCCCGCACAGTCGTCGGACGGCGTTCCGGACGGGCCCCGCCCCTGGTGTCGCACAGCACCGGGAGCGGGGCCCGTCCCTTTTTCCGGCGTCACGGCTTTCAGGTCGTCACGGCTTTCAGGTCGTCACGGCTTTTCCGTCGTCATGGCTTTCCGTCGTCACGGCAGGGCGATGCCGAGCGGGCCGAGGACGCGTTCCGTCTCGTGGCGGTCCGCCTCGGTCATCGCGCGGACCAGGGCGGCGGAGCCGCCGGGCCAGGCGGCGGCCGTTTCGTCGAAGGCGGCGCGGCGGGACTCCAGGGGGCCCTTCTTGGCGGGCAGCCCGTCGAGGACGTGCAGGGCGCGGGCCGAGGTCGGCACCTGGATCGGGTCCGCCTCCTCGCCCCGGTCCTCCAGGGCGCGGAGGGCGTACGCGCCGAGCACCGGGTCGCGGAGGACGGCGCGCAGCGCCCCGGGCGGGGCGGTGGTGGTGTCCAGGAGGGTGAAGAGCCCCCGGGTGGCGGCCGCTTCGGAGGTGCCGGCGTGGACCGTGCCGAGGGCGTCGAGCAGTTCGGTCCAGGCGTGGGCGGTGTCCACGCGCGCGTGGAGCCAGTCGGCGAGCACGCGCGCGGCGACGGGCGCGGACCAGCCGCCGGCGGCGGCGACCAGGACGGGCGCGGGCCAGGCGGCGGCCTCGGCGGCGTCGGGCGCGGCGACCCCGCGCGCGGCGAGCAGGTAGCGCACGGCGCCCGCGCCGCGCGGGGTGAGGCCGAAGGCGTCGCCGCTCCGGAAGACCAGACCGGTGGCGGCGAGCCGGTCGAGGACGACGGCCAGGTCCCGGGCGGGCCCTTCGAGCCGGGCGCGGTCGGCCTCGGTCAGCCCCGGGGTGCCCAGGAGCCGGACGAGCTCCGGCACGGGCGGGACCGCGTACGCGCCGGGCGTGCCGTCCGGCACCGCGACGGGCAGGTCCTCCAGGGCCGGGTCGACGGTCCAGTCCTCGTACTCGGCGGCCTTGCGGGCGACGGACTCGGCGGAGCAGCCACGCTGGTAGACCACGTAGAGGAGGTGCGGGGCCTCGCCCCCGTACGGTTCGAACTCCTCCTCCGCGAGCTCCTCAACGGCGGTGAGGAGGGTGTTCGCGTCGTCCTCGACGCCCTCGGGGGACCCGGGCTCGATCGCGGGCGGCGGGGGCACGGGGGCGGCGGGGTCGCCGTGGTGGTCGAGGTGCTCGTCGAGGAGGGCGTCGGCCAGGACGAGGTGCGGGAAGGCGTCGGGGCCCGGGGCGTAGTGCGCGTACGGCCCGGCGAGCTGTCCGGAGAGTCCGGCGGCGGTCCACCGGTCCTGGAGGGCGGCGGCCACCTGTCCGATGCCGGTCGCGACGGCGTGGTCCGTGAGCAGCGGCCCGACGGGCGGCGGCGCCTCGGCGTCCCGTACGTACGCGCGCGTGAGGGCCTCGGTGAGCAGGACGTCCGCGAGGGCGGTCCGCCCCATGAGGTCGGCCCGGCGCGCGCCGTCGGGCAGGGGCGCGCCGTCGAGGGCGGCGAGCCGGCGCCGTACGTCCTCGGGGTCGGTGAGGTCGGCGCCGCAGGCGCGCAGGAGGGAGGCGTACCAGCGGTGCCAGGTGAGGTTGCCGGGGTCGTTCATGGCCCGTTCGAAGTCGGGCGCGGCCTCTTCGACCACTCCGGCGATCCGCTCGGCGCAGTCCCCGTCGAAGCGCGCGGCGAGCGCCCCGAGCACGGCCGGGTAGAGCGCGAGCTCGCCGGGCGGGACGTACACGAACGACGGCAGGTCCTCCACGAGGAGCTGCCGCGTCAGCCCGGGCGTCGGCTCGGGCAGCCCCGTCCCCCGGTCGGCGCCCCGCAGCGCGAGGAGCCCAAGCACCGCCTCGGCGGCACGCGCGAACGCGGGGTCGCGGTGCTCGGGCGCTCCGTCGACGAGTTCGAGGAACCTGTCGAGCCCGGTGTTGGTGAGAACGGTCTCGGCCACGCTTCCAGGGTAGATCGGCGGAGGCATGGAATGCCCGCGACGCGTGGGCCGCGTCCCCGGCTTCTCACTGTCTCCGCTTTCCCGCGCGGCGCCGGAGCGCGGATACCTCCCCTGTGGTTCCGCTGGACCGCCATACGGGTAGCCGGCGGTATCGCCCCCCGGTGGCCCGACGGTGATCGCCTCAGATCGCTCCACCGGCCCGAGGATTCGGCCGGGCCTTGCCGACCGTCACTCGGCCTTGGGACAGGCGGTCTTCCCTTCGCCCTTCCCCACCGGCACCGTGCGTACCTGGTCCGAAGGGATCGTCATGGCGCCGTCGGCCGCGACGTTCCAGACCACCACACCGCCCTGTCCCTCGCCGAAGACGATGTAAGGGCGCTCCGGACGGAGCACTCCCCCCTTCGTGTTCAGTTCGGAACGGGAGACCGTGGGCTGCAGACACATCCATTCGGGCTCGATGCCGAAATACGGGGGTGGTGTCCGTCCGTCCACGGCCGCGCGCTTCAGCGCGTCGGCCGCGTGCTTCGGCGATTGCAGCCCGAGCATTCCCGCTTCGAGTACAAGGATGAGCGCCGTCAGACCGAAGCCCAGAGCGGCGGTGCGGCCGCCGGATCGAACGAGGTGGTAGTGCCGCGCCACAGCCCACGCCGCGGGTACCAGCAGAAACATGCTGAGCAGTGTGAGGAGTTTGAGCGCGGACGCGGCTTCCCAGAGTCCCGAGGCTTCCGCCCCGTCCGCCTCCAGGTCGAGTTCGTCCCGGTAGGCCCAGTGCAGGATCTTTCCCAGCACCGCCAATACCGGAATGGACACGGTGAGCACGGCGGGGCCGACCCAGACAATGGGGCCGTTCCCGGCCCATCGCCGCGCGAGCAGGCCGATGCCGACGCCCACGAAGAGGAACAGGGGCCCCAGCAGGGCTTGCCCCCTCGTCATTCCCGAATCGCCGGACGAGAGGCCGAACGGCCCCCACCCCAATGCCGTGACCATCACGAACAGGGTCACGCAGGCCACCACGACGCGGCCTGCGGCTTCTCCCCCGGTCCGATGGAGTCTCCCACCCATCGTCACCATGACGCAGAAGGCCGCTGCGGTGCAGACTGCCCAGACCCAGAAGAGAGCCCCGTCCGAGCTTCCGGCCAGTACGGTGAGGGTCTCTGTCGTTATCAGACCGACCGCGAGCCATCTCAGGCGGCGGTCCTGGTCCTCCTCCCGGCGAAGCACTGCCCGACTGCCGTCACGGCCGTCGAGGGGACGCACATCGACGCCGGCCCGGAGCTCCTCGTCCGGCTCCCGGCCGATGCGGGCAAGCACACTGGCCTCGTCCTTCGGGCCGCTCACGATCTCCCCGGTGTCGTACCGTCCCAGCCGCTCCGACCATCTCGCGGTCGTCCGGTGCCACCACAGGGCCCATCGTTCAGGGCGAGACGACAGTTCGAGGTCCGGCCGGACGGGACGGTGCTCCGTCGTGTGTACGCGCCATCGAGCCAGTACCTCCCGGTCACGATCGAGCGCCGCCTGTTTACGCGGGTACATTTCGATCGCGTGGGTCCTGGCCAGACTCATGACCAGCCATTCCGCCTCGTTCTCGGCCCTCGACAACGCACCGGGAGTCCGTACCTCCACCCGGAAGGCCTTGCGTGTCGGGTCGGCGCTCAGCCCGGAGGTCAGGCCCGTACCGAGCGTCCCCTCGTCGCGGTAGTTCCATGAGTGCCGGGTCCAGACCTCTTCGGCGGCGGCCCATCCCGCCGGACCGCCCCGCACCTCGACGAGGGTCCACACCCTCTGCTCACGACGGACACGTGCCACGGTTCTCCCCCTCCGCATCGTCACGGCCACCATCAGCCGTCCCGATGCCGGGACCACATCCCGTGGCACCGAATCCGTCACCTGCGGAAGGACGACTGCTCAGCCGCCGATGAGCCGGTGGCCTGTCGGCAACGCGAATCCTGCGGCAGTCAGCCCCGCTGCCACCGCCATCGGCCACGGTTGGCCGGCGGCGCGGGCGAGGCCTCCGCTCAGGAGGCCGATGACGGCGGCGATCAGGAAGACGACGGCCGCGTGGTGGGAGATCAGCGGCACGTCATCCCGCTCCTCGGCTCCCCGAGGCGGACGTGACTCACTCATTATGCTCAGACCTCTCACTTTCCTGCTTCGGAGGTCTGCGCCCCCCGGATCGCCTGAAGCCTGGCGCCGCTGGCGTCCACCACCCAGAAGGACCACCCGTTCCGGTGGGGTGCGATTCCCGGGTTGTAGGCCTGGAGCACCGCGGTCGCCGCGCCGCTGGGCGACTTGTAGTGCCCTGCGGCGGGACCCGACAGAATGGTCACGCTCTCGGATCCGGGATCGAATTCAGCGGCGATCCGGTGCCCTTGATACCGCGCGTGCACCCTGACCACACCGACGGAGACGGCAGACGCGTCGACCACCGGCCCTTCCGCACCTTTCTCGAAGTACTCCAGCAAGCGGTGCACGACTCCGGCCTCGTCCGTGTCCCACGCCCGCTTGAGCAGCGTCACCTTCGCCGCGTCTCCCTTGTCCAGCTTGACTTCCATCACACGTCCCCGTTCATCGACCAACCCGTTGCTCGGCATTTATAACACGCGCTGAGATTTTCTGCAAGAAAAATGAGTAGATTGCTTGTCGTGCCGGAGCACCCCACTAGAGTGGATCACCGCCCGGCGCGCAGTCCGGTCACGTTGGGCGAGACCATGCCGAGAAGCACACGGGGGTCGCGCATGAGGAACAGCGCCGTATCGGGGTACGCGGCACGCCGATCCGTGGACGTGGTCCGCTACTGGCGCGCCATCGAGCTGTTCAGTCCACCGCAACTACCGCGTCCCCCGCGAACCGGGCCACGTGTCTCGGCGCGCGAATGGGTGCAGCAGCTGGACGTCCGCCCCGGACAGCCCTGGCCGCTGCTGCCCTGGGAGCCGGGACACCCGCTCCGGCACGAGCCGATCGACACGTCCAAGGAAGTCTGGCGGCACATCGTGTACGGCGGGGTGTTCCCGTTGACCGCCATTCGGGAGGCCCTCGAACGTGCCTTCGGCGGAGGGGAGGAGGATTACGCGGGTACGCACCAGAAGGGCGAGACCTCCGTCTTCTCCATCACCGTGGACGATCGAGGCGTCCTCCTCGGCGGGGCCACGACGTTCTCCAGCTGCGCGTGGGCGACCGGACGGGTACGCGATCCTGGGCCCGAGGACCCCGAGTGGCTCGACGGTTTCGAAGACGCGGAATCGGCCTGCAGCCGTTCCATCTCGCTCCTGACGAGTCAAGACATTCCGTACCGTGACGAGTCTCCAGCCCCTGACACGCCGCCCGCCGGCGTTCCGTCTCCTCGCGCTGAAGGAATCCCCGACACCACTCGCTCCCCCGGCCGCGGCTGGCAGGCCGTCGTCCGTGAGATCCTCGGCAGCGCCGCGGTCGGGGCTCTGGGCGTGCTCATCGGAGACCTCGGGGCCGGTGCCGTCGCGGGCGCGCTACGGCCGGTCGGCCGCCGTGTCGCGGCGCACCTCCGGGGTCGCACCTCCGAAGCACGGGGCCCGCAGCCGGTCACGCCCATCGCGCCGGCGGTCCGGGAGGCCGTCGCCGACGACGCGCCCCACGGACTCGTGGGCGGCACCGCCGGAGAAGCCGAGGATGAGGGCCGCCCCGTACAGCTGCCCGATCTCGTGGCCTTCGCCGCCCATGTGGCGGATCTGTGCGGCGTCTCCGATCTGCTCTCCCCCCACAGCATCCGCATCCACAGCCAGCGCGTGCGCCGCCGCAAGGACGGCTCCCTTCCCGACGCCGAGCCCGCGTTCCTCAACAGCCTGCTGCCCCAGGACCTGCAACAGGTCGCCGACGCCGAGGGCGGATACGGCCGGGCTCTGACCGCCTACCTGGCCGACGGCCGGAGCGTCCCGCGCGGTGCCCGCGTGGACGTACGTTCCGCGCCATGGACCGTGCTGGAGAATGTCGCGCCCCGGACCGTCCCGCTGGGGCGCTGGCCGGCGCCCAAGAAGCAGTCGCTCGCGCTGAGCCAGCAGTTCGCCGTCAACCGCGTCATGGCGGAGCTCGGCACGGGTACCGGGCTCTTCTCCGTGAACGGTCCGCCCGGCACGGGAAAGACGACGATGCTCCGTGACCTGATCGCCGCGATCGTGGTGGAACGCGCCACGGCACTGGCCTCCTTGGAGACACCGGGAGAGGCGTTCGGCGGGCGGGCCACATGGCAGGACGAGGGGCGCACTCGCAGCGTCAGGAAGCTGCGGCCGGAACTGACCGGTCATGAGGTCGTCGTCGCGTCCTCCAACAACGGCGCGGTGGAGAACATCACCACCGAACTTCCCTCTCTGGACGCCATCGGCGACGAGTGGGCCGCCGAAGCCTCGTACTTCCTGGACTTGGGCGTGGCGCTGCTGAACGGCGCGCCAGCCTGGGGCGCCATCGCCGCGCCTCTCGGCAAGGCGGAGAAGCGCAAGGAGTTCATGGACCGCTACTGGTGGGGTGACAAGCCCGAGCCGGAGAACCGCACGGGCCGCGGTGCCGACCGCGGCCACCGGTCCGGTTCCGGCTCGGCAGGCAGGCGGGCAGGGGGCTCGTCACGGAATACGGCCGGGCACAAGATCCCCGGGATGCAGTACGTCTTGCAGAGCGTGGAGTGCGACGCCACCCTGATCGACCCTCCGGCCGGTACGCGCTTTTCCGGCGAGGACTCGGGGCGACTCGTCCCCGTGCCCGAAGGCACGCCTCCCGTCGTGGAGTGGGCGGAGGCCAAGACCGCGTTCCAAGAGGCGACACGGGCCGCGGAGGTTCTTCGTTCACAGCGCGTCGCCGCCTGGTCGGCGCTGTGCTCCGTCGACGGTCTGGTCCACGCCGTACACGTGGCCGAGGAGGCCGAGGAGACGGCTCGCGCGCATCAGGACGAGATGCGGAGGCTTCAGCGCGATGCGAGGTACGCGGTGGAGACTTCGGCGGCCGAACTACGACGTGCGGAGGAACTTTGGGAGGCCCATGCCGCCACCCCCAGGCCGAGCGGTTGGCCAGGACGCCGGAGAGAGAACGCCCGCCGCGACTGGCAGGCGGCGGGAGACCGACTCGAGTCCCGTCGCAGCCTCGCACGTGACGCGGCCGACCGGCAGAGGAGCAGCCTCACAGTCGCGACCACGGCTCTGTCGCTGGCGGAGGTCGGCTTCCGTTCGGCCCAGGCGGAAACGGTACGCGCGACCCGTGCACTGCGTGACGCCCGGGAGACGCTCGCCCGGGCGCGCGCCTCCTGGCCGGGCCACCTGCCGTACGACTGGGAGACGTTCACCGACGAGGAGCGCGAACTCCGCGCGCCTTGGTCGGATCCCGAATTCTGCGCCGCACGCACCCGCGTGTTTCTCGCCGCCCTGGATCTGCACCGGGCGTTCGTCGTCTCCCAGGCCGGGGCCGTCCGCGCCAATCTCCGTCACCTCAAGGAGGTGTTCGCCGGCGTACTGCCCGAAGAACCGACGTTGGTGGTCTGGCAGACGCTCTTCTTGCTGCTTCCGGTCGTCTCCACGACGTTCGCCTCCTTCGGACGTCTCTTCCGGGGGCTGGGCCGAGAGGCGTTGGGGTGGCTGCTCGTGGACGAGGCCGGGCAGGCGACGCCGCAGGCTGCGGTGGGCGCCCTGTGGAGGACCCGGCGAGCCGTGGTGGTGGGCGATCCGCTCCAGCTCGAACCGGTCGTGCAGCTGCCGTTGTCCGTACAGCAGCGGCTTCGTTCGGCCTACGGCGTCGCCGAGGAGTGGGTTCCCTCACTGACCTCCGCGCAACGCGTCGCCGATCGGACGAACCCCTGGGGCACGAACGTGGAGTACCGCCGGGCCGACGGCGAGACCGAAGCGGTGTGGGTCGGCGCGCCGCTCCGTGTGCACCGTCGCTGTGAGCGGACGATCTTCGAACTGAGCAATGACATCGCCTATGAGGGGCTGATGGTCTACGGCACGAAGGAACGGCTTTTCCCTGGTCCCGATCCGTGCGAGAGGTGTCGAGGGTCGGAGCACGAGGGCTGCGGCGCCTGCGTGTATCCGGTCAGCTGCTGGGTGGACGTGGCGCCGGCCGAAGCGAGGGGCAAGTGGAACCCCGAAGAAGGCAGGGCCCTCGCCCAGATGCTGAGAAAACTCCACCAGGAGTGGGCGATCGGACTGGACCGGGTGCGGATCCTGAGTCCGTTCCGCGATGTGGTCAGCGGCTGCGAGCGGACCGTACGCGCCATGGACCTCGCCGCCGATGTCCCGGCGGGCATGGATCCGGCCGCCTACCGCAAGCAGGTCTCCGAGTTCCGGGAACGGAACATCGGAACCGTTCACACCATGCAGGGGAAGGAAGCCGACGTGGTCTTCCTGGTGCTGGGGACACATCCCCGGGAGGGAGCCCGCGCACGTCAATGGGCGGCCCGGACTCCCCATCTCCTGAACGTGGCGGCAAGCCGGGCGAAGCACCGCCTCTTCGTCATCGGAAGCCGGGAGCAGTGGCACCAGGAGCCTCACTTCGACCTCCTGGCAGACCCGGCACGGCTGCCGCACCGGGTCTGGCCGGGCAGTGGACAGGGGCGGCCCTGATACCGAAGGACGTCCTCCTCCGGATTTCTTCGAGGGCCTCCACACGGGTCCCGACGAGATGTCCCTCGGGTCCCGTCAGCGCACGGTCACCGTCCTCGGGGCCGAGAAGTCGCCCCAGGTGCCGTCGGGGAGCCGGGCGCGGAGGGTGAGGGTGTAGCGGGTGCCCGGGGGGTCGGTGACCGGGAAGGTGTAGGTGGCGCGGCCGGGGGGCGGCTCGGCGCCCCAGACGATGGTGGTGGCGAAGCGGCCGTTGAGGTGGAGTTCGTGGTGGGTGACCGGGGCGCCCGTCTTCGGCGGGGTCCAGGTGAGGGTGATCTCGCCGCCCTTCGCGGCGGTGGCGACGAGGTCGGTGGGGGCGGTGTTCGCGGGCGCGCCCGGGGCCGGGGCGGTGGTGAGGTCGACCGCGTTGCTGTCCGGGGAGGAGTTCTCGGCGGCGTCGCGGGCCCGGACGGTGAACGCGTAGGCGGTGCCGGGGCGCAGGCCGGTGAGGTGGGCGTCGGTGGCGGTGCCCGGGACCGTGTGGACGCGGGTGTCGGCCTGGTAGACGTCGTACGCGGTGACCTCGGTGTCGTCCCTGGCCGGGGTCCAGCGGAGGGTGGCGGCGCGGCTGCCGTCGGGGGTGACGCGGAGGCCGGCCGGGGCGGTGGGGGGCGTGCGGTCCTCGGTGGCGGCCGGGAGGGTGGTGGCGGCGACGGTGGCGCTGGGCGGCGAGGCGTTGCCGGCGGCGTCGCGGGCGCGGACGGTGAAGCGGTGGGGGGTGGCCGGGGCGAGGCCGACGACGTCGGTCATGAGGGTGGTGGCGGGGAGGTCCTTGACCTTGCGGCCGTCGAGGTGGACCTCGTAGCCGGTGACGGCGCGGTCGTCGGTCGCGGCGCTCCACATGACGTGGACGGTGGTCGAGCTGCCCGAGGTGGCGGTGACGCCGGTGGGCGCGGTGGGGGCGCGGGTGTCCTTCGGGGCGGCCCCGGCGCTGGAGCAGGCGGTGAGGGCGAGCGCGAGGAGCGCCACCAGGGCGGGCAAGCGACGTGGGGGGAACGGGCGTTGCACGGTACGGCCTCCGTCCGTCGGAAAGGTCCAGACCTATATCGCACAGTCGGGGCGGGTGCGACAAGGGGGGCGCCGGGAGGGACGTCGGGGGAGGTGTCGGAGGAGGCGTTGGAGGAGGTGCTGGAAGAGGCGTCGGAGGGGCGTTGTCAGTGGGGTGCGCTTCACTGGATTCGTCACTCTCCGTAATCAACTTCTGGGGGAAACATGACGGACCGTACGACCTACGTGTCGCTCGCCGGGGTGCGCCGGCGCGGCTGGACCGACGCGATGGTCCGGGACCTGCTCGGCACGCCCGACGTGCAGGGGCGCGATCCGCGCCGCTGGTCCCTCGCGCCGGTGCGGCTCTATCTGCTCGCCCGGGTGGAGACCGTGGAGCGGACGCCCGAGTTCACCGGGGCCGCGGAGCTCTCGCGGGCCCGCTCCTCGGCCGCCGGGGCGTACGCCGAGCGGCGGCGGGCCGCCGTCCTGACCGCGATCCGCGCGGAGCCGATCGACGTACCCCGGCTGCCCGGCCCCGAGCTGGAGCGCCGCGCCGTCCGCCACCGGCACCTGCTGGGCGCCCGGAGCCCGGGGACGGCCGGGCCGGATGGCGGGGGTGGGGCGCGGGCGGACGGACCGCCCGGACCGGACGGCAAGGACGGGGCGCGGGCGGCCGGGGTGCCCGTCGGGTCGCTCGCGCGGTGGCAGGTGAGCTATCTGCGGCACGCCCTCTCGCGGTACGAGGCGCTGCTCGACGGCCTGTACGGCGAGACCGGGCGCGGCGAGGCCGAACGGCTGTTGCGCAGGCGCCTGTACGAGGCGATCAGCGCCGCGTACCCGTCCCTGGCCCGGGAGTGCCGGCGCCGGATCGCGGTGGAGGGGTGAGCGGGGCCGCCGGGGCGGGCGCCTTCGGCCGTCACCCCGTCAGGTCTTCGGCTGTCACCCCCGTCAGGAGGCGGGCGAGCGTCCGGCAGGCCGCCGGGATCGGGGCGACGATCCGGACGGCGCACCGGGCCCGGAGCTCCTCTGCCGCCTCTCCGAGCGGGCCGCCGCCGATGACGACGGCGCGGGCCCCGTCCCGTTCGGCGCAGGCGCGGACCGCCCGCTCCAGGCGGTCGAGGAGCACCACCGGGTCGGCGGAGAGGCGTTCGGGGGTGCCGGCGGTGAGCCGCAGGCCCGTGTACCGGTCGGAGAGTCCGAGCTCCGCCACCCGGGCGGTGATGGCGTCGGCCAGGAGCGGGGTGGTGGTCGCGACGCCGAAGGGGGCGCCGCCGGCGGCCGCCTCCAGGAGCGCCGCCTCGCCGAGGCCGGCCACGGGGAGTCCGGTCGCCGCGCGCAGGGCGTCCAGGCCCGGGTCCCCGAAGGCGGCGACGAGGAGGGCGGCGCAGTCGCCCCCGGCGGTGGCGGCGGTTCCCGCGGCGAGGACCTCGGGGGCGGCGGCCCGCAGCGCGGCCGGGTCGGTGAGCATGCGTGGGCCCCGGGCGGCGGTCACGCCCCGGACGGGGAGGGCGGGCCCCAGGGTCCGCCGGGCGATGGCGGTCATCATCGCGGTGGTGGCGGCGGAGGTGTTGGGGTTGATCAGGACGACGGTCCCGGCCCTGGTGCCGGTCCGGACAGCGGCACGGGTCGCCCTTCCGGTCCCGGCCGCCGTGGCGCCGCCGGCCGTTCCCGGGGCCGCCGGGCGCGCGGCGGCCCCGGGCCCCGCCGGGTGGGCGGGGGCCGGGGCGGCCGGTGGGGCGGGGTGCGGGTTCAGTGGACGTGCGCCGCCTTCGCGGCGCGGCTGCCGGAGATCTCCCCGCCGGGCTCCATCGGCGCGGTGACCTCGTCGGCGTCCCGGCCCCGGCCCAGGTGGTTGAAGACCACGTTGAGCAGGACGGCGGCGACGCAGCCGGTGGAGATGCCGGAGTCCAGGATGATCTTCGCGGTCTCCGGGAAGGCGTGGTAGAACTCCGGCGCCGTGATCGGGATGATGCCGACGGCCAGCGAGACGGCCACGATCAGGACGTTGTTGTCCTTCTCCAGGCCCGCCTTGACGAGGGTCTGGATGCCGCTGGCGGCGACCGAGCCGAAGAGGACGACGCCCGCGCCGCCGAGGACCGGGCGGGGCACGACCGAGATGAGCGAGGCCGCGACCGGCGAGAGGCCCATGAGGACCAGGAAGCCGCCGCCGCAGGCGACGACGAAGCGGCTGCGGATCCGGGTCATGGCGACCAGGCCGATGTTCTGGGCGAAGGCGCTGCACATGAAGCCGTTGAACAGGGGGCTGAGCGCGGAGCCGAGGGTGTCGGCGCGCAGTCCGGCGGCGATGGTCTTCTCGTCGGCGGGCCGCTCGACGATCTCGCCGAGCGCCAGCATGTCGGCGGTCGACTCGGTCATGGAGACCAGCATGACCACGCACATGGAGATGATCGCGGCGAGGGCGAACTGCGGGGCGCCGAAGTGGAAGGGGGACGGGAAGCCGACGATGTCCGCCTCGGTCACCGGGGAGAAGTCGGTGACGCCGAACGGGATGGCGATGAGGGTGCCGATGACGAGGCCGACCAGGACGGCGACCTGCTTGAGGAAGCCGCGGGTGAAGCGGCGCAGGAGCAGGACGACGACGAGGGTGAGGGCGGCGAGGGAGAGGAAGGTCGTCGAACCGTAGTCCTTCGCCTGGGGGTTGGGTCCCTGGGCCCAGCCGAACGCGACCGGGAGCAGGGACACGCCTATGAGGGTGATGACGGTGCCGGTGACGACCGGCGGGAAGAACCGCACGAGCCGGGAGAACCAGGGGGCGGCGAGGAAGCCGAGGAGCCCGGCGACGATGATCGCGCCGAAGATCACGGGGAGCGCGTCGGCCTTGTTCTCGGTGGTGTCGACGATGGCGAGCATCGGGGCGACGCCGGCGAAGGTGACGCCGTTGACGAACGGCAGGCGGGCGCCGATCTTCCAGACGCCGAGGGTCTGGAGGAAGGTGGCGAGGCCGGCGGTGAAGAGGCTCGCGCCGGTGAGGAAGGTGAGTTCGGTGCCGGAGAGGCCGACGGCCGCTCCGACGATCAGGGGCGGGGCGACGACTCCCGCGTACATGGCGGCCACGTGCTGGAGCCCACTGGTGAGCATCTTCACGGGGGGCAGCGTCTCGTCGACCGGATGCCTCTCGCGGTCTTCGGGGGCGGAGCCTGCGTCTTGTGCATTGCGAACCTGGGGCTTGGCTGCCACGGCGGTTCCTCCGGTCGGTTACACGTCGGCGGCGACGCGGGTGTCTGGGAGGTGGTGCGATGCGGTGCGGGGTGCGGGAGGTGCGGCTCGTCGCGGGGGTGGAGCTCCGGCGGGCGGGGCTCCGGGGGTGCTGCCGCGGGGGTGCGGCGGGTGGAGACGGGGCGCCCGGTGGGGGTGCGGGCGGTGTCACCGTCCCGGGAGGTGCCGTAAGGCTTCTGCGTACGACACCTCCCGGTCGGGCTGCCGCGGATCCCGCTCGGATCCGCGGCGACCGGCCGAGGGCCGTCCCCCTCGGCCGGACTCCGTGGGGAGGGTCAGCCCTGGGCCGCGATGCGGGCCAGGCGCTGCGCCTCCGTGCGCGCGTCGCGCGCGATGGTGTCCTCGTCGACGGTGAGCAGGCGGTCGTTCTCGACGATCTGCCGGCCGTTGACGAAGGAGGCCGTGACCGGGGCCGCCGCGCCGAAGACGATGGCGGTGACCGGGTCGGCGATCGTGGAGTGGCCGAGGCCGTCGATCTTCCAGAGGACGAAGTCGGCGAGCTTGCCCGCCTCCAGGGACCCGATGCTGTCGGCGCGGCCGAGGACCTGCGCGCCGCCGTGGGTGCCGAGGCGCAGGGCCTGGCGGGCGTTGAGCGCGGCCTCGCGGTGGGCGCCGAGGCGGTTGATGAGGAGCGCGTTGCGCAGCTCGGTGTGGAGCTCGCCGGACTCGTTGGAGGCGGTGCCGTCGACGCCGAGGCCGACGGGGACGCCCGCCGCGAGCATGTCCGGTACGCGGGCGATGCCGGCGGCGAGGCGCGCGTTGGAGGAGGGGCAGTGCGCCACGCCCGTCTTCGTGCGGGCGAAGGCGGCGATGTCGGAGTCGTTCATGTGGACGCAGTGCGCCATCCACACGTCCTCGCCGAGGAAGCCGGTGGACTCGAAGTAGTCCGTCGGGCCCATGCCGAAGAGCTCGTGGCAGAACTTCTCCTCCTCCACGGTCTCCGAGCCGTGGGTGTGCATGCGCACGCCCAGGCGGCGGCCGAGCGCCGCGCCCTCGCGGAGCAGCTCGGTGGAGATGGAGAAGGGGGAACAGGGGGCGACGGCGACCTGGGTCATCGCGTCGAAGGAGGCGTCGTGGTAGCGCTTGACCGTCTCCTCGGTCGCGGCGAGCGCGCCCTCGGTGGTCTCG
This sequence comes from Streptomyces sp. NPDC088915, assembly GCF_044749825.1. NCBI lineage: Bacteria > Bacillati > Actinomycetota > Actinomycetes > Kitasatosporales > Streptomycetaceae > Streptomyces > Streptomyces sp. NPDC088915. The sequence continues at coordinate 117,308 of NZ_JBIVIR010000019.1, forward strand.
ACGGCGAAGTCCGGCGGCAGGCCGCCGTCCTTCTCGCTGCGGTCCATGGAGCCGCGGGCGAGGGTGAAGCGGACGCCCATCTCGGAGGCGGCGCCGATGATGGCGCCGGAGAGGTCGCCGGAGTTCACCGGGTAGACGTAGTGGTGGTCCATGGCGGTGGTGACGCCGCCGCGGGCCATCATCGCCAGCGAGCCCTGCGCGGCCGCGCGCACCATCTGCTCGTCGATGCGCGCCCAGGTCGGGTAGAGCGCCACGAGCCAGTTGAAGAGGTTGTGGTCGGTGGCCAGGCCGCGGGTGATCCACTGGTAGAAGTGGTGGTGGGTGTTGACCAGGCCGGGCGTGACCAGGTGGCCGGTGGCGTCGATGCGCCGGACCACGTTCTCCAGGCCCTCGGGGGCCTTGCCGGCGCCGATGGACTCGATCCTGTTGTCGGCGACGACGAGGTACCCGGAGGCGTACTCGGTGTCGTGCGCGTCGACGGTCGCGATCGCCGCGTTCTCGACGACGATCCGCTGGGGGGCTGCCGAAGGTGCTGCCATGGCGGTGCTTCCTTCATTCCTCGGGGGTGGTGTGGGCACGGCAGGACCCTAGGAGGATTTGAGTGCCGGAGTCGCCTGACGGCTCCGGGTGCCGAGATGGTGGAAGAACAGGTTGAGCAGGACGGCGACGAGCGCGCCCGCGCTGATGCCGGAGCCGAGGACGGTCTGCGCCCAGGCCGGGAAGTCGGCGTAGAAGGTGGGGGCGGCGAGCGGGATGATGCCCGCTCCGAGCGCGACGGCCACCAGGATGATGTTGGAGCTGTCGTCGAGTCCGGCTTCCGAGAGGGTGCGGATGCCGCTGACCGCGATCGAGCCGAAGAGGACGATGCCGGCGCCGCCGAGGACGGGCATCGGGACCGTGGAGACGACCGCGCCGAGGACCGGGAAGGCGCCGAGGACGAGGAGGGCGCCGCCGGCGGCGGCGACCACGTACCGGGAGCGGACCCGGGTCAGCGAGACGACGCCGACGTTCTGGGCGAAGGCCGAGGTCGGGAAGCCGCCGAAGACGGGGCCGAGGAGGGTGGCGATTCCGTCGGTGCGCAGGCCGCGGGTGATGGTCCGGCCGTCGGTGCGCCGCTCGCAGATCTCGCCGAGGGCGAGCATGCCGGCGCTGGACTCCGTCATCAGGACCAGCATGACGATGCACAGGGAGAGGATCGCGGCGGGCTGGAACTCGGGGGTGCCGAAGGCGAAGGGCGCGGGCAGGGCGGCGACGGGCGCCTCGCGCAGGGCGCCGAAGTCGGCCATCCCGAAGGGGATCGCGGCGAGGGTGCCGATGAAGAGGCCGAGGAGCAGGGCGATCTGCTTGACGAAGCCCTTGCCGAAGCGCTGGAAGAGCAGGATGACGACGAGGGTGAAGCCGGCGAGGGCCAGGTACCGCATGGCGCCGAAGTCGGCGGCGGTCCGGTCCCCGCCCTGGGCCCAGGCGACGGGCACGGGCATCAGGGTGACCCCGATGAGGGTGATGACGACGCCGGTGACGAGCGGCGGGAAGAAGCGCAGGAGCCGGCCGAAGAAGGGGCCGACGGCGAGGCAGAAGACTCCGGCGACCATCACCGCGCCGTAGATGGCGGGCAGTTGGTGTCCGGGGGCGCTGGTCTCGGCGATGGCGAGCATCGGGGCGATGCCGGCGGACGAGGCGGCGTTGACGAACGGGAGCCGGTTGCCGGCGAACCGTCCGGCGCCGAGGGTCTGCAGGAGGGTCGCGCAGCCGGCGATCAGCAGGCTTGCGGCGATGAGCCGGGTCATGCCGGCCGCGTCCAGGCCGACGGCCTGGCCGATGATGAGCGGAGGGGTGACGACGCCGGCGTACATGGCGGCGATGTGCTGGAGCGCCGCGGGGACGAGCCGCGAGGCGGGGAGCTTCTCGTCCACCGGGTGGCAGGGGGCCGGGGTGGGCGAGGGGGTGGAACACGGGCCTTCGGCGGTTGCCGGCCCCTGTGCAGGCTGTGCCATGGGAAGGTTCCCTCCGGTCTGGTGCGGCCCCCGCCCGACTGCGGGCGGGCGGGGGCCGGTCACCCAGATGCCGCTTAGAGGTTGGTCATGTCGACCGGGATCTGCGCCGTGGCTCCGTCACGCAGGACGGTGGCCTCGATGAGGCCGTACATGCGGTCGGCGGCGTAGTAGACCTCGTTGTCGTTCTTCAGGCCGAAGGGCTCGAGGTCGACCAGGAAGTGGTGCTTGTTCGGGAGCGAGAAGCGGACCTCGTCGATCTCCGAGCGGTGGTTGATGATCCGGGTGGCCATCTGGTAGAGCGTCTGCTGGAGGGAGTACGAGTAGGTCTCCGCGAAGGCCTCGAGCATGTGCTTCTTCGTCTGCTCGTAGGACCGCTCCCAGTTGGGCATGCGCTGGTCGTCGTCGGTCCAGTTGAACCGCCACCGGCCGGACACCTGGGTGGCCAGGATGCGGTCGTACGCCTCCTGGAGGGTCGTGTACTGGTCCTTGATGTAGCCCCAGAACTCCGAGTTGGTGGAGTTCATGACGACGAGGTCCTTGAGGCCGGAGATGACCTCCCACTTCTCGCCGTCGTAGGTGATCTGGGTGACGCGGGTCTCCTGGCCCTTGCGGGCGAAGGAGTGGTTGACCTCGTCGGAGCCGATGAACTTGGAGTTGGCGTCGGAGGAGGCGATGCGCTCCCACGAGTACTCCTCGATCCGGATCCGGGCGCGCTTGATCGGCTCCTGGCTCGTCACGAAGTGGCGGGCGAGGTGGATGCCGAACTGCTCGGCGGACTCGATGCCGTACTCCTTGGCGAACGCGAAGACGGTGTTCTTCGTCGTGTCGGTGGGGAGGCAGTTGGCGTTGGAGCCGGTGAGGTGGACGTCGCTGAGGTCGCCGGAGAGGGCGACGGAGACGTTCAGGTCCTTGATGTGGTGGGTGGCGCCGTCCCGCGTGATCTTGACGACGCGGTTCTCTGCTTTGCCGTACTGGTTCTGGCCGAGAATCGTGGGCATGTCTGCTAGCTCCCTCGGTATACGGAGTAGCCGAACGGGTTGAGCAGCAGCGGTACGTGGTAGTGCTCGCCCGGGGTGACGGCGAACGTGATCGCCACCTCCGGGAAGAACGCACCGCTGTCCCTTACGCGGGGGGCGTCCTGCTGCGCCTCGGCTTGCTTCTTCGCACTGTGCTTGGTCGAGAAGTACGCCTCGGTCTCGAAGTCGAGGCGTACGTGGGTGGTGCCCTCCGGCAGGGCCGGCAGGTCCTTGCAGCGCCCGTCCGCGTCGGTGGCGGAGCCGCCGAGCGCGGTCCACTCCGCGTCGGAGCCGGCGCGGGCCGCGAGGGCGATGGCGACGCCCTCGGCGGGACGGCCGATGCTGGTGTCCAGGATGTGGGTGGACACCGAGGCCGTGGTGTCGGTGCTCATTGCGGAGTTCTCTTCCTCTTCGCTCTTACGAGTCCCCTACGGGGCCTGCGGGCCCTCGGCGAGGCGGGTCAGCCGGATGCGGTTGATCTTGCCCAGTTCGGTGCGGACGATCTCGCGCTCCGCCTCGGGCGAGTTGCCGATCCGCTCGCGGACCGCGTCGCGCATCTGTTCGCCGCTCTTGCCGGTGGCGCAGATGAGGAAGACATGACCGAACCTGTCCTGGTAGGCCAGGTTGAGTTCGAGCATCTCGGCCTTGAGCTCCTCGGAGGCGCCGGCCATCCCGCTCTGCTCGCGGGAGGAGGTCGGGTCCCCGGCCTTCGGACGACCGATCGGCGGGTGCCCGGCCATCGCCTCGGCCAGGTCCTCCGCGGTCAGCTCGGCCATGGCGGCGTCGCTGGCGAGGAAGAGGGCTTCGGCGGTGGTGTACGGGCGCTGGGCGAGGATCTTGCTCCCCCACGCCGAGCTGGAGCACACCTCGTGGAGCGCGGCGAGGGCCTCGCTGTCCGCCGAGGTGTTGAACCGGGCCAGGCCCGGTGTCGTACCTGAAGTCACGGGAAGCCTCCGTGGCTGTTTTTCGCTGTGCGTCGGACGGGCTGCGGATAGCTAACGCCCTCCGCAACACAACGTCAACACTTTGTTGAAAAGTCGGTGACACAAAAGCCGTCGTCCCGACATGCGGACGACGGCTCGTGGACACGCGTGATCAACTAGTCGGCCTTGACGGTCTTTTCCCTGTTCAGGGCGGTCTCGCGGTTCAGGTAGTTGTAGACGGTGAAGCGGCTGACGCCGAGCGCGCCCGCCACCGTCTCCACCCCGTGGCGCACGGAGAAGGCCCCGCGCGCCTCCAGGAGCCGGACGATCTCCTGCTTGGACTTGCGGTCGAGCTCCGCGAGCGGCGTCCCGTGCCGGCGCTCCAGGGCGGCCAGGATGTGGTCCAGGGACTCCGAGAGCTGCGGGAGCCGCACGGCGAGCACGTCCTCGCCCTCCCAGGACAGGACGACGTCGTCGGCCCCGGCGAGCTCGGGGCCGAGCAGCTCGGCGCCCATGGCGTCGACCAGGGGCTTCACCGCGGCGACCAGGGGGTGTTCGTTCACTTCTCGCCCCCCTCGATCACGTTGACCTGGAGCGAGACGCGCGTGGCGCCGGCCGCGAGCGACTCGCGGAGCAGCGCGTCGACGGCGGTGAGGACCGCGTCGGCGCCGCCCTCCGCCGTGTTGCCGAAGGGGCCGACGTCGACCGCGTCCAGGTCGGCCGACTGGATGACCTCACGGGCCACGACCGCGTGCGCCGGCGCCTCGTCGAGGTCGAACGGCTCGGTCGTGAACTCCACTCTCAAACGCACCATGGCCCCACGCTACGGCCCCTCCCGGGCCCCGCGGGAGCCCCGGACCTGCGGGGACCCCTTGACAAGCGCGGCGACCTGCTTGCAACATTCCGTCAGACAGAAACTTACTTCCGCGATACGGAAGGAGCGCCTACCCCTCATGGGATACTCCGATCAGCGCTTCGATGTGAACCTGTCGATCCTCTTCACGGAACTCCCGCTCCTGGAGCGCCCCGCGGCCGCCGCCGCGGCGGGCTTCACCGCGGTCGAGCTGTGGTGGCCCTGGATCGACACCGCCACCCCCGAGCAGAGCGAGCTCGACGCCCTCAAGAAGGCTCTCGAGGACGCCGGCACCCAGCTGGTGGGGTTGAACTTCTACGCCGGACAGCTCCCCGGCCCGGACCGCGGGGCCCTCTCCGTGCCGGGCGAGGAGTCGGACCGCTTCCGCGCCAACATCGACGTGGCCGCCGACTTCGCCGCCTCGGTCGGCTGCAAGGCGCTCAACGCGCTCTACGGCAACCGCGTCGAGGGCGTGGACCCGCAGATCCAGGACTCCCTCGCCCTGGAGAACCTGGTCCTGGCCGCCCGGGCCGCCGACCGCGTCGGCGCGGTCCTCCTGGTCGAGACCCTCAACGAGCCGGAGTCGCCGCTCTACCCGCTGGTGAGCGCCCCCGCCGCGATCGAGGTCATCGACAAGGTCAACGCCGCCACCGGCCTCGGCAACGCCAAGTTCCTGCTCGACGTCTACCACCTGTCGATGAACGGCGAGGACGTGAGCGCGGTCATCGCCCGGTACGCGGACAAGACCGGCCACGTGCAGATCGCGGACAACCCGGGCCGCGGCGCGCCGGGCACCGGCGACCTGCCCCTGGAGCAGCTCCTCGACGAGCTGAAGAAGGCCGGCTACGACGGCTGGATCGGCCTGGAGTACAAGGCCGCCGACGCCGTCGCGTCCTTCGCGTGGCTCCCGGCCGAGGCCCGCGCGGCCCGCTGACCGGCCGACCCGCGCCCCCTCCCCCGTACCACCAGTTTTCGAGAGGCACCCTCATGAGCAACCTTCCCAAGATCGCCTGGATCGGCCTCGGCATCATGGGCTCCCCCATGTCCGAGAACCTGATCAAGGCCGGCTACTCGGTCACCGGCTTCACCCTGGAGCAGGACAAGCTGGACCGCCTCGCCAAGGCCGGCGGCGCCGCCGCGGGCTCGATCGCCGAGGCCGTCAAGGACGCCGACGTGGTCATCACGATGGTGCCCGCCTCCCCGCAGGTCGAGGCGATCTCCTACGGCCCCGAGGGCATCCTGGAGAACGCGAAGCAGGGCGCGCTGATCATCGACATGTCGTCGATCACCCCGCAGACCTCGGTCGACCTCGCCAAGAACGCCGCCGAGAAGGGCATCCGCGTCATCGACGCCCCGGTCTCCGGCGGCGAGGCCGGCGCCATCGAGGCCGTGCTCTCGATCATGGTCGGCGGCGAGCGGGCCGACTTCGACGAGGCCCTGCCGATCCTGGAGGCCCTCGGCAAGACCATCGTGCTGTGCGGCCCGCACGGCTCCGGCCAGACGGTGAAGGCCGCCAACCAGCTCATCGTGGCGGTCAACATCCAGGCCTGCGCCGAGGCCGTGGTCTTCCTGGAGAAGTCCGGTGTGGACCTCACCGCGGCCCTCGACGTCCTCAACGGCGGTCTGGCCGGCTCGACCGTGCTGACCCGCAAGAAGGACAACTTCCTGAACCGGGACTTCAAGCCGGGCTTCCGCATCGACCTGCACCACAAGGACATGGGCATCGTCACCGACGCCGCCCGCAACGTGGGCGCCGCCCTTCCGGTCGGCGCGGTCGTCGCCCAGCTCGTCGCCTCCCTGCGCGCGCAGGGTGACGGCGGCCTGGACCACTCGGCCCTGCTGCGCGCCGTCGAGCGCCTCTCCGGCCAGCAGGTCTGACCCCGCCCCCGCTTTCCCCGGGGCCCCCGATTTCCGGTCGGCGGCGGCGCTGACAACTGTCCTGTCGCGCCCAGGCGCCGTCGCCGACCGGAACACCACACTTCATTTTCAACAAACTGTTGACGTTTTTCGGAGGGCGTACCTACGCTCCTGGCACCGTCACTCAGTGCAGCTCCCGTACGGAAGGTCACGATGTCGAAGCGCGTGCTTACGACCGAGTCCGGCGCCCCCGTCGCCGACAACCAGAACTCCGCCACCGCCGGCGTCGGTGGCCCTCTCCTCCTCCAGGACCAGCACCTGCTGGAGAAGCTCGCGCGCTTCAACCGTGAGCGGATCCCGGAGCGCGTGGTGCACGCCCGCGGTTCCGGCGCGTACGGGTACTTCGAGGTCACCGACGACGTCACCGGCTTCACGAAGGCCGCCTTCCTCTCCGAGGTCGGCAAGCGGACCGAGACCTTCATCCGCTTCTCCACCGTGGCCGACTCGCTCGGCGGCGCGGACGCGGTGCGTGACCCCCGCGGCTTCGCGCTGAAGTTCTACACCGAAGAGGGCAACTACGACCTCGTCGGCAACAACACCCCGGTGTTCTTCATCAAGGACCCGATCAAGTTCCCCGACTTCATCCACTCGCAGAAGCGCGACCCGTTCACGGGCAAGCAGGAGCCGGACAACGTCTGGGACTTCTGGGCGCACTCCCCCGAGTCCACCCACCAGATCACCTGGCTCTTCGGCGACCGCGGCATCCCGGCCTCGTACCGCCACATGCACGGCTTCGGCTCGCACACCTACCAGTGGACCAACGAGGCGGGCGAGGCCTTCTTCGTCAAGTACCACTTCAAGACGAACCAGGGCGTCCGCAGCCTCTCCGCCGAGCAGGCCGCCGAGCTGGTCGGCAAGGACGCCAACTCGCACCAGACCGACCTGCTCCAGGCGATCGAGCGGGGCGTCAACCCGTCCTGGACCCTCTACGTCCAGGTCATGCCGGCCGCCGAGGCCGTGGACTACCGCTTCAACCCGTTCGACCTCACCAAGGTGTGGCCGCACGCCGACTACCCGCTCCAGCGGGTGGGCCGCCTGGTCCTCGACCGCAACCCGGACAACGTCTTCGCCGAGGTCGAGCAGGCCGCGTTCTCCCCGAACAACTTCGTCCCGGGCATCGGCCCCTCGCCGGACAAGATGCTCCAGGGCCGCCTCTTCGCCTACGCGGACGCCCACCGCTACCGCCTCGGCGTGAACCACACCCTGCTGCCGGTGAACGCCCCCAGGGCGACCACGGCGCAGAACTACGGCCGGGACGGCCTCATGGCCACCCGCAACGGCTCGCGCCACGACAAGAACTACGAGCCCAACTCGTACCAGGGCCCGGCCCAGACCGACGCCGCGCTCTCCGCGCCGCTCGCGATCCACGGCTGGACCGGCACCCACGAGGCGCCCGCGCACGTCAAGGACGACGACTTCTTCCAGGCCGGCGAGCTCTACCGCCTGATGTCCGAGGACGAGAAGGCCCGTCTGGTCGCCAACATCGCCGGCAGCCTCTCCCAGGTGTCCCGCGAGGACGTCGTGGAGAAGAACGTCGCGCACTTCGCCGCCGCCGACCCGGAGTACGGCAGGCGCGTGGCCGAGGCGGTCGCCGCCCTGCGCGACTGATCCACGGCGGCACCCAGGCTGCGTACGGCACTTGACGGGAGGTCAGCGCCGTACGCGGTCCGGATCACCGGCCCGAATGAGGGGTGGCCGGTGGACCGGACAGCGTGAGGACCGCGGCGGCTCCGAGCCAGTGCGGTGGTAAGGGCGACGGCCCCCTTCCTGACCTGAAGGAAGGGACGGCCGCCCCGCCCGTCGGTACCGCCGCGGTCCCAACGCCCCCTCCGCGGAGGGGAATCCCGAGACTCCGCCCGGCGGCGCGAACGTCCTGTCGCGCCAGCCTCGCACCGTCGGGCGGTCATCAGACGGGAGAGCGCGGAACCAGGTTTACGGTCCCTGGTTCCGCGCTCTTCTTCGTTTCCCGCCGGTCGGCCCGCGCGAGCAGGAACGTCACGGCGAGCGAGGCCAGGGCGAGGAGCACCATCACGGTCCGCGGCGAGGCGTACTGGGCGAGGGCGCCGGCCAGGGCCGCGCTCGCCCCCTGGAGCGCGAGCATCCCCGAGGAGTGCAGGCCCAGCGCGTGACCGCTCAGCTCCTCCGGCACCAGGGCCGTCAGCCGCTCCTGGTGCAGCAGGGTCGCCCCGTACCCCACCGCCGACACGGTCACGGCGGCGAGCGCGAGCGGCGGGCCGGGGTCGAGGGCGAAGAGGAGGAACGGGGCGGCGAGCAGCGCCTGGAGCGGGAAGCGCAGCCGGCCGCGCAGCCGCGCCGGCAGGAAGCGGCCGACGACGGCGTCCCCCACCAGCATCCCGAACGCCCCACAGACGAAGAGGAGTCCGGCGCGCTCGGGGGCGTACGGCACGAACAGCGACTCGCAGCCCACGATCAGCCCGTTGGGCACCCACAGGGCCAGATAACAGCGGCGGCGGGCGGGCACGGACAGGAGCAGGGCGTTGGCGCGCCGGGTCGCGGCGACCGAGGGCCGTCCTCCGGCGCGCGGCGGGCGCGCCCCGAGGCCGAGGCGGGCCAGGAGGGCGGCCGCGAGGTAGAGCCCGGCGCCGGCGAGGACCGCGCCGCGCGGCGAGAGCAGGGCGACGAGGAGCCCGCCGGCCGCGAAGCCGCCGATCTGGCAGGCGCCGGCGGCCATGTTCGTCACCGAGCGGCCGAGGAGGTACGCCTCGCGCGGCAGGATCTCGTTCAGGAGGCCGTACCGCACCCCGCCGCCCAGCGAGGCCGCGAGCCCCTCGGCGAAGAGGACCGCGAAGACCGCCCAGGTGGGGAGGGCGGGGACCGCCAGGACGGCCGTGCCCGCGGCGAAGAAGAGGGCGATCCCGGAGAGCGCGGCGCGCGGCGGCAGCCGGTCGGCGGCGGAGAGCAGCGTGGTCGCGCCGAGGAACTGGGCGAGCGAGGGCCCGAAGAGGGCGAGGGCGGAGAGGAACGGCGAGCCGGTGGTGCGCAGGACGAGGGTGGCGAGCCCGAGCCCGGCCACCGTCTGCGCGGCGGTGTGGGCGGAGCCGGTGAGGAAGAGGGGGGTGAATTCGGGAGTACGGAAGAGGGTGCGGCAGCGGGGGCCCTGAGGGGTGTCGTGACGGATGTCGTGACGGGAGCGGTGACGGGACATGCGGGGAGTCTCGGGGGCGCCCGGCGCCCGGCGTTACCGTTTCGCACGGGGGCGAAACGAACGCGCCCGGAGAGAGGGCGGGGGCAGCGGGATGGGATGGTGGCGGATCGGGACCGACTCGCTCGCGGGCGGCCGTTTCGTGGTGTCGCCGCTGGCCGAGACGATCGCCGCGCTCAAGGTCCTGCACGCGGCCGCCGCGAGCCACCCGGGCGAACGGGCCTGGCTGGCCAGGGCGTTGCCCGCCTACCGGGCGCGCCTGGCGGCCGAACCGCTCGACGCCCTGCTCGTCCGGGCCGCGATCGGCCCCACCTGGAACGCGGACTTCCTGACCCCGACGCCGCTCGGCGAGGGCGAGCGGCCCTTCGAGGAGGAGGTGGAGGCCGTCCGCGCCGTCGATCCGGCCGACGCGGTGCCGCAGCTGGCCGTTGCGCTCGGCGGGCCCGTGCCGGAGCCGCTGCGTGCGGCGCGGGACCTGCCCGGACGGATGGCGGAGGTCCTGGCGTGGGTGTGGGAGGAGACCGTGCTTCCGGAGTGGCCGCGGCGGCGGAGGATCCTCGAGGCCGACGTGACGGCGCGGACCGCGCGGCTGGGGCGGGGCGGCTGGGCGGCGGCCCTGGACGAGTTGTCACCGGGACGGATGCGCTGGCTCGGCGACGGCCGACTCCAGGTCAACGCCCGCCCGTACCCGCCGCGTTCGGTCGACGGCGGCCGGCTGCTCTTCGTGCCGGTGACCCCGGCGACGGGCTGGGTGTCCTGGGAGGGCACGGAGCGGTTCGCGGTGGTGTACCCCTGCGCGGGCGTCCTGGCGGACGCCTCGGGCCCCGGCGTGCCGCGGGCGCTCGGCACGCTCCTCGGACCGGCGCGGGCGGGAGTGCTCGTACGCCTCGAAAACCCGCTGTCCACCAGCCAGTTGGTGACCCTGACCGGGCAGGGCCTCGGCTCGGTGGGCCGGCACCTGAAGGTGCTGCGGGAGGCGGGCCTCGTCCGGCGGGGACGGGCGGGCCGGTCGGTCCTGTACGAGTGGACGGAGGCGGGCGCGGCGCTCGTACGGGCGCAGGGCGTGCGGGCGCAGGACGTACGGGCCCGGGGCGCGGGAGGGACGTGAGACGGCCCCCGTCCCGGTGCTCCTCGGGACGGGGGCCTTGTGGCCGGGGCCGGATCAGACCTGGAGGGCCTTGATCGCGGTCGGCGCGTGACCGGGCTCGGTGGCCAGGTCCTCGAACTCGGTGACGTCGCTCATGTCGACCGTCCTGCTCATCGCGATGTTGGTGATGCGCTCCAGGATCGCCTCGACGACGACCGGGACCCGGTGCTCGACGGCCAGCTTCTTGGCCTGCTCCAGGGCCTCGCCCAGCTTGTCCGGGTCCTCGACGCGGATCGCCTTGACGCCGAGACCCTCGGCGACCTTGACGTGGTCGACGCCGTAGACGCCGATCTCCGGGGTGTTGATGTTCTCGAACTCCAGGTTGACCTCGAAGTTGATGCCGAGGCCGCCCTGCGCCTGCCGGATGAGGCCCAGGTAGGCGTTGTTCACGAGGACGTGGACGTAGGGGACCTTGTGCTGGGCGGCGACCGCCAGCTCCTCGATCATGAACTGGAAGTCGTAGTCGCCGGAGAGCGCGACGACCGGGGTCTCCGGGTCGGCGGTGGCGGCGCCGATGGCGGCCGGGATGGTCCAGCCGAGCGGGCCGGCCTGGCCGCAGTTGATCCAGTGGCGCGGCTTGTAGACGTGCAGGAACTGCGCGGCGGCGATCTGGGAGAGGCCGATGGTGGTGACGTACCGGGTCTCCGGGCCGAAGGCCTTGTTCATCTCCTCGTAGACGCGCTGCGGCTTCATCGGGATGTTGTCGAAGTGCGTGCGGCGCTGGAGGGTGGCCTTGCGCTCCTGCGCGGAGGCGGCCCAGGCCGTGAAGTCGGGGAGGCGGCCGGCGGCCTTCCACTCCTTGGCGATCTCCAGGAAGAGCTCCAGGGCGGCCTTGGCGTCGGAGGCGATGCCGTAGTCCGGGGCGAAGATCTTGCCGAGCTGGGTGGGCTCGATGTCGACGTGGACGAACTTGCGGCCCTTGGTGTAGGCGTCCAGGTTGTAGCCCGTGTGGCGGTTGGCCCAGCGGTTGCCGATGCCGAGGACGAAGTCGGACTCCAGGAAGGTCGCGTTGCCGTAGCGGTGCGCGGTCTGGACGCCGACCATGCCGGCGGCCAGCTCGTGGTCGTCCGGGATGGTGCCCCAGCCCATGAGGGTGGAGATGACCGGGACGCCGGTCAGCTCGGCGAACTCGACGAGCAGGTCGGAGGCGTCGGCGTTGATGATGCCGCCGCCGGCGACGATCAGCGGGCGCTCGGACTCCAGGAGGAAGGACAGGGCCTTCTCGGCCTGGGCGCGGGTGGCGCGCGGCTTGTAGACCGGCAGCGGCTCGTACGTCTCCGGGTCGAACTCGATCTCGGTGAGCTGGACGTCGATCGGCAGGTCGATGAGGACCGGGCCGGGACGCCCCGAGCGCATGAGGTGGAAGGCCTGCTGGAAGACGCCGGGGACCTGCGCGGCCTCCAGGACGGTGGTGGCGGCCTTGGTGACCGGCTTGGCGATGCTGGCGATGTCGACGGCCTGGAAGTCCTCCTTGTGGAGCTTCGAGACCGGGGCCTGGCCGGTGATGCAGAGGATCGGGATCGAGTCGGCGATCGCCGAGTACAGGCCGGTGATCATGTCGGTGCCGGCGGGGCCGGACGTGCCGATGCAGACGCCGATGTTGCCGGCCTTGGCACGGGTGTAGCCCTCGGCCATGTGGGACGCGCCCTCGACGTGGCGGGCGAGCGTGTGGCCGACGCCGCCCACATTCTTGAGCTCGCGGTAGAAGGGGTTGATCGCCGCGCCGGGGACGCCGAACGCCTGGGTGACGCCTTCGCGCTTGAGGATCTCAACGGCCGCTGCGGCGGCGGTCATACGAGGCATGGGGAGTGCTCCTGCTTCGGCCGGGCGGATCCAGGCGGACTCCCCCTCGACTCGGGGGCTCGTCGCCTGTTTCCGTAATACGGAAAAGCTGTTCTGCTATGTGGAAGCAATGTAGGTGGGGTGGCGAAGAACCGTCAAGGGAGGTCCGGGTGCCGAAACGGTTCGGGGACGATTCGGGGCCGGTTCAGGGCCGGTTCAGGGGCGATTCAGGGGTGTTTCCAGGTGTCCGAAGTGGCCGAACACCCTCCCTCGGAGTGGTGGATGGGTGGACGATGGGAGCGGACGACAGGGGGTTGGACCGTGGGCGATTCGGTACCGGTGCGCTGCCCGGAATGCCTGAGCACGCAGGCGTACGCGGCACCCGTCTTCCCCTGCGCGTGCGGGAGCCCCGTGGCCCCGTCGGTGGCGGCGGGCGCGGTGGCGGAGCCGATCACGCACCGGAACTGGACGGACGAGTGGGTCACCGTCCGCTGCGGTGCCTGCGGCCGCGAGGACGACTGGCCCCACCCGGAGCTCGGCTGCCAGTGCGGCGCGGTCCTGCGGGTGCCGGTCCGGACGACGGACACGGTGCGCTCCGCGGGCGGGCCGGAGGACCCGAACGAGCCGGGCGACCGGTCCGACGGTACGGGCGACCCGGCCGGCCGTCCCGACGCGGTCCCGCCCCGAGCGGCGGGCCCCGGCCCGACCCCTCCCGGTCCGGACGGGGCGGCCCCTGGCGGTACGGGATCCGGCGGCACGGGCTCCGGCCGCACGAGCCCCGGCAGCACGACCGGTGCCGACCGGCCCTGCACCGGTACCCCCGGCCGCACCGGCCACGGCGACCCTCAGGGGCCCGGCGCCCCACCGCGCCGGAGGCCGTACCGTACGTTCGCCGAGCGCTACCCCGGACACGTCCCGCCGCCGCCCGCGGCCCCGCGCCCGGACCCGGTGCGCGGCGCCTTCCGGCCCGTGACGATCCGGACCGGGCGGGACGCGGTGGCCGCGGCCGCCGGATACCTGCGCTGGCTCGGCTTCCGGGACGTCGTCCAGCCCGAGGAGCGGCCCCCGTCCGGGGTGGACCTGCGGGCGCCGGGGCTCGTCGCCCAGGTGGACCCGAGCACCCGCCCCACCGGGCCGCGGGCGGTCGAGTGCCTCTGGCTCAACGGTCTGAGCGCCTCGGCCACGAGCGCGTTCTTCTCGCTCGCGGGCTACACCCCGGAGGCCCGTGCGCGCGCCGCCGAGATCGGCCTCCCGCTCTTCGTCCTCGACCTGACCGGCACCCCGCAGCCGGTCAACCGCGCCGCCGACGACCTGGCCGCGGGCGGCGCCTGACCCCGCGCCCGCGCTCCTCCGCGCCCGCACCCGGCGCCCGGGTCCGGCGGAGCGCGCCCCCGGCCTCCCCCCACAACACCTCGGCATCCGAAATCGGCCATTCACGCGTGAGGAACACGCTCCGCCGGGCACAACTCCCTTGGGGGGTGGGCGTCATGCCGACGGGGATGTGGTGGTTCATCGGAGCGGCCTGGGTCCAACTGCTGGTCGCCGCCGCGCTGTTGCGAACGTGCAGCCGGGAGAGCGGGACGAAGGACGCGGACGCCGTGCCGACGCCGCAGGCGCTCGCGCTGCTGCGGGGCGGGCGGCGGGCGGCCGTCACCGTGGCGCTCGTGGCGCTGCACCAGCGCGGAGCGGTCGCGGCGGGCCGTAAACATACGATTCGGGCCAACGGCGGGCCGGGCCGGACCCGTGACCCCGTGCAGCTCGGGGTGCACGGGGCGCTCCGCCGGGCCCTCGCCCTGGGCGACCTCACGCAGCGTCCCGAGACGCGGCGGGCCGTGGACGCGCTGAGCGGCGAGCTGCGCGGGGCCGGGCTGCTGCGGCCGGTCGCGCAACTGTGGGTGGTGCGGACGCTGCTCGGCTGCGTCGTCCTGACGGTCCTCGTGGGGTCGTTCGCGACCGGGGCGACCGGGGCGGACCTGCCGGGAGTCCTCGCGGTCGGGGTTCCGCCGGTCCTCGGGGCGGCGGCGGTGCTGCTGCGGCTGCCCGTCACGACCGGCGCGGCGCGGCGGCTGCTCGCCGGGCTGCGGGAGCGGTACCCGCTGCCGGCCCACCGGCGGGAGGTGACGGACGGACGCCTCGTCCAGCTGTACGTGGCGCTGTACGGGGACCCGGCGCTCGCCCTGTTCCTGCCCCGCTTCTCGCGGGACGGCGGGCTGCTCGACCGGCCCGGGGACGCGGACCGGAACCGGCCGCCGCCGGGCGGCACCGCCCGCCCCTGAGGGCCGCGCCGCACCCGCCCCGGGGCCCCGGTCCATACTGTCGCATGCGCATCGGAGCGGCCGTCGCGGCCGAACTCCCGCTGCTCCAGGACATCGAGCGGGCGGCGGGCGAACCGTTCCGCTCCCTCGGCATGACGACGATCGCCGACGACGATCCGGCGCTCACGGAGGGCCTCCGCGCGATCGTCCGCGCGGAGGCGGCCCACGGCCTGGCGGCCCGGCCCCGCGTCTGCATGCGCAGGGGCCTCACCGACGCCTCCTGACCGCGTCCTCAGCCTTCCGCGTACCGCTCCCGCAGCTCCACCTTCCGCACCTTCCCGCTCACCGTCATGGGGAACTCCGTGAGGATCTCCACCCGGCGCGGGATCTTGTAGTGGGCGAGGCGGTCGCGGCAGAAGGCCGTGATCTCCTCCGGGGTGGGCGGGTCGGCCGGGTCGCGCGGGATCACGCAGGCCAGGATCTCCTCGCCGTACCGCTCGTCGGGGACGCCGACCACCTGGACGTCCGCGATCTTGGCGTGGCCGTGGAGGAACTCCTCGATCTCGCGCGGGTAGACGTTCTCCCCGCCCCGGATGATCATGTCCTTGATGCGGCCGACGATCCGCACGTAGCCGTCCTCGCGCATCACCGCCAGGTCGCCGGTGTGCATCCAGCGGCCCGGGTCGATCGCCTCGGCGGTCTTCTCCGGCTCGTCCCAGTAGCCGAGCATCACGCCGTAGCCGCGGGTGCACAGCTCCCCCGCCGCACCGCGCTCCACGGTCAGTCCGCTCGCCGGGTCGACGACCTTCACCTCGACGTGCGGCAGGACCCGCCCTACGGTGCCGGTGCGGCGCTCCAGGTCGTCGTCGCGGCGGGTCTGGGTGGAGACGGGGGAGGTCTCGGTCATGCCGTAGCAGATCGAGACCTCCGCCATGTTCATCTCGGCGACCACCCGCTTCATCACCTCCACCGGGCACGGCGAGCCCGCCATGATCCCGGTGCGGAGGGTGGACAGGTCGTACGTCGCGAAGTCGGGGAGGTTCAGCTCCGCGATGAACATCGTCGGCACCCCGTACAGGGAGGTGCAGCGCTCCTCCTGGACCGCCCGGAGGGTGGCGGCGGGGTCGAAGGAGGGGGCGGGGATCACGATGCAGGCGCCGTGCGAGGTGGCCGCGAGGTTGCCCATGACCATGCCGAAGCAGTGGTAGAAGGGGACGGGGACGCAGATCCGGTCCTGCTCGGTGTAGGCGATCATCTCCCCCACGAAGTAACCGTTGTTGAGGATGTTGTGGTGGGAGAGCGTGGCCCCCTTGGGGAAGCCCGTGGTCCCCGAGGTGTACTGGATGTTGACGGGCTCGTCGCAGGAGAGCGGCTCCGGGCGCAGCTCCCCGGGCGTCCGGGCGAGGAACGCGTCCCAGCTCGCGTCCCCGAAGTACACCGTCTCGCGCAACCCCGGGCATTCTCCCCGTACTTGGTCGACCATCGCCCGGTAGTCACTCGTCTTGTGGGCGAGCGAGGCGAAGAGCAGGGAGACGCCCGACTGGTTCAGCACGTACGCCAACTCGTGGGCGCGATAGGCCGGGTTGACGGTGACCATGACGGCGCCGACACGGGCGGTGGCGTACTGGACGAGGACCCACTCCGGGCAGTTCACCGCCCAGACGCCGACCCGGTCGCCCTTGCGGACGCCGCTGCCGAGCAGCGCCCCGGCGAGCCGGTCCACGTCGGCGCCGAACTCCGCGTACGTCCAGCGGCGTCCGGTGGGCACGTCGACGAGCGCCTCGCGGTCGGGCCAGGCGGCGACGGCCCGGTCCAGATCGGCGCCGATGGTGTCGCCGAGGAGCGGGGTGGTGGAGGTGCCGCGGGCGTACGAGAGTTCCTTCGGCGCGCTCACGCGAGGTCCCCTTCCGTGTACTCGGTGCCGCAGCCCTCGGCGGTGAGGCGGCGCAGTTCCACGCGGCGGATCTTGCCGGAGACGGTCTTGGGCAGGTCGGCGAACTCGATCCGCCGGATCCGCTTGTACGGGGCGAGGACCTCGCGCGAGTGCGCGAAGAGGGCCTTCGCGGTCTCCGGACCCGGCTCCCAGCCCGCCGCGAGGACCACGTACGCCTTGGGGACGGCGAGCCGCAGCGGGTCGGGGGCGGGCACGACGGCGGCCTCGGCGACGGCCTCGTGCTCCAGGAGCGCGCTCTCCAGCTCGAAGGGGCTGATCTTGTAGTCGGAGGCCTTGAAGACGTCGTCGCTGCGGCCGATGTACGTGATGTACCCGTCCGCGTCCCGCGCGCCGATGTCGCCGGTGCGGTAGTGGCCGCCGGCCATCGCCTCCGCCGTGCGCTCCGGGTCGCCGTGGTAGCCGGCCATCAGGCCCACCGGGCGGTCGGACAGGTCGAGGCAGATCTCGCCCTCGTCGGCGTCCGGGCGGCCGGTCACCGGGTCGACCAGGGTGACCCGGTAGCCGGGGCTGGGGCGGCCCATGGAGCCCTCCTTGAGCCGCTGGCCGGGACTGTTGGAGACCTGGACGGCGGTCTCGGTCTGGCCGAAGCCGTCCCGGACGGTGGTGCCCCAGGCGCGCCGGACGGCCTCGATGACCTCGGGGTTGAGCGGTTCGCCGGCGGCGACGACCTCGCGCGGCGGGGTCTTGAGCTGTCCCAGGTCGGCCTGGATCAGCATCCGCCACACGGTCGGCGGGGCGCAGAAGCTGGTGATCCCGTTCCGCTCCATCTCGTCCATGAGGCGGGCCGGGTCGAAGCGCGTGTAGTTGTGGACGAAGACGGTCGCCTCGGCGTTCCACGGGGCGAAGAGGTTGGACCAGGCGTGCTTGGCCCAGCCGGGCGAGGAGATGTTGAGGTGCACGTCGCCGGGCCTGAGTCCGATCCAGTACATGGTGGCGAGGTGGCCGACCGGGTACGAGGTGTGGGTGTGCTCGACCAGTTTGGGGCGGGCGGTCGTGCCGGAGGTGAAGTACAGCATCAGGGTGTCGTCGGCGAGGGTGTCGCCGTCCGGCGCGAAGTCGGCGGACTCGCGGGCGGCGAGCTCGTACTCCAGCCACTCCCCCGTCCCGTCGCCGCCGACCGCGATCCGGGTGTAGTCGCCGGGGACGTCGTCGAACTTGGCGGTGTCCTCGGCGCGCACGAGGACGTGGCGGGCGCGGCCCCGGTCGACGCGGTCGCGCAGGTCGGCGGGGCCGAGGAGCGGGGTGGCGGGGATGACGACGGCCCGCAGCTTCATCGCGGCGAGGACGGTCTCCCACAGCTCGACCTGGTTGCCCAGCATGACGACGATCCGGTCGCCGGCGCGCACGCCCAGGGATCGGAGCCGGTTCGCGACCCGGTTCGAGCGGGCGGACATCTCCGCGAAGGACACCTTCGCCTCGGAGCCGTCCTCCTCCACGATGTGCAGGGCGGTGCGGTCGTTGCCCTCCGCGACGACGTCGAACCATTCGAGCGCCCAGTTGAACCGCTCGGGCCGGGGCCAGGCGAAGCCCGCGCGGGCCGCCTCGTAGTCCTCCCGGTGTTCGAGGAGGAAGTCCCGGGCGGCCCGGAACTCCTCGGTCGCGCTGGTTGCCGCCATGTGTCCTCCTCGTTGCGGGACCGGTCCAGGACATCGTGTAATCAGTGACCCAGGTCTCACCACCCCCGTTCGGGGGTGAACCCGCGGACGGCGAGGGCCGGCGCGGCGGGGCCGGCGGCCACGAAGGAGAGCGCGGTGCGCGAGCACGTCGAATCGTCGGTGGAGCTGCGCGGGGCGCTGCTGAGGCTGCGCCGCGCCACCGGGCTCCCGGTGGTCTTCGGGGGACTGCTGCACGAGACCCGCGGGCTGCGGATCGGGGAGCTGAACGGCGCGGTGACGCCGGCCCTGCGCGGGCTCGCGATCTCGGCGGGCTCCGGCCTGGGCGGGAAGTGCCTGGCGCTCGGGCGGCCGTGCGCGGTGACGGACTACCGCTCGGCGCGGCACATCACCCACGAGTACGACGGCGCGGTGTCGGCGGAGGGGCTGCGGTCGGTGATCGCGGTGCCGGTCGTCGTGCGCCGGAAGGTGCGGGGCGTGCTGTACGGGGCGCTGCGCGACGCGCTGCCGGTCGGCGAGCGGGTCTTCGACGCGGCGGTCGCGGCGGCCCGGGACGTGGAACAGGCCCTCGCGGTACGGGACGAGGTCCGGGAGCTCCTGGCCCCGCCCCCGCCGGGCCCCTCCTGGGAGGAGGTCCGGCAGGCGTACGGCGAGCTGCGCGAGCTGGCGCCGAAGGTCGCGGACCCGGAGCTGCGGGAACGGCTCCTCGCGGTCTGTGGCCGCCTGGAGACGGCCTCCGGCTCCCCCGCCGCCCTCCCGGGCGTGACCCTGACCCCGCGCGAGACGGACGTCCTGGCGGCGGTGGCCTCGGGCGCCACGAACGCGACGGCGGCCGCCCGGCTCGGGCTGCGCCCCGAGACGGTGAAGGGCTACCTGCGCTCGGCGATGCGGAAGCTGGGGGCGCACACGCGGATGGAGGCGGTGGTGGCGGCGCGGCGGGCGGGGGCGCTGCCGTAAGCCCGGTGGGCCGGGGCGCTGCCGCAGGCCCGGCGGGCGGGAGCGCTGCCGCAGGCCCGTCCCCGCCGTTGCCGGGGCCGTCCCTCAAGCGGACCGCTGCCGGTCCGGGCCGGCCAGCGTCTCGATCGCCAGCGGCGGGCAGACCTCTTCCTCCCGCGTGAGGTCGGCCAGTTCGTGCGGCGGCTCGGACCCGTCCCGGACGGCCATGACGTAGGCCTTGGCCTCCTGGAGGCCCAGGCGCGGAGCCCGCTTGCGGAGGTGGTTCATCGCGGCCACCGTTCCGGCGGAGTCCACCAGCGCGCGCACGGAAGCGGCCAGGGGGTCGGGCGCCCGCACCCCCCTGACCTGCCGGAGGTAGAGCTCCTCCCAGCCCTCGCCCACCCACGTGGTGACGGGAATGTGGTGGACGCTCCCGTCGTACCGGTCCACCAGGTAGGGACCGCCGCCGACGAGGGAGTCACGTGGATCACGGGTGCGGGCGTACTCCGCCGAGTCCCAGACGATGAGCCAGCCGAACGCGTGCTCCTCCACCCCGTGGACGACCGGTTCGTGCGGCAGCCCGCTCGTGGCCAGCAACGACTCCACCCGTTCGACGGCACGCTCCTTGGAGATCACCCCTTTATCTTCCACCGCGGGTCAACCGGGTTTCCGGGCGTGCCGACACCGCGCGCCGGCGTCTCGACCGCTGTCCTAGTCCAGGAAGTCGAGCAGCACGCGGTTCCACTCCGCCGCGTGGCTGACGTTGACGCCGTGCGGGCCGCCCGGGACCAGGTGGACCCGGCTGTGGGGCAGCGCGTCGCGGGTCCGGGCGCCGGAGCCCTCGAACGGGACCGTGGCGTCGCTGTCCCCGTGCAGCACCAGGGTGGGCAGCGTCCCGAACTTCCCCAGGTCGTCGCGGAAGTCGGTGGCGCCGAAGAGCGTCATGCACGCCAGGGCGGCCTTCTTGTCCGCCTGGTCGCACAGGGCGCGGGCCTCGCGGAGCTGCTCCTCGGTGACCTTCAGTTCGCCGTCGGCCGAGAAGAAGTCCCGCATGAACCCGTCGTAGAACGCGTCCTGGTCCTTGGTGAGCGAGGCCCCCATTTTGGCGGCCTCCGCCTTGGTCAGGGGCCCGTCGGGGTTGCCGGAGGTCTGGAGCATGTAGGGCGTCACGGCGGAGGCGAGGACGACGCCGCGCAGCCGGTCCGTGCCGTACGAGGCGACGTAGCGCGCCACCTCGCCGCCCCCCATCGAGAAGCCGACCAGCGTGACGTCGCGCAGGTCCAGCTCGGTCAGCAGGGCGTTCAGGTCGTCGGCCAGCGTGTCGTACGTGTAGTTCAGGACGGGCTTGTCGCTGCGGCCGAACCCCCTGCGGTCGTAGGTGACGACGCGGTACCCGGCCTCGGCGAGGGCCGGCACCTGGTACTTCCACGACTCGCCCGACAGCGGCCAGCCGTGGATCAGGACGACCGGCCGGCCCGGCCCGCCGGTGTCGTCCACGTGCAGTGCGGTGTCGCGGAACAGCCCGTGGTGGGCGGTGATCTCGGCCATGCGTGGTTCCTCCCGGAATGCGGTAGAGGTGACCTCTGTTACCCGCGCCTTCCGGTCCGATGCGCGCGCCGCCGTCCGTTCCCCCGATCAGAACAGCGCCTGGGCCGCGTACAGCCCGCCGAGGGTCGTCGCGAGGGTGCCGAGGAGGAGGCGGAGGGCGGTCTCGGGGAGGTGGGGCTGGAGGCGGGCGCCGAGGTAGCCGCCGATCAGGCCGCCGAGGCCGCAGGCGAGGCCCAGGGCCCAGTCCGGGGCGGCGGCCTCGGTGGTGGTGAGGGAGAGCAGGGCGAAGGTGGCGGCCCCGACGACGGAGGTCGTGAAAGTGGCGGCGAGGGCGGCCGGGGCCACGCGGGCGACGGGGACGCCCCGGCCCGCCAGGACCGGGCCGAGGAGGGAGCCGCCGCCGATGCCGTAGATCCCGCCGATCACCCCCACGGCCAGGGCGAGTCCGGTGACGGTGCGGGGCGAGGGCTCGGCGGCGGGCCGCTTGCGGGCGGGGCGCAGGGTGCGGACGCACAGCCACACGCCCAGGGGCAGCAGGAGCGCGGCGATGAGGACGCGGAAGACGGTGGGGCCCGGGAGGGCGAGGACGCGCACGACGGCGCCGATCACCACGCCGGGGAGGGTGCCCGCCACCAGGCGCCGGACGAGCGGTCCGCGCAGGGCGCCGGTCCTGCCGTGGCGCCACAGGGCGCCGGGGCCCGCGACCACGTTGAACAGCAGGTTCGTCGGGGTGACGGACGGGTTCGGCACGGCGAAGACGCTGAGCTGGACCGGGAGCAGGAACACCGCCCCCGACACCCCGGCCGGGGCGGTCACGACGGAGATCAGCAGCCCGGCGGCCACCCCGCCAAGGAGCGTCGTCCAGTCCACCGTGTCCCCCGCCGTTCCGAGATCGTCCGGACAGTATCCGGTCCGGTCCAATCCGGTCCGGGCAGGCCCTAACCCTCCACCGCGTACGGCACGAACGTGCTGGTGTGTTCGTCGACGGCGAGGGCGCGGCCCAGCGGGGGGACCGCCCGCTGGGGGCAGTCGAGGCGTTCGCAGACGCGGCAGCCCATGCCGATCGGGGTGGCGGCGGCCCTGTTGTCGAGGTCGAGGCCGTCGGAGTAGACGAGCCGGGAGGCGTGGCGCAGTTCGCAGCCGAGGCCGATGGCGAAGGTCTTGCCGGGGTCGCCCCAGCCGCCGCGGTGGCGGGTCACCGTGCGGGCGGTCCACAGGTAGCGCTGTCCGTCGGGCATGGCCGCCACCTGGACGTGGATGCGGCCGGGGGCGGCGAAGGCCTCGTACACGTTCCAGAGGGGACAGGTGCCGCCGGCGCGGGAGAAGTGGAAGCCGGTGGCGGACTGCCGCTTGGACATGTTCCCGGCCCGGTCCACCCGGACGAAGGAGAACGGGACCCCGCGCAGGCGCGGGCGCTGGAGGGTGCTGAGGCGGTGGCAGACGGTCTCGTAGCCGAGTCCGGAGCGGTCGGTGAGCCGCTCGATGTCGTAGCGCGTCTCCTCCGCGGCGGCGTGGAAGGCGCGGTACGGGAGGACGAGCGCGGCCGCGAGGTAGTGGGCGACGCCGATGCGGGCCAGGGACCAGGTGCGGGAGCCCTCCTCGTAGTCCTCGGAGGCGTACGCGGAGAGCAGGGCGTCCTGTTCGAGCAGGGCGAGCTGGGTGGCCATGCGGAAGGCCTGCTGGCCGGGGCGCAGCCGGGGCGAGAGGTGCAGGATGCGGGCGGCGGGGTCGTAGCGGTGGAGCTGCCGGTCGGCCTCGGCGTCGGCGGTGATCCGGACGCCGTGGCGCTCGTCGAGCCGGGCGGCGAGGGCGCGGCGCACCTCTCCGGGGCGGACGCCGATCTCCTCCGCGAGCTCCTCGGCCGCCAGGTCGGCGTCGTGGAGGTAGTTGCGGCGCCGGTAGAAGAACTCGCGGATCTCCTCGTGCGGCGTGCGGGCGCGTGCCGGGTCCGGGGCGAGGGAGTCGTCGCGGTCGCCGGTCAGGGCGGCGAGGCGTTCGGTGAGGGCCTGGCGGCCGCGGCCGAGGTCGAGGAGGACGGCGGCCACGTGCGGGAGGCGGGAGGCGAGTTCCGCGAGGTCGGCGGCGGAGAGCGCGGCGCGGTCGAGTTCGTCGGCGAGGGTCTCGCGCAGGTCGGCCAGGAGCCGGCCGGTGTCCCGCTCGGAGAAGAAGTCGGGGTCGACGCCGAACGACTCGGTGACCCGCAGGAGGACGGGGACCGTGAGGGGGCGGGTGTCGTGCTCCATCTGGTTCAGGTAGCTGGGCGAGATCCTGAGCACCCTGGCCAGGTCCGCCTGGGTCAGCCGGCGCTCCTCGCGCAGGCGTCGCAGCCGCGCTCCGGCGTAGATCTTGCTCACGGCTGTCCTCCCTCGGGTCGTGCGTGGGCCACACCCTAGGCCAATCCGCGTCCTTTCAGAGCTTCGCAAACTTGGCAGGCCTGCGTCGGAAGATTCGCAGAAGTTGGCGGGCGGCCACGGTTGTTGGCACGGAGTGCCACTGCGAGAGTCGGACCACGGCCCGCCGTGCCCCACCAGGAGGCGGAGTTCGGGGCACGGCTCATGCCCTGACGTCGTAGGACCCGGTCGTCTCCGCCCGGGGCCCGGCGGGCCGCCCGTCATCTCGTACGGAGCCCCGCGACCCTTCGCAGGGCTTCGCAAAGTTCGACACCCCCCGGGAGGGACCATCATGGCGCAGGCAGGAAACCAGGCGGCCGAAGAGCTGGCGCGGCAGTGGGCCACGGACCCCCGCTGGAAGGGCGTCGAGCGCACCTACGGCGCCGAGGACGTCGTCCGCCTCTCGGGCAGCGTCCGCGAGGAGCACACCCTCGCCCGGCGCGGCGCGGAGCGCCTGTGGCGGCAGTTGCACGAGCTCGACTACGTCCACGCGCTCGGCGCGCTGACCGGCGGCCAGGCCGTGCAGCAGGTCCGGGCCGGGCTCCAGGCGATCTACCTGTCCGGCTGGCAGGTCGCCGCCGACGCCAACCAGGCCGGCCACACCTACCCCGACCAGAGCCTCTACCCGGTCAACTCGGTGCCGCAGGTGGTCCGCCGGATCAACAACGCGCTGCTGCGCGCCGACCAGATCGCCACCGCCGAGGGCGGCACGGACACGACGGACTGGCTCGCGCCGATCGTCGCCGACGCCGAGGCCGGGTTCGGCGGTCCGCTGAACGCCTTCGAGCTGACCAAGGCGATGATCGCGGCCGGTGCGGCGGGCATCCACTACAAGGACCAGCTCGCCTCGGAGAAGAAGTGCGGCCACCTCGGCGGCAAGGTGCTCGTGCCCACCTCGCAGCACGTCCGCACCCTCAACGCGGCCCGGCTCGCCGCCGACATCGCCGGCACCCCGACCCTGGTCATCGCCCGCACCGACGCCCTCGCCGCGAACCTGCTGACCAGCGACGTCGACGAGCGCGACGCCGAGTTCGTCACGGGCGAGCGCACGGCGGAGGGCTTCCACCGGGTGCGGGGCGGCATGGCGCCGGTCATCGCCCGCGGCCTGGCCTACGCCCCGTACGCCGACCTCATCTGGGTCGAGACCGGCACCCCGGACCTGGCGCAGGCCCGCGAGTTCGCCGAGGCCATCCACGCCCAGTACCCGGACCGGATGCTCGCCTACAACTGCTCGCCGTCCTTCAACTGGAAGGCGGCCCTGGACGACGACCAGATCGCCAAGTTCCAGCGCGAACTGGGCGCCATGGGCTACAAGTTCCAGTTCATCACCCTGGCCGGCTTCCACTCGCTCAACCACGGCATGTTCGACCTGGCCCGCGGCTACGCGGAGCACGGCATGACCGCCTACGTCGATCTCCAGGAGCGCGAGTTCGCCGCGCAGGAGCACGGCTTCACCGCCGTCAAGCACCAGCGCGAGGTCGGCACCGGCTACTTCGACCTGGTCTCCACCGCCGTCAACCCCGCCTCCTCCACGACCGCGCTCGCCGGGTCCACGGAGGAGGAGCAGTTCCACTAAGGGGGTGTCTCCCGAGCCGCGGGGGCGGGTGTCCACGTCACCCGTCCCCGCACCCCTCCCCGTACCACTCGCTCCTCCGCTCCCCTTCAGGAGACACCGATGACCACCAGCGCCGTCCCTACCCGCCAGGTCCGCGTGCTCGCGGCCCCGGGCGACCGCCACGACGAGATCCTCACCGCCGACGCCCTGGACTTCGTCGGCCGTCTCGCCACCGCCTTCACCGAGCGCCGGCGGTGGCTCCTGAAGGAGCGGCGCCGGCAGGCCATCCGGCTCGCCACCGGCTCGCCGCTCGACTTCCCTCTCACCACCTCCGCCGTGCGCGCCGACCCGGACTGGCGGGTCGCCCCGCCCGCCCCCGGGCTCATCGACCGCCGGGTGGAGATCACCGGTCCGCCGGAGCGGCGGGCGGCCGTCGACGCGCTCAACTCCGGTGCCAGTGCGTGGACGGCCGACTTCGAGGACGCCACCGCGCCCACCTGGGAGAACGTGATCGAGGGCCAGCTCGTCCTGCTCGACGCGTGCGAGCGGCGCCTCGACTTCACCACCGCCGAGGGCCGGGAGTACCGGCTCCGCGAGGGCCGGCTGCCGACGATCGTGGTCCGGCCGCGCGGCTGGCACCTCGACGAGGAGCACCTGGAATTCGACGGCGGCCCGGTGCCGGCCGCGCTCGTCGACTTCGGCCTGTACTTCTTCCACTGCGCCCGGCGGCGGATCGACGCCGGATACGGCCCGTACTTCTCCCTGCCCAAGCTGGAGAACCGGTACGAGGCGCGCCTCTGGAACGACGTGTTCCTGCTGGCCCAGGAGCTCCTGGACATCCCCCGGGGCACCGTCCGCGCGACCGTCCTCGTCGAGACGATCACGGCCGCGTTCGAGATGGAGGAGATCCTGCACGAGCTGCGGGAGCACAGTTCGGGGCTCGACGCGGGCCGCCGGGACTACCTGTTCAGCCTGATCAAGACCTTCGGCCACCGCTCCGACTTCCTGCTGCCCGACCGGGCGAAGGTGACGATGACGGCGCCGTTCATGCGGGCGTACACCGAGCTGCTCGTGCGGACCTGCCACCGGCGCGGCGCCCATGCGATCGGCGCCACGGCCGCCCGGGTCCCCGCCGGGGACCCGGCGGCGCACGAGGCCGTGCTCGCCGCGGTCCGCCTGGACAAGGAGCGGGAGGCGGAGGACGGCTTCGACGGCTCCCGGGTGGCCCACCCGGGCCTGGTGCCGGTCTGCCGCGAGGTCTTCGACGGGGTGCTCGGGGACCGCCCGCACCAGCTCGACCGGGCCCGCGAGGACGTGCGGGTGACCGCCGGGGAGCTGCTCGCGGTGCGCCGGGTCGGCGGGCCGCCGACCGAGGAGGGCGTCCGCGCCAACATCACCGTGGTGCTGCGCTACTTCGACGCCTGGATCCGCGGGCAGGGGTCGGTCACGGTCGACGGCCTGGTGGAGGACGCCGCGACCGCCGAGATCGCCCGCGTCCAGATCTGGCAGTGGCTCCGGCACCGGACCGTCGACCGCGGCACGGTCCTGGAACTGCTCGACCGCGAACTGGCCGCGCTCGGCGCCGAGTTCCCGTGGGCGGCGCTCGACGAGGTGCGGGCACTCTTCGAGAGCGCCGCGCTCGCCGCCGAACTGCCCCTCTTCTTCACCCCGGAGGCGTACTCCCGCCACCTCGTCCGCACGGTGACGGCCGCCGAGGTGGCGGCGTGAGCGCCGGTCCGGGCGGCGGCATCCGGCGCGTCGGGGTCGTGGGCGGCGGCCGGAAGGCCGATCGGGGGTTCCCCCTGTACGACCGGGCGGAGACGCCCGGACGGCCGGCCTGAGGAGGCCGGCGCCCGCCGCCGGGGAAGAGGCCCGGTGGAGGGTCCCGAGAGAGGACCCGGCGGCGGTACGGCGAGGGGCCGGGGGCGGGTGGTGCCGCCCCCGGCCCCGCTGCCGTGCCGTGCCGCACGCCCGGCCCGTGGGTCCGGTCCCGCACACCCGGTCCGTGCGTCCGGTCCCGTGCGCCCGGCCGCGTGCCCGATCCGTACGCCCGGTCCCGCACGCCCGATCCGTACGCCCGGTCCCGCACGTCCGGTCCCGTACGCCCGCCCGCGTGCCCGGCCCGTACGCCCGTCCCCGTACGTCCCGCAGATCCGTCCCCGTCCCCCCGCCGTTCACCCGCGCGTCTCGTCGGCTCGCCCGAATGGCGAGATACCCGTCCCCACTCCCGGTGCAGACCCCGTACCCTGGCCGGGCAGCTGGTTCGCCCCCGTCCGCCAGGCGGGAGGCGTCGTAAGAGGGAACCCGGTGGGAATCCGGGACTGCCCCGCAGCGGTGAGCGGGAACGACCGCCGTCATACGCACTGGGCCCGGGAAGGGTCTGGGAAGCGACGGCCAGTAGGAGTCGTGTACAGCGCGACGTGCCCGTGAGTCCGAAGACCTGCCCGTTGCCCGCACGCGGACGATTCCGCGCGCGGACATCCCGGTGACCTCGAGGGCGGGTCGGCGTACATACCGACGGACGACCGCGCCCCGCCGCGCGTGTTCGCAACCGTCCGGTCCGTCGCCCCTTCGCGTCCTCGTCCCGTCCCCGGGACCTCAGGGATTCATCTCGCGAAGGAGATCTCCGTGACCACGAAGTCCGCAGCCGCGGCAGCACGGGCCACCGTGTACGGCCACCCCCGTCAGGGCCGGGACCGGGAGCTGAAGAAGGCGGTCGAGGGCTACTGGAAGGGCCGCGTCACCGCCGGCGCCCTCCGGTCCACCGCCGCCGAACTGCGCCGCACGCACTGGCGGCAGCTCGCCGGGGCCGGTGTCCACGAGGTGCCGACCGGCGACTTCTCGTACTACGACCACGTCCTGGACACCACCGTCATGGTGGGCGCGATCCCCGCGCGGCACCGCGAGGCCGTCGCCGCCGACGCGCTGGACGGCTACTTCGCCATGGCGCGCGGCACCCAGGACGTCGCTCCGCTGGAGATGACGAAGTGGTTCGACACCAACTACCACTACCTGGTGCCGGAGCTGGGCCCGGACACGGTCTTCACGGCCGACTCCTCGAAGCAGGTCGCGGAGCTGGAGGAGGCCCTCGCCCTGGGGCTGACGGCCCGTCCGGTCCTCGTCGGACCCGTCACCTACCTGCTGCTCGCCAAGCCCGCACCGGGCGTGGCCGCCGGCTTCGATCCGCTGACCCTGCTCGACCGGCTCCTGCCGGTGTACGCGGAGGTCCTCGCGGACCTGCGCGCGGCCGGCGCCGAGTGGGTGCAGCTCGACGAGCCCGCGCTCGTCCAGGACAGGACCCCGGCCGAGCTGAACGCCGCCGCGCGCGCCTACCGCGACCTCGGCGCGCTCACCGACCGGCCGCGGCTCCTCGTCGCCTCGTACTTCGACCGGCTCGGCGACGCCCTGCCCGTCCTGGCCGAGGCGCCCGTCGAGGGTCTCGCGCTCGACTTCACCGGCCCGGCCGCCGCCAACCTGGAGGGGCTCGCCGCCGTCGGCGGGCTGCCCGGGAAGCGGCTCGTCGCCGGTGTGGTCGACGGCCGCAACATCTGGGTCAACGACCTGGAGAAGTCCCTGGCCACCCTCGGCACCCTCCTCGGCCTGGCCGACCGGGTCGACGTCTCCGCCTCCTGCTCCCTGCTCCACGTGCCGCTCGACGCGGCGGCCGAGAAGGGCGTCGACCCGCAGATCCTGCGCTGGCTCTCCTTCGCGCGGCAGAAGGCCGCCGAGCTCGCCACGCTGGCCAGGGGCCTGTCGCGGGGGACGGACGCGATCGCCGGCGAGCTGGCCGCCAACCGCGCCGTCCTCGCCTCCCGCGCCACCTCCCCCATCACCCGGAACCCGGCCGTGCGCGCCCGCGCCGGGGCCGTCACCGGGGCCGATGCCCGCCGCTCGCAGCCGTACGCCGAGCGGGCCGCCGCCCAGCGCGCCCACCTGGGCCTCCCGCTGCTCCCGACCACCACCATCGGCTCCTTCCCGCAGACCGACGAGCTGCGCGCGGCCCGCGCCGACCTGCGGGCCGGCCGGATCGACACGGCCGGGTACGAGGAGCGGATCAGGAACGAGATCCGGGAGGTGGTGGCGTACCAGGAGAAGACCGGCGTCGACGTCCTGGTGCACGGCGAGCCCGAGCGCAACGACATGGTGCAGTACTTCGCCGAGCAGCTCGACGGCTACCTCGTCACCCGGCACGGCTGGGTCCAGTCGTACGGCACCCGCTACGTCCGCCCGCCGATCCTGGCCGGTGACGTCTCGCGGCCCGAGCCGATGACGGTGCGCTGGACGGCGTACGCCCAGTCCCTCACGTCCAAGCCCGTCAAGGGGATGCTGACGGGCCCCGTCACCATGCTGGCCTGGTCGTTCGTCCGCGACGACCAGCCGCTCGGCGAGACCGCCCGGCAGGTGGCGCTCGCCCTGCGCGACGAGGTGGGCGACCTGGAGGCGGCCGGCGCCTCCGTCATCCAGGTGGACGAGCCGGCGCTGCGCGAGACGCTGCCGCTGCGGGCCGCCGACCGCCCGGCGTACCTCGACTGGGCGACGGAGGCGTTCCGCCTGGCCACCGGCGGGGTGCGGCCGGACACCCAGATCCACACCCACATGTGCTACGCCGAGTTCGGGGACGTCGTGCAGGCCATCGACGACCTCGACGCCGACGTCATCAGCCTGGAGGCGGCCCGCTCCCACATGCAGGTGGCCCGGGAGCTCGCCGCCCACGGCTACCCGCGCGAGGCCGGTCCCGGCGTCTGGGACATCCACTCGCCCCGGGTGCCGAGCGCCGAGGAGGCGGCGGACCTGCTGCGCACCGGTCTGGAGGCCGTCCCCGCCGAGCGCCTGTGGGTCAATCCGGACTGCGGTCTGAAGACCCGCGCCTGGCCGGAGACCCGGGCCTCCCTGGAGAACCTGGTCGCCGCCGCCCGCACGGTCCGCGCGGAGCTGTCCGGCTCGTGACGGGACGCGCCCCCGGGGCCGGGGCCGGGAACCCCGGCCGACGCCCCGGGGGCACGCGCGCGTAGCGTGGGGTACACGTCGGCTCCATGAGCCCCCTCACCTCGGGAGACCCGCCTGTGTCCAGCGTCGCACCCACCCGCACGTCCGTCGTGGAGTCCCTCATGGAGCGCTTCCCGGGGATTCCCCGGGAGGCCGTGCTCAAGGAGGACCTGCTGCGCGGCGGGGTCGCCTTCGACCCCGCCGCCCTGTCCGGCAACGAAGGGGGCGAGGTGAAGCCGAAGTCGTACTTCATCTTCTCCTTCGACCACCGGACGCTGCCCGAGCTCGGGGAGGCGGCGCTCAACCGGCCGCCGGAGGAGATCGTGCTGACCGGCGGCCCGTACGGGCTGCGGCGCACGGTGGTGTCGGTGCGGGTCAACCCGTCCTCGCCGTACCGGGTCGCGCCCGACGAGGACGGGGCGCTCGCGCTCTTCCTGGACGGGGCGCGGATCGCGGACGTCGGCCTGCCGCCGATGCCGGAGTACTACCGGCACCCGCTGTCGAACGGCAAGTCCGTGATGGAGGTGGCGCCGACGATCCAGTGGGGCTACCTGATCTACCTGACGGTCTTCCGGGTGTGCCAGTACTTCGGCGCCAAGGAGGAGTGCCAGTACTGCGACATCAACCACAACTGGCGCCAGCACAAGGCGGCGGGCCGCCCGTACACCGGGGTGAAGCCGGTGGACGAGGTCCTGGAGGCCCTGGAGATCATCGACCGGCACGACACGGCCCGCGCGTCGACCGCGTACACCCTGACCGGCGGGGCCGTCACCTCGAAGGTCGGCGGGAAGGACGAGGCCGACTTCTACGGGCAGTACGCGCAGGCCATCGAGGAGCGCTTCCCCGGCCGCTGGATCGGCAAGGTCGTCGCGCAGGCCCTGCCCAAGGCGGACGTGCAGCGCTTCCACGACTACGGCATCCGGATCTACCACCCGAACTACGAGGTGTGGGACCGGCGCCTGTTCGAGCTGTACTGCCCCGGCAAGGAGCGCTACATCGGCCGGGACGAGTGGCACCGCCGCATCCTGGACTCGGCGGAGGTCTTCGGGCCGCGCAACGTCATCCCGAACTTCGTCGCCGGGGTCGAGATGGCGCGCCCCTCGGGCTTCCTGACCGTGGACGAGGCCATCGCCTCCACCCGGGAGGGCCTGCGGTTCTTCATGTCGCGCGGGATCACGCCCCGCTTCACCACCTGGTGCCCGGAGCCGACGACGCCGCTGGGCCGCGAGAACCCGGACGGCGCCCCGCTCGAGTACCACCTGCGGCTCCTGGAGGCGTACACGGAGACGCTCCGGGAGAACGACCTCACCGCCCCGCCCGGCTACGGTCCGGCCGGTCCCGGCCGCGCGGTGTTCTCGGTCAGCTCCTTCATGGACGCGCTGGCGCCGGAGCCCGGCGACGGGGAGTAGGAGGGCCCGGCCGTCCCCAGGAAGCGGACGTGGGGGCGGCCCCCGGGGTCCGGCCGGGTCACGACGCTCCGGACCCGGTAGACGTCCGCGATCAGCTCCTCGGTGAGCACCTCCTCCGGCGTGCCGCCGGCCACCACGCGGCCGCCGGAGAGGACCACGAGCCGCTCGCAGTACATCGCCGCGAGGTTCAGGTCGTGCAGGGCGACGACGGCCGTGAGGCGCAGCCCCGAGACGAGCTCCAGGAGGTCCAGCTGGTGCTGGACGTCGAGGTGGTTGGTGGGCTCGTCGAGGAGGAGTTCGCGCGGCTCCTGGGCGAGGGCGCGGGCGATCTGGACGCGCTGGCGCTCGCCGCCGGAGAGGGTCCGCCAGGGCTGGCGGGCCCGGTCGGCGAGCCCGGTGCGGGCGAGGGCGGAGCGGACGGCGGCCTCGTCGGCCGCCGAGGACGGGGTCCAGGCCCTGCGGTGCGGGACGCGGCCGAGCCGTACGACGTCGACGACGGTCAGGTCGCTCTGGGTGTCGGACTGCTGCTCGACCACGGCGAGGCGCCGGGCGACGGTCCTGCGGCCGAGTCCGGCCAGCGGGTCGCCGTCGAGGGTGACGACCCCGGAGTCGGGGGCGAGGACGCCGGCGAGCAGGCGCAGGAGCGTGGACTTGCCGGAGCCGTTGGGGCCGAGGAGGCCGGTGACGGTGCCGGGGACCGGGGCGATGCTGACGCCGTCGAGGACGAGGACGCCGCCGGCGGTGCGCGAGACGCGGTCGGCGCGCAGGCCCGCGTCCCTGTGGGCGGGGGTCATCGCGTGCTCCTCGTGCTTCGTGTGCTTCATGCGCTTCGCGTGCTTCGTGTGCGGTAGAGGACCAGGACGAAGGCCGGGACGCCGATCAGCGAGGTCACCACGCCCACCGGTACCTCCTGGGGGTCGAGGACGGTACGGGCGAGGGTGTCGGCCCAGACCAGGAAGACCGCTCCGGCCAGGGCGGTGACCGGCAGGAGCCGGGCGTGCCCGGGGCCCGCGAGCGCGCGGGCGGCGTGCGGCAGGACGAGTCCGACGAAGCCGACGGCCCCGGCGGCGGAGACCAGGGCGGCCGTCAGGAGCGCGGTGACGCACAGGAGGACGAGCCGGGTCCGGGCGACGGCGACGCCGAGCGAGGCTGCGGCCTCCTCCCCGAAGGCGAACGCGTCCAGGGTCCGCGCGTGTCCGACGCAGATCACCAGGGCCGCCGCGAGGACCCCGAGGCACACCCACACGTCGTTCCAGCCGGCCCCGGCGAGGGAGCCGAGCAGCCAGAAGAGGACGCCCCGGGTGGTCTCCGCGTCGGCGGCCGTCATCACGACGAAGGAGGTGAGGGCCGAGAAGAGCTGCATGGCGGCGACCCCGGAGAGGACCACACGGTCCGTCGAGCCGCCGAGGGTGTGGCTGAGCAGCAGCACGAGCGCGAAGGAGCAGACCGCCCCGAGGAACGCGCCGCCGGTGACGGAGAGGACTCCCCCGCCGATCCCGAGGACGACGACCGCGACCGCGCCGGTCGAGGCGCCGGAGGAGACGCCGAGGACGAAGGGGTCGGCGAGCGGGTTGCGCAGCAGCGACTGCATCACCGCGCCGCACAGGGCGAGTCCGGCGCCGCAGACGGCGGCGAGGAGGGTGCGGGGAAGCCGCAGGTCCCACACGATCCCGTCGCGGATCGGGGAGAGCGCCGGGGCGCCCCCGCCGAGGTGGGCGGCGACCGTCGACCACACGTCGGCGACGCCGATGCGGGCCGGGCCGATGGTGATGGCCACGGCGATCGACGCGGCCAGGAGCGCGAGTCCGCCCGCCGTCCACAGCAGGGCCGCGGCTCCCTTCCGTATCGAAGCGGCAGCCGGAGAGGTGGTGGCCGTCACTTCGCGGGACCGTACGAGCGGAGCGCGGCCGCCACCTTCTCGACGGCCTCGACGGTGCGGATCGTGGGGTTGAGCGCCTGGCCGCTGAGGAGCACGTACCGCTTGTTCTTGACCGCGGTCATGCTGCGGGTGACCGGGTCGGACTCCAGGAACCCGATCTTCTTGGCGGCGCTCTCGGCCGACTGCGAGCGGCGGGTGAGGTCGCCGATGACGAGGACGTCGGGGTCGCGGTCGGCGACGGTCTCCCAGTTGATCTGGGGCCACTCCTCCTTGGTGTCGTCGAAGACGTTCTTCGCGCCCAGCTCGCGGGAGACGATGCCGGGGGCGCCGCAGCAGCCCGCCATGTAGGGCGCCTCGGAGTTGGCGAACCAGTAGAGGACCGTGGCGTTTTCGAAGTCTCCACCCGAAGTCGCCTTCGTCACCCGGCCCTTGAGCTCGGCAACGAGCTCCTCGCCGCGCTCCCGGACCCCGAAGATCCGGGCCAGGTCGCGGATCTCGCCGTAGACCGTCTCCATGGTGAGCGGCCGGACGCGGACCCCGTCGCCGTCCCCGCTGTTGTCCTTGCCGACGCAATCGGTGGGCGAGAGGTACGTGGGGACGCCGAGCTGCTCGAACCGCTCGCGGGGCGCCACCCCTCCCTTGCCGAGGGTGTACGCGAAGGAGGCGGCGGCGAAGTCGGGTTCGGCGTCGAGGACCTTCTCGACGGAGGGGTAGCGGTCGGCGAGGCGCGGGACCTTCGCGTTCTCCTCCTCCAGGCCCTTGAGCACGGGGTCCGTCCAGGTGCCGGTGCCCACCATGCGGTCGGCGAGCCCGAGGGAGAGCATGATCTCCGCCGCGCCCTGGTCGAGGGCGACGGCCCGCTCGGGCGCGCGCTCGACGCGGACGGGCCGTCCGCAGTTGTCGTCGAGGGTGACCGGGTATCCGGCCTTCGCGTCTCCGGCGGCGCCGCGCGCGGGCCGGTCGGGGGCGGGTGCGGTTCCCGCGCCGCAACCGGTCGCGGTCAGGAGCAGGGCTCCGGTGAGGAACGGCACGGCGGAGCGGACGGGGTGTGCGAGCGGCACGGGACTTCCTCTGCGGCCACGGCTCATACGCGGAGCCTGTCGTACGGTGCTCCCCGGACGGGCGGGCCGCCGGGGCCGCCAGCAGGTCTTCGGACTCGGGGTCGGCCGGACGGGGCGCCTTCCCGGGCCGTCGTCGCCGCCCAGTGGCCGATGCTCCGCCCGTCGCCCTCACCGCTGCGCGTCAGTTCCGGTCTCGCACCGGATTCCCCGACCCGTGCACACACCCGTTCGGGCGCGTACAAAGGTGCGACTGGCCTCGGCACAGTACCACCGGCCCGGGGGCGCGCCCCGGGGCGCGGGGGGCGTCAGACGCGCAGTTCCCTGGCCTCGAAGCGGCCGTCCCCGAGGACCAGGACGAAGGAGACCTGCTGCCCCTCCGAGACGGTCCTGCTCTCGTCCTCGATGTCCTCCGCGCTGAACCAGACCTGCTCCTCGGAGCCGACGGGGACGACGAACCCGTATCCCCCGAGACGGTTGAAGGACTGCACGAAACCCTTGCTCCTGCCTTCCACGGCGGCCTCCTCCTCGGCGTCGGCGACGCGGGCGGGGGTCGTCCCGGCCGGGTGCGGCCGGGTCCGCGTCTCAGGGGAGGTGTAC
This sequence comes from Streptomyces sp. NPDC088915, assembly GCF_044749825.1. Lineage (NCBI taxonomy): Bacteria > Bacillati > Actinomycetota > Actinomycetes > Kitasatosporales > Streptomycetaceae > Streptomyces > Streptomyces sp. NPDC088915. The sequence goes on from NZ_JBIVIR010000019.1 coordinate 152,286, forward strand.
CCCGTCCGCCCGCGCTCCGCCCGTCGGGCGGTGGGCCGTGCGCGAGCACTCCGGAGGATCTCGTAGAATATTCAACAGAGGTCCGGTGCCGAAGATCCCCCGTGTTCGGCACCGGGCCTCGTCGCACGTGCGGACCGGGGCGGGGTACGGCCTCCGGGCCCGGACGGGGTACGCCTCAGGTGCCGCCCGGGTACGCGATCCTCGCCGTGATCCTGGCGATGCGCGCCGCCGTCTCCGCCGGGGAGGCCACCGGCTGGACGATGTGGCTGACGGTGAGCCGCACGACCGTCTCGACGGCGAGGCCGCGCGACTCCTCGTCCACGTCGGGCCAGGCCTCGATCGCGTACGCGTCGAGCATCGCCATCGCCGTGCCGAAGACCGGCTCCGTGCGGGTGGTGAGGTAGGCGAGGAGGTCGTCCTCGCCGCCCCGGGCCGCGACCAGGACGCTCTTGATGAGGGGGTTGTCCACGGTCTGCTGGAGCGTGTAGCCGACGCCGGCCGCCGCCGCATCCTCCAACGCGCCCCGGTGGGCGTCGAGTTCGCGCTCGATGCCGATCAGGAAGCCCTCCAGCTCGCGCTGGACCAGGGCGTTGCCGATGGCCTCCTTCGAGCCGAACTCGTTGTAGAGGGTCTGGCGGCTGATGCCCGCGGCGCGCGCGATGGAGGTCATGCGCAGCCCGCTCCAGCCCTCGGCGGCGACGAGGCGGTAGGCGGCGTCGAGCACCTGCTCGCGCAGCAGGGACCGGACGCTCTCGCGGAAACGTGTCATCGTGGCCCACCTTATCCACCGGGAACCGCCCGGAGGAGGGGCGTGCGAGGGGGTCTCGGGCGCGGACCGGGGGCCGGACGGCTTCCGTTCGGGAGGGGCGCGGTGGCTCCGCCCGGGGACACCGGGAAGGCTCCGTTCGGGAGGAGGGGGCGAGGAGGCCCCCGTTCGGGAGGAGGGGCCGAGGAGGCCCCGTTCAGGAGGAGGGACCCAGGAAGCTCCGGTACCACTCCGCGTGGCGGGCGAACCCCTCGGTGAAGACCGGTCCCGGGTCGCGGCCCGGCTCCCGCCAGGTGCGGTCGTCGGCGAACCAGTGGTCGGTGGCGAGCATGTCGAGGTGGTGGAGGGCGAAGGGGCGGGCCGCGAGGAGGGTCCGCGCCTCGGCGATGTCCACCGCCGGGCCCCGGCGCGGTCCGGCCCGGTGGGCGAGCAGCTCCTCGCCCGCCGCGAGGAGGTCCGCGACCGGCACCGGTTCGGGGTGGTTGACGTGGTACGGGCCGGGCCGGGTCCGGGGCGAGAGCGCCGCGCCGAGCAGGACGCCCGCCAGGCTGTCCGCGTCGATCAGGGAGTGGCGCGAGGCGCCGCCGTCGAGCGGGCCGGGCAGGGCGCCGAGGAGTTCGACGAGGCCCGGCACCATCTGCCGGTCCCCGGCCCCGTACACGAGGTGGGGGCGCAGGACGGTCCCGCCGGCCTCCATGACGTGCCGCTCGCCCGCCGCGCGGGTGCGGCTGGTCGTCGAGACGGGGGCGATCGGCAGGGTGCCGGGGGCGGCGGCGCGGAAGGGGCCGCGGCCGTGGACGGAGGCCGTGCCCAGGGCGACGATCCTGGTCACCCCGGCGCGTACGGCGGCGTCGACCAGGGCCCGGACGCCCTCGTCGTTGACGGCGCGGGCCGTCTCCTCGTCCCCGCCGATCGCGGAGGCGCAGTGGATCAGCACGTCGACGCCCTCGAAGGCCCGGCGCAGGGAGTCGGGGTCCCGGAGGTCGCCCCGGACGGTCTCGACCGCCGGGGTCCCCTCCGGCCCGAAGGGCGGGGCGTCGAGCGGGCGGCGGGCGAACAGGCGTACGCGCCCGGCCTCTGCCGTCGTCGTGGCGGCGGCCGCCACCCGGCCGCCGATGAATCCGGACGCGCCGGTGATCAGGAGGTGAGGGCCCATCGTCCGTTCCGGGTCAGCCCGCCGACCGGGCGGCGGGGCCGCGTCCGGCCACCACCGGCTCACGGGACGGGGAGGTGAGCGTGCAGAGGAAGACGGGCGTGCCGTCCTGGTGGCCGGTGATCCGGACGGTGGTCGCCGGGTCGGCGGTGGTCAGGATCTCGGCCTCGATCCAGCAGGGGCTGTCGAGTTCCACGTAACGGGAGAAGGAGAGCTCCATGGCGGCCGGGAGGTAGGCGGTGTCGCCGGTCGCCAGCATCGCCGCCTGCCGGGCCGCTTCGAGGAGGAGCATCCCGGGGACGTGGTCGTTCGGGCGGCGGAAGAGCGTGGGGTGGGCGGTGTTGATCCGCAGCTGCCACCGGTCGGGGCGGTCGCCGGGGCCCAGGACGACGTCCTTGGGGTCCTCGCGGCCGACCAGGCGCGGGTCCACCCCGGGTATCAGGGGGACGGGGCGGCCGAGGGCCGCCATCCGCTCGCCCCGCATCCGGCGGTACGCCGGGCCCGGGGTGCAGCGCGCCGTGCTGTCGCCGGTGGCGACCCGCCGGCCGTCCCGGGTGATGACGACGCTGGTGCGCAGGCCGCGCACCCTGCCCGCGCGCCTCTCCAGTTCGGGGAAGGAGATCTCGGCGACGATCTCCGACGAGGGGCCGTCGAGGGCGAGTTCCCCGGGATCGGCGGTGTAGTTCAGCTCCCACATGACGAACTGATCCTCCACGGGTACCCCGAGTTCGGCGTGGAGGACGAGCATGGTGGCCTGACGTATCGTCTCGGCCACCAACACGGGGTCGTGCCGGTCACCGGCCACCGGGGAGAAGAAGGGATGCGAAGCAGGCCAGCGAGCGGAGACGGAGTAACGATTCTCCCGTACCTGTGTCCAGGCCGTGGGGATGATGTCGGCGGGGTCGGCCCGATGGACGAACTCCCCCGGGACGGGTGTCGTTCCTCCACGGTGGCGCTGTTCCATGGCTCCCCCTCGCAGTCCCTGCACACCCCGAACGGCACGTCCGTCCGGCGTAGGGTACGTAGAACGCGGTTTTCTTTTCAATGCTTCACGTCACAGGGTGAGCACAGACAGCGAGACAGCGGGAGGCGCCTTGGCGCAGCAAGCGCGTGCAATCCGGACCCGGCGGCTCATCCTGGAGTCGGCCGCCGCCGTCTTCGCCGAGCGCGGCTACGAGCGGACGACCATCGGGGAGATCCTGGTGCGCGCCGGGGTGACCAAGGGGGCGCTGTACTTCCACTTCGCCTCCAAGGAGGACCTCGCCCTCGGCGTGCTGGACGCCCAGATGCTCGACGAGCCCCTCACCCCGCAGCCCGTCAAGCTCCAGGAGTTGGTCGACCAGGCCTTCCTGCTCACCCACCGGCTGCAGCGCGATCCGCTGGTGCGGGCGAGCGTCGCGCTGGCCCTGGACAGCGGCGCCGCGGGGGTCGACCGGGCCGCTCCCTTCCGGGCGTGGATCGACCAGGTGGCGGAGATCCTCACCGTCGCGAAGGTGCGCGGGGAGCTCCTCCTCCACGTGAACGTGACGGACACGGCCGAACTCTTCGCGGGGTCCTTCTCCGGGATCCAGGCCATGTCCCAGATCCTGTGCGACCGCAATGACCTGACCCATCGGGTTCTGGTGCTGCTCCGGTGCGTACTGCCGACCATATGCACCCCGGCCGTGCTGATCCGCCTGGAGATGACCGAGGAGCACGCGCGGAACCTCGCCGCCGAGTACGACGAGAAGCGGTTCGCCGAGGACGGCGAGAACCTCACGGTGTCCTCCCGCTGACGCGACCGACCGCGCGGTTTCCCGAGCGCCCCGACGCATGACGCGTCGGGGCGCTCTGGCATTTGTGGCACTGAGTGTGCTTTGCTGAGGGTACTCAGTGCCACAAGCGTCTAGGGGAGCTCCACATCATGGGCAAGGACTTCGACCTGTATCGGCCTTCCGAGGAGCACGACATGCTCCGGGAGTCGGTGCGGGCGCTGGCGGAGGCGAAGATCGCGCCGTTCGCGGCGGCGGT